>NZ_JBFRFZ010000006.1:0-690014 GCF_052115065.1 Terrabacter sp. 2TAF16
GGCCGGAGCAGCCTTCGTCGCAGCGGCCTTCGTCGTCGTCCTCTTCGCCGCCGCCTTGGCCGGGGCGGCCTTCGTCGCCGTGGCGCGCTTGGCCGGAGCAGCCTTCGTCGCAGCGGCCTTCGTCGTCGTCCTCTTCGCCGCGGCCTTGGCCGGGGCGGCCTTGGTGGCGGTCTTCTTCGCCGTCGTCCGCGTGGCCGGAGCCGCGGCCACCGAGGTGCCGGCGGAGGCGCGCGAGGCGGCCGACTCGGTCTTGGAGAGCTTCTTGGCGCCCGACACGACCTCCTTGAAGTTCGTGCCCGAACGGAACTTGGGGACGCGGGTCTTCTTGATCCTCACGGTCGCCCCCGTCTTGGGGTTGCGGCCGGTGCGTGCGGCCCGGTCGGCCCGCTCGAAGGTGCCGAAGCCGGTGATACCGACCTTGCCACCCTTGGCGACCTCGCGGATGACGACGTCGAGGAACGCCTCCAGCGCGTCGGATGCGACCTTCTTGCTGCCGAGCTTGACCTCGAGCGCGTCGATCAGTTCTGCCTTGTTCACGTCTTCCCCTCCAGAGGACTGTCGGTGTCAGGCGACCCGACGATGTGCGTCCGGAACCGGTCCGGCTACCTCCTGACGTTAGGCCGCCACGGCAGGCACGTCCATCACCGGTCGGTGGGTTTTTCGTTGTGTCGCAAGGAGTTTGACGGGTTCTGAGCGGGTTCTGGGACCGCTCGGGGACGTCTCAGCCATGTCCAATTCGCCCCCTTACGGGAACGGATCCCCTTGTCAGACAAGGGGATCCGTTCACTCTCAGGCACCATCTGGGCGCCGCAGGAGCGTGCCGTCAGGCGGGAGTCGTCACCGGCTTGTGGCTCGCCCGGTGCGACTCGAAATCTGCGACGAGATCCTCGTGTCGCAGGGTCAGCCCGATGTCGTCGAGGCCCTCGAGGAGGCGCCAGCGCGTGTAGTCGTCGATCTCGAAGGGTGCGACGATCTCTCCGGCGTGGACCGTGCGACCCACGAGGTCGACCGAGATCTCGGCACCGGGGTTGTTCTCGAGGTACTTCCAGATCAGCTCGACGTCGTCCTGGGACACGATCGCCGTGAGCAGGCCCTGCTTGCCGCTGTTCCCGCGGAAGATGTCGGCGAAGCGGGAGCTGATGACGACCCGGAAACCCCAGTTCATCAGCGCCCAGACGGCATGCTCGCGACTCGAGCCCGTGCCGAAGTCGGGCCCGGCCACGAGGACCGAGCCGTCGGCATACACCGGGTTGTTGAGGACGAACGAGTCGTCCTTGCGCCAGGCGGCGAAGAGGCCGTCCTCGAAGCCGGTGCGCGTCACGCGCTTGAGGTACTCGGCCGGGATGATCTGGTCGGTGTCGACGTTGCTGCGGCGCAGCGGGACGCCGATACCCGTGTGGGTCGTGAACGCATCCATGGCTCAGGCCTCCCCGGTCGTCGCGGACGCCAGCTGGCCGTGCACCCAGCTGGCACTGTCGAGGTCGGAGGGGCTCGACAGCGTGCCCCGGACGGCGGTCGCTGCCGCCACGAGCGGGCTGACGAGGTGGGTGCGGCCACCCTTGCCCTGCCGGCCCTCGAAGTTGCGGTTGGACGTCGACGCGCTGCGCTCGCCGGGGGCGAGGGTGTCGGGGTTCATGCCGAGGCACATCGAGCAGCCGGGCAGGCGCCACTCGGCACCGGCCTCGGTGAAGACCTTGTCGAGCCCCTCGGACTCGGCCTGGAGGCGCACCTTGGCCGACCCGGGGACGACGAGCATGCGGACGCCGTCGGCGACCCGGTGACCCTGGACGACGGCGGCCGCCGCGCGCAGGTCCTCGATGCGACCGTTGGTGCACGAGCCGACGAAGACCGTGTCGACCTTGATGTCGCGCAGCGGGGTGCCGGGCTCGAGGCCCATGTAGGCGAGAGCGTTGGCGGCGGCGAGGCGGTCGCTCTCGTCGGCGAACTCCTCGGGGTCGGGCACCGACGCCGAGAGCGGCAGACCCTGGCCGGGGTTGGTGCCCCACGTGACGAAGGGGGTCAGCTCGGCGGCGTCGAGGTCGACCTCGGCGTCGAAGACGGCATCGTCGTCGGTGCGCAGCGAGGTCCACTCGGCCACCGCAGCGTCCCAGTCCGCGCCGGTCGGGGCGTGCGGGCGACCCTCGAGGTAGTCGAACGTCGTCTGGTCGGGCGCGATCATGCCGGCGCGCGCGCCGGCCTCGATGGACATGTTGCAGACCGTCATCCGGGCCTCCATCGACAGGGCCTCGATGGCCTCGCCGCGGTACTCGATGACGTAGCCCTGGCCACCGCCGGTGCCGATCTTGGCGATGACGGCCAGGACGATGTCCTTGGCGGTGACGCCATCGGGCAGCTCGCCGCGCACGTTCACGGCAAGGGTGCGGAAGGGCTTGAGGGGCAGCGTCTGCGTGGCGAGCACGTGCTCGACCTCCGAGGTGCCGATGCCGAAGGCGAGCGCACCGAAGGCACCGTGCGTCGAGGTGTGACTGTCGCCGCAGACGACGGTCATGCCCGGCTGCGTGAGGCCGAGCTGCGGGCCGACGACGTGGACGATGCCCTGGTCGGCGTCACCCATCGGATAGAGGCGCACGCCGAACTCCTCGCAGTTGCGGCGGAGGGTCTCGACCTGGATCTTCGACACGGGGTCGGTGATCGGGCCGGGCGTCGTGGGGACGTTGTGGTCCTCGGTCGCGAGCGTCAGGTCGGGGCGGCGCACGGGCCGACCGGCGAGCCGCAGCCCGTCGAAGGCCTGGGGGCTGGTCACCTCGTGGAGGAGGTGGAGGTCGATGTAGAGGAGGTCGGGCTCCCCGTCGGCGCGACGTACGACGTGTGCGTCCCAGACCTTCTCGGCCAGTGTCCCTGCCATGACTTCCCTCTGACTTCCCTCCGCGGCGGCGTTCCGGTGGTCGAGCGCGTGCGCCATCGAGGACCTGGTCGCGACATCGCTCTTCGGCAAGCCTGAACCTTTTGTGGGCCCGGTGGATTGACGTCTCAGTGCCTGAGACGTCAGTATCAGTGCATGGACAACTCTTCAGGGGTCGGTGTTCTCGACAAGGCCGCCACGGTGCTCGGCGCTCTCGAGGCCGGTCCGGCCACCCTCGCCCAACTCGTCGGAGCCACCGGGCTCGCGCGTCCGACGGCCCACCGTCTGGCCGTCGCGCTCGAGCACCACCGTCTCGTGTCGCGGGACATGCAGGGACGCTTCGTGCTCGGTCCGCGGCTCGGCGAGCTCGCCTCGGCCGCGGGCGAGGACCGTCTGCTCGCGGCAGCCGGTCCGGTGCTCGGCGCCCTGCGCGACCACACGAACGAGAGCGCGCAGCTCTTCCGCCGCCAGGGCGACCAGCGCATCTGCGTCGCCGCGGCCGAGCGGCCCGTCGGTCTGCGCGACTCGATCCCGGTCGGCGCGACGCTCTCGATGCTCGCCGGCTCCGCCGCGCAGGTCCTGCTCGCCTGGGAGGAGCCCGACCGGCTCCACCGCGGCCTGCAGGGTGCGGCCTTCACGGCCACTGCGCTGTCCGGAGTGCGCCGTCGCGGCTGGGCCCAAAGCGTCGCCGAGCGCGAGGCGGGCGTCGCGTCGGTGTCGGCGCCGGTACGCGGCCCGTCGGGTCGCGTCGTCGCCGCGGTGTCCATCTCCGGGCCCATCGAGCGCCTTTCGCGCCAGCCCGGTCGGCTGCACGCCGCCACGGTCGTCGCCGGGGCCAACAAGCTGACCGAGGTGCTGCGGCGCCACCACGCCATGCAGCAGCAGCAGCAGCAGCAGCACAACGCCTGACCCCGTCGGCTCCCGGCCGCCTCCCGACAACGGCGTCGGGGATGGCAGGCCGTGCACAACAGATCGGTCACGATCCGGATCGACACCCCGACTCGGACAACCATTCCGGGCGTCGTCGCGTCACCCTCAGTGCAGTGCACCGACGCACGGCACGTCGCGTTCAGACAAGGGGTCACGATGCAGACAGCCACCTCACCGCTCCGGGCCACCGGCGACCTGCGCCGCGCCCTCGTGCTCGGCGGCCTCGCGGCCCTCGTCGCCGCGACGACGGCCTGCAGCCCGGAACAGACGGTCGGGGCTGCCGCCACGCACGTCGGCCAGACCGCGACGTCCGGATCGTCCGGCACTCCGGCACCCACGACCGAGACCCCCACTGGCGCCGCGGTCGAGACGCCGCCGGTCGCCCCGTCCACGGTCACGCGGCCGACCAGCGCTCCGCCGACGCCCACGCAGCAGACGCCAGCGCGGCCGACGCAGCCCCCCAAACCCACTCCCTCCGCGACGGCTGAGCCCGAGCCGGCACCGGTCATCATGCTCCGAGCCGGCGACACCGGCCCGAAGGTGCGCTCCCTGCAGGCCCGACTGCGACAGCTGAGCTGGTTCGACGGCGACGTCAGCGACCGCTACGGCAGCAAGACGACCGCCGCAGTCCGCGGCTTCCAGGCCAAGCGCGGCTTCGACGCGACCGGCACGCTCGACGAGCGCACGTGGGACCGCCTCGTGTCGATGACGCACCGACCGACGACCGACGAGCTCGCCAACGTCAAGCCGAAGCCCGTCGAGCCCAGCCCCGCGTCCGTCTCGTGGGACGTCGACGAGCGTTGCATGACCGGTCGTGTCATGTGCGTCAGCAAGTCGACGAAGCACCTCACCTGGGTCGTCGACGGCGTGCCGCAGTACGGCTTCGACGTGCGGTTCGGCAGCGACGAGCTGCCCACCCGCGAGGGCGTCTTCTCCGTCTACAAGAAGAAGGTCGACGTCATCTCGAACCTCTACCACACGCCCATGCCGTACTCGATGTTCTTCTCCGGCGGCCAGGCCGTGCACTACTCCTCGAACTTCGCCCGCCTCGGCTACGCCGGCGCCTCGCACGGCTGCGTCAACGTCCGCAACAAGCCGCTGCTCATCCAGCTCTACGGAGAGGTGCGGATCGGCGACCAGGTCGTCGTCCACTGGTGACGGCCCCACGGCCCCTCTGCACCCCGACGTAGGCTGACGGAGGTCACTCCCCCACGGCCCGAAGGAGTCGGTGTGCTCAAGGTTGGTTGGAAGGCGTCCGCGGAGCAGTTCGGTCCGCGCGACCTCGTCACGTTGGCCACGCAGGCCGAGCAGGTCGGGCTCGACTCGGCCTTCATCTCCGACCACTTCCAGCCCTGGCGGCACCAGCAGGGTCACGCCCCCTTCGCGATGAGCTGGCTCGCGGCCGCGGGCGAGCGCACCGAGCGGATCCAGCTCGGCACGTCGGTCATGACCCCGACGTTCCGCTACAACCCGGCCGTCGTGGCGCAGGCCTTCGGCACGCTGGGAGCCCTCAACCCCGGACGCATCGTCCTCGGCATCGGCACGGGCGAAGCCCTCAACGAGGTGGCCGTCGGTGCCGCGGGCTCGCCGTGGCCGGAGTTCAAGGAGCGCTTCGCGCGGCTGCGCGAGGCCGTGACGCTCATGCGGAAGCTGTGGACCGAGGAGCGTGTCGACTTCGAGGGCGACTACTACCGGACGCACGCGGCGACGGTCTACGACCGCCCCGAGCAGCCCATCCCCGTCTACGTCGCGGCCGGCGGTCCGCTCGTCGCGAGGTATGCCGGCCGGTCGGGTGACGGGTTCATCTGCACCTCCGGGAAGGGCCGCGAGCTCTACGAGGACAAGCTGCTGCCCGCCGTCGACGAGGGTCTGGCCACGTCGGGGCGCACGCGTGACGACATCGACCGGATGATCGAGATCAAGCTCTCCTACGACCGTGACCCCGACCAGGCGCTGCACAACGTGCGCTTCTGGGCGCCCCTGTCGCTCAGCGCCGAGCAGAAGCACGGCGTCGAGGACCCGGTCGAGATGGAACGATTGGCCGACGAGCTGTCCGACGAGGAGATCGCCAAGCGCTGGATCGTCACGAGCGACCCGGCCGAGGCCGTCGACGCGGTGCGCCAGTACGTCGACTGGGGTTTCAACCACGTCGTCTTCCACGCGCCCGGCCACGACCAGGGCCGGTTCCTCGAGCAGTTCTCGGCCGACGTGCTGCCCGGCCTGCGCGAGCTCAGCTGACGGCGCCCTCCGGCACGGCGCTGCCGGCGGCGACCTCGCTCCGGCCGATCCGGGCGTGCCGTCGACGGCTGCGGTCCTCGGGCAGGCCGAAGGCCTTGCCGAGCCCGGTCGGCGGCATCCCGACGTGGAGGCTCTCGTGCCCACCGGCCGGGACGGCATACGTCTCGTGCCAGATGCCGACGGCGCCGGTCGCCCTTCGGCTCCCACGGTAGAAGGCCGTCGAGGAAACCGAGGTCGGGCCCGTCCCCGCGTGCGGCGGCGGCCTCGGCGGCCTACAGCTCGCTGATCATGCCCGGCATCGCGGCGAACACCGGACCCCAGAGGTCGGGGCGCCACGGGTGGTTGACCCGCATGCCGATGAGGACGACGGCGAGCTCGCCGTCGTGGGTGTGGCTCGTGGGGACGAAACCGCTCACGACACGCGCCCAGGGGCCACCCGCGCCTCCTACGACGAGAGCCACGTCGAGCGGGTCCGCCTCGTGCGCACCCTCGTCGACGGGGGCCGGCCCTCGATCGACCGGGTACGCGAGGTCGTCCATGCCCTCGACGAGCCACCCGCAAGCCGGCACGAGCCCCTCGGGGCCGCGCACGGGGCCCTGCGCCCCCACGTCACCCGGGGGCCACAGGGGACGTCACGCCGGAGTCGCCCGAGCGGGTGCGCGCCCTCGGGCCGCCGGGGTGTGAGCACTCGCCGCCGGTCTCAAGCTCGCCCAGGCGCTCACCCGCCGCTGCCGCCGGAGGGTGGAGCGTCGACGACGCGACGCTCGACACGTGGCACCGGGCCATGCTCTCGGTCGCCGAGACCGACGTCGCGCCTGCTCTGGCCCACCGCCCCGCCCGAGGAGGCCGTGCGCCACGCGATCGTCGGCACCGTCCTGACCGCCCCGGTGCTGCTCGCCCTGAGACGTGTGGGGCAGGAGTCGGTCAGTGCCCGACGACTCGGCGGCACCGGCACGACGGCCGCCCCCTCCGCCAGCACCGCGCACTAGCATCGCAACAGGTCCACCGCGGACCGGAGACCCGGGAAGGGGCCGCGCGCGTGACGACAGCTTCGAACGACCCCGACGACGCACCGGACCCCGGTCCGACGGCCCGGGCGACCGCCCTCGCCCGCCGCCTGCCCTTCACGATCGTGGTCGTCGGCACCATGCTCGTGCTGGCACTGGCAACCGGCACGCTGTGGAACGCGCTCGAGGACCGGGACCTCGTCAACCACGTGGCGTACGGTCTCCCGGCTCTCCAGGACGGCCGTTGGTGGACACCGGTCACCGGCGCCTTCTTCGCCCTCACCCCGTCGCAGTACCTTCCCGTGGCCGGCGGAGCCCTGCTCATGGTCGGCTGGTCGGAGTGGCGTCTGGGCACCCGTCGGGTCGCCGTCGCCGCGACATCGACCCACCTGGCCGGCGTCCTGCTGGCCTCGCTGTTCCTGCTCGTCGTCGACGGCACCGGCTGGGAGTGGGCCGCCCGGCTCGCGGCAGAGCTGGACGCAGGGTTCAGCGCCGGTGCCCTCGGAGCGGTCGCCGCGGCGAGCGCGACCTTGACCCCGCCGTGGCGCGGTCGCCTCAGAGCGGTCCTGTCCCTCTACGCCGTCGTCGCACTCCTCTACGTCGGACGTCTCTGGGACCTCGAGCACGCCATCGGCATCTCGGTCGGGCTCGCGCTCGGGCCGGTCCTGCTCGGCCGCCGACCGTCGCTCGCGCTGCCTCGCTTCAGCCGGCACGAGTGGCGGGTCGTGTCGTCAGCCTTCTACCTCGTCAGCGCGCTGGTCCAGATCCTGCTCTACTTCACGCCGTCGGACGGGCCGCTCGGGGCGACCTCCGACGACACGGACGCCTTCAGCGTCCTCATCAGCGCAGCCATCTCGCTCCTGCTCGCCGACGGCCTGCGGCGCGGCTCGCGTCGGGTGTGGTTCCTCGCCGGCGGGCTCGCGACCCTCTCCCTGCTGGCCCAGTCCCTGCTCATCGTCGTCGAGGTCGTGGCACCCGACCAGCTCAACGGCGACGGACAGGTCGCGACCTCCATCCCCGAGCTCGTCGTCACCGTGGTCATCACGCTGCTCCAGCTCGCCGTCCTCGTGCTCGGGCGGTCGGCCTTCCAGGCGCGGTCACGACGGAAGCGGCGCAGGGAGCTCGCGACCGGGGCGAGCGACCGGGACACCGCAGTGGCCCTGCTCAAGGAGCACGGAGGGTCGACGATGGCGTGGATGGGCACCTGGCCCGACAACCACTGGTACGTCCACCGCGACCCGTCGGGTGCACCGGTCGGCTACGTCGCCTTCCAGGTGCACCGGGGCACGGCCATCGCCCTCGGCGACCCCGTCGGTGCGGACGCCGCGACGCGCGCTGACGTGCTCCAGGGTTTCGTCGACGAGCAGGAGACGCACGGGCTCATGGTGTGCTTCTTCTCCGTCACGCAGGAGGTCGCCGACTGGGGGCGTGCCCACGGCCGGCGCGACGTGCTCGTGGCCGAGGAGGCGATCATCGACCTGCCCGACCTCGAGTTCAAGGGCAAGTCCTGGCAGAGCGTCCGCACGGCCCTCAACCGCGCGACGAAGGACGGGATCACCTACCGCGAGGGGCAGCTCGCCGAGATGCCCCGCGGCCTGCTGACCCAGGTGCGCGCCATCTCCGAGCTCTGGGTCTCGGACAAGGGACTGCCCGAGATGGGCTTCACGCTCGGGGGCGTCGACGAGGCACTCGACCCCGACACGAGGGTCGGGCTGGCCGTCGACGCCGACATGACGGTCCACGGCGTGACCTCGTGGCTGCCCGTCCACTCCGCCGGCGGCGAGGTCCGCGGGTGGACGCTCGACGTCATGCGGCGCCTCCCGGACGGCTTCCGGCCGGTGACCGAGTTCCTCATCGCGAGCGCCTGCCTGTCCTTCCGTGAGCAGGGTGCGTCGTTCGTGTCGCTCTCAGGAGCGCCACTCGCGCAATCCGGCGACGGGACGGCCGAGCGGGCCGCGCTCGAGCGACTGCTCGACCAGCTCGGAGAGGCCATGGAACCCCTGTACGGCTTCCGGTCGCTCGACAGCTTCAAGCAGAAGTTCCGGCCCCGGCACGAGCCGGTCTACCTCGTCTTCGCCGACGAGGCCGCCCTGCCGCGCATCGGACTCGCCCTGACCTCGGCGTACCTCCCCGGCGCCTCCCTGCGTGACCTCGCCCGCGCCGGGCTCCAGTCACGCAGGGACGAGGCTCAGGTGTCCTTGTAGGGCCACCCTGACATGCAAGAAGACCCCGGTCCGTGTGGACCGGGGTCTTCTTGTGCTCTCTCCCGAGCATCACGTAGCCCCGACGGGATTCGAACCCGCGCTACCGCCTTGAGAGGGCGGCGTGCTAGGCCGCTACACAACGGGGCCGTGAGCGGTGCCGAGCGGACTCGGCACGAGAAGAAACCTTACCGTGAAGGCTGGATTTCTCCGAATCGGCTCACGTTGCCGTGAACCAGAGCTGGGGTACCAGGACTCGAACCTAGAATGACGGAACCAGAAACCGTAGTGTTGCCAATTACACCATACCCCAAGGGGTTTCACTCCGAGCCTGCCTCGCGGCCGGTACGGGGTGAACCGAATGGGAATACTACCGGTCCGTGAGCGGTGGCCCAAATCGGCGGTCGAGCGCGGCCGCGACCTCGTCCAGACCGCGCACGGTGGCGACCGGCTCGCTCGTCCCGAGACCCGCTCGATCGAGCCAGACGGCACGCAGGCCGGCAGCCTGGGCCCCGAGCACGTCCCACTCGATGCTGTCGCCGATGCAGACCACCCGGTGGGGCTCGGCACCGACGAGCCGGCACGCCTCGAGGTAGACGCGCGGGTCGGGCTTGCCGAAGCCGAGGGTGTCGGTCGTCACCACGACCTCGAAGCGCTCGGCGAGGTCGAGGGCCTCGAGCTTGACGCGGGTCGGCGCGTGCGCGGAGTTCGTCAGCAGCGCGACGGGGAGTCCCTCCTGCCCGGCGGCGGACAGCAGTCCCGGCACGTCGGGGAAGAGTCGCTGGGCGCTGCGGAAGGCCGGGGCGTACGCGTCCTCGAAGGACCGGCGGGCGCCGTCGGGAACCTCGAGGCCGAAGGCCACGGCGACCTCGGCGAGCCGACCCGACCTCATCGTGTCGAACGGGACGTCGCCGGAGGCGTAGCGCGGGAACCAGCGCTCCGGGTCGTCGTAGTAGCGCTGCGCCATGGCACGGTGGTCGACGCCCGAGCGGTACGGCCAGATCGCGGCGGCCGCCTCGGTCCCGGCGGCGACCATCGCCTCCTGCGTGTCGACGATGGTGTCGTCGACGTCGAGCAGCACGGCGCGCACGCCGTCGAGGACGGCGGCGAGGGTGGGCGGGTTCACGAGTGGACTCCTGTCACGGGACGAGGCCGAAGAGGGGCAGGGCCGGGTCGACACCCTCGACGACGACGTGCCGCGACCGGCCCGAGGCGTCCCACGTCGCCCGGTCGAGACGCACGTGCTGCAGCGTCTGCCCCGAGTGCTCGAGCACCGAACGGTGGGTGTCGCGGTAGCCGAGGGAGCGTGAGACGCCGAGCGACGGCGCGTTGTCGACCACGGCCGAGCTGATCGCCGACTCGGCCCCCAACGGGCCGAAGGCGAGGGCGAGCACCGCGGCCCGCATCTGCCTTCCGAGCCCCCTCCCCCGCGCCCCGGCGACGAGCCAGGACGAGGAGTCGACGGTGCGGTCGGAGCGCCAGTCGGGCCCCTCGAGCCACTGGGCGCCCACGACGGCGCCCGCCGAACGGACGACGAAGGGCAGCGCCCAGTCGTCGGGCGACCACATCCCGAGGGCGCGCCAGTAGCCCTGCGCGAGGACGGCCCGACGGTTCGCCGGGACGTCGAGGCCGGCATACGTCGTCGCGTGCGGGTTGAGCTCGAGGTCGTCGGGCAGCAGGGCCCACAACGTCGGCAGGTCCGCCTCGGTCATGACCGTCAGGTCGAGGTCGGCCGTGTGCAGCCGGATGCCGTGCAGCGGCCAGGACCAGCCCCCCACGCCCTTCACCCCGGTGTCCTCAGAGCGAGTCGCGCAGCGACCGGAGGCGGCTCAGGGTCGAGGTCTTGCCGAGGATCTCCATCGACTCGAAGAGCGGCGGCGAGATGCGGGCGCCCGAGACGGCCGTGCGCAGCGGGCCGAAGGCGAGGCGCGGCTTGATGCCGAGCCCGTCGACGATCGCGGCGCGCAGCGCCTCCTCGATGCCCGCGGCGTTCCACGGGCTGCCCGTGCCGAGGACGCCGGTGCCGTGGTCGTCGATGTCGCCGAGCACGTTGAGCGCCGCGTCGAGCACGGCCGGCGCGTCGTCCTTGAGCTGGGCACGCGCGTCCTCGTCGATGACGAGCTGGTCGTCACCGACGAAGAACGGACGCACGAGTGCCGGCGCCTCGGTGAGCAGGGCCATGCGGGTCTGGATGAGCTCCGCCACGGACTTGAGGCGCGCCAGCTCACCGAGCGACTGCGTCTCGCCGAGCACGCCGTCGGCGACGAGGTAGGGCAGCAGCCGGCTTGCGAACTCGCCCACCTCGAGCGACCGGATGTAGACGCCGTTGAGCCAGTCGAGCTTCTTGAGGTCGAAGATCGGGCCGATCGGGTTGACCTTGGCCCAGTCGAACGTGCGGCTGAACGCGTCGAAGGTGAAGACCTCGACGTCGGCACCTTCGGCGTCCTGCTGGGGCGGGTAGGCCAGCAGCGCAAGGAAGTTCACGAGCGCCTCGGGCAGGTAGCCCTGCTCTCGGAACCACGTGAGACGGGCGGCGGGGTTCTTGCGCTTGGAGATCTTGGACTTGTCGGTGTTGCGCAGCAACGGCATGTGCGCGAACGCCGGCGGCTCGAGCCCGAGCCAGCGGTAGAGCAGGACGTGCTTCGGCGTCGAGCTGATCCATTCCTCGCCGCGCACCACGTGGGTGATGCCCATGAGGTGGTCGTCGACGACGACAGCGAGGTGGTAGGTCGGGAACCCGTCGGCCTTGAGGATCACCTGGTCGTCGGGGCGCGGCGCCGACACCTTGCCGCGGATGACGTCGTCGAAGACGAGCGGCACGTCGTCGGGGACGAGCATGCGCACGACCGGCGTCTCGCTGAAGCCGGGCAGCGCGGCGCGCTCCTCACGCGTCTTGCCGACGCAGAGGCGGTCGTAGCCGGTCGGCTGCTTCGTCTTCTGCTGGATCTCGCGCATCTGGTCGAGACGCTCCTTGGAGCACCAGCAGTAGTACGCGTGGCCGTCTTCGAGGAGGCGCTCGACGTAGGGCCGGTACGTCTCGAGACGCTCGGACTGGCGGTACGGCGCGAAGGGCCCACCGATGTCCGGGCCCTCGTCCCAGTGCAGCCCGAGCCACGCGAGGGTGTCGTAGAGCTGGGCCTCGGAGTCCTCACGGAAGCGCGCGCGGTCGGTGTCCTCGACGCGCAGGACGAACTGGCCGCCCTGCTGCCGTGTGAAGGCGAGGTTGAAGAGCGACATGTAGGCCGTGCCGACGTGCGGGTCACCGGTCGGGCTCGGGGCGACGCGAGTGCGCACCGGACCGGAGCCGTCCGAGGTCGAGACGCGGACGCGCTCCTCGGTGCGGATCTCGACGTGCCCGCCGGCGTCGCTGGCGGGGGAAGACGGCATACCTGTGCTGGTCGTGTTCTCGCTCATGGTGCGGCCCAGCCTAGTGGGAGCCCGAAAGGGTCAGCGACGCACGAAGGTGTTGGTCAACGCCCCGATGCCGGCGATCTCGACGGTGACCTGCTGACCCGCCTCGACGAGCCCGACGCCGGCCGGCGTGCCGGTGAGGATGACGTCACCGGGCAGCAGCGTGAAGGCCGCCGAGGCGTACTCGATGATCGTCGCGATGCCGTGGATCATGTCGGCGGTCGTGCCGTCCTGCTTCACGTCGCCGTCGAGCGTCGTGACGATCGAGAGGTCGGCGGGGTCGAGCTCGGTCTCGACCCACGGGCCGAGCGGGCAGCTCGTGTCGAAGCCCTTGGCGCGGGCCCACTGGCCGTCGCTGCGCTGCCAGTCCCGGGCCGTGACGTCGTTGGCGATGGTGTAGCCGTAGATGCACTCGGCCGCATCCTTGGCCTTGACGCCCTTGGTGATGGTCTTGATGACGACCGCGAGCTCCCCCTCGTAGGAGATCTCGCTGCTGCCGGTCGGGAGCACGACGGGGTCGAACGGACCGACGACGGCGGTGTTGGGCTTGAAGAACATCATCGGTTCGGCCGGCGCCTCGCCGCCCATCTCCTTGGCGTGGTCGGCGTAGTTCTTGCCGATCGCGACGATCTTGGAGCGCGGGATGACGGGTGCGAGCAGGCGCACGTCGTCGAGCATGACGGGCGGCTGTCCGGTCGGCTGGAGGCCGATGTAGAGCGGGTCGCCGGACAGCGGCGTGATCACCTCGCTGCCGGGGTCGCCCTGGACGATGCCGTATGCCGGGTCGTCCCCGGTCGTGAACCTCGCGATGCGCACGCGCCCACCCTACGACGGGTGGCACTCCCCCGCGGAGGGCGGTCAGCGCGGCCAGACGATCGTGACGTCCGCCGGCGACCCGGGCTGCCCGCTGGGCCGGGTGCGGTACTCCGGGACGCCGACGCACGTCCACAGCAGACCGGCCACGTCCGTCCCGAGGAGGTGTGCGAGGTCGGAGTCGCGGAAGGTCATGCCCGACGCGGCCGCGCCCAACGCGTACGCCATGAGGTGCAGGCGGCCCTCCGCGACGCCGGCAAGCAGCTGCGCCTCGCGATAGGCGTGGTCGTCGAGGTCGTCCAGTGGCGCGCCGCTCATGGCGACGAAGGCGGCGTCGCCGGCGAGGCCCTGCTCGAGGGCGGCCGCGAAGAGCTCGTCGCGGACGGACCGCTCGTCGAGGGGGCGCACCGGCGACGAGAGGTCGGGCCACCGGTGGATGCCGGTGGGCACGTCGTCGACGCCGCTGACGCCGAGCCAGTGCGGGACGTCGATGCCGCGCAGCGAGGCGCTCATGGCGTCGACGAGCACGTGGCGCGGGAGCGACCGGTCGGGGTGGAGCCGGCGGATCGACCCCTTGCTGACGACGACGGCATCGGTGCTGGGTCCGCCCTCGGCGGTGAGCGCGACCGGAGCCCCGCGCTCGAGCTCGGCGCCGAGCCCGCGCTGCTCCCCCGCACGTTGGGCGGCCGTCACGAGCGGGAACTCGAGACCGTCGGCGTCGTGGTGGCCCGACATCGGGTCGCCCGTCAGGTGCACGGCCGGGTCGCCGGGACCGAGGGCCACGAGGGCGACCGGGAACTCGTGCACGCGGTCGGCGCCGACGAGGGCGGCCACCTCGGCATCGGGGAAGGTCGTGAAGAGCCGTGCTGTCAGGCCTGCCGCGTCGGCGAGGGCGAGCGTCTGGGCCAGCATGGTGCCGGCGTCCCAGTAGATGTGGCGGAAGCCGCGCTCGCGGTAGCGCCAGCCGGTGCGCCACGGCACCCCCGTCACGACGACGGTCACGGCGTCGCCCGACGGCGCGGGGCCGAGGACGACGAGGGCGTGGGCCTCGGGGTCGTACCAGTGCAGGCCCGGCTCGAGCCCCTCGACGCCCGCCCCGCGCGGCACGGCGACGTAGAGCTCGAGCGGGAAGCGCGCCCCGGCCGAGCCGGCCGCGCGGAAGAGCACGACCCCGCCGTCGGGGCGCGTCGTGCGCCGGGTGACGCCGGACGACAGGAAGAGCAGACGGGCCAGGGCGGGGAGGTCGAGAGGGCTCGGCGCGACCGTCGCCGTGCCGGCGAGCACAGCGGTGGCCGCCGACGACGACGCGGGGAGGTCGGGCGGCAGGAGGACTCGTCGCAGGTCGTCGTCGTAGCGCTTGTAGGACCGGGGCCGCCGCGTCACGTCGTTGGGCACGAGGTCCTGCACGAGCCGGTCGTCGTCGGGGACCTCGGTCCACTCCCGCTCCGGGGTGTAGGAGGTCAGCCGGTGCAGCAGGTGGGTGGGTCGCTCCTCGTCCGGTGCCATGAGGCCATCCTGCCCTCGGGTCGCGGGTGCGCGGTGGGGTTCGGGGCCGCGACTCGCCTACCCTCGTGGGGTGCAGGTGATGAGCGAGCCGGAGTGGCGCGAGCGGACGGCGGCGCACGAGGAGCGTGTCGACGCCGCGACCTCCGCGCACCTGGCTCGACGACGCGACCACCGCACGCACCCGGTCGAGGACTTCCTCTTCACCTACTACTCGTTCAAGCCGGCACAGCTGCGCCGCTGGCACCCCGGGGCCGGCACGTCCCTCGTGGGGGCAGCGCGCGCGCCGCAGGTCGACTGGCGCTTCTACGAGGTCGACCGCGACGTCGTCGGGGTGGACGTCGAGGCCTTCACGGCCGCCCGCGGCGACACGCTGCGCTTCGTCCGCGAGCTGCTCGTGCGCACGGCAGGTCGACCGGCGCGGTTCGGCTGCTTCGGGCTGCACGAGTGGGCCATGGTCTACCGGCTCGACCCGACCGACGTGCGGCACACGGGATGGCCCCTGCGGCTCGGCGGCGCCGGGACCGACGCCGTGGTGGAGAGCCACCAGGTCGCCTGCTCGCACTTCGACGCGTACCGCTTCTTCACCCCCGAGGCCGCTCCACTCAACGTGTTGACGCCGACCCGTGAGAGCCAGACGGCCCTCGAGCAGCCGGGGTGCCTCCACGCCGGGATGGACCTCTACAAGTGGGCCCACAAGCTCGTGCCGGCCGTGTCGAGCGACCTCGTCATGGACTGCTTCGAGCTGGCCCGCGACATCCGCACCCTCGACATGCGGGCGGCGCCGTACGACCTGCGGGAGCTCGGCTACGAGCCGGTGCGGATCGAGACCGCCGAGGGAAAGGCGGAGTATGCCGCCGCGCAGCGCGCCTTCTCGGTCCGCGGTCAGGCGCTGCGCGCCCGGCTCGTCGACGCCATCGAGCTCACGCTTCAGATCTCCCGAACCTCGAGCTGACCGAAAGCGCGGCAAGACAGGACGTTTCATTCAGTCCGCGGGCGGCCTTCGAGAACTCGACCCGTGGCGTACTCCACCCCTTCGCCGCGGCCGACTTCGGGACATGTAGCTTCGGCCGCTTGGCGGGTGGCCCACGCGTCGGCTGGGTAGCGCCGTCCGTCGAGTGCTGCGTCCACATCGACGTCTTGTTGTACGTGCCCATCGGCGAACAGGGCGTCACAACGGACTCGGCGCCTCGTCGGGGCCAGAACAGTTCGCTCCATCGGGGCGGTGGCTCGTATGGCCGTCGCCCGCTCCGGTGTCGGGCCCGGCCCGTCTCAACTCCGGCGAGAGGACCGCTGGGCGCCCCACGGCTCATCACACTCTTGCGCATATACCCCATGGGGGTATCATGAGAACATGGACACGCACAGCGAGCACTCGATCTCCCCGACGGGCTCGTTGGTGCAGGACCCCGTCTGCGGCATGGACGTCGACCCCGCTACCAGCGAGCACCACCTCGAGCGGGACGGCCACGACTACTACTTCTGCTCCCCCGGCTGCCGCGTGAAGTTCGAGGCGCACCCGGACGCCTACCTGACCGGCCCGGCAGGACATGGAGGCTCGGGTCACGACCATCGAGAGCGCGACCATCACGACCGCGAGGACCCCGCCGGCACCGCAGCGGCCCCTCGCGACGTCACCGAGTGGACCTGCCCGATGCACCCCGAGATCCGCCAGCCCGGCCCGGGCACCTGCCCGATCTGCGGCATGGCCCTCGAGCCGGTCTCCGTGACCGCGGACAGCGGCCCCAACCCCGAGCTCGCTGACATGACCCGCCGGTTCAAGGTCGCCGTCGCCCTCACCATCCCGGTGCTCGTCCTCTCGATGGGGCGCGACCTCATCCCCGCCTTGAACGACGCCATCCCTGCCTCGGTGGCCACCTGGGGGCAGCTCGTCCTGGCGACCCCCGTCGTGCTCTGGGCCGGGTGGCCTTTCTTCGAGCGCGGCTGGACCTCCGTCCGGACGATGAAGCTGAACATGTTCACCCTCATCGCGATGGGCACCGGCGTCGCGTGGCTGTTCAGCGTGGTCGCTACGGTCGCGCCCCAGCTGTTCCCAGAGTCCTTCCGGATGGACGGGACGGTCGCCGTCTACTTCGAGGCCGCCGCCGTCATCACCACACTCGTCCTGCTCGGGCAGGTCCTCGAGCTACGCGCCCGAGAGAGCACCTCCGGCGCCATCCGCGCCCTGCTCGACCTCACCCCAAAGACCGCACACCGGATCGACCCCGACGGGAACGAGGCCGACGTCAGCCTCGAACAGGTCCAGGTCGGCGACCTGCTGCGCGTCCGGCCCGGCGAGTCCGTCCCCGTCGACGGCGCCGTCCAGGAGGGCCGCTCGAGCCTCGACGAGTCCATGGTCACCGGCGAGTCCATGCCCGTCACCAAGCAGGCAGGCGACTCCGTCATCGGCGGAACGGTCAACCAGACCGGGTCCATCGTCATGCGCGCCGACAACGTCGGCCGGGACACGATGCTCGCCCGCATCGTCCAGATGGTCGCCGACGCGCAACGCTCCCGCGCCCCCATCCAGCGGCTCGCCGACACGGTGTCGGCCGTGTTCGTGCCCGTCGTCATCGCCACGGCGCTGGTCGCGTTCATCGTGTGGGCGACCGTCGGGCCTGAGCCCCGCCTGGCGCACGCCCTCGTCATCGCCGTCAGCGTGCTCATCATCGCCTGCCCCTGCGCCCTGGGGCTCGCGACGCCGGTCTCGATCATGGTCGGTGTCGGCCGCGGCGCCTCCCTCGGCGTCCTCATCAAGAACGCCGAAGCACTAGAGCGGATGGAGAAGGTCGACACCCTGGTCGTTGACAAGACCGGCACCCTGACCCGGGGCCGCCCCTCGGTCACCCACGTCGCCGCCGCCGACGGCACGGACCAGGACGATCTCCTCCGGCTCGCCGCCGGCGTCGAACGCGCCAGCGAGCACCCCCTCGGGATGGCCATCGTCCGCGCCGCCACCGACGCCGGCCTGAGCATTCCTGACGTGGCCGACTTCGACGCGCCCGTCGGCAAGGGCGTCACCGGCACCGTCGACGGACGACGCGTCCTCGTGGGCAGCCAACGGTTCCTCACCGGGCATGACGTCGACACAGCCAGCAAGGACGCCGACGCGGACCGGCTGCGCGCCGACGGCGCCAGCGCCGTCTACGTCGCGATCGACAGTCGCGTGGCTGGCGTGCTCGCCATCGCCGACCCGGTCAAGGACACCACCGCCGCCGCGTTGAAGGACCTACGCGCGGACGGCATTGACGTCGTCATGCTCACCGGCGACAACAAGGTCACCGCGAACGCCGTCGCCCGCAGCCTCGGCATCGACCGCGTCGAGGCCGAGGTCCTGCCCGACCACAAGAGCGACGTCGTCCAGGCGCTGCGCGCCGAAGGGCGCGTCGTCGCGATGGCTGGTGACGGCGTCAACGACGCACCCGCCCTGACCGCGGCCGATGTCGGCATCGCCATGAGCACCGGCACCGACGTCGCCATCGAGAGCGCCGGAGTGACCCTGCTCAAGGGCGACCTCACCGGCATCGTCCGCTCCCGGGCGCTGTCCAGGGCCACCATGTCGAACATCCGCCAGAACCTCGTGTTCGCCTTCATCTACAACGCCGCCGGCATCCCCCTCGCCGCCGGTGTCCTCTACCCGAGCTTCGGGCTCCTTCTCTCCCCGATGATCGCCGCAGCGGCGATGGCCCTGTCCTCCGTCAGCGTCATCAGCAACGCCCTCCGGCTCCGCACGCAAGAGCTGTAGGCGGCCTCGCCGAACGGCTAGCCGCGAACGCTCTAGCCTCTCCCTTGGCAATCACGAGAGATGTCGGAGCACCCGCGAGTCCACGGCTAGGACGTCCGCTCTTCGGCATGCGGACGGGACCAACCCACAGCTGGTGATCCGATCCTCGCGCGTAGATGGACGTCGACAAGTGGGCCACAAGCTCATTCCGGCCGTGTCGAGCGACCTCGTCATGGACTGCTTCGAGCTGGCCCGCGACATCCGCTCCCTCGACATGCGGGCGGCGCCGTACGACCTGCGTGAGCTCGGCTACGAGCCGGTGCGGATCGAGACCGCCGAGGGAAAGGCAGAGTATGCCGCCGCGCAGCGCGCCTTCTCGGTCCGCGGTCAGGCGCTGCGCGCCCGGCTCGTCGACGCCATCGACGTCGTCACCTCGGCCGAGACCGCGCGCCGGCCCTGGCCGGGGAGCAGGGGCGGGGCCTGCGAGGTGTAGGTGTGCCCGGTCGGGGTGGTGATGCGCACCGTGTGGGGTGCGCCGGGTTGTCGGGTGAGGATGGTCGCGGCGGTGAAGCCGGGAGCTGTTTGGTGTGGTTGCACCGCACGCACAACCCTTGGCCGTTGGTGTCGGTGGTGGGTCCGCCCTGGGCGTGGTCGTGGATGTGGTCGAGGTGTCGGGCGGGGGCGTCGCACCAGGGGGTGCGGCAGATGCCGGTGTCGCGGGTCAGGAGGTAGCGCCGCAGTCCTGCCTCGAAGGTGCGGCGGGTGGAGTCCATCGCGACGAGAGTGCCGGTGGCCGGGTGGGTGTAGAGCCGCCGTAGCCACACCGTCGCGGGGACCGAGCGTTCGTTCACCGGGTCACTGGATCGGGTGAGCAGCGTGCGGGCCCAGACGGCAGGGACGGTGCCGTAGCCGGGGATCTGCGCGCGCGTGGTGTCGCCGGCGAACAGGGCCCGGTCGGTCATGACGACCTGGACCTCGACGGGGACCGCGTCGGCGGCCGTCTGCCCGGTGAGCCGGGTGACGAACGTGTCGGCCATGACCTGGCCCTTGGCCCGCTCGTCGCCGCCGGCGCGGGCGGCATCGGCGGCCGCGGTGAGGGCGGCGTGCGCGGCAACGGCCTGCGCGACGGGGAGCAGAGCAGTGACGTAGGCCATCGTGTCAAGGGCGGGGCGGATCGTGACCCGCCGCTCGGCCTCCGCCCTCGCCGCCCGGGCCATGACCGAGGCAGCGTCGACGCGGTACGCGGCGGCGCGGACCCGACGGGCGAGCTCACGGTCGCCCAGGGCACCGATCTGCTCGCCGACGTCCCGGGCGTCGCCGGCGTCACCTACTGGCCCGACGACCTCGGCGTCCACGAGGGTGCGCTACTCGCTCGTCAGGGTCGCGGTCTCGGTGACGATGACCTGCGCGCGCCACTCACTGACCTCACCTGCCTCGAGCGCGGCCAGCGTGTGCGCATCTCCGTGGTCAGGGCGAGCGCCAGCCGCACGTGCTGCGCGCCGCGGACGGGTGACTCGTGCCGGGCCAGGGCGACCTGCGCCGCGACCCCCGTCAGACCCGACGAACCTCGCCTGCGCGACCGGGTCGATGGCTGCCCGATCGCCGCACCCTCGTCGTCGAACGACGCGGCGCGGGCCTGCCCCCGCGCGGCGCGCCACCCGTCGAAGTCCCTGGCGTCGGAGCACTCCCGCGCCCGGTCGAGCCAAGCCTGTGCGACCTGCGCCTGGGACTCGACGAAGGCCGCCGTCACCCGCACCTGGGCCGCCGCCGCCGCGGACTTCACACGCTCGAGGACGGCGAGCTGGTCGACCCGCTCCTGGTCCGAGTCCCCGTCTGACCCGACCCGCGACAGCGCCGACACGAGCGCCTCCAGACTCTCCGCCGTCACCATCGCCGCGCCATCGAACATGCGTTCGATTCTACGCGAGTCGGACGTTCCCGACTAGACCTGTCCACAGCCGATTCGGTTCGCGCAGAGCGAAATCCGCGTCAGTCGGAGTCGTCGACGTAGAGGCAGAATGGGTGGCCGGCAGGGTCGAGCAGCACCCGCACGTCCTGCTGGGGCTGGAACTCAGCGAGCTCTGCCCCGACCTCGACGGCGTAAGCCACGGCAGCGTCGAGATCGTCCACCTCGAGGTCGAGGTGGAGCATCATGATCGGCTTCCCCTGCTCACTGGGCCAGACCGGTCGCACGTAGTTCGGCTCGGTCTGGAACGAGAGGTTGTAGCCGTGGGTCCGCGAGGGTGCGAGCGTCGCCCAGCCCGGGCTGTCCTTGTAGAGCGTCCAGCCGAGCAGGCGCTCGTAGAAGTGCCCCAGGGCGGACGCGTCGGGAGCGTCGAGCACGACGCCGAACCAGTGCTTCGTCGTTCGTAGCGGCATCGCACCAGCATGCCAAGACCGGGTGCCGGGCAGGGGCGTGGAGAAATAGTCATGCGAGGCGTATCAGGCGCGACCGCACGTGCTCTGAAGGGTGTCGGCGAAGGTCCAGGCACGCGCGTCGACGATCTCCACCCTTTCAGGGGGTGGTGCTGGGCGGGGCCTGGACCGCCCAGCACTTACGACGTCCGGAGCGCCTGGCGTGAGCCCGAGAGCCCCCGGACGACGACGGCGAGTCCGACCTCGAAGGCCTTGGCCTCGGTCGTCGCGTCCGGCGCCGGCAGGTCGGGATCGACCGATACCGCGAGTGCTCGATCCTGCTGCCCCGCAACGGAACCCAGGATGTGGTGCACGACGAGTGCCGCCACCTCGTCGCGCTCGGACGCCGGTGCGCCGGCTTCGTGGACGAGCCGGGCGAGCTCGCGGAGCGCCGGCGCGGCACCCGGCTGGACGGCATACGCGAGCCCGACGACGTCGGCAGCATCCGGCACCTGCACGAGCGCGTCGCGGACGGCGACGGCCAGCCCCACGAGCGCCTCGGCCGGCGGGCGGTCGCCCGTCGGCAGTGGGATCTCGGCGAGGAGCACGTCAGCCACCTCGACGAGCAGCTCCTGCTTGTTCGCCACGTGCCAGTAGAGGGCGCCGGGCGCGACGCCGAGCTCGCGGGCGAGACGACGCATCGAGAGGTCACCGAGCCCGTAGCGCCGCAGCAGGTCGACGGCGGTCGCGACGACCTGCTCCCGACTCAGTGCCACGCGCTCCCCTGCCCTCGGCATGCGGGTCCGGCGGACCCGCGTTGACAGCCGAGCCTAGCGACTCGGCATACTGAACACCGTTCAAGTTGAACACCGTTCAACGCCGCGCGCAAGGAGCCCGCATGACCCGCCGATTCGACGATCTCGCCGATGCCGTCCTCGCCGGCACCCCCGCGAGCACCGACGACGCCCTGGACGTCCTGCGCGCCACCGACGAGGAGCTGCTGGCCGTCGTCGCGGCCGCGGCACGCCTGCGCCGCAAGCACTTCGGCAACACCGTCAAGGTCAACTACCTCGTCAACCTCAAGTCGGGCCTCTGCCCCGAGGACTGCCACTACTGCTCCCAGCGGCTCGGCTCGCAGGCGGACATCCTCAAGTACACGTGGCTGAAGCCCGACGAGGCCATCGAGCAGGCGTCCGCCGGACTGCGCGGCGGCGCGACCCGGATCTGCATGGTCTCCAGTGGACGCGGCCCCACCGACCGCGACGTCGAGCGCGTGGCCGGGATGGTCGGCGCGCTCAAGCAGGAGCACCCTGACGTCGAGGTCTGCGCCTGCCTCGGGCTGCTCAAGGACGGGCAGGCCGAGCGGCTGCGAGAGGCCGGCGTCGACGCCTACAACCACAACATCAACACCGCCGAGTCGCACCACGACGACATCGTCACGAGCCACACGTACGCGGACCGCGTCGACACCGTGACCAAGGCCAAGGACGCCGGCCTGTCGCCGTGCTCGGGCCTCATAGCCGGCCTCGGCGAGACCGACGAGCAGCTCGTCGAGGCCCTCTTCGCCCTCCGCGACCTCGGGTCGGACTCGATCCCCGTCAACTTCCTCATGCCCTTCGACGGCACGCCGCTCGAGGGCACGTGGGAGCTCACCCCCGGACGCTGCCTGCGCATCCTCGCGATGGCGCGGATCGTGAACCCGGACAAGGAGATCCGCATCGCCGGAGGTCGTGAGATGCATCTCCGCTCACTCCAGGGACTGGCTCTTCACGTCGCCAACTCGATCTTCCTCGGCGACTACCTGACGTCCGAGGGCCAGGCCGCCGAGGCCGACCTCGAGCTGATCCGCGACCACGGCTTCGTCGTCCTCGGCGCCGACGGGCCCACGTCCGTCCCGAGCGGCGTCCCGGTCGCCACGCACGACCCGGCGAAGCGGCGTCGGGGGGCCGGCACGGACCTTCCCGCCAATGCCTGAAGCCCCGGGATCGCCGCTCGCCGCCCGTGACCGCGGGCTCGTCTGGCACCCCTATGCCCCGCTCGACGGACCCGAGCCGTATGCCGTCGAGGGCGCCTCGGGCGTGCGGCTGTCCCTCACGGCCCCCGACGGCGAGCAGTTCGAGGCCGTCGACGCGATGGCCTCCTGGTGGTGCGCCGTCCACGGGTACCGCAACCCGGTCCTGGACGCCGCGACCCACGAGCAGGTCGACCGTTTCAGCCACGTCATGTTCGGCGGACTGACGCACGAGCCCGCCGTCCGGCTCGCCGAGCGCCTCACGACGATGGCCCCCGGCCCGATGGCCCACGTCTTCTTCGCCGACTCCGGCTCGGTCTCGGTCGAGGTCGCCCTCAAGCTGGCCCTGCAGTACCAGGCCGCGCGCGGACGCCCCGACCGCCAGCGCTTCCTCACCGTGCGCGGTGGCTACCACGGTGACACCTTCGCCGCGATGAGCGTGTGCGACCCCGTCGACGGCATGCACTCAGCCTTCCCGGGCGCCCTGGCCCGGCAGGTCTTCGCCCCGAGGCCACCGGCCGCACGCCTCGTGACCACGCCCACCGGTGGGGACCACTGGGAGACGGACCGCTCCGCTCTCGACCTCTGGGCGGCCGAGGTGCGCGTCCTGGCGCAGACCCACTCCGACGAGCTCGCCGCCGTCGTCGTCGAACCCGTCCTCCAGGGCGCCGGCGGCATGCACGTCTACCACCCCGACTGCCTCCGGGTGCTGCGCGAGGTCGCCGACGACCACGGCCTGCTCCTCGTCGTCGACGAGATCGCGACCGGCTTCGGTCGCACTGGTCGCCTCTTCGCCTCGGAGTGGGCCGACGTCGCACCCGACGTGATCTGCGTCGGCAAGGCTCTGACCGGTGGATACCTCTCTCTCGCAGCGGTGCTCATGACCCGCGAGGTCGGGGACGCGATCACCCGATCGGCGTTCCGAGCCCTCCTGCACGGCCCGACCTTCATGGCCAACCCGCTCGCCTGCGCCGTGGCCAATGCCTCCGTCGACCTCGTCGAGGCGACGTGGAAGGACCACGTCCCCCGCGTCGGCCGGCTTCTCGTCGAGCACCTCTCTCCCGCGGCGTCACTCCCCCACGTCGCCGACGTGCGCACCCTCGGAGCCGTCGGCGTCGTGCAGCTGACGTCGCCCGTCGACGTCGCCCGCGTCACCCGCGCCGCGCTGCGGCGTGGTGTCTGGGTGCGCCCCTTCCGGGACCTCGTCTACACGATGCCGCCGTACGTCTGCACGGATGACGATGTCCGTGTCATCGCCGAAGGGGTCGTCGGCGCCGTTGCAGAGGTCCACGGATGAGCAGCTGGGACGCGTGGCTGGCGGAGCGTTCCGACCTCCGGGCCGAGCGCAGCACGGAGCGCTTCGACCCCGTCCTGCGTCTGGGCGGTCCGCGGCGCGGGTCGCGTGACCCACTCGACCTCGCCTCCAACGACTACCTCGGCCTGTCCCGCGACGACCGCGTCGTGACGGCCGCCCACGAGGCGCTGGAGCGCTACGGCGCCTCGGCGACGGCGAGCCGGCTCGTCACCGGCACCCTTCCGGTCCACCGCGACCTCGAGGCCGCCCTGTGCCGCCTCACGGGCCAGGCGAGCGCGCTCGCCTTCTCGACGGGGTATGCCGCCAACCTCGGGGTGCTGACCGCGCTCAGTGGGCGGGGTACCGAGATCCTTCTCGACGCCCACGCGCACGCCTCCCTCCACGACGCCGCCCGGATGTCCCGGGTCCCCTACGCCACGTTCGCCCACAACGACGCCGCAGCCCTCGACCGCGAGCTCGCAGCGCGGCCCGATCGGCGGGTCCTCGTCGCCGTCGAGTCGATCTACTCCGTGCTCGGCGATGCCGCGCCCCTGCGCGCCCTCGCGGAGGTCTGCCACCGTCACGGCGCCCTGCTCGTCGTCGACGAGGCGCACGGCATCGGGGTGGCCGGTCACGGGCGCGGCCTCGTCCACGAGCTCGGCCTCGTCGGGGCCGGCGACGTCGTCGTGACCCTGACCCTGTCGAAGGCGCTGGGATCCCAGGGCGGTGCCGTGCTCGGCCCGACCACGGTGCGCCACCACCTCGTCAACACCGCGCGCAGCTTCATCTTCGACACCGGGCTCGCCCCCGCGTCGGCCGCCGCAGCCTGCGCCGCCGCGGGCCTGGTCGCGGACGACCCGAGCCTGGCGGCCGCGGTCCGCGCCAACGCCGGCACCATCGCGGCGATCTGTGGCATCGACCAGGCGGCCGGAGCCGTCCAGTCGCTGCCGATGCCGTCGCCCGAGAGCGCCGTCGCCGCGGCCCTGGACCTGCGCGCCCAGGGTGTCCTCGTCGGCTGCTTCCGGCCACCGAGCGTGCCCGACGGCGTGTCCCGCCTCCGTGTCACGGCCCGTGCCGACCTGTCCGGCGACGACCTCTACGAGGCCGCCCGGCTCGTGGCCCGGGCAGCCGCGATTCACGGCGGGGCTCCCGACCCCGCTACCGTCGAGGGGCCACGGGCAGGGGACGCTCCCTCCCCCGTCCGTGGCCTCCCGTCGGTCGCGGCCGCCGAGGGTGTGCAACCACCGGCACCGCACTCGCCACTCGGGTCCATCCCACCGCACGGCGACGATGACTGAGGCGCACCTTCCCCGCGTCGTCCTCGTCACGGGCACCGACACCGACGTGGGCAAGACCGTCGTCACGGCGGCCCTCGTCGCCACGGCACGAGCCGCGGGGCTC
This sequence comes from Terrabacter sp. 2TAF16, assembly GCF_052115065.1. Taxonomy (NCBI): domain Bacteria; kingdom Bacillati; phylum Actinomycetota; class Actinomycetes; order Micrococcales; family Intrasporangiaceae; genus Terrabacter; species Terrabacter sp. 2TAF16. Next base: position 25,752 of record NZ_JBFRFZ010000006.1, read on the forward strand.
AGCGTCACGGCATACAAGCCCACGCAGACCGGGGTGGCACCCGGCGAGCCGGGAGACATGGCCGAGGTGCAGCGCCTGACCGGCGTGGCGGCCGTCGAGGGCGTACGCCTTCGGGCGCCCATGGCGCCGAGACCCGCAGCCGCGCTCGAGGGCGCCGACCTGCCCACCCTGGGCGACCACGTGGCCCGCGTCGCGGACTTGGGCGTAGGCCACGACCTCGTCGTCGTCGAGGGCGCGGGCGGTCTGCTCGTCGAGCTCACCGACGCCGGCGAGACGCTGGCCGACCTCGCGACCGTCCTGCCCGACAGCGGCGTGCTCGTCGTGACCCGCAGTGCTCTGGGCACCCTCAACCACACCATGTTGACGCGAGAAGCTCTGTTCCACAGAGGAGTCCGGCCGCTCGGCATCGTCATCGGCGCGTGGCCAGAGCACCCCGACGTCATCGAGACGACGAACCGCGACTACCTCGGCGCGCTCCCCGAGGGCCTGGTCGGCGCCGTGCCGCTCGGTGCCCCGCGCCACGACGCGGCGACCTTCGCCGCCGACGCTCCCGACTGGCTGCCGGGACTGGCTCAGCGCCTCGGGACACCCTGACGCAGCAGACCGCGCACGATGCCGTCGGTGAGGGCACGCCACGACGCGGCGAGGATCGAGCCGGCGACACCGATGGTGTCCCACGACGTCTCGCCGTCGGAGGTCTCGATGAGCACGCGCGTCACGGCGTCGGTGCCGTGCGAGGCGTCGAGGATGCGCACCTTGAAGTCGATGAGCTCGATCTTCTCGATCTCCGGGTAGGCGCGAGCCAGGGCCTCACGCAGGGCGTGGTCGAGCGCGTTGACGGGACCGTTGCCCTCGCCCGTCGCGATGAGGCGGGCACCGTCGGCGCGCAGCTTGACGGTCGCCTCCGACGTCGCGTCCCCCTCGCCCGAGGAGTCGGTGATGACCCGCCACGACTCGACCTCGAAGTAGTCGGTGCAGCCCGGCTCGAGCGCCTCGCGGAGCATCAGCTCGACCGTCGCGTCGGCGGCGTCGAAGGTCCAGCCGCGCAGCTCGAGGTCCTTGACCTCGGCGAGCACGGCGGCGACGACGTCGGGGCGGTCGGACAGGTCGAGGCCGGCCTCACGGGCCTTGAGCTCGATGCTCGCCCGCCCGGCCATGTCGGAGACGAGGGTGCGCATGCCGTTGCCGACGAGCGACGGGTCCATGTGCTGGTAGAGGTCGGGGTCGACCTTGAGCGCGCTCGCGTGGAGACCGGCCTTGTGCGCGAAGGCGCTGGCGCCGACGTAGGGCTGGCGGCTGTAGGCGGGGACGTTGGTCACCTCGCTGATGGCGTGCGCGATGTGCATGGCCCGGCGGAACGCGTCGGGCTCCATGGCGTCGAGCCCCAGCTTGAACTGGAGGTTGGCGGCGACCGTGAGCAGGTCGGCGTTGCCGGTGCGCTCGCCGTAGCCGTTGACGGTGCCCTGGACGTGGGTCGCCCCGGCCCGGACGGCCGCGACGGAGTTGGCGGCCGCGCAGCCCGTGTCGTTGTGGCAGTGGGCGCCGACGCGGGCGCCGGTCGAGGCGATGACGTCGGCGACGACCTCCTCGACCTGGTGCGGGAGCATGCCCCCGTTGGTGTCGCAGAGCACGACGACCTCGGCGCCGGCCTCGTGCGCGGTGCGCACGACCGAGAGGGCGTAGTCGCGGTCGAGGTGCCAGCCGTCGAAGAAGTGCTCGCAGTCGAGGAACACGCGGCGACCCCGGCCGACGAGGTGGCCGACCGTGTCGCGAACCATCTCGAGGTTCTCCTCGAGCGTCGTGCGCAGGGCCCGCTCGACGTGGCCGGTGTGGGACTTCGCGACGAGGCACACGACCGACGCCTCGGAGTCGACGAGGGCACGCACGAGGGGGTCCTCCGCCGCGACCCCGCCGGCGCGACGGGTTGCCCCGAAGGCGGCGAGGGTCGCGTGACGCAGGTCGAGCTCGGTGCGGGCCCGCTCGAAGAACTCCGTGTCCTTCGGGTTGGCTCCGGGCCAGCCGCCCTCGATGAAGTCGACCCCGAGATCGTCGAGCAGCCCGGCGATGGCCAGCTTGTCCGACACCGAGAGGTTGAGCCCCTCCTGCTGGGCGCCGTCGCGCAGGGTGGTGTCGTAGACGTGCAGCGCTTCCATGGCCTTCATTGTCCTCGATCTCGGGGGTTCGGCCGACCGCCTGTCCAGGGGCGGGCGACGCGGGTGTGGGAGGCGTCCCGGTCTCTTCTCATGGTTGCGGCGGCCGGGGTGGTGGCCTACGCGGTGTCTCCCTCGGGGTGGTTCGGGAAACAAAAAGACCCCCCAGGGTTGGGAGGTCTGCGCGACGAGGGGTGCTCGTCGCGCTATTCGATAATGAGGGTGCCGGTGGGCACGGGTCGCTTCATCACACGCTCACGGTAGGGCTCGCGAAACATCCGCGAAACACCGCGTCCGGATCGTGGGACCGCCGTCCCACTCCGCGGTTCGAGGTGATGCCGCCACCCACCCGGGGTCCGACATCACCTCGACCGGGCGGGACGGCGTCCGTCATCGGCTCGTGGCTGCGGCCTCGACGAGTGCCCGGAAGAGGCGCGGGTCCGTGCCGACCTCCGGGTGCCACTGGACCGCGAGCCGGAAGAAGGCGTCCGGGTCCTCCATCGCCTCCAGCGTGCCGTCGTCGGCCCACGCCGAGGCCTCGTAGCCCGGATGGGTCAGGACGGACTGGTGGTGGTAGCTCGGCACGTCGGCCTCCTCGCCGAGGATCTCGGCCAGCCTGGTCCCCGCGACGGTGCGCACCGCGTGGTTGCCGTACGTCGCCGGCGCCGGTGAGTGCTCGTCGTGGCCGACGCGGTCGGGCACGTGCTGCTCGAGCAGCCCACCGGCCGCGACCGCCATGACCTGCATCCCCCGGCAGATGCCGAGGAGCGGCACGTCGGTTCCCGCCGTCGCCCGGGCGATGGCGAGCTCCGTCGAGTCACGGTCGGGACGCGAGGCCTGGACGGAGGCGTGCCGTTCGTCCGCGTAGAGCTCGGGCGCCACGTCGACCCCTCCGGCGAGGATGACGCCGTCGAGGCGCGCGACGATCTCGAGCGCCGTCCCGTCGTCGAAGTCCGGGCGCGGCGGGATGACGATCGCGATCCCGCCCGCCTCCTCGACCTGTCGGACGTAGCGGTGCGGCACGAGGGCTCCGGGCACGTCGACCCAGCGACCCCACGACGCGCGTTCGACGTAGGCGGTGATCCCGATGACCGGACGACCCATGACGACCTCCTGCTCCAGCCTCCCACTCGCCTCAGAGCGGCGTGACGTATGCGCCCGAGATGCCGCCGTCGACGAGGAAGGTCGACGCCGTGATGAAGCTGGACTCGTCGGAGGCGAGGAAGAGCACGGCGTTGGCCATCTCCCCCGGCTCGCCGAAACGGCCCATCGGCACGTGGACGAGGCGCCGCGCGGCACGCTCCTCGTCCTTGGCGAAAAGCTCTTGGAGGAGCGGGGTGTTGACCGGACCGGGGCACAGCGCGTTGACGCGGACCCCCTCCCGGGCGAACTGCACGCCGAGCTCACGGGACATCGAGAGCACCCCGCCCTTGCTCGCGCTGTAGGAGATCTGCGACGTGGCCGCGCCCATGACGGCGACGAACGAGGCCGTGTTGATGATCGAGCCCTTGCCCTGTTCGAGCATGTAGGGCAGGGCGGCCTTGCAGCAGAGGTAGACCGACGTGAGGTTGACCTCCTGCACCTTGCGCCAGGCGTCGAGGTCGGTGTCGAGGATGGAGTCGTCCTCGGGAGGGCTGATGCCGGCGTTGTTGAACGCGATGTCGACCGAGCCGTACGTCTCCTTGGCCGTGCGGAAGAGCGCGTCGACGTCCTCCTTGCTCACGACGTCGACCCGCACGAACGTACCGCCGACCTCCTCGGCGATGCGGGTGCCGTTCGCCTCGTCGAGGTCGCCGATGACGACCTTCGCGCCCTCCTCGGCGAACCGCCGCACGGTCGCGAGACCGATGCCCGAGCACCCGCCCGTGATGACCGCGACCTTGCCGTCGAGCCTGCCTGCCATGTGGATTCCCTTCCAGACCAGTAGATCTGCGTGTTGGTATGTCGACCGTCAGTCGGTCGAGATGAAGACGTTCTTGACCTCGGAGAACGCGTCGAGCGCGTCGGGGCCGAGCTCGCGCCCGATCCCGCTCTGCTTGAAGCCGCCGAACGGCGTCGAGTAGCGGACGCTGCTGTGCGAGTTGACGGAGAGGTTGCCGGCCTCGACGCCACGCGCGACCCGCAGGCCACGACCTATGTCGCGGGTCCAGATGGACCCCGAGAGGCCGTATGCCGTGTCGTTGGCCTTGGCGACCGCGTCGGCCTCGTCGTCGAACGGCATGACCGCGACGACGGGCCCGAAGACCTCCTCCTGCCAGACCCGGTCGGTGGTCGAGCGCGGGAGGACAACCGTCGCGGGGTACCAGTAGCCGCTGCCCTCGGGGGCCTCCCCGCGGAAGGCGACGTCGACGTCCTCGGTGGCGTCCTCGACGTAGGAGCGCACCGTGTCGCGCTGCCCGGAGCTGATGAGCGGGCCCATCTCGGCGGCCTCGTCGCGAGGGTCGGTGACGACGACGCCGCGCACCGCCGTCTCGAAGTGCTCCATGAAGGTGTCGAAGGCGCTGCGCTCGACGAGGATGCGGCTGCGCGCGCAGCAGTCCTGTCCGGCGTTGTCGAAGACGCCGTAGGGGGCTCGCGCCGCGGCGAGCTCGAGGTCGGCGTCGGCGAAGACGATGTTGGCGCTCTTGCCGCCGAGCTCGAGGGTCACGCGCTTGACCTGGTCGGCGGCCCCGCGCATGATCCGCTGGCCGACGGCCGTGGAGCCGGTGAAGCAGACCTTGCGCACGTCGGGGTGTGTGACGAAGCGCTCCCCCACGACCGTGCCCTTGCCGGGGACGACGGTGAAGACCCCCTCGGGGATCCCGGCCTCGAGCGCCAGCTCACCGAGGCGGACGGCGGTCAGCGGGGTCAGCTCGGCGGGCTTGAGCACGACCGTGTTGCCGGCGGCGAGAGCCGGTGCGAAGCCCCAGCCGGCGATCGGCATGGGGAAGTTCCACGGGACGATGATGCCGACGACGCCGAGCGGCTCGCGGAACGTGATGTCGATGCCGCCGGCGACGGGGATCTGCCGACCGAAGTGCCGCTCAGGCGCCCCCGAGTAGTACGCGAGGACGTCGCGGACGTTGCCCGCCTCCCAGCGTGCGTTGCCGATGGTGTGGCCGGCGTTCTCGACCTCGAGCAGGGCGAGCTCCTCCTGGTGCTCGCCGACGAGGTCCGAGAAGCGGCGCAGGAGCAGCGACCGGTCGGCGGGGCTCAGCGCGCGCCACGCGGGGCTCTCGGCCGAGGCCCGGGCGATCGCGGCGTCGGTCTGCTCGAGCGAGGCGAGCTCGACGGTGCGGACCACCTCCTCGGTGGCCGGGTTGATGACGTCGTGCGTGGTGGTCACAGTCGCTCGAATCCTCTCCTGCGCTCCCAGTCGGTGACGGCGGCGTTGAAGGCCGTGATCTCGACGTCGGCGGCGTTGACGTAGTGGTCGACGACCTCGTCCCCGAAGGCCGCTCGGGCCATGGTCGACCCGGCGAGCAGGTCACGGGCCTCCTGGAGCGTCGAGGGCACGCGTGGCTTGTCCGACGTGTAGGCGTTGCCCTCGAGCGCCGGCTCGAGCTCGAGCTCGTGCTCGATGCCGTGGAGGCCACCGGCGAGCATGGCCGCGACGGCGAGGTAGGGGTTGAGGTCGCCGCCACCGATGCGGTTCTCGACGCGGAGGCCGGCGCCGTGGCCGACGACGCGCAGCGCGCACGTGCGGTTGTCGCGGCCCCACGCCACCGTGGTCGGGGCGAAGCTTGCCGACGCGAATCGCTTGTAGGAGTTGATGTTCGGCGCGTAGAAGTAGGTCAGCTCCCGCTGGGTCGCGAGGATGCCGGCGAGGAAGTGCTCGAACATCGCGCTGTGCCCGTGCTCGCGCTCCTCGTCGACGAAGACGGTCTCTCCGTCGAGGCCGCGCAGCGACAGGTGGATGTGGCACGAGCTGCCCTCGCGCTGGTCGAACTTGGCCATGAACGTCAGCGACTGGCCGTGGTGGGCCGCGATCTCCTTGGCGGCGTTGCGGTAGACGACGTGGTTGTCGCACGTGCGCACGGCTTCGTCGAAGAGGAAGCCGATCTCGTGCTGGCCGTAGTTGCACTCGCCCTTGGCGCTCTCGACGACGGCGCCGGCGGCATACATCTCGTTGCGGATCTCGCGCAGCAGCGGCTCGACGCGATCACCGCCGAGGATCGAGTAGTCGACGTTGTAGCGGTTCGCCGGGGTCAGGCCCGTGTAGTTCGCGTCCCAGGCCTGCTCGTAGGAGTCCTGGAAGACGATGAACTCGAGCTCGGTGCCGCAGTGCGCGGCCATCCCGAGCCCGGCGGCCCGGTCGACCTGGGCCTTGAGCACCGACCGGGGCGACTGCGCCACGGCGCCGCTGCCGTCGAGCCACGTCAGGTCGCACTGCACGGTTGCCGAGTGACGGCTGCCGGGCGTGCGCCGCAGGGTGTCGAGGTCGAGGTCGAAGAACATGTCGCCGTAGCCGCGCTCCCACGAGGAGATGGCGTAGCCGTCGACGGTGTTCATGTCGACGTCGACGGCCAGGAGGTAGTTGCAGCCCTCGGTGCCGTCCTCGAGCACGTGGTCGAGGAAGTAGTGGCCGTGCAGACGCTTGCCCTGCAGCCGCCCCTGCATGTCGGTGAAGGCGACGACGACGGTGTCGATGTCGCCGGACTCGATCTCCTCGCGGAGCCGGTCGAGCGTGAGCGTGGGTGTGGGCGCCATGTCGTGCCTTCCTGTCGTCTCAGCCGATGAGGCCACGGAGCAGCGCGGAGGTGGCGTCGCAGTGCTCCTCCATGACCGCCCGGGCTCGTTCCGCGTTCCCGCCGAGGATGGCCCCGACGATCTGGTGGTGCTGGGCGTTCGAGTGCTCGATGTTGCGCCGCAGCACGGGGATCGCCATGAGCATGTCGTGCAGGGCCGCCTGCGACCGCGTCACGGCGTCGATGAGCATCGGCGACCCGGAGAGGGTCGCGACGGCCAGGTGCAGCCGCGAGTCGGCGACGCGGTGCGCGGCGGGGTCGGGGGCCCCGTCGACCTCGGCGAGGCTGTCGGCGAGCCACGCCCGTTGGTCGCCGGCGAGGGACTGGGTGGCTGCGAGCCAGGCGGCGCCGGGCTCGACGACGCGGCGGAAGGTCAGGGCGTCGCGCATGGCCGCGCCGCTGCGCACGAAAGCGCCGGAGGTGCTCGAGGGCAGCTCGGCCGACTCGGTGACCCAGGTGCCCCCGCCACGTCCGCGTCGGGTCGTCACGAGGCACGAGTCGCGCAGGGCGGCGATCGCCTCGCGCAGCGTGTTGCGGCTGACGCCGAGCCGTTCGGCGAGCTCGCGCTCCGGTGGGAGCTGCTCGCCGCGCGCGAAGACGCCGAGCCGGATGGCCGTCGCGAGCTGCTCGACCGTGCCCTCGAAGACGTTGCCGGCGGCCGGGCGCAGCACGACATCCGGCAGGGACGGCTGTCGTTCGGCTGCACTCACATATCGATCCAATACCGTCACCTCCACCTCGTCAATGGTCTGAGAAAGGACCATTGTGTGGGCGACGAGACGCACACGACGACGTCGCGCGCGACCGTGGGGACGCGGTGGTCGTCGATGGCCAACCCGCCCGGGAGCTCCGTGGCCTCGCTCGGCTGTCCGGCGTGGGACAGCCGAGCGAGGGCGGTGGCGAGCTGGTCGGCCGGACCGGGAGCAGGGCCCGGCCGGGCCCGCGGCTCCGTGGTCACTCGCTGAACGCGTCGACGACCTCGGGGTCGATGTTGGTCTTCGGACCCTTGAACCAGTGACGTGCCGAGACCCGCCACCAGATGGCGAGCACGAGCAGGGAACCGAGCGTGAGGATCGGGGCGTAGTTGACGAACTTCCACTCGAAGCCGTCGGTGAAGGGCACGCCGCCGGGCACGAACGGCAGGATGAAGTAGATCGAGATGATCGCGATCTCGATGACGGCCACGAGGTTCATCCACTTGTACTTCGGCCCGTTGGTCCACGAGCCGGGCACGAACGCGTCGCCCATCTTCCAGCGGAGCCAGATCGGGATGAGGAAGGCCAGGTAGAGGCCGATGACGGCGACCGAGACGACCGCGTAGAAGGCGGTCGGCACGATGAGCGGCGCCTCCTCGGTGCCGATGTTGACCTCGACGAGGGCGGGCAGCGTGATGATCGCGCTGACGACGCCGACGAGCATGACGGCGTTGGCCGGCACCTTCGCCCCGGTCAGCGTCGACCACAGGCGCGAGCCGGGCACGGCGCCGTCGCGGCTGAAGGCGAACGTCATGCGCGAGGCGCTCGTCATGCACGAGGTCGTGCAGAAGAACTGCCCGACCGCCGAGATCGTGAGGATCGCGGCCGCCCACTTCGAGTCCATGGCGTGCGTGAAGATGTAGGCCACGCCGCCGCCGCCGACGCCGGCGTTGTCCGGCTTGCCGTCGGCGCCGTTGGGGATCGCGAAGAGGAAGCAGAGGAGCAGGATCCAGCCGCCGATGGCGGAGTAGAAGATCGAGCGCCAGATCCCTTGTGCCGCAGCCTTGGACGCGGCCGAGGTCTCCTCCGACAGATGCGCGGAGGCGTCGAAGCCGGTGATCGTGTACTGCGTCAGCAGCAGGCCGAACGGGACGATGAGAAGCCAGTACGTGGGCGAGCTCGTCGAGCCGTCGGCGTAGCCGGAGTTGTTGAACCTCTCCGTGAAGACGTAGGAGAAGCTCTGGTGGTTGTCGGGCACGACGATGAGGATGAGGATGATGACGGAGGCTCCGACGACGTGCCACCACACGGAGACGTTGTTCATGACGGCCATGAGGTGGCCGCTGAAGATGTTGAGCACTGCGGCCGCGATGAGCACGACGAGGAAGATCCAGAAGACGCGCGTCAGCGAGTATCCGTCGGCGTAGCCCGTGGACCACGTGCTGAGGGCCAGGTCGATGAAGGTCGCGCAGCCGTAGGCGACGGACGCGGTGACGGCGACGAGGCCGATGAGGTTGAGCCAGCCGGTGAAGAAGCCGGCACGGGCGCCGCCCATCTTGTTGGCCCACCAGTAGATCCCGCCGGACGTGGGGTAGGCCGAGACGAGCTCGGACATCGTCAGACCGATGACGAGGATGAAGGCGGCCACGATCGGCCAGCCCCATGAGATCGCGATCGGGCCGCCGTTGTTGAAGCCCTGGCCGAACGTCGTGAAGCAGCCGGCGAGGATCGAGATGATGGAGAAGGAGATCGCGAAGTTCGAGAAACCCGACCACGAGCGGTCGAGCTCCTGCTTGTAGCCGAGTTCCGCCAGACGGCGTTCGTCATCGGAGAGACCAGTTGCCTGAGCCATGCCCTGCACTCCCATCTTCGGTATGAAGTTGGACCGATGCTAGCGCCCGCACATCGCAGCCGAACAGACCTCGGAACGACCCGTTCTGTGCTGGGACAGGCCGATTTCCGACGCCTTTCGGCGCGCTGACCGGGCCAATGGAGCCACAACAGACCATTCGGACAGCACCGCCGGGCATTCGACGCCGGCGTGCCGCCGGGGTCAGAGCCCTAGCGCCCACTCCAGGGTGCGCGCGACGCCGTCCTCGTCGTTGGACGCGCACGTGCGGGTCGCTGCGGCGCGGGCGTCGGGGTGGGCGTTCGCGACGGCCCACCCGACTCCGGCCCACTCGAGCATCGGAATGTCGTTGGGCATGTCACCGAAGGCCCACACGTCAGCGGGGTGGATGCCGGCGCGGGCGCACCACCGCACGAGGCCCGCTGCCTTCGTCACGCCCGGAGCCGAGATCTCGGCGAGCCCCCCGGTGCCCGAGTGCTGCACGAGGGCGCGGTCGCCGAGCACCTCGGCCACGCGCGGGATGACCTCGTCCTCGGGCAGGTGCTCGGTGCGGGCGAGCAGCTTGCCCACGACGGCGCCGGGCGGGAGATCCTCGATGGGGGCCGGCACGAGGTCACCCGGCACCCAGCGGGGGTGCAGCTCGGGGTAGTTCGGCTCGGTGTGCACACCGCCGCTCAGCTCGGCGCTGAAGCCGATGCCCGGCACCTCGGCCCGCAGGTCCGCGACGATCTCGAGCAGCAGGGCACGGTCGAGCGGGTAGGACGCGACGACGGTCCGCGTGCGCACGTCATAGTCGAAGGCGCCGTTGGCGCTGATGACCGTGCCGTCCCCGCCGACGGCGTCGGCGAGCGGGTCGAGCCACCGGGGCGGACGCGCTGTCACGAAGACGACGCCGATGCCGGCGGACTCGGCCGCGCGCAGCGCAGCGCTCGTGCGCGCGGAGATCACCCCGTCGGAGCGCAGCAGCGTCCCGTCGAGGTCGGTGGCGACGAGGCGCGGCCGCCGCAACGGCGCGTCACCCACGGACGCCACTCCCCCGACTCAGACGAGCCGGGTCAGCCAGCCGTGCGAGTCCTCCGCGCGGCCGTACTGGATGTCGAGGAGCTTGGCGCGGATGGCCTCGGCGTAGCGGTCCTCGTGGCCCTCACGACGGTGGTCGACGGAGCCGCCGTCCCAGCGCAGCTCGCCCACGGGGGTGACGACGGCCGCGGTGCCGCACGCGAAGATCTCGACGATGTCGCCGCTGGCCGCGCCCGACTTCCACTCCTCGATCGGGATGCGCCGCTCCTCGGGCTCGAGGTCGAGCTCCTTGGCGATCTCGAGGATCGAGCTGCGGGTCACACCCTCGAGGATCGTGCCGGTCAGCTCCGGCGTGATGATGCGGCCGTCCTTGGTCACGAGGAAGAGGTTCATGCCCCCGAGCTCCTCGATGTACGTGTGCGTCGAGGAGTCGAGGAAGACGGCCTGGTCGCAGCCGTGCTCGATGCCCTCGAGCTGGCCGGCGAGCGAGCTGGCGTAGTTGCCGCCGCACTTCGCCGCGCCGGTGCCGCCCTCGCCCGCACGGGCGTAGTCGGTGGAGATCCACAGCGTGACGGGCTTGAGACCGCCGGAGAAGTAGGCGCCGGCCGGGGAGGCGATGACGGAGTAGGTGACCTGCTGGGCCGGACGCACGCCGAGGAAGGCCTCGGAGGCGAACATGAACGGGCGCAGGTAGAGGCTCTTCTCCCCGGCGTCTCCGGCGGGGACCCACGCCTGGTCGACGCCGACGAGCTGGCGGAGCGACTCGATGAAGTCGGCCTCGGGCAGCTCCGGCAGCGCGAGGCGGCGGGCCGACCGAGCGAAGCGGGCGGCGTTGGCCTCGGGGCGGAACGTCCAGATCGACCCGTCGGCGTGACGGTAGGCCTTCATGCCCTCGAAGATCTCCTGGGCGTAGTGCAGCACCGCCGCCGCCGGGTCGAGCTGGAAGGGACCGTACGGCTTGACCCGGGCGTCGCCCCAGCCACCCTCGGCGGTCCACGTCGCGACGACCATGTGGTCGGTGAAGGTCTTGCCGAAGCCGGGGTTCTCGAGGACCTCGGCGATGCGCTCGGGCGACGTGACGTCGTCGCGGCGCGTGACCTCGAAGGACAGCTGGGACATGACAAACCTCCAGGAGCAAAATCAACGGTGATCCGATTGTCAGGCTATCGCCCACATCGTGAGACGGCGAAGTCGGGCACCGCCCACGGGCTCTGGTCCGGACCGCGGGGCGCACCACGCGCCCGACACCGCCACTCGCGTGCGAGGCCGCGTCGGGCGTATGCCGTGTGGCGTCGCTGTCAGAGGCGCGCGACGACGGCGTCGCCGACGACCGTCGTGCTGCGTACGGCGTCACCACGCTCAGCCAGGTCAGCGGCGACGGCCGCGTCCACCCGCCCCGCCTCGGCATCGAGACCGAGGTGCGCGAGGAGCATGCCGACCGAGAGGATGGCGGCGGTGGGGTCAGCCTTGGACTGACCGGCGATGTCGGGGGCCGAGCCGTGGACGGGCTCGAACATGCTCGGGGTGGTGCGCGCGGGGTTGATGTTGCCCGACGCGGCGAGCCCGATGCCGCCGGCGATCGCCGCGGCGATGTCGGTGAGGATGTCGCCGAAGAGGTTGTCGGTGACGATGACGTCGAAGCGGCCGGGGTCGGTCGCCATGAAGATCGTCGCGGCGTCGACGTGCTGGTAGGCGGTCTCGACGTCGGGGAACTGGGCTCCGACCTCCTCGACGGTGCGGCGCCAGAGGTGGCCGGCATACGTGAGGACGTTGTGCTTGTGCACGAGGGTCAGGTGGCGACGCGGGCGCGCCTGGGCGCGGGAGAAGGCGTCGCGGACGACGCGCTCGACCCCGAAACGGGTGTTGACGCTGACCTCGGTCGCGATCTCGGCCGGGGTCCCGACGCGCAGCGCGCCGCCGTTGCCGGTGTAGGGCCCTTCGGTGCCCTCGCGGACGACGATGAAGTCGATGCCGTCGGGGGCGACGCGCGCGACGTCGAGCGGGCTCGCCACTCCGGGAAAGAGCTTGGCGGGGCGCAGGTTGACGTAGTGGTCGAGGGCGAAGCGCAGCGGCAGCAGCACGCCGCGCTCGAGGACGCCGCTCGGGACGCTCGGGTCGCCGATCGCACCGAGGAGGATCGCGTCGTGGCCGCGCAGCTCCTCGAGGACGGAGTCGGGCAGCGTCTCGCCGGTGTCGTGCCAGCGGCGGGCGCCGAGGTCGTACTCGGTCGTCGCGAACTTCGGACCGCTCTCGCCGGTGACCGCGTCGAGGACCTTGAGTCCCTCCGCGACCACCTCGGGACCGATGCCGTCACCGCCGATCACAGCGATGGAGTAGGCGTCCTTGACCTGCGTCTGTGCCATGTCGTCAGCCTAGAACCCGTCTTGTGATGTGGAATCTGCGTCTCAGTCATTGAACCGACGACGGCCCCACCCGGGAGGGCAGGGCCGTCGTCACGGTGTCGCGGCTCGGCCGCGGACGTCGTCGGGTCTGGCTCAGTCTTCGGTGTGACCCTGGTCGCGCAGGTCCATCGACTCCTGCAGGGCCTGACGGGCAGCCTTGGCGTCTTCGCTCATGATGATCACGTCTTCCGAGTTGCGTGCGGTGTGGTGGTCTCAGGTGGCTCCAGCCCGGGTGGGCGAACCGGTCAGCAGAGGGGTGCGCGGGATCTCCGCGGCGAGGTGCTGACTACCTGGACTCGCCGCGGCGGGGAATAAGTACGACCTGCCGCGTCATGCATTTCACGGTACGCCGGGCTACCCATGGGTAAAGGGGGTTTCCACTGGATGAGACGCGGTGTCCGCCATTCGTCAGGGCTGGGGCCGCGGCGCGGTGCCGCGCATCCCCCGCTCCCCCTGCCCGGAGTCGTAGGCTCGCCGCGTGAGCGCCGACCACCCCGACGCGCCTGCCGACCCCTCCACCGGCACCGCTCGCCACCACGCCGACCACCCGGACCACCGGGCCGCTGCCACTCGCGCCCGGCACACCAGCCACGCCGTCCCGGGGGTGCCGTTCGACGACGAGGCGCGATGGATCGCCATCACGCCCGGCAACGCCCGTCGCATCATCGTCACGGTATTCGTCGCCGTCGTCCTGCTCTCCGTGGCGACGTGGGCCTTCCACGCGATGGGCAGCTTCCTCTTCCTGCTGCTGCTCGCGTGGCTGCTGTCGATCGCGATGGAGCCGGTCGTGCTGTGGCTGAGCCAGCGCGGCATGAAGCGGGGTCTCGCCACGGGGATGACGATGCTCGGGATGCTCCTGCTCTTCGCCGGGCTCGCCGAGCTCTTCGGACAGGTCTTCGTGTCGCAGCTCTCACAGCTCGGCTCGCAGCTGCCCGGCGCGATCACCTCGGCGATCGACTGGGTCAACTCCACCTTCGGCACCCAGTTCGACATCGAGCAGATCCAGACGGCCCTGAGCCTGACGCCCGACAAGCTCGGTGAGCTCGCGGGCAAGTACGGCGGCGGCATCATCGGGGTCTTCGGCTCCGTCATCACCTTCCTCTTCGACGCCCTGACGATCCTCGTCTTCGCCTACTACTTCTCGGCAGACAGCCCGCGGCTGCGCCAGACGATCGGCTCGTGGCTCCCCCAGCGCTACCAGCGCGTCTTCATCACGGTGTGGACGATCTCGGTCGAGAAGACCGGCGGCTACGTCGTGTCCAAGCTCGTCCTGGCCTCGCTCTCGGCCGTCTTCCACGTCGCCTTCTTCTGGTTCATCAACGTGCCGTTCTGGCTGCCCCTCGGCATCTTCGCCGGCATCGTCGGCCAGTTCATCCCGACGATCGGCACGTACATCGGCGTGGCCCTGCCAGCCCTCTTCGCCCTCCTCGACAAGCCGATCAACGCCCTGTGGATCGCGGTGTTCGCGACCGTCTACCAGCAGCTCGAGAACTACGTCTTCACGCCGCGCATCAGCCGGCGCACCATGGACGTGCACCCGGCCGTCGCCCTCGGTTCGGTCATCGCCGGCGCCGCACTCTTCGGCCCGATCGGCGCCCTCATCGGCATTCCCATCGCGGCGGTCGCCCTCGCGATCGTCGACACGTTCAGCAAGCGGCACGAGCTCGTCCCCGAGCTCGCCGGCCTCGAGCCGGCCGACGACAAGGACGACGAGGACGACGAGGACAGCGAGGACGAGCGGGACGCCGGGAGTCCCCAGCGCGTCGAGACGGACGCCGGCCAGCGGAGCTGACCGGGCGACCTGACCGGCGGACCTGACCGGCCTCCGCTCAGTCCTGCAGGCCGATGACCGAGAAGGTCTTGGCCTCGATGACCTCGGAGAGCTCGGCGGCCATGGCTGCGGGCACGGCGCTGTCGACGTTGAGCACCCCGATGGCCCGGTCGTCCTGGCGCGAGACCTGCATGCCGCCGATGTTGATGCCCGCGTCGCCGAGGATCCGGCCGACCGCGCCGATGACGCCCGGACGGTCGGAGTACTCGAAGACGAGCATGTGGTCCGAGAGCGGGACCTCGAGGTCGTAGCCGTTGACGCCGACGAGCTTCTCGACCATCTTCGGGCCGGTCAGCGTGCCCGAGACCGAGACGACCGACCCGTCGGCGAGGGTCCCGCGCAGCGTCGTGACGTTGCGGAAGTCACCGGAGTCGGGGTCGGTGACGAGCCGCACGACGCAGCCGCGCTGCTCGGCGAGGACAGGGGCGTTGACGTAGGTGACGGCGTCCTCGACGACGTCGGTGAACAGTCCCTTGAGGGCGACGAGCTTCCACACGCTGACGTCGTGGGCGGTGATCTCGCCGCGGACGTCCACGTCGAGCTGGGCCGGCACGCTGCCGGACACCGCGGTGAAGATGCGGCCGAGCTTCTCGACGAGCGGGATGCCCGGGCGGACCTCCTCGGCGATGAAGCCGCTGCTGACGTTGACGGCGTCCGGGACGAGCTCTCCCCCGAGCGCGAGACGCACCGACCGGGCGACGGCGATGCCGGCCTTCTCCTGGGCCTCCTCGGTCGAGGCGCCGAGGTGCGGCGTGACGACGACGGACTCGTGCTCGAAGAGCGGTGACTCGGTGGTCGGCTCGGTGGCGAAGACGTCGATGCCGGCGCCGGCGACCCGGCCCTCCGCGATGGCGCGTGCCAGGGCGGCCTCGTCGACGATGCCGCCACGGGCAGCGTTGACGATGCGGACCGAGGGCTTGACCTTCGCAAGGGCCTCTTCCCCGATGAGGCCGAGCGTCTCGGGCGTCTTGGGCAGGTGGATGGTGATGAAGTCGGACTGGGCGAGCAGCTCGTCGAGGCCCACGAGCTGGGCACCGAGCTGTCCGGCCTTGGCCGGCGACGCATAGGGGTCGTAGGCGAGGATCCTCATGCCGAAGCCCTTGAGGCGCTCGGCGACGAGGGCGCCGATGCGGCCGAGGCCGACGACCCCGACGGTCTTGTCGAGCAGCTCCACACCGGAGTACTTGCTGCGCTTCCACGCCCCCGCCTTGAGGGCCTGGTTGGCCGGCGCGATGTTGCGGGCCGTCGCAAGGAGCAGGGCCACGGCGAGCTCGGCGGCGGACGTGATGTTGGACGTCGGCGCGTTGACGACCATGACCCCGGCCTGCGTCGCCGACTGGACGTCGACGTTGTCGAGGCCGACACCGGCGCGGGCGATGACCTTGAGCTGCTTCGCGGCAGCGATGGCCTCGGCGTCCATCCTCGTGGCCGAGCGGATGAGGATCGCGTCGACGTCGGCGAGCGCCGGGAGGAGTGCCTCGCGGTCGGCCCCGTCGACCGAACGCACCTCGAAGTCCGGTCCCAGTGCCTCGATCGTGGCGGGCGACAGCTCTTCGGCGATGAGGACAACGGGTTTGGTCACAGAGGAACCCTTCCGAACGGGCGGGGCCCTACGCACGACAGGGGGCGCGGGCCGTCGGCGGCACCGCGATGTGCCGTCGGCGAGTCTAGGCCGTCGTTCGCGCAGAATCACGGGATGTAACCACAATGTGAACACGGGTCCGAGGGGTGGTCGGGGTATCAGTTCCTGGAACACCGATCCCGTATGCCGGACGCTTCGTCACCACGAACCCCGCGCGAGGCATTGCGCCGGCACGGGCGGGCACGTCAGGGTGTGGTCATGCGCATTGTTGTGACAGGTGGCGCCGGGGACCTCGGCTCGCGGGTCGTCCGCGAGGTCGTGGCCCGCGGACACCAGGCGGTGCCGGCGAGCCGGAGGACCGGCGTGGACCTGACGACCGGTGAGGGTCTCGAGGCCGTCCTGGCGGGCGCCGATGCCGTCGTCCACTGCGCCGACGACACGTCACGCGGCGACACCGTCACGGTCTACGGGACGCGCCGGCTGGCCGATGCGGCTGCCGAGCACGGCGTACACCTCGTGCACATCTCGATCGTCGGCATCGACGAGCACCCCTTGGCCTACTACCGCCGCAAGCTGCGCGCCGAGCAGGGCATCGAGGATGCGGGTGGTGCCGCCTCGGTCTTGCGCGCCACCCAGTTCCATTCCCTCGCAGCGTTCTTCGCCCGCAAGCTGAGTGCAGGGCCGATCGCCGTCACCATCGGCGACATGGCCCTCCAGCCCGTCGACACGGACTTCGTGGCCACGCGCCTGGCCGACCTTGCGCTGGGAGCGCGCCCCACCGCATACGCCAGGGCGACGGACGTCGCAGGTCCCGATGTGCTCACGGTCGGCGAGGTCGCGACCCTGCTGCGTGCGCACCGGGGCGCCTCCGCCGCGAAGGTCGTGCGCCTGCCGCCCGTCGGCGGGCTCCTCAAGGCGTTCGCCGAGCGACGTAACGTCCCCTTCCCCGGTGACGCGGACACCGGCGGCCAGGCATTCGCCGCCTGGCTCGCCCTCCAGCCGCAGCGGCTCACCGGTCGCTGACCCGTCGAGGCGCGCGAACGGCCGACGTCCGCGCATTCGGGACGCCGGCCGTCGAGCCGTGCGGGCTGGTCAGCGGGCGGCGCTGCCCTCGACGTAGTCGGAGTCGGTCTGCTTGACCCACGCCATGAGCTTGCGCAGCTCGCGACCCGTGCCCTCGATCGGGTGCTGGGCACCCTTCTCTCGCAGCGCCTTGAACTCCGGCGCGCCAGCGTCCTGGTCGTCGATGAAGCGCTTGGCGAAGGTGCCGTTCTGGATGTCGCCGAGCACCGCCTTCATGTTCTCCTTGACGCTCGGGTCGATGACGCGCGGACCCGACACGTAGTCGCCGTACTCAGCGGTGTCGGAGACCGACCAGCGCTGCTTGGCGATGCCACCCTCGATCATGAGGTCGACGATGAGCTTGAGCTCGTGGAGGCACTCGAAGTAGGCGACCTCGGGCTGGTAGCCCGCCTCGACGAGGGTCTCGAAGCCGTACATGACGAGCTGGCTCGCGCCACCGCACAGGACGGCCTGCTCGCCGAAGAGGTCGGTCTCGGTCTCCTCGGTGAACGTCGTCTTGATGCCGCCGGCACGCAGGCCGCCGATCGCCTTGCCGTAGGCCTTGGCGAGGTCCCAGGCGGTGCCCGACGCATCCTGCTCGACGGCGAGGAGCACGGGCACTCCACGGCCGTCGGCGAACTCGCGGCGCACGATGTGGCCCGGTCCCTTGGGGGCGACCATGAGCACGTCGGCGTCGGCCTCGGGCTTGATGTAGCCAAAGCGGATGTTGAAGCCGTGGCCGAAGAGGAGCGCGGCGCCGTCCTTGAGGTTGGGCTGGATGTCGTTGGCGTAGACCGTCCGCTGCACCTGGTCGGGCGTGAGGATGACGACGAGGTCGGCCTCCTTGACCGCGTCGGCGACCGACGTGACCGTCAGGCCCTCGGCCTCGGCCTTGGCCTTGCTCTTGCTGCCCTCGGCGAGGCCGACGCGCACGTCGACGCCGGAGTCGCGAAGGTTGAGGGCGTGGGCGTGGCCCTGGCTGCCGTAGCCGATGACGGCGACCTTCTTGCCCTGGATGATCGACAGGTCGGCGTCGTCGTCGTAGAACATCTCGGCCATGGTGGCCTTCTCCTTCGGTTGCGGTGTGCAGTGGGTCTGGTGGTGCGGCGGGTGGAGCCCCGCCCGGGTGGAGCCGGGGTCAGGCGCTGCGCAGGCTGCGGTCGGTGATGGATCGGGAGCCGCGACCGACGGCGACCATGCCGGACTGGACGAGCTCCTTGATGCCGAACGGCTCGAGGACGTCGAGCAGGGCTCGGAGCTTGTCGGAGGTGCCGGTGGCCTCGATGACGATCGCGTCGGTCGTCACGTCGACGACCTTGGCCTTGAAGAGCTGGATCGTGTCGATGACCTGGCTGCGGGTCGCCGGGTCGGCACGGACCTTGACGAGCAGGATCTCGCGCTGCACCGAGGCGTGCGGGTCGAGCTCGACGACCTTGAGCACCTCGATGAGCTTGTTGAGCTGCTTCGTCACCTGCTCGAGCGCCGCGCCCTCGACCTCGACGACGACCGTGATGCGGGAGATGTCGGGCAGCTCGGTCGGGCCGACGGCGAGGGAGTTGATGTTGAAGCCGCGTCGGGAGAAGAGCGCTGCCACGCGGGTCAGGACGCCGGGCTTGTCCTCGACGAGGACCGACAGGGTGTGCTTGCTCATGCTCAGTCCTCCCGCTCCCAGACCGGCGCCTCGTGGCGTGCGGCCTGGATCATGTCGTTGCTGACGCCGGCCGGCACCATCGGCCACACCATGGCGTCGCGGTGCACGATGAAGTCGATGACGACCGGGCGGTCGTTGGTCTCGAGCGCCAACTTGATGACGGCGTCGACCTCCTCGGGCGTCTCGGCCCGCAGGCCGAGGCAGCCGTACGCGTCGGCGAGCTTGACGAAGTCGGGCACCCTCTGGGTCGTCGGCTGCAGGTCGGTGTTGGAGTAGCGCTCGTTGTAGAAGAGCGTCTGCCACTGGCGGACCATGCCGAGCGAGCTGTTGTTGATGATCGCGACCTTGATCGGGATGTTGTTGATGACGCAGGTGGCGAGCTCCTGGTTCGTCATCTGGAAACAGCCGTCACCGTCGATGGCCCAGACGGTGCGCTCGGGCTCGGCGACCTTGGCGCCCATGGCTGCCGGGACCGAGAAGCCCATCGTGCCGAGGCCACCGGAGTTGATCCACGCGTTGGGGCGTTCGTACTTGACGAACTGCGCGGCCCACATCTGGTGCTGGCCGACACCCGCGACGTAGGTCGCCTCCGGTCCGGTGAGGGCCCCGATGCGCTCGATGACGTACTGCGGCGAGAGCGTGCCGTCCTCGCTGTCGGTCCAGCCGAGGGGGAAGGTCCGCTTCCAGTCCGCGACCCGCTCGCGCCACTCGGCGAAGTCCCAGGCGTCGGTGTCGTCGTCCGCCGTCGCCTGGTCGAGCGTGATCTGCTCGATGAGGTCCTTGATGACCTCGCCCACGTCACCGACGATCGGCACGTCGGCGATGCGGTTCTTGGAGATCTCGGCGGGGTCGATGTCGGCGTGGATCACCTTCGCGTGCGGGGCGAACGTCGAGAGCTGGCCGGTGACCCGGTCGTCGAAACGCGCGCCGAGCGTGATGAGCAGGTCGGACTTCTGCAGGCCCGTCACCGCGGCGACCGTGCCGTGCATGCCGGGCATGCCGAGGTTGAGCGGCTCGCTGTCGGGCACCGTGCCACGCGCCATGAGGGTCGTGACGACGGGGATGCCGGTCAGCTCGACGAGCCGGCGCAGCGCCTCGCTCGCGCGGGCTCTCACGACACCGCCCCCGACGTAGAGGACGGGCCGCCTGGCCGCGGCCATGAGGCGCGACGCCTCGCGGATCTGCTTGCCGTGCGGGCGGAGCACCGGGCGGTAGCCGGGCAGATCGATCTGCGGCGGCCAGCTGAAGGTGGTCATCGCCTGGAGCGCGTCCTTGCTGATGTCGACGAGGACGGGACCCGGCCGGCCGGTGCTCGCGACGTGGAACGCCTCGGCGATGGCCTGCGGGATCTTCGCCGGGTCGGTCACGAGGTAGTTGTGCTTCGTGATCGGCATCGTGATGCCGCGGATGTCGGCCTCCTGGAAGGCGTCCGTGCCGATGGCGGCGCTCGCGACCTGACCGGTGATCGCGACGACGGGCACGGAGTCCATGTGCGCGTCGGCGAGCGGCGTCACGAGGTTCGTCGCGCCGGGGCCCGACGTCGCCATGCAGACGCCGACCTTGCCGGTCGCCGACGCATACCCCTCGGCCGCGTGACCGGCACCCTGCTCGTGGCGCACGAGGATGTGACGGACCTTCTTGGAGTCGAGCATCGGGTCGTAGGCGGGCAGGATCGCGCCGCCGGGGATGCCGAAGACGGTGTCGCAGCCGATGGCCTCGAGCGAGAGTACGAGCGCCTGCGCCCCGGTGACCTCACGGGCCGGCGTGACGGGCCCGACGGGCTCGACGGGCTTGGCCTCCGCCGCGGGTCGGGGACGGGCCAGGGAGGCCACGTCGGCGGGCGAGGGCGCCTGCTTCGTCGTGTCGCTCACGATCTCTTCCTTGTCTCGAGCACTGCGTGGTGATGCCGGTTCGGGCTGACTCCAGCCACAAAAAAACCCTTCGGTCCCGCGGTGGGACGGAAGGGGGCGCGCTGACCGTTCGAGCTGGTCGGCGCGCTAGGGAAGTACGAGGAGTCGGGCCACGTGACAACCGTCCTACCAAGCCCCAGCGGTGTCAATCGACCATCTGGGGCGTCTCAACATGTGACCTCGTGATCTCACCCACTGTCACGCCGGCGGTCGGGGCGCCGGCGCTGTCCCCGGGTCCGCGAAAGTCGGTTGTCGGCGGCGCGACCGGCTCGGGACACTGACCGGCATGACGAGCGCCGTGCCCCTCCAGCTGCCGCCTGCTGCGGCCCACCTCGCCGACCGACCGCTGTCGCGGGACGACGCGGCTGCCGTCACCGCCCTCATGGCGGCCTGCGAGCTGCACGACGTCGGAGAGGTGCTCATCGAGGAGGCCGACATCGTCGGCGACTGGCAGCGTCCCGCCTTCGACCTCGCCACGCAGTCCGTGGGCGTGCTCGACGGAGACCGGCTCGTCGCGTACGCGGAGGTCTACAAGGGTCGCTGGGCCGACGCGGCCGTCGCACCGACCCACCGCGGTCTGGGCCTCGGGACGGCCCTGTCTCGCTGGACCCGAGCCGTCGGCGCGCGTGACGGCGGCACCGTCGTCGGCCAGCCGGTGCCCGGCGACTCGGCCGGCGAGCGCCTCCTCTCGGCTCTCGGCTACCGCACCCTGTGGACGTCGTGGGTGCTCGAGCTGCCGGCCGGGCAGGCGATCGAGCCACAGCCCGTCCCGGAGGGGTATGCCGTCCGCGAGCCGCGCGACGAGGACGACCTCCGCGCGACGTGGACGGTCAACGAGGACGCCTTCCTCGAGTGGTCCGAACGCGAGCGATCGACCTTCGAGGAGTGGACTGCCACCGTCTCGCGACGACCGGGCTACGAACCGTGGCAGCTGCGGCTCATGGTCGACGCTTCCGACACCGTCGTCGGCATGGCCTTCGTCGTCGTGTCGAGCGGCTGCGCCTACGTCGACAAGCTCGCGGTGCGCCGCGACGAGCGCGGCAGGGGTCTGGCCAGGGCGCTGCTCGTCGACGCCTTCGAGGTCGCCCGCGCGCACGGAGGCGAGCGGTCCGAGCTGTCGACCGATTCCCGCACCGGCGCCCTGGGTCTCTATGAGAAGGTCGGCATGCAGGTCACGTCGGTGTGGCGCCACTGGGCGGCCGACGTGGCGCCGGACCCGGGGGCCGCACCAGCCTGAGGAGACGCCGTGGAGCAGCACACGAGCATCGACATCGACGCGCCGGTCGCCCGCGTCTGGGCCGTGATGCGCGACGTCGAGCGCTGGCCCGAGTGGACCGCGTCGGTGCGGTCGGTGACGCTGCTCGACGACGGGCTGCGGGTCGGGGCGCGGGCCCGCATCGACCAGCCGCGGATCCCGACGACGGTCTGGACCGTCACCGGCCTCACCGAGGGGCACGACTTCACGTGGGAGGCGAGCGGGCCCGGCACGTTGACGACGGGTCGCCACGGCGTCGAGGCGACGGGCCGCGGCACGTGCCGGGCGACGCTCTCGATCACCCAGTCGGGCCTGCTCGGCTCGGTCGTCGGGCGTGGCTACCGTTCGCTCACCGATCGCTACCTCGCGATGGAGGCGGCGGGTCTCAAGGCGCGCGCCGAGTCGACGGAGCTGATGGAGTCGCCGACACCCGGTGAGAGCTCCTAGCCTCGCGGCGACGCGTCCCGGGTCAGCGGGGCAGCGCAGGGTTCGAGTCCGAGGCCGCGACGTCACCCGGTGCGAGCCCGGGCAACCACGAGCGGAGGTCGTTGGCCTGCGCCGAGTTGGCCGGTTCGAGCACCGTCAGTCCGTCGACGAACCAGATGACGGTCATGACCTCGCGCATCCGGTCCGAGGAGTTGCCGAGGGCCTTGTGCACCGTCCAGCCCGAGTGGAAGGACGCGTCGCCGGCACGCATCGCGACCGGTTCGTCGACGACGAGGCCCCGCTCCGTGAGCAGCCGGTCGAAGTACTCCTCCGACGCGTCGGAGATGCCGATGTCGCTGAGCGGCCCGTCGACGTGGCTCCCGGAGGCGAAGGCGAGCCCGCCGTGGGCGGGGGTGATGTCGACGAGCGGCATCCACATGGTCAGGCACCGGGAGCCGTCCAGCGGCCAGTACATCGCGTCCTGGTGCCACGGCGTGTAGCCCCCGCCGGGCTCCTTGAAGAGCGCCTGGTCGTGGTAGAGCCGCACCCGCGGGACGCCGAGCAGGCGGGCCGCCACGTCGGCGAAGCGGGAGGCCATGACGAAGCGCGCGACGTCCTCGTCGTGCCGCCAGAGGTTCATCACCTGGAGGAACGCCATGCCGTAGCTGTCGCGCTCGGCGAGGGGCCGGGTCTCGGTGCTGAGGCGCTCGACCGCCGCCGCGACGGGCACGCGGTACGCCGCCACCTCCTCCTGCGTGGCCACCTGGGCCAGGCGCACGTGGCCGTTCGAGCGGTAGGCCGCGACGTCGCCGTCAGAGACGGGGTATGCCGTGGTGAGCGCGGGCAGCAGGTCGGTGGGCATGTGGTGACTCGTCCTCCGTGGATCATGAACGACCCGAGCAGTCGTCGTAGCTCCCAGCACAGCAGTCGTGCTCGGACCCGACCCGGAACGTCGTGGTCACAGGGGAACGATCTGGTTCGATGACCTCATGGACGAGCGGGCGGCGCACGGCGGGAGCGCTCGACGCGTGCCGTCGGGCCGGCTCGGCGAGGTGCTCGTGGCCGGACACATCATCGGCGGCAGCGGCCTACCGGTGGGGACGACCCGGCGACACCCGACGTGGGGCCTGACCTTCGTCACCGCGGGCACGGGCCGCTACCGCGACGCGGGGCGCGACGAGTCCCTCGGCGCGGGCTCCCTCGTCGTCGTGCACCCCGGCCATCCGCACTGGTACGGCGCCGACCGCGACGGCTGGGACGAGGTCTTCGTCGTCTTCGACGGGGTCGCGTTCGAGCTGGCCCGGCGACGTGGTGCGCTCACGCCCGACCACCCCCTCGTGCACGGTCTGCCGGTCGCCAGGTGGCGCCACCGGTTCGCGGCCTTCGGCGAGCGGACCCGCCCGACGACCGTCGCGGGCCGGGACGCCGAGGTGCTCGACCTCCTCACGGCCCTGCTCGAGGCGATCGCGACCGCAGGTGCGGGCACGGATCCTCGCGGAGCCGCGAGGCTCGGCTGGCTCGATCGGTCCCTCGAGCTGCTCGACCGCGACCTCGCCGAGTCGCTGGACCTGCCGTCCGTGGCCGCGGAGGTCGGCATGACCTATGAGACGTGGCGCCGACGGTTCCGGTCCGAGACCGGCACGAGCCCCTACGCCCACCGCGCCTCACGACGGCTCGAGGCTGCGACCGACCTGCTCGTGCACACCGGGCTCGGCGTCCGGGACATCGCTGCGGCAACCGGATTCAGCGACGAGCGGCACCTCATCCGCCGGTTCCGCGAGCACACCGGGATGACGCCCCGTGCCTTCCGCGACGCGGAACGCTGACCCGGCCACACGGCATACGCCATCGACCGCCCAGCCTGGGTCGAGGTGATGGCGACACCCAGCCGCGCGTCGCCATCACCTCGAACCCGAGCGAGGGTCAGCCGCAGACGGCGCCGCGGCTGGCGCTGCCGACGAGCTTGCGGTACTTCGCGAGCACTCCGCGGGTGTACTTCGGCTCAGGGTGCGTGACGCCTTCAGCTCGGCGACGGTCCATCTCGTCCTCGTCGACGAGCACGTCGAGCGTGCCGTTGGCGACGTCGAGGCGGATCGTGTCGCCGTCGTGCACGAAGGCGATGGGCCCGTCGTCGACGGCCTCGGGGGCGACGTGGCCGACGCAGAGCCCGGTCGTGCCGCCGGAGAAGCGACCGTCGGTGAGCAGGAGGACGTCCTTGCCCAGGCCCGCGCCCTTGATGGCGCCCGTGACGGCGAGCATCTCGCGCATCCCGGGACCACCCTTGGGGCCCTCGTAGCGGATGACGACGACGTCGTTCTTCTGCAGTGAGCCCTGCTCGACGGCGTCCATCGCGGCGCGCTCGCCGTCGAAGACGCGGGCGGTGCCCTCGAAGACGGACTCGTCGAAGCCGGCCGACTTCACGACGGCACCCTCGGGCGCCAGCGAGCCGGTGAGGATCGTCAGGCCACCGGTCTTGTGGATCGGCGTCGCCATCTCGCGGATGACACGGCCGTCGATGTGCGGCGGGTTGATGTCGTCGAGGTTCTCGGCCATCGTCTTGCCCGTCACCGTGAGGCAGTCGCCGTCGAGCAGCCCGGCCTCGAGCAGCGTCTTCATGACGACGGGGATGCCGCCGATGTGGTCGATGTCCTTCATGACGAAGCTGCCGAACGGCTTGACGTCGGCCAGGTGCGGCACCTTCGCACCGATGCGCCGGAAGTCCTCGATCGTCAGGTCCACCTCGGCCTCGTGCGCGATGGCGAGCAGGTGGAGCACGGCGTTGGTCGAGCCGCCGAAGGCCATGACGACGGCGATGGCGTTCTCGAAGGCCGGCTTCGTCATGATGTCGCGCGCGGTGATGCCCTTGCGGAGCAGCTCGACGACGGCCTGGCCCGACTTGCGGGCGTACATGTCGCGGCGCCGGTCGGTGGCGGGCGGCGCGGCCGAGCCGGGGATCGACATGCCGATGGCCTCGGCCACGGCGGCCATCGTGTTGGCGGTGTAGAAGCCGCCGCAGGCGCCCTCCCCCGGGCAGATGGCGCGCTCGATCGCGTCGACGTCCTCGAGCGACATCTTCCCGGCGTTGCACGCACCGACGGCCTCGAAGGCGTCGATGATCGTGACCTCCTTCTCGCTGCCGTCGGAGAGCTTGGCGATGCCCGGCAGGATCGTGCCGGCGTAGAGGAAGACCGACGCGAGGTCGAGGCGGGCGGCAGCCATGAGCATGCCCGGGAGCGACTTGTCGCAACCCGCGAGCAGCACTGACCCGTCGAGGCGCTCGGCGTTCATGACCGTCTCGACGGAGTCGGCGATGATCTCGCGGGAGACGAGGCTGAAGTGCATGCCCTCGTGGCCCATCGAGATGCCGTCGGAGACGGAGATCGTGCCGAACTCGAGCGGGTAGCCACCCCCGGCGTGCACGCCGTCCTTGACCGCCTTGGCGAGCCGGTCGAGCGACAGGTTGCACGGCGTGATCTCGTTCCACGAGCTCGCGACGCCGATCTGCGGCTTGACCCAGTCGTCGTCGCCGAGGCCCACGGCCCGGAGCATCCCCCGCGCGGCGGTCTTCTCGAGACCGTCGGTGACGTCGCGGCTGCGGGGCTTGATGTCAGGCGTCTGCGTCATGCCAGCAGCATAGAACCGTGTCCGCTGGGTGGACACCGCATCTCACAGCCTGAGCCCGTGCCGAACGGGCGTCGGCCGGTCAGTCGTCGTGACCGCGGCTGACGTGGAAGCGCGCCAGCTCGCACGTGCCGAGGTCGAGGTCGGCCCAGTCCCCCGCGTAGCGCAGGACCGCGAGCCCGCTCGTGACGAAGCCCTCCCCGAGGGCCTCGTGCGCCTCGCGCGAGCCCTCGCCGTCGGTGAGCAGGCTCGTCAGCTGCGCCATCGTCGGGTTGTGGCCGACGACGAGGACGGTCGAGGTGTCACCGGCGTCCTCGCGCACCGTCTCGAGCGTCTGCTCGGAGCCCCCGAGGTAGACGCTGCGCCGGAACTCGACGAACTCCGTGTGCGCGCCACCGCGGCACGCCTCCTCCCACGTCTGCCGCGTGCGCTGCGCGGTCGAGCAGATCACGAGGTCGGGCACGAGGCCTTCGGCATGGAGCCACTTCCCGGCAGCCTTGGCGTCCCGTCGACCACGGGCCGCGAGCTCGCGGTCGTGGTCGACCTTGCCCGGCCCCTCCTCGGCCTTGGCGTGACGCATGAGGATGAGGGTCTTCTCTCTCGAGGCGCTGCTCATGACTCCGAGCATGCTCCGGACCGGCCGCGTTGTCAGCCCAGACCGGTCAGAGGCTCAGCTCGGGCTTGATCCGCGACGGCGTCCACATCCGCGAGCGCCGGGCGGCGACCGTCGACACGGCGAGGGCACCGACGAGGTATGCCGCGAGCACCGCGATGCTGCCCGGCACGGGACCGAGGTCGGCGCCGTACATGAGCCGGCGGAGCCCGTCGATGGCGTACGTCATCGGGACGACGTGGTGGATGGCCTGGAGCGGCGCGGGCAACGTCTGCCAGGGGAACGTGCCGCCCGCGCTGACGAGCTGGACGACCATGAAGACGAGGCCGAGGAACTTCCCGACGGCCCCGAGCCGTGCGGCGAGGGCGTGCAGGATCGCGACGAACGTCATGGACACGAAGACGAGGAAGAGGAAGGCGAGCACCGGGTGCGCGATCCGGATGTCGACGCCCCTCCCGACGACGAGCACGAGCGCCGCGGCCTGGAGGACGCCGACGAGCGCCGGCGCGAGCCAGCCGCCGACGGCCGTGCGGACCGAGCGCTGGCTCGTCGCGAGGGCACGCGTCGACAGGGGCCGGACGAAGAGGAAGAGGACGTAGGCGCCGATCCAGAGCGCGAGGCTCATGAAGAACGGCGCGAGCCCGGCACCGTAGGAGCCGGCCGATGAGAGGGAGTCGGACGAGACCCCGACGGGGTAGCCGATCGTCTGGGCCATCGCCTTGCGCTGGGCGTCGGAAGGGTCGGGCACGGCGTCACGGCCCTTGACGAGACCGGCGTGCAGGTCGGTGGCACCCTTGACGAGCGAGTCGAGGCCGGAGGCGAGGGAGGTCGCGCCCGACGAGAGCTGGTCGGCGCCGGTGGAGGCCTTCGTCGCGCCGGACGCGAGCGCGCTCGAGCCGGTCTTGAGCTGGTCGAGACCGGTGGCGAGCGCGCTGGCGCCGTCGCGGACCTGGACGGCGCCGGAGCGGGCCTGGGCGATGCCACTCGTCAGGGCCGGCGTCGCCGAGGCGAGCGTCCGGGCGCCGGTCGCGACCTGGTCGGCGCCCTTGGAGAGGCGGGTCAGGCTGCCGGAGGCCGACTGGATCGTGCTGTCGGCCGTGTCGACGTAGCCGTCGACGACGTCGAGCCGCGACTCGACGACGGCGAGCTGGGCGTCGGTGAGCCCCTGGGCGCGCAGGGCCGCCAGGAAGCTCGACCGGTCGGCGGCGATCCGGCTCTTGAGCTGGGTCGACGCGGTCGCGGCCTGGGTGCCGTAGGAGGCGATGGTCCGGTTGCCGGCGGCGACCTGCTCGGCGCCGTCGGCGAGCCGCGCGGTCTGGGCCGGCAGGTTGGCGGTGCGGGACTGCAGCGTGGACAGGCCGGAGGCGAGCTGGCCGGCGCCCGCCTCGAGGCTGTCGGCGCCGGAGGCCGCCTGGCCGACACCGGTGTCGAGGCGCCGGGCCCCCGAGGCGAGGTCGTCGAGGCCGGTCGCGAGGGTGCGGGCCCCGCTCGCCAGCTTCTTCGCGCCGTCGTCGGCCTTGACCGCCCCGGCCCGCAGCTGCTCGGAGCCGTCGGCGGCCTTGACGAGCTGGTCGTGGACGTCGCTGAAGCCGAGGAGCAGCTTGCTGGCCGCGGTCCGGCTCACCTCGCTCGCGACCGATGCCGTCACCTGCTTGATGACCTGGTTGCCGATGGTCGAGGTCATGTAGTTGTTGGCGTCGTTCGTCTCGAGCACGACCGTGGCCTGTCGCGGCCGGAACTCGGCGGTCGACGCCAGGTCGGCCGAGAACGTCCGGGGCAGGATGACGGCGAAGGCGTAGGTCCCGTCGTCGACACCGCGCATCGCCTCGTCGTGCGAGACCCGGTGCCAGTCGAAGGACCTCGAGTCGACGAGCTGGTCGGCGACCCGCCCGCCGACCTGCAGCTTCTCCCCCGTGCTGAGGGTGGTGCCGGTGTCGTCGCTCACGACGGCCGCCGGCACCTGCGGGAAGCCCCCGTAGGGGTCGTGGTTGGCGTAGAGGTAGAGACCGCCGTAGAGCGTGGGGATGAGGACGAGCGCAGCCAGGGCGAGCCGGGCCAGGCGCGAGCTCGTGAGGCGGCGCAGCTCGGCGACCGCGAGGCGGACGGGGTTCATGCCGAGGGCTCCTTCGGGGTGGTTGCGGTGGTGTCCTGCGGGTCGGGAGCGGTCTCCGGCCCCGGCTCGGTCTCCGGCTCGCTCTCCGGCTCGGTCTCGGACTCGGGCTCCGGCTCGGGCTCCGGCTCGGGCTCCGGCACGGTCTCCGGCTCCGTCTCCGGGTCGGGCTGCGATGTGAACGCGAGCGCCGGCTGCGGCGCGGGCTCAGCCTCGACCTCGTCGGGAGGCAGCGTGGATGCCAGGGCAGCCGTCGTCAGGACGATGACGGCGAAGCCCTCGCGGGCCAGCCAATGGCAGGTCTCGAGCCAGACCCCGTGGTCCCCGCCGTGCCGTTCGGCACCGGCGAGGACGAGGACGCGTACGTGGGGATGGAGGGCGCCGAGCTCGAGCAGCAGGCTCGTGCGCACCCCTGCGGGCAGCTGTTCCCAGGGCACCCCGGAGCGGTCGGCGAGGTCGTGCTCGGACAGGAAGGTGGCGACGGCGGAGCGGGAGGCAGGACGCTCGGCGAGGGCGAGCTCCTCCTGCACGACGGCCTGCACCGCCAGGGAGTCCTCGGGGGCCGTCACGTCGGCGACGTCGACGAGCCGCGTGCGCAGCTGCAGCTCGGCTCGCTCCGGGACCCCGCCGATGCTGACCCGCCCGCGCAGCAGGGCGACCCGGCCTCCGATGGCGAGGGCGAGTGCGACCTGGGGGATGCCCGGGTCGGTCGGGACGAACGTGACGACGCCCCCCGGGGCCGTGAAGCTCACGTGCTCGACGAAGGGCTCGTGCGTGCCGGCGACGCTGACGTCGTCGACGACGACGGTGCGCTGGTCGGGGTCCGTGGGTCGGCCTGAGCTGGGAGTGGTCACCTGACGAGTATGCTCCGATACGAGGTCGTATTCAATTCGAGGTTGTATCCTTTGCGTATGCCGTCCGCCACACACCCGTCCACCGCTCCACGCATCAGCGCGCGTCGCCAGGCCACCCGCGACCGCGTCCTCGAGGCCGCGAGCGAGGTCTTCGCCGAGCGCGGGTTCCACGGCGCCACCGTCGAGGACATCTGCGAACGCGCCGGCTTCACGCGAGGCGCCTTCTACTCGAACTTCAGCTCCAAGGACGACCTCGTCGTCGAGCTCTCCCGACGCCACTCGGAGGCGCTCGTCGACCGGATCCGCCGTGCGAGCAAACGCGAGCACGCGAGCGCCGACGAGGTGCTCCGCGACGTCTTCGCGGCGCTGGCCGACGACAGCAGAGAGCGCTGGCTCGTGCTCACGACCGAGTTCACCCTGCACGCCATCCGCGATGCCGACGCGCGACGCACCTGGGCTGCCCAGCAGCGTCGGGTCCGTGACGA
This sequence comes from Terrabacter sp. 2TAF16, assembly GCF_052115065.1. Classification (NCBI taxonomy): domain Bacteria; kingdom Bacillati; phylum Actinomycetota; class Actinomycetes; order Micrococcales; family Intrasporangiaceae; genus Terrabacter; species Terrabacter sp. 2TAF16. The sequence continues at coordinate 55,995 of NZ_JBFRFZ010000006.1, forward strand.
GCTGGTGTCCGTCGTCGACGAGGCGGTGTCGCGCCAGGGACTCACCCTCCCGATCCCCACCGACCTCTTCGTCCGCGTCGCGATCGCGCTCGCCCAGGGTTCGATGACCCAGCGGCTCGTCGAACCGCGCTCTCTCGCGGTCGGAGAGCTCGAGCGCACCGCCCTGCCCATCCTCCTCGGCGTCGGTCGCTGACGACGGCGCGACCGAGGCGGACGACCCGAGCCAGCACTCACGACGGTGGCCCCCTCCGCGAGGAGGAGGCCACCTCGGGGGTGGACGGCCGGGGGTAGCTGCGTCCACCCGGGGAGGGTCAGTTCAGCCGCACGGTGAACGGGGTGGAGACACCGCCCAGCTCCGACTCGACGACGACCGTGGCGCCCTGGGTCGCGACGGGTCCGGTGGCGGGCCGGATCGAGAACCCGCCGGCCGCGTCGACGACCGCTGATCCGATGACCGTCCCGGCGAGTCCACCCAGGTGCGCCGTGACCCGCTGTCCCGCCACGACGCTGCTCGTGCCGTCGATGCGCCACTGGCCCTTGAAGCGCGCCGTCGTCACGACGACGGTGTCGGAGGTGGGCGTCACCACCACGTCGTCCGTGGACGTGAGGGCCCCGGTGGCATCGCGCACCGTGAGCCGGAACGTCAGCGGGCCCGCGTTGCCGTCCGAGGCGTGGAAGAGCGGGAACGTGAACGTCGGTCGGGCGGACGTGGCGCCGGAGAGGGTCACCGTCGGCCTCGTCGGGCCGGCCACCTGCGCCCAGGCATAGGTCGCGGCTCCCTGTGACGCCCCACCGTCGAGGGTCACGACGGTCCCGCGCCGCACCGTCTGGTCGGACCCGGCGCTCGCGACGACGACCGTCACCGGCGGCGTGACCGTGACGGTGGCCGTGGCCCGGTCGCTCGTGCCCCCGGGTCCCGTCACGACGAGGGCAAGCTCGTAGTCGCCGGGAGCGTCAGGGGCGGTGAAGGACGCAACGGCGCTGTTCGGCGAGGTCAGGGAGATTCCTTCGGGGCTCTCCCACGCGTACGAGAGGATCGTGCCCCGGGACGTGGACCCGTCGAGCGTGACGACCTGTCCCGGCTGGACCGTCTGGTCGGGTCCGGCCTGGGCCCTGACCGGGATCGGGTCCGTGGCGGGGCCGGTCACCGTCACCGGGAGCGTGACGGCGCCACCGGCGGCGGAGGTGACCGTGACCGTGACGGGCGGCGCCACGAGGGGGTCGACGACCAGCGTGCCGCCGACGAGGACACCGAGACCGACGGCGGTGAGCGTCGGGTCGGCGAACGTGTCGCTCGAGCTGGCCCCGACCGACAGCACGCGCCGGCCCGCATCGAAGACGGCGGTGCCCGACACCCGGTCGACGACGGCGATGGTCTTGCGTGACGGCGGCAGGTCGCCGACGTTCGAGACCTGGACTCGGCTCGGCAGCCCGTCGGCGGCGACCCGGGCGAAGTACCTCCCGTCGCCCCCGGTCAGGGCCGTGGTGGCGAAGCCGACGACGCTCGAGGCGTCGCCCACCTCGATGGCCTGCAGCTCCCCCGGCTCCGACGAGGCGAAGACGTCGACGAGCGAGGTACCGCCGGACGAGCGGGCGTAGGTCGCGGCGTCGGCCGACACGCCGGAGGTCGTCGCGACCTTCCCCTGGACGGTGAAGAGGTCCGTCTCGATGCAGTCGGTGACGGGCCCGGTCACGGTCGGGCACGCGTCGGTCGTCGCGGACGGGTTGACGCCCGGCCCCTGGATCCGGAAGACGTTCGTGCCGTAGGGGCTGCCCTTGATCCGGTGGTCGGTGATGCCGTCGCCGACGTAGGTGTCGCCCCTGAGAGCGGGGTCCGTCCGCGTGCCGAACGTGTCCCACGTCAGGAACGGCCCGAGGCGGCCGCCGAGGGCGCCGGAGAAGTCGCCCGGCGCACCGATGCCGATGTCCTCGGTGTCGAAGATCAGCCCGTCGCGGTTGGCCTTGAGGGTCTTCGTCCCCACGGGTGTCGTGAACGTGTAGTCGGTGGCGTTGCGGACGTTGGTCATCTTGATCCGCATCCGCGCGAAGACGACCTGCTCGCCGTCGACGACCGGCCCGGCGGAGAACGCTCCTTCGAGGGCCATGTCGAGGCGCGCGACGCCGGCGCTCGCCGTGTCGACCTGGGCGCCGGTCAGCGAGTAGAACGCCTCGTCCGGGTAGTTGTCAGGGAAGGCGACGGGCGCCGTCTCGTCGGGCAGGTCGCCTCGAGCGGGGCAGAGGGGGTCGGCGGCGGCGACGCACAGCTCGAGCCGCAGCCCGTTCTTGTCCTTGTACCAGGTGGGGTAGCCGTTGGTCGCGCTCACGGGACCGACGGCCGCCAGGCCCGGTCCGGGCGTACCGCCGACGACGGCGGCGGATGCGCTGACACCGATGACGACCGGGAGGCCGATGACTGCGGCGAGCGCCGCTGCGGTTGGACGTCTCATGACTTGCCTTCTCACGCGTAGGTCCGGTGACGGGCGCCCGGTACGGGCGTTCCCGTCAGGCTCCGCGCGCGGCCTTGCGGAAACCTTGGGCACGGGCTCCCCTGACCCACAAGGAGATCCCAAGGTCGCCCCGCTGTCCTAGAGGAAGTTGGAGTCGATCGAGGAGGAACCATGTCACTGTCGCGTCGTGACCTGATGAAGCTGGGCGTCGTGGGTGGCGCCGCCCTGGCCCTGCCGCTGGAGCGCACCGTCAGGGCGGGCTCGAGCACGCAGAGCCGGCTCGCGAGCAGCAGGCTGCCGAGGCCGTTCACGCTGCCCTTCCGGGTGCCGCCCGTGCTCCAGCCCAGCCGGGTCGACAGCACGACCGACTACTACAAGGTCTACATGAAGCCGGTCATGGCCGACGTCGTCCCGGGCCTCAAGACGCCACTGTGGGGCTACAACGGCAGCGTGCCCGGGCCGACGGTCAAGGTCGCGCAGGGCCGCCGCACCGTCATGCGCCAGGTCAACAACCTGCCGGCGACCCACCCGCTCCTGCGCTACACGCCATGGACCTCGGTGCACCTGCACGGGTCACCGTCGGCCCCGGAGTACGACGGGTACGCCAGCGACATCACGAACCCGGGTCAGTACAAGGACTACGTCTACCCGAACACCCCGACGGCCCGGACGCTCTGGTACCACGACCACGGCCTGCACCACACGGCGGAGAACGTCCTCATGGGCCTGGCAGCGCAGTACCACCTCACGGACCCGCTGGAGCAGTCGCTGCCGATTCCACACGGCGAGTTCGACGTCCCGTTGGTCGTCAGCGACGCGATGTTCGCGACGGACGGGCAGCTCTACTTCGACAACCACGACGAGTCCGGGATGTTCGGCGACGTCGTCCTCGTCAACGGGGTGCCGTGGCCGGTCATGAAGGTCAAGCGGCGGCGCTACCGCTTCCGGCTGCTCAACGCCTCGATCTCACGGTCCTACCAGTGGTCGCTCGACTCCGGCGACCCGTTCGTCGTCATCGCGACGGACGGGGGCCTGATGCCGGCACCCCAGCGGGTCAGGAGCTTCCGGCAGGGCATGGCCGAGCGCTACGAGGTCGTCGTCGACTTCAGCCGCTACCCCGTGGGCCGGCGGGTCGTGCTCGGCAACTCGAGCCCGAAGAACAACATCGACTACGACAACACGAACAAGGTCATGGCCTTCGACGTCGTCGGCGACGACTTCGACCCGGCCGACAACGCCGTTCCCGACCAGCTCAACCCGACCAACCCGGTCATGGCGCTGACCGCCGCGGACGCCGTGCGCACCCGAAAGCTCGACCTCGTGCGCAAGAACAGCCAGTGGACGATCAACGGCCACACGTGGGACGACGTCGTGCGCAGCCGGTTCGCGCTCGTCGAGGCAAACCCCGCAGAGGGGGACGTCGAGGTGTGGGAGATCCGCAACTCGTCGGGCGGCTGGTTCCACCCGGTCCACATCCACCTCGTGGACTTCCGCGTGCTCGACCGCAACGGCGCGGCGCCGATGGCCCACGAGCTCGGGCCCAAGGACGTCGTCTACGTCGGCGAGAACGAGACGGTGCGGGTCGTCATGCGCTTCGAGGGGCGGGGCAAGTACATGATCCACTGCCACAACCTCGTCCACGAGGACCACGACATGATGAGCCAGTTCGAGGTCGTGGCCGGGGAGTCGACCGACCCGATGAGTGATCCGTGCAGGTCGCTGCCCGAGGACGGCGAGCTGTGAACGCGACGGCCCACGAGGGCCTTCACGGTGCCGCGGTCGACGACGAGGGCACGCCGCAGCAGGCACACCGCTGGCGTACGCCGTCGGCCGAGGCCCGCGCGGCCGGCACCCTCCTCGGGGTGGCCGGGCTCGTCCACGTGGTCGTGACGCCGGAGCACGTCGACGAGTGGGCACCGGCCGGTGTCTTCTTCGCCGTCGTCGCCACCGCCCAGCTGTGGTTGGGCCAGGCGCTGTGGCGCGGCACCGCGAGGCGGGTCCTGCCCGCGGCGGTGCTCTCGACGGCCGGCCTCATCGCCCTCTACGTCGTGTCCCGCACCGCAGGACTGCCGTTCCACAGCGAGGGTGCGGCCGTGTCCGGTGGCGGGCACCACGGTCCCCTGCTCGTGCCCGGCGGCCACGGCAACGGGATGCCCGTCATCCCGGGGTCCGAGGGCGGTTCGACCGTCGAGGCCCTGGGGCTGCCCGATGCCGTCTGCGTCACCGCCGAGTTCGCGGCGCTGGCCCTCCTCGTCGGCCTGATGGCCCCCGCCCAGCGCCGTTCCGTCACCAACCTGCTGCTCGCGGTGGGCGTCTGTGGCTGGATCGTCTGGGCCGTGGCCAGGTTCACGTGAGCCTGCCGATGCCCGCGTCGGGGCGACCGCCCGGGGAGGGCGCGTCGGCGGCCGGGACCGTGCGCTCCCCTCGGAGGCCGGACGTGCAGTCGCCAGTCGCGGGTCGTCGGGGTCGTGGCCTCCACCACGGCTCGCGCCGCGCGCGCCGGGCACTCGCCGTGCTCGCCGTCGGTCTCGCCGTCGGGTCGCACTGGGTGGTCGAGCCGGTCCGTGTCACCTCCGACTCGATGAGCCCGACGCTCTCGGCGGGCGACCACGTGATCCTGCTCCGCACGCCGTGGGCGGGGACCGTGTCCCGCGGCGACGTGGTCGTCGTCGGCCCGGGGTGGGCCGAGCGGGCGGCGTCCACGACGAACGCCGGCGCCCAGGTGCCCACCGGGACGTCGTGGGTCAAGCGCGTCGTCGCGGTCGGCGGCGACGTGGTCGGCCTCGAGGACGGGCGGCTCGTCGTCGACGGCGTGCCGGTGACCGAGCCGTGGGTCGACGAGGAGTCGATGGACAGTGTGTGGTTCGGCCCCGTCGCCGTGCCCGCAGGTGCCGTCTTCGTCATGGGCGACGACCGCTCCCGCTCGGTGGACTCCCGGGTCCTCGGGCCTGTTCTCCTCGACGACCTGGACGGACGCGTCGTCACGCCGTGGCCGCTCTCCTGACGTCTCCGGCCGGTCGGCCACCCGGGAGACCCGACGGCACCGTTCCGCTCGCGGCGCGGAGCAGTGACCGGAGCCGCCGGCAGTCCTCCTCGAGGGAGGCGAGCGCCTCGGGCTGTGCCATGCCCCCGGCCCCACGACCTCCGGCCGCGTGCGCGGAGGGCAGCCGACCCGCCCCGCGACCCGCACCCCCGTGGGCGAGCAGCCGCACGTGCAGGCGCACGACGGCGTCGACGAGGTCGCGCAGCCCGTCGTCGTCGGACGACGTCGCCGCGAGCAGACGCGTGAAGACCGTGCGCAGTCCCGGTCCCGGGTCGCAGCCCAGCTCCTCGGCGAAGACCGAGCGACAGGTCTCGTACTCCCGCATCGCCTCGGCCTGGCGTCCCTGGCGCTCCAGCGACTCGAGCAGCACCTGCCAGGCCGCCTCGACGAGCAGGTCGCGCTCGATCGCGTCCCGGGCCCAGGTCTCGGCGCGGGACGGGTCGCCCTCGTCCAGCGCGAGGCGTGCGGCGTCGGTGAGCACGCGGAGCACCCGGGAGCGGTGACCGGAGACGTGCTCCTCGAGCCAGGGCAGGTCGCCGTCCACCGGCGCCAGAGGACGTTCGACGAGGGCGAGGGCAGCGGCATACGCGTCCAGCGCATCCGTCCCGGACACGTCGACCGCGCGTGCGGCGGCGACGAGCCGGGTGAACTCGACGACGTCGACGGGCGCCCGGTCCACGTCCCAGCGGTAGCCGCCCGGGACCGTGACGACCGGCGTCCCGCCCGGGAACACCGTCGCGAGCCGCTTCCGGAGCACACTGACGTAGGCCTCCAGCGTGCCGAGTGCACCGGCGGGCGGTCTTCCACCCCAGAGGAACTCGATGAGGCGTCCCTTAGAGACACTCGCACCGGCCTCGAACAGCAGCGCCATGAGCACCTGACGCGCCTTGGCCCCTCCGACGTCGCGCGGGCCGAGGGCCAGGTCCCCGTCTCCCACGACGAGTCCCCCACACAGGCGTACGCGAAGCCCAGCAGTTCCGTTCATCCGGATCCCCCCTTGCAGAACTCCTCCCATGGTGGGCGCCTCCGGATGACGCCGGACCACCCAGCGGCGGGTGCCCCGACCCCCACTTTTCGAGGGCCGTTTCTCCGCACGCGAGGCCTCCAGCCGTGATACTGGTTCGCGGAACGGTGCGCCGGGGAGCGCACTGTCCTGACGACGAGGGGGCTCGATGTCGTCCGAGATGATGCGTGTGCTGGTCGTCGACGACCACCGAACTGTCGCCGACGCCCTGTCGCTCGCCGTGTCCGCCCAGCCGGACATGGAGAGTGTCGGCACCGCGGGCGGCGTCGTCGACGCGCTCGCGATCATCGACCGTGCGCGGCCCGACGCGATCGTCATGGACGTGCACCTCGACGACGGTGACGGCATCGAGCTGACCCGCCGCGTCACGGACGCCCACCCGCAGGTGCGCGTTGTCGTCCTCACCGCCCACGTGACCCACGCGTTGCTGGCCCGCGCCTCCGAGGCCGGAGCCTCGGCGCTGCTGCCCAAGGGCGGCCCACTCGCCGAGCTGATCCAGGCGGTGCGCGAGGCCAGTCGCGGGACCTTCGCCGTGCACCCGGTGCTGCTGCGGGCGCTCGTCGGCAACGGGTCCGGCAGACAGGGCACCCCGGAGCTGCTGACCTCTCGGGAGCAGCAGGTCCTCGCCCTGCTCGCCCAGGGGCGGGACCCCACGGCCATCGCCCGTACCCTCGGCATCTCGGTGCTCACCTGCCGCGGCTACATCAAGAACATCCTCGTCAAGCTCGACGCGCACAGCCAGCTCGAGGCGGTCATGATCGCTCTGCGGCGCAAGCTGATCCGGCTCGACGATGAGATCTGACCGCGCCTCCGGCAGGGCGAGCCGCGGGCCGCTCGCACCCGGCCGGTCGACCGTCGTGCGCAGCGCCGTGACCCGGTTCGTGGTCTGGAGCGTGGCGGTGCTGCTCGTCGTCGCCTCGGGCACGCTGTTGTTGTCCCAACCCCTGGCCGAGTCCCTGTCCCTCCACGAGGCCGACGTGCGCAGCGTCGCCTTCGCCAACTCGGTCGTGGCACCGCTCGTCGACGAGGGGGTGCGGGCGGGCCGGCCCGAGGCCATGGCACCCCTCGAGCGCCTCATGCGGGCACGGATGGCCGACGGGTCCATCGCCCACATGAAGATCTGGACCGCCGACGGGCTCGTGCTGTGGACCGACGAGGCGGGCATGACCGGCAGGACGTACGAGCTCGATCCCGACGTCGCAGCCCTCTTCGGGGGCACCGGGGCAACCGCGGAGCTGTCAGATCTCGACAAGCCCGAGAACGCCGCCGAGCAGTCCCATGAGGAGCTCATCGAGGTCTACGTCGGCTTCCGCGCCGCCGACGGCCATCCCCTCGTCTTCGAGGCCTACTGGCCCACCGAGCGCATCCAGCACGACGTCGCCGACATCCGCTGGCAGTTCACCACGCTGGGCCTGGTCTCGCTCCTGCTGCTCGCCCTCGCCCTGCTCCCGCTCGCGCTGTCCCTCGCCCGCCGCGTCGACCGCGGCCTCGCCGAGCGGGAGGAGATGATGGCCCACGCGCTGTCGGCCTCGGACCTCGAGCGCCGTCGCCTCTCGCAGGACCTCCACGACGGACTCGTGCAGGACATCGTGGGGCTCGGGTACGCGTTGCCGACCGTGGCGGCCGCCCTGCCGGAGGAGGCGACCGCGGAGCGACACCTGCTCGAGCAGGCGTCGGCCGACCTCGCACGCAGCGCCACGGGGGCGCGCGAGCTGCTCACCGACGTCTACCCGGCGGACCTGCGCAGCGGGGGCCTCGTGGCTGCCGTCGAGGAGCTGGCGGACCGGCAGCGCCGGCGTGGAACCGACGTCGACGTCTCGGTGGACCCCCGGCTCGACGACTCGCTCGCCGTCGCCCAGCTGACCTTCCGGGTCGTCCGCGAAGGGCTGCGCAACGTCGACAAGCACGCGGACGCCTCGACCGTGGCGGTGTCGGCCGCCCTCCGGGGCGAGCGCGTCGTCGTCGAGGTGCGCGACGACGGCGTGGGGCCCTCGGCCACGGTTGACGAGCCTCCGGCCGGTTCGAACCGAGGGCACCTCGGGCTCCGGCTGCTGCGCGACACCCTGAGGTCACTGGGTGGCGACCTGACACTGAGCCGCGAGACCCCGGGCGGGGCGGTACTGCGGGCCGACTTCCCCGTGCTCGGGCCGATGTCCGGGCTGCCGTCAGCCTCCTGAGACGGCGTTGATGATGTGGACGCGGGCTCCGGCCGGGACCGGTGCGTCGATGCCCTCGCCGCGCGTGGCGTCCTCGCCGTTGACGAAGACCTTGACGTGCCGACGGATCTGGCCGCGCTCGTCGCGCACCTTGCCGTCGAGGATGCGATGACCGGAGAACGCCCGGTCGAGCAGCTCGGCCACCGTCTGCGACTCGGACGGCGACTCGACCTCGATCTCGGCGACGCCACCCACGAGGTCGCGGAGCATGCCGGGGAGGATGACGCGGACGGGGGCGGACGGCATACGGAATCCCTTGCGTGTCAGGCGAGCTGGGCGGCGCGCACGACGAGCACGTCGGGCAGCTGGGTCGCGATGCGCTGGAAGGTCTCACCCTCGTCAGCCGAGGCGAAGACGTCGCCGTTGCGGGTGCCGAGGTAGACGCCGACCGGGTCGGCCGCGTCGAGGGAGGCCGCGTCGCGCAGCACGCACGTGTAGCTGTGGCCGGGCAGACCGTTCGCCTGCTGACGCCACGTCGCGCCGGCGTCCTCGGACCGCTGGACCTGCAGCTGGGCGTCCGGCGGGATGCGCTCACCGGAGTCGGCCACGGGCACCACCCAGACGACACCGGGACGGCGCGGGTGGGCGAGGACCGTGAAGCCGAAGTCGGTCGGCAGCCCCTCGGCGATGGAGTCCCACGTCGCGCCGTTGTCGTGCGAGCGGTAGACACCGTTGTGGTTCTGGGCGAAGAGCTCCCCCTCGCCCTGGCCGCGAGCCACCTTGTGCACGCACTGGCCGTACTCCGGGTACTCGTTGTCGGGCATGAAGCCGGCCCGGATGCCGGGATTGCTCGGAGCCCACGTCTGCCCGCCGTCGCCCGAGCGGTAGACGCCGCCCGCGCTCATCGCGACGAGCACCGACTCCGGATGTCCGGGCTCGGGGACGATCGTGTGCACGGCGCCACCGCCGAAGCCGGGCTCCCAGGTCGGGCGGTGGGGGTGGTCCCAGAGGCCGCGGACGAGCTCGTAGTGCTCGCCGCGGTCGGTGCTCTTGAAGAGGGCGTGCGGCTCGACCCCCGCCCACACGACGTCGGTGTCGTTGGGGTCGGGCGTCAGCTGCCAGACGCGCTCGAGCGCGGTGTCGGTGTCGGCCGGGAAGGCCAGGGCCCGCTCGGCGCTCTCGGTCCACGTGCGGCCACCGTCGGTGGAGGCCTGGACCGTGGGTCCCCAGTGCCACGACTTGACGCCCGCCAGCACGGTCGAGCGTCCCTCGCGGGTGTCGACGGCGACGGAGGCGACCTCGCTCATGAGGAAGTGCGGACCCTCGAGGGTCCAGTCCTGCCGGTCGGCGCTGCGGGCGATCCAGAGCCCCTTGCGCGTGCCGATGGCGACGATGGTCTCGGTCATGTTGACAGTGTCCACTATGTCCGAGGGGCAGACAAGGGTCCGGCCACGGCGTTGTCGACCGGCTCACCGGCGAGCAGCGCCTCGACCTGTCGGCGCACCAGGGCGACGGCCCGCGGGCGCATCGCGTCCGTCGCTCCCCCGACGTGCGGTGTGACGAGGACGCCCGGCGTCGTCCAGAGCGGGTGGTCCTGCGGCAGCGGCTCGGGGTCGGTCACGTCGAGCGCCGCCCGCAGCCGGCCGGAGGCGCACTCGGCCACGAGGGCGTCGGTGTCGACGACCGGCCCCCGGGCCACGTTGACGAGGAGGGCGCCGTCCGGCACACGGCTGAGCAGCGCCGCGTCGAACAGACGACGTGTCGCGGACGTCAGCGGCACGATGACGACGACCACGTCGTGGTCGGGCAGCAGGTCGGGCAGCTCGTCGATGCCGTGCACCCGCGGCACGAGCTCGTCGCCCTCCCGGGCTCGAGAGGCCACCGCCGTCAGGGTGACCTCGAACGGGGCGAAGCGCCGCGCGATGGCCCGGCCGATCCGTCCGTAGCCGACGACGAGCACCCGCCGGTCGGCCAGCGACGCGCGCAGGCGCAGCGGCTCCCAGCGCCCCTGGTGCTGGGACCCGACGAACTCCGGGATGTCGCGGATCGACGCCAGCGTCAGGGTCAGCGCGAGCTCCGCCGTCGACGCGTCGTGCACGCCCGCCGCGTTGCAGAGGGTCACGCCCTCGGGGAGCCGGGCCACGAACTGCTCGTAGCCGGCGCTCTGCAGCTGCACGACCTCGAGGGCGTCGAGCCCGCGGGTGACGTCGGCGAGGTCGAGGCTCGTCATGTAGGGCATGACGGCGTACCGGATCTCGGGACCGCGCGGGTGCGGCCCCTCCATGTCCCACACGACCGTGTCGACGCCGTCGAGGTCGGCGAGCGCCTCGGCGAACTCGGGGTCGGGGACGGACACGACGACGGGTTGGGTAGCCATGGCGTCCACGCTAGCCAAGACGGGCGGCCCGACCCGGAGGGGACCGGGAACGGTCGTGGACCGGTCGGGGAAAGGTCCGGCGCGACGCCGCTAGGCTCGCCGGGTGACGCACCATCCCCACGTCCTCGCCCTCGGCTCGGGCCGACGCACCGCCCCCGAGCGCGGCGGCCGACCCACCGCGATCGACAAGCGGCCCGTCGAGTCGTTCGCGGTCCGCGACCCGGGGCCGAAGCACGGCGGTCTCGGCAGCGGGGTCGTCGGCGACGAGATCGGCAACCCGAAGCACCACGGCGGCGCACTGCAGGCGGTCTACGCCTACCCGCGCGAGGACCAGGAGCTCTGGGAGCAGCAGATCGGGCGCTCCATCCCCTCAGGGGGATTCGGCGAGAACATCACGACGCTCGCCGTGGACACGACACACGCGCTCGTCGGCGAGCGGTGGCGCATCGGCGACGTCGTGCTGCGGGTCGAGGTGCCGCGCATCCCGTGCAGCACCTTCGCCGCGCACATGGGTGAGCCCCGCTGGGTGCGCCGCTTCACCGAGGCCGGGCGCACCGGCGCCTACCTCTCGGTCGTGACCCCCGGCACCGTGCACACCGGCGCCACCATCGAGATCGAGCGGCCTTCCCACGACATCGACCTGCTCGTGCTCTTCCGCGCCTTCACCGGCGACCTCGCCGCAGCACGACGGGTCGTCGACGCCGATGTCGTCCATCCCGAGGTGCGCGACGGGCTCGTCGAGACGCTCGAACGACGCGGGGGCTGAGACGCCGCGGCCCCAGACGCCACGTGGGACACAATGAGGTATGCCGCACACCTCCCGACCGATCGGCCGCGCGCTCGTGGGCGGCGTCGTCGTCGCCCTGGTCACGACCGCGTGCTCGACGGCCGAACCCTCTGCCCCCGCGACGGGTGCCGGCACGACCACCTCGGCGACCTCGAGCGCCACCACCGCGACGGGGAGCACCTCGGCGTCGTCGGCCCCCAGGACCCCGACGCGTCCACCCGCAGCCCAGCCGGTCGGCCCCGTGACCCTGATGGGCGGGCTCGACATCGCCTGGTCGGTGGCCGTGCTGCCCGACGGCAGCGCCCTCGTGAGCGAGCGCAACACGGGTCTGATCCACCACGTGCCCAAGCCCGGCTCCGGGGGCAGGGCGACGGTCGCCGGGAGGCTGCCGATCACCCGCACGGAGGGCGAGGGCGGACTCCTCGGGCTCGCCGTGCCCGAGGACTTCGACGCCGATCCCGTCTTCTACGCGTACTACTCGACCGAGAGCGACAACCGCATCGCCGCCGTGCCGTGGCGGGACGGCACGATCGGCGAGCCCGTCGTCATCTTCTCCGGAATCCCGCGTGGTCGGAACCACAACGGGGGCCGCATCGCCTTCGGGCCCGACGGCTACCTCTACGTCGGCACGGGCGAGGCCGGCGACACCTCGCTCTCACAGAACCTCGACTCCCTCGGCGGGAAGATCCTGCGCATCACCCCGGACGGCGACCCGGCCCCGGGCAACCCGTTCGGCGGCTCCCCGATCTGGTCCTACGGACACCGAAACGTCCAGGGTCTGGCCTGGGACCGTCGCAAACGCCTGTGGGCCAGCGAGTTCGGACAGAACACGTTCGACGAGCTCAACCTCGTCGAGCCCGGCAGGAACTACGGCTGGCCCGAGGTCGAGGGCCGCGCCGACAACCCCGACTACGTCGACCCCGTCGCCGAGTGGCCGACCTCCGAGATGTCACCGAGCGGCATCGCCGTCGGGCCCGACGGGGCCGTCTACCTGGCAGCCCTGCGCGGGCAGTCGGTGTGGCGGGTGCCGGTCGACGCCGACGGCTCCGCCGGCACCCCGACCCGCCACCTCCAGGGCACCTACGGTCGCATCCGGGACATCCACTTCGTCGGCAGCCGGGTCTGGATCACGACGAGCAACAACGACGGCGCCGACCGGCTCATCTCGCTGCCCCTCTCCGCGGTGGGAGCCGTGTGACCCTTCGCAGCAGGCTTCGCGCCGCGTGGCCGCCACCGACGACCGGACGTGGCTAGCCTGACGAGCAGGGGTCGGCACCGGCGCCACCCACGAGCAGGAGGGGCACCCATGGGTTCGTACGACGAGATCCTCGACCAGGTACCGATCGACCAGCTGGCAGGCCAGCTCGGGGTCGGGAGTGACGAGGTCCGCCAGGCGGCGGAGAGTGCGCTGCCAGCCCTGCTCGGCGGGCTCCAGGCCAACGCCTCGGACCCCGCCGGCGCCGACTCGCTGCTCACGGCCCTCTCGGACCACCAGGGCACGATCAACGGCCTCGACGACGTCGACGAGCAGGACGGGAAGGCCATCGTCGGCAACATCTTCGGCGGCAGCACCGACCAGGTGGTCAACCAGCTCGGCGGGCTCGGCGGGTCGTCCGGCAGCCTCGTGCAGAAGCTGCTGCCGATCCTCGCCCCGATCGTCATGTCGTGGCTCGCCAACAAGATGGGTCAGGGCGGCCTGGGCGGGATGCTCGGCGGCGGGTCGGGCTCGACCGGCACGTCGGCCCCGTCGGGCGGCGGGTCGACCGACGGCGGCCCGCTCTTCCCCGGTGGCGTGGGCGCCGACAGCGGGCCGGTCCACGCCCCGGGCAGCGCGACGTCGACGGGTGCCGCGTCCGGCGGCTCGAACCCGCTCCAGGACATCCTCGGCCAGGTGCTCGGTGGCGGCTCCGGCTCGTCCGCTGGCAGCGGCGGCGCGGGTGACATCCTCGGCGGCCTGCTCGGTGGTCTCCTCGGCGGCGGCAAGCGCTGACCCTCCGCCGACGCCCTCGTCACCGTCGAAGGGCCACGTTCCGGTCCTCCCCGAGGTCACGGACCTCTGGGACGGCCGGAACGTGGCCCTTCGACGGGTGGTGCGGGGTTACTGGAGCTTGGCGAGGATGAGCTCGCGGGCCTTGCCGGCGTCGGCCTGGCCCTTCATCTCCTTCATGACCTGGCCGATGAGCGCGCCCGCGGCCGCCACCTTGCCGTCGCGTATCTTGGCCGCGACGTCGGGGTTGGCCTCGATGACCTTGTCGACGGCGGCCTCGAGGGCACCGTCGTCCTGGACGAGCTCGAGCCCCCGGGCGTCGGCCACGGCCGTCGGGGTCCCCTCGCCGGCGAGCACGCCGTCGAGCACCTGCCGCGCCATCGAGTCGTTGAGGCGCCCCGCTGCGACGAGCCCGTCGAGCTCGGCGATGTGCGCGGGCGTCAGACCCAGCCCGGCGGCATACGTGACGATGTCCTGGCCCTCGGCGTTGGCGCGCCGTGACGGCTCACCGAGCCACCACTTCTTCGCGGCGCCGGCGCTTGCGCCGGCAGCGACGGTCTCCTCGATGAGCTCGACCGCTCCGGCGTTGACGACGTCGCGCATCTCGAGATCGCTGTAGCCCCAGTCGGACTGGAGCCGCTTGCGACGGAGTCCGGGCGGCTCAGGCAGGGTGCCCCGGAGCGTCTCGACGGTCTCGCGCGTCGGCGCGACCGGCACGAGGTCGGGCTCGGGGAAGTAGCGGTAGTCCTCCGCGTCGGACTTGACGCGACCGGACGTCGTGATGCCGGTGTCCTCGTGCCAGTGCCGGGTCTCCTGGAGGATCGAGCCGCCGCCCTCGAGGATCGCCGCATGCCGCGAGATCTCGTAGCGCACGGCCCGCTCGACGGAGCGGAGCGAGTTGACGTTCTTGGTCTCGGTGCGCGTGCCGAGCGGCACCTCGAGCTGGGCCTCGTCGAGGGGCTCACCGACGCGCGGGCGCAGCGACACGTTGGCGTCGCAGCGCATCGAGCCCTGCTCCATCTTGACGTCGCTGACGTCGAGGGCGCGCAACAGGTCGCGCAGCGCGGAGACGTACGCCTTGGCGACCTCGGGCGCGCGCTCGCCCGCCCCGACCATGGGCTTGGTGACGATCTCGATGAGCGGGATGCCGGCGCGGTTGTAGTCGACGAGCGAGTGGTCGGCGCCGTGGATGCGACCGGTCGCGCCGCCGATGTGCAGCGACTTGCCGGTGTCCTCCTCCATGTGCGCGCGCTCGATCTCGACGCGGTAGACGCTGCCGTCCTCGAGCTCGACGTCGAGGTGGCCCTCGAAGGCGATCGGCTCGTCGTACTGCGACGTCTGGAAGTTCTTCGGCATGTCTGGGTAGAAGTAGTTCTTCCGGGCGAAGCGGCACCACTCGGCGATCTCGCAGTTGAGCGCCAGGCCGATGCGGATGGCCGACTCGACGGCCTTCTCGTTCACGACGGGCAGGGCGCCGGGGAGGCCCAGGCACACCGGGCAGACCTGCGAGTTGGGCTCGGCGCCGAACTCGGTCGGGCAGCCGCAGAACATCTTCGTGGCCGTGTGCAGCTCGACGTGGACCTCGAGACCCATGACGGGGTCGAACTTCGTCATGGCCTCGTCGTAGTCCATGACGGCATCGGTCGCGACGGTGCTCATGTCAGGCTCCCTTCGCAGCAGCGGCGCCCAGCACGGGCGCGCGGTCGAGGATCGGACCGCCCCAGCGGTCGACGAGCGCTGCCTCGAGGGCGGCACCGACGGAGTAGAGACGCTCGTCCTTGGTGGCCGGCGCGAGGATCTGGATGCCCGCGGGCAGGCCGTCCTCGTCGGCGAGACCCGACGGGATCGACATACCGGGGACGCCGGCGAGGTTGGCCGGGATGGTGGCGATGTCGTTGAGGTACATGGCCATCGGGTCCTCGAGCTTGTCGCCGAGCTTGAACGCCGTCGTCGGCGCCGTCGGGCTGACGAGCACGTCGACCTGGGCGTACGCGTTGTCGAAGTCCTGCGCGATGAGCGCCCGGACCTTCTGGGCCGAGCCGTAGTACGCGTCGTAGTAGCCGGAGCTGAGGGCGTACGTGCCGAGGATGATGCGGCGCTTGACCTCGGGTCCGAAGCCCGCGTCGCGCGTCGCGGCCATGACCTGCTCGGCGCTCGGGGCGTCGACGCCCTCCGGCAGCACCCGCATGCCGTAGCGCATGGCGTCGAACTTGGCGAGGTTGCTCGACGCCTCGCTCGGGAGGATGAGGTAGTAGGTCGCGAGGGCGTACTCGAAGTTCGGGCAGCTCACCTCGACGACCTCGGCACCGAGCTCCTCGAGCAGGGCGACGGACTCGTCGAACCGGGCGCGCACACCGGGCTGGTAGCCCTCGCCGCCGAGCTCCTTGACGACGCCGACGCGCATCCCCTTGACGCTGGCGGCACGAGCGGCCTCGACGACCGGCGGGACCGGCGCGTCGATGGAGGTCGAGTCCATCGGGTCGTGGCCACCCATGACGGCGTGGAGCAGGGCGGTGTCGAGGACCGAGCGACCGCACGGGCCGGCCTGGTCGAGCGAGCTCGCGAGCGCCACGAGGCCGTAGCGCGAGACGCCGCCGTAGGTCGGCTTGGTGCCGACCGTGGCCGTGACGGCGGCGGGCTGGCGGATCGAGCCGCCGGTGTCGGTGCCGGTCGCGAGCGGCGCCTGGAAGGAGGCGAGCACCGAGCTCGAGCCACCACCCGAGCCACCGGGGATCCGGTCGAGGTCCCACGGGTTGTGCGACGGCCCGTAGGCCGAGTGCTCGGTCGAGGAGCCCATCGCGAACTCGTCCATGTTCGTCTTGCCGAGGATCGGCAGGCCGGCCTCGCGCAGCTTCGACACGACGGTCGCGTCGTAGGGCGGGACCCACCCCTCGAGGATCTTGCTGCCGCACGTCGTCGGCAGGCCCTTCGTCGTCATGACGTCCTTGACGGCGATCGGCACCCCGGCGAGAGCGCCGAGGGTCTCGCCGGCCTGACGCCGGTCGTCGATCGCCCGGGCCTGGGCGAGCGCCCCGGCCTCGTCGACGTGGAGGTAGGAGTGCACCTGGCCGTCGACGGCGGCGATCCGGTCGAGGTGCGCCTGAGTCACCTCGACGGAGCTGATGGCCCCGCTCGCGAGCGCGCCGGCCAGGTCGGCGGCGGTGGCCCTCGTCAGGTCAGTTGGCAGGTCGGTCACGTCAGTGCCTTCGGTTCGTAGCTGCGACAGGAGTTTTCGTGGTGCCCGTCACGGGCGGGGCGTATGCCGGGTGCTCGGCGAGGCGGCATACGCAGGCTTCAGGGTTGCTCAGTCCTCGTCGAGGATGCGCGGCACCGAGAAGCGCTGCTGCTCGGACTCGGGCGCCCCGGCCAGCACGGCGTCCGCGCCGAGGCTGGGGCGCACTACGTCGGGGCGGGTCACGTTGGTGAGCGGCATCGGGTGCGACATCGGGGCGACGCCGTCGGTCGGGGCCTGCTGGACCTTGGCCACGGACTCGAGGATGACGCCGAGCTCACCCACCATGCGGTCGAGCTCGGCGTCCGAGAGCTCGATCCGGGCGAGGCCGGCCAGGTGGGCTACGTCGTCGCGGGACAGGGATGACATGCGGGCCAGTCTATGGGGCAGCCCCTCGGGCCCGGACCACGCGTCCGGGCCCGTGCACGGCATCGCGGGCCCCGTGCCGCGAAGTCCTCCGGTGCGAGGCGTGTCCTGCCGCGGGTGTCGCTCGTTGACCACGGCGGATCCACGAACCACCCAAGGAGAACCCTCGATGACGAGCCCCGCCAGCCCGACCACGACGACGACCGCTCCCAGGGAGAACGTGCCAGCGCCTCCCGCGGCCGAAGCTGCCGACCCGACCCCCACCGCCTCGGCCGGCCCAGCACCCACCCCGACGGCGAACGAGACGGCGACCGGGACGGCGACCGAGACGTCGACCGACGCACCGGCCGACCGGGCCTCCGCCAAGGCCGAGATGGCCGAGGTCGCGCCTCGGGCGCGCCGCTCCCCCGACGTGCGGGCCGGCGCCCGCCGCGCCGCGACCCTCACCGGGGCCGGCATCAGGCGCGTGCGCACCCTGCTCGGCGGCATCGTCTGGTTCGCGTGCCTGCTCGCCGCCACGGCGCTCCTGCTCGGAGCCGTCCTCGTCGTGCTGGACGCCAACACGCGCAACGCCCTCGTGGCGGCCGTGCTGCGCGCTGCCGACTGGGCCGACCTCGGCGTCTTCAGCCGCACCGCCGGCGTCAAGCAGTTCACCGGCGACGGCGCCACGGTCAAGAACGCCATCACCAACTGGGGACTCGCCGCCGTCGCCTGGCTCGTCGTCGGCCGCGTCGCCCTCCGCGTCCTGACGCCCCGGTCCTGACCGGTTGGAGGTATCCGCGCCGAAGGAACCGCCGCGCGGATACCTCCAACCGGTAGGTCTCTCAGTCGCGCTGCCTGCCGCGCCTCTCGAGGACGTAGCGGCGCAGGACGTTGCGCGCCGTGCCCCAGATGCCGTGCCGGAAGAGCAGGACGATGACGACGAAGATCGTGCCGGTGATGAGGCCGATGCCCTCGAAGCCCGAACTCGCGAGATAGTCCTCGAGCGTCACGACGACGCCGGCGCCGACGAGGCCGCCCCAGAGCGTCCCGATGCCGCCGAGGACCGTGATGAGCACGACCTTGCCCGACGTCGTCCACGTCAGCTCCTGCAGCGACGCGAACTGGTGGCTCACGGCGAAGACGCCGCCGGCGAGGCCGGCGAGCCCGGCCGAGATGATGAACGCCGTGATCTTGTAGCGCTCGACGTCGTAGCCGAGGGCGCGCGCCCGGGCCGGGTTGTCGCGCACGGCCGTCAGCACCCGACCGAAGGGCGAGTTGACGACGCGCCACGCGACGAGGATCCCGACGAGGATCATCGCGGCGCCGACGTAGTAGAAGTAGAACGGGTCGGTCTCGACCGCCTCGATGCCGAAGAAGTTCCTCGGGATGCCCTGCAGGCCGTTCTCGCCGCCCGTGAGGTCACGCGCCTGGTTGGCGATGAAGTAGAGCATCTGCGCGAAGGCCAGGGTGACCATGGCGAAGTAGATGCCGGTCCGCCGCACCGAGAGGTAGCCGATCGGCCAGGCGATGAGCATGGCGAAGACGGCGCCGCCGATGACGGCGACCGGGAAGGGCACGCCCCAGTGGGTGGCGATGAGCCCCGTGCAGTAGGCCGAGCCGCCCCAGAACGCGGCGTGGCCGAAGCTGAGCAACCCCGTGAAGCCGAGGAGCAGGTCGACGCTGATCGCGAAGAGACCCCAGCAGAGGATGTCCATCGCGACGGGCGGGTAGATCCAGTACGGCAGCATCACGAGCACGGCGAGGCCGGCTAGGAGCATGACGTAGCGCAGCGGGTTGCGCCGCGACAGGATCGAGGGCTGGGCCAGGTCGACGTCGACCTTGGCGGTCATCTGCTCGCTCATGCGACCTCCTCCCGTCCGAAGAGCCCCGAGGGCCGGACGAGAACGACGATCGCCATCAGCACGAAGATGACGATCTGGGCGTACGTGGGGGCGTAGGCGATGCCGTAGGCCTCGACGAGTCCGACGAGGAAGCCCGCGACCACCGCCCCGAGGATGGATCCGAGGCCGCCGATGACGACGACGGCGAACAGGATGATGATGAAGTTGCTGCCCATCTCGGCGGTGATGGCGCGGGTCGGGGCGGCCAGCACTCCGGCGAGGCCGGCGAGGGCGATGCCGAAGCCGAAGACGGGCGTGACCCAGAGCCCGACGTTGATGCCGAGGGCCCGCGTCCGGTCGGGCGCCTCGGTCGCGGCGCGCACGATCATGCCGATGCGCGTCTTCGTCAGCAGCAGCCCGACCGCCACGCAGACGACGACCGAGAAGACACAGGCGAAGATCGCGTAGACCGAGAGGTTGACCGAACCGACGGAGACCTGGCCGCCGAGTCCGGCGGGCACCTGGTAGGGCAGGCCCGAGACGCCGTAGCGCTGCTTGACCGCCTCGACGATCACCAGCGTGAGGCCGAACGTCAGCAGGAAGTTGTAGAGCGGGTCGAGCTCGAGCAACCAGCGCACGAGCAGGCGCTCCATGAGCACGCCGAACCCGAACATGAGGATCGGGACGATGACGAGCGCGGCCCAGAAGCCGACGTTCAGCTCGGCGAGCAGGACGGCGGACAGCACGGCGCCGAGCATGTAGCAGGCGCCGTGGGAGAAGTTGACGACCCCGAGGACGCCGAAGATGACGGCGAGGCCCAGCGCAGAGAGCGCGTAGAAGCCCCCGGCGGCGAGCCCCTGGAGGGTGTACTGGATGAATTCGCTCATGTCTCTCGCTCGGTTCGCGGTCGATCGGGCTGGGTGCGGCTGCCTCGACAGTCGCGCTGTGCCGTATGCCGTCCGGCGCGGCCGCGTGGGACGCGACCGGACGGCATACGCACCGGGTGTCAGCTCATCGAGCAGGCGGGGTTGGCCTCGCCGTAGGCCTCGGCGGCCGGGATCGTCTTCTCGATGTCCTCGTAGTCCCACTCCTCCGGGGCGGAGCTCTTGACCTTGGCGAGGTACACGTCGTGGATGACGGCGTGGTCGGCCTTGCGGATCTCGCCGTTGCGCAGGAAGACGTCGTTGATCTTCTTGCCCTCGAGCTTGCCGACGATGGTGTCGGCGTCGTCGGTGCCGGCCTCCTGCACGGCCTCGAGGTAGTTCATCGCGGCCGAGTAGTTGGCGGCGTGGGCGAACGACGGACGGGTGTTCGTCTTCTCCTTGAATCGGTCGGCCCACTTCTTGTTCTGCGCGTCGAAGTTCCAGTACCAGGCGTCGGTGAACTGGGTACCGGCGAACTGGTCGACGCCGAGCGAGTGGATGTCGGTGATGAACATCAGGCCGACCGCGAGCTGGACCTTGCCCTTGAGCGAGCTCTGGTTGAACTGCTTGACGAAGTTGATGAGGTCGCCACCGGCGTGCATCGAGCCGATGACGTCGGGGTCGCCCTCGCCGGCCTTGGTGATGAAGGTGGCGAAGTTGTCGCTCGGGAAGGGCGAGGCGATCGACTGGCCGACGGTGCCGCCCGCGGCGGTGATCTCCTTGGTGAAGGACTTGTTCATGTCCTGGCCGAAGGCGTAGTCGGGGTAGACGATGTTCCACTTCTTGCCGCCGGCCTTGGTGATCGTGCCGGCCGTGCCGCGCGCCAGGACGCTCGTGTTGTACGCCCAGTGGAAGGTGTACTTGTTGCAGCTCGCGCCCGTCAGCGCCGTCGTGCCGGCGCCGATGTTGATGTAGAGCTTCTTCTTGTTCTTGGCCTGCGTGGCGACGGCGAGCGCGGCGGCCGAGTTCGGCACGTCGAGGATGATGTCGGCCTTCTGGCGGTCGTACATCTCCTGCGCCTTGGAGTTGGCGATGTCGGCCTTGTTCTGGTGGTCGGCCGTGACGATCTCGATGTCCTTGGCCACGGCCTTGTCGCCGTACTTGGCCTTGTAGTCCTCGATCGCCATCTCGATGGCGACCTTGCTGTTGGGACCGGACAGGTCCTTGTAGACGCCCGACTGGTCGTTGAGCAGGCCGATGACGACCTTGTCGTCGGTGAGCTTGCTCGAGCCGCCGGACTGGGGGCCGCCGGCCCCTCCGCACGCGGCGAGCGCGAGCGACGCGGTCGCGGCGATGGCGACGGTGCCTTGGACTGTCCTGCTACGCATGTCCCCTCCTGGGGTTGTGACGAGTGGTGACGTGTGGTGCGGGTGTGACGGGGTGCCACGGTGTGTGCGGTGTGTGCGGTGTGACGAGATGACGCGAGGGCGTCGTGACGACGGAGCCGGTG
Organism: Terrabacter sp. 2TAF16; assembly: GCF_052115065.1. Taxonomy (NCBI): domain Bacteria; kingdom Bacillati; phylum Actinomycetota; class Actinomycetes; order Micrococcales; family Intrasporangiaceae; genus Terrabacter; species Terrabacter sp. 2TAF16. The sequence continues at coordinate 77,610 of NZ_JBFRFZ010000006.1, forward strand.
CGCCCGGGCGACGCGGCCGGGCGACGGGTGGGTGCTACATCCCGAGGTAGGTGAGCAGCTCGCCCTCGCGGGCGCGGAAGTCCTCGTTGTCGAGGTGCTCGACGACCTTCCCCTGCGCGAGCAGGTAGTGCCGGTCGGCGACCGTCGAGGCGAACTTGACGTTCTGCTCGACGAGGAGGACGGCGACCCCCTGGCCCTTGATCTCGCGGATGATCTCGCCGATGCGCTGGACGATGACGGGGGCCAGGCCCTCGCTCGGCTCGTCGAGCAGCAGCAGCCGTGAACCCATCCGCAGCACCCGGGCCATCGCGAGCATCTGCTGCTCGCCGCCCGAGAGCTTCGTCCCGGGGAAGTCGCGGCGTTCGTGGAGCACGGGGAAGAACTCGTAGACCCGCTCGAGCGGCCACGCGTCCGCGTGGACGACCGGCGGGAGCAGGAGGTTCTCGGCGACGGTGAGGCTCGCATAGATGCCGCGGTCGTCGGGGACCCAGCCGATGCCCGCGCGGGCCCGGGCGTCGGCCGACCGCTTGGCGAGGTCGGCGCCGTCCAGGGTCATCGTGCCCTCGATCTGCCGGTGCAGGCCCATGACCGAGCGCAGCAGGGTCGTCTTGCCGGCTCCGTTGCGCCCGACGAGGGTGACGACCTCACCGGGGGCCACGTCGATGCTGACCTCGGTGAGGACGCGGGCCTCGCCGTACCAGGCGGAGAGCCCGGACACCTCGAGCATCCGTGCGGCGTCACGCCCGGGGTTCCTGGCCTCCGGCGCACCGGCGCGGTCGGGCGCCGGCTGCTCCGTCGTCGTCGTGGCCGTCGTGTCGTCACTCATGGGCTGCTCCGAGGTATGCCGTGATGACCCGCTCGTCGGCGCGCACCTGCTCGTACGGTCCCTCCGCGAGCACCTGCCCCGACTGGAGCACGGTGACGCGGTCGGCGAGCGATCCGACGACGTGCATGTTGTGGTCGACGAAGACGACGGTCCGGCCTTCGGCGAGCTGCTTGACGAGGGCGATGGTGCGGTCGACGTCCTCGATGCCCATGCCCGCGGTCGGCTCGTCGAGGAGCAGCAGCTTGGGGTCAAGTGCCATGGCGATCGCGAGCTCGAGCGCGCGCTTCTGGCCGTAGGCCAGCGACGAGGCGGGTGCCCCGGCCCGGTCGGCGAGGCCGACCTGCTCGAGCAGCTCCATGGCGCGGTCCTTGAACGTGGCCATGCGGGTGACCGAGCGCCACCACTGCTTGCCCATGCCGGTCGGGCTGGCGAGGGCCAGCTCGAGGTGCTCGCGCAGGGTCATCGCCTCGAAGAGGCTCGTGATCTGGAAGGAGCGCGCGATGCCGAGCGGTGCGATCTGCTCCGGGGCCTTGCCGGTGATGTCCTCACCGTCGAAGAGCACGGCGCCGGACGTAGGGGTCAGGAAGCCGGTGAGCAGGTTGAAGAGCGTGGTCTTGCCCGCACCGTTGGGTCCGACGAGCGCGTGGACGGTGCCGCGGGCGACCGTCAGGTCGACCTCCGAGACGGCCCGGAAGCCACGGAACTCCTTGGTCAGGGCCCTGGTCTCGAGCAACGGGGTACCCGTCAAGACCTGCACCTCCTCGTGCGTCGCGCTCGGGTGAGCGTGGTGTCGGGCCGCGCCGGTCGGTGTGACGGGCGGGCGACGACTCCGGAAATCCGGGAAACTTCGGCAAAGCCTAGGAGGGCTGCACGCCGAAAGGACGGTGGGGACCCACACACCTGACGCGGTTCTGTGGGCTCGCGACACATGCGAGCCAGCCTCCGACCGGGCGGTCGCTGGTGCGGTCACCTGGGCTCGACGGGTGCGATCAGGTCCGACGGGGTCGGACGGGTCAGTCGGCCGCGCCCGTCTCGAGCAGGCGGCGGAAGCCGTCCTCGTCGAGGATCGTCAGCCCCAGCTCCTCGGCCTTGGCCGCCTTGGAGCCCGCGTTGGCGCCGATGACGACGAAGTCGGTCTTCTTCGACACCGAGCCGGAGGCCTTGCCGCCTCGGCTGATGATGGCTTCCTTCGTCTCGTCACGGGAGAAGCCCTCGAGCGAGCCGGTGACGACGACGGTCTTGCCCTCGAGCGTCCGCTCGATGGACTCGTCGACCTCGTCGGCCATCCGGACGCCGGCGTCGCCCCACTTGCGCACGATCTCCTGGTGCCAGTCGACCTCGAACCACGCGGTGACGGCCTCGGCGATGACCCCGCCGACACCCTCGGCCTGGGCGAGCTCCTCGGTCGACGCCGACCGGATCGCCTCCATCGAGCCGAAGTGGGTGGCCAGCGCCCGGGCCGCCGTGGGTCCCACGTGCCGGATGGAGAGGGCCACGACGACGCGCCACAGCGGCTGGGTCTTGGCCTTCTCGAGCTCGGCGAGCAGCTTGTCGCCACCCGCAGAGAGCACGCGCCCGTCGAGGACGGCCTCGTCCGGGTCGGTCTTCTTGGCGGCCCTCGTGTAGAGCGGGACCTGCGCGAGCTTCTCGCGGGTGAGGCCGTACTCCCCCGCGTGGGGGCTGTCGGGGGCCGGCGCGAAGAGGTCGCCCTCGTCGGTGATGACGCCCGACTCGAGCAGAGCGATCGAGCCCTCCCAGCCGAGGGCCTCGATGTCGAGACCGCCGCGTGCGGCGAGAGCGAAGACCCGCTCGCGCAGCTGGCTCGGGCACGAACGTGTGTTGGGGCAGCGGATGTCCTTGTCGCCCTCCTTCTCGGGGGCGAGCGGCGTGCCGCAGGCGGGGCAGTCGGTCGGCATGACGAAGGCGTGCTCGCTGCCGTCGCGCAGGTCGACGACGGGGCCGACGATCTCGGGGATGACGTCGCCCGCCTTGCGCAGCACGACCGTGTCGCCGATGAGCACACCCTTGCGCTCGACCTCGTACGCGTTGTGCAGCGTCGCCTGCTCGACCGTTGAGCCGGCGACGACGACAGGCTCCATGACGCCGTACGGGGTCACCCGGCCCGTGCGCCCGACGTTGACCCGGATGTCGAGGAGCCTGGTGTTGACCTCCTCGGGCGGGTACTTGAAGGCGATGGCCCACCGCGGCGCCCTCGACGTGGCGCCCAGCTGGCGCTGGAGGGCCACCTCGTCGACCTTGACGACGATGCCGTCGATGTCGTGGGCCCGGTCGTGGCGGTGCTCGCCGTGGAAGATCACGAACTCCTGCACGGCCGCGATGTCGGGCAGGACGCGCACCTCGTCGGAGGTGGGCAGACCCCAGGCGCGGAGGGCGGCATACCCCTCGCTCTGGCGCTCGATGTCGAAGCCGCGGCGCGCTCCGATGCCGTGGACGAGCATGCGCAGCGGCCGGGTGGCGGTGACCTTGGGGTCCTTCTGGCGCAGCGAGCCGGCAGCGGCGTTGCGCGGGTTGGCGAAGGGGGCCTTGCCCGCCTCGACGAGGCCCGCGTTGAGGTCGGCGAACGCCGCCGTCGGGAAGAACACCTCCCCGCGGATCTCGACGAGGTCGGGCACGTCGTCGCCCGCGAGCCGCTCGGGGATGCCCTCGATGGTGCGGACGTTGTGGGTGACGTCCTCGCCGGTGCGGCCGTCGCCGCGGGTCAGGGCGCGCACGAGGCGGCCCTTCTCGTAGAGCAGGTTGATGGCGAGGCCGTCGATCTTCAGCTCGGTCAGGAAGTGGGCGCCGTCGCCGACCTCGCGCTCGACGCGCTCGGCCCACGTCTGCAGCTCCTCGAAGGAGAAGGCGTTGTCGAGGCTCAGCATCCGCTCGACGTGGTCGACCGTCTCGAAGCCGGTCGCGAACGACGCACCCCCGACGTTCTGGGTCGGGCTCTCGGGCGTGCGCAGCGAGGGGTGCTCGTCCTCGATGGCGTTGAGCCGGCGGATCAGCGCGTCGTACTCACCGTCGCTGATGGTCGGCGCATCCTTGACGTGGTAGGCGAACTGGGCCGCCGCGGCCTGCTCGGCGAGCTCGGCCCACTCCTGGTGGACCTCGGTCGGGACGTCGTCGGTGACGGGCGTGGGGCCGCTGCTCTCGCTCACGCGCTCATCCTGCCAGCCGGTTCCGACGGTCACCCGCCCGATGACACTCCTCACGTGGCGGCGGGTCTGTTCACCGGGCGACCCAGCAGTGACAATGGGCCCGAGCCCGCCCCCTGCGAAGGAGCAGAGATGACCAACCTCGCCGCCAACCTCACCGCCACCGCGGCACGCGTCCCCGACAAGGTGGGCATCAAGCTCGACCAGGTCGAGCTGTCGTGGTCGGCGCTGCACCGCGCGGCGGCGGCCGTGGCCGGCCAGCTGCGTGCGGCTGGACTCGAGCCCGGCGACCGGGTGTCACTCATCCTCCCCAACGTGCCGGCATACCCCGTCGCCTTCTACGGCACCCTGCTCGCGGGCGGCGTCGTCGTGCCGATGAACCCGCTGCTCAAGTCGGGCGAGATCCAGTACTTCTACGAGGACAGCGGAGCCCGCTTCAGCTTCGTGTGGCCGGACTTCGCCGACGAGGCCGGGAAGGCTGCGGCCGAGACCGGGACCCGGCTGGTCGTGTGCGGTCCGATGGGGCCGGCCGACGGCCAGTTCGACGCGTCCGAGACGGCGGGCGCCCCGGTGCTCGAGCCGGTCGAGCGCGCCGACGACGACACCGCCGTGATCCTCTACACGAGCGGCACCACCGGCAAGCCCAAGGGAGCCGAGCTGACGCACTTCAACCTCCACCGCAACGCGGAGCGCTCGGCCACCGACATCATGGAGATCACCGAGGACGACGTCATCATGGGCTGCCTGCCCCTCTTCCACGTCTTCGGCCTCACGTGCGGGCTCAACACGTCGGTCCAGCGCGGCGCCACCCTGACGCTCATCCCCCGGTTCGACCCGGCCAAGGCCATCGAGGTCCTCGGCCGAGACCACGTGACGATCTTCCAGGGCGTCCCGACGATGTATGCCGCGATCCTCAACCACCCGAACGCAGACGAGGCCGACACGAGCAGCCTGCGCACGTGCGCCTCGGGCGGCTCGGCGATGCCCGAGGCCGTGATGAAGGCGTTCGAGGAGAAGTTCCACTGCCAGATCCTCGAGGGCTACGGCCTGTCCGAGACCTCCCCGGTCGCCTCGTTCAACATGCCCGACAAGCCGACGAAGCCGGGCACCATCGGCCGGGCCATCCCGGGCTGCGAGATGAAGCTCGTCGACCTCGAGGGCAACGACACCCCGGCGGGCGAGATCGGCGAGATCGCGATCCGCGGCGAGAACATCATGAAGGGCTACTGGAACCGGCCCGAGGCCACGAAGGAGGCCATCCCCGACGGGTGGTTCCGCTCGGGCGACCTCGCCACCGTCGACGACGAGGGCTACTACACGATCGTGGACCGCAAGAAGGACATGATCATCCGCGGCGGCTTGAACGTCTACCCGCGGGAGGTCGAGGAGGTCCTCTACACGCACCCCGACGTGCTCGAGGCCGCGGTCGTGGGTGTCCCCGACGACCTCATGGGCGAGGAGGTCGGTGCCGCCGTGGTGCTGCGGCCCGGCTCGACGGCGACGCTCGAGGACGTCCAGACGTTCGTCAAGGAGCGCCTGGCGGCCTACAAGTATCCCCGCCGCATCTGGTCGCTCGACGAGCTGCCGAAGGGTCCCACCGGCAAGATCCTGCGTCGCGAGGTGCGTCCGCGGACCACATCCTGACGCGCCGCCCGACCCTGCGACACGCAGGAGTTTGGACTCGCCGTACGTTTTGGCGTATTGCGCCGGATCGGTGACACTGGAGCAGGGTCACTATCGACGTGCCGCACCCCGTCCCGCCCTGGGACGCCCGGCGTCACGTCTGCGAAGGGTATTCACGCGTGAAGTTGAGCATCCGTTCCGCCGCAGTCTCGGGGATGGCCGTCCTGGCCATGCTCGGCGTCACGGCCTGCAATGCAACTGCCACGGCCGAGAACGGCAAGCCCGCGGGCACCTCCTCGGCGACCGCTGGTGGCACGACGTCGGCGGCACCCACGCCGACCACCGACCCGGTGGTCTTCAAGACGACCCCGGGCGACGAGTCCGAGGACGTGTCCGTCGACACGCGGGTCACCGCCTCGGCCGAGAAGGGCACGCTCAAGAAGGCCTCGCTCTCGTACAAGAGCAAGAAGGGCAACCGCATCCCCGTCGACGGCACCCTCGACGGCGGCACGTGGACCGCGTCCGACCTGCTCGAGCCCGGCGTCAAGTACACCCTCGACCTCACGGCCGAGGACTCCGACGGCAAGACCACCGAGTCGACGCAGACGTTCCGCACCGCGAACCTCACGCTCGACGACCAGGTCTACGTCGCCGTCTCCCCGCGTGACGGGGGCACCGTCGGCATCGGCATGCCGGTCGTCGCCCGCTTCGACCTCCCGGTCGTCGACAAGGCGAGCTTCGAGAAGCACATGAAGGTGACCTCGACCCCCGCCCAGGCCGGCTCCTGGTACTGGCTCAGCTCGCGCGAGGCGCACTGGCGTCCCAAGACGTACTGGAAGGCCGGCACCAAGGTGCACGTCGAGGCCAACCTCAACGGCGTCCCCGCCGGCGGCAACCGCTACGGACAGATGAGCCGGACCTCCGACTTCACCATCGGGCGTGCCGTCGTGGCCAAGGTCAACCTCAAGACGGACAAGCTGGACCTCTTCATCAACGGCAAGTGGACCAAGCGCATCCCCGTCACGGGTGGTCGTCCCGGCTTCGTCACCCGCTCGGGGGTCAAGGTCATCATGGACAAGCAGACCAACATCACGATGCGTGCAGAGACCATCGGCCTGAAGAAGGACGACCCCAACTACTACGCCGACACCCCGGTGAAGTACGCCATGCGCGTCACGAACTCGGGCGAGTTCCTCCACACGGCCCCGTGGTCGGTCGCCGACCAGGGCAAGCGCAACGTCAGCCACGGCTGCACGGGCATGAGCGACGCCAACGGCCAGTGGCTCTTCGGCCAGATGCAGATCGGCGACGTCGTCGAGACGACCGGCACCAGCCGTCCGATGACGATGGGCAACGGCTACTCGGACTGGAACCTCAGCTGGGCCAAGTGGACCGCGGGCTCCGCGCTCTGAGCTGACCACCGAGCTCACCGAGCAGAGGCCGGCCACCCTTCGGGGTGGCCGGCCTCTGCCGTTCAGGACGGGGAGCCGCCGGGGACGGTCAGCCGGCGCTGCGCTCCTCGAGCTCGCGGGCGGTCTCCACGGCTGCCCGCTGCACGGCCCTCGCGACCTCCGGTGAGGCAGTGGCCAGGCCGCACGCTGGCGTCACGACGACGTCCGCGAGCGACCGGAGCGGGAGGCCGGTCCGCGTCCACGCCCCGACGAGGTCGGCGGCCAGGTCCTGCGGTCGCGTCCGGCTCCCGTCGGTGGGCACGACGCCGGCATGGAGGCGTATGCCGTCCTCGACCCCGACGGCCACGCCCTCCCACTCGCGGGGGCGCAGCAGGGAGGTGTCGAGCGACAACGCGGTCGGCACGGTGGCCCGCAGGAGTGGCAGGGGTGGGCTGGCCGCACAGCAGTGCACGACCGTCTCGCCGTCGTGTGCCCGGAGCACCGTCGTCAGGCCGGCCGCGGCGACCTGGGGGTCGAGGCTCGGCAGGCGACCGAACCCCGACGAGGTCGGCAGCCGGCCGGCGAGCACGGTCGGGAGGCTGGGCTCGTCCACCTGGAGCACGATCCGCGCCCCGGGGACGAGGCTGCGCACGGCGGCGACGTGGACGCGTACGCCCTCGGCGAGGGACTCGACGAGATCACGGCTGGCGCCGTCGTCGACGATGACGCGCTCGCCGCGCGAGAGCCACACGTTGGCGGCGAGGGTCCACGGTCCGACGACCTGGAGCTTGAGTGGGCCGGTGTGCCCGTCGTAGGCCTCGGCGAGCTCGTCGAGGTCCTCGCGGAGCATCGCCGCCGTGCGTGACGCGTCGCGTCCGGGGCGGTCGACGAGCCGCCACCCGACGGGCTGGAGGTCGACGGGCAGCTCGACGAGCAGGCCTGCCGTGCGCCCGACCATGTCGGCTCCCGGCCCCCGTGCGGGCAGCTCGGGGAGGTAGGGCGCGTGGCCGTCCAGGATCTCGCGCACCTGCCGCACCGCGTCGCGCACCGAGGTGCCGGGCCAGGAGCCGATGCCGGAAGCGAGAGTCACCGCGCCAGCCTAGGCGCACCCGGAACGGGCCCCGCACCGCGAGGTGTGGTCGACGCCCCACCGGAGTCCGACGGCAGTAGCGTGATGCCGGTGCGCCGCCATGACTTCTCGGGACCCGCAGACCTGCGGGCGATGCAGGGCCTCGCCTCGCGGCTCTGGACACCCACCTCCCGCTTCCACCCCGGTCAGCTCGCGTGGAGCCGCTACTACCGGCCGGTCGACCCGATGGGTCTCGACGACGACGAGGCCATCGCTCTCTGGACCGACGGCGGCGAGGTCGTCGGCTTCGGCTGGGCCGAGGCACCGGACTGGTTCGAGCTCCAGGTCGACCCCGCGCGGCCCGACGTCGCCGCGGAGGTCGTCGACTGGTTCGAGGAGGTGAGCGACGCAGAGACGCAGTCGGCCCTCGTCATGGAGGGAGATGTCGCCGAGCAGGCCCTCACCGCAGCAGGATTCGAGCCGCACGCGGACGAGCCCTTCTTCACGCACCACGAGCTCGACCTCGCCGACCTACCGCCGGTGCCGGACGTCCCGGGCTACACCTTCCGTCACATCGAGCCGCACGAGGCCCGCGCCCGCGCTGCCGTCCACGCCGCCTCGTGGTCCGACGTGGGCCCGTCGAAGGTCGACGAGCGGGCCTACGAGCAGCTCATGGGCGCGTGGCCCTACCGCCACGACCTCGACTGGGTCGCCGTCGACGCCGACGACACCATGGTGGCCTCGGCCCTCGTGTGGCTCGACCCGGCCCACGGCGCGGGTCTCGTCGAGCCGGTGGGGTGCGTGCCCGAGCACCGCGGTCGCGGACTCGCAGGAGCCGTGACGCTCGCCGCCCTGCACCGGCTCGCCGAGGTGGGCGCCTCTGTCGCACAGGTGAGCCCGCGCGGCGACGACGACTACCCGGGTCCCCAGCGGCTCTACCGCGCCCTGGGCTTCCGACCGCGCGCCCGCACCGTCACGTGGCGCCGCTCGCTGGACTGAGGTCGCCTCCCGGCTACCCGACGGGGGTTCGCTCCAGCCGAGAGGCGGAGATCGTGGCCGAGCCGACGACCCGCGTGCCCTCGTAGAGCACGACGGACTGTCCCGGCGCGACGCCACGCACGCGGCCCTCGAGCCGCACCTCGACGCGGTCGCCATCGGCCCAGGCCGTCGCGGCATACTCCTCGCCGTGCGCACGCACCTGCGCGCCGACGTGCACGACGCCCTGCGGCGCCGGGCCGCACCAGCGGGCATGGTCGCCGGTGATCGCGTTGACGCCGAGCAGGTCGGCGGCGCCGACGACCACCTGGTTGGTCTCGGTGCGGACCTCGACGACGTAGCGCGGCTCGCCGTCGGCGGCGGGCCGCGAGAGGGCGAGCCCGCGGCGCTGTCCGACCGTGTAGGCGAAGGCCCCGGCGTGCTGGCCCACGACCTCACCGGACGTGTCGACGATGTCTCCGGGGGCCTCGCCGAGCTCGCGCGTCAGCCACCCCTTGGTGTCGCCGTCGGCGATGAAGCAGATGTCGTGGCTGTCGGGCTTCCTGGCGATGAAGAAGCCCCGCTCGGCCGCCTCCTCGCGGATCCGCGGCTTGGTCGTGTCACCGAGCGGGAAGAACGACCGGGCCAGCTGGTCGGCGTCGAGCACGCCGAGGACGTAGCTCTGGTCCTTGGCCATGTCGACGGCGCGGTGCAGCTCGCGCCGCACTCCCCCGTGCCCGTCGTCGGTCTCGACGACCTGGGCGTAGTGACCCGTGGCCACGGCATCGAAGCCGAGGGCCAGCGCCTTGTCGAGCAGGGCGGCGAACTTGATCTTCTCGTTGCAGCGCAGGCACGGGTTGGGCGTGCGCCCGGCAGCGTACTCGGCGCGGAAGTCGTCGACGACGTCGCGCTTGAAGCGGGCCGCCATGTCCCAGACGTAGAAGGGGATCCCGAGCACGTCGGCCACTCGACGGGCGTCGCCGGCGTCCTCGATGGTGCAGCAGCCGCGCGCCGACTCGCGCAGCGTCGCCGCGCTCTGGCTCAGGGCGAGGTGGACGCCGACGACCTCGTGACCGGCGTCGAGCATGCGGGCGGCGGCGACCGCCGAGTCGACGCCGCCGCTCATCGCCGCCACGACCCTCACGACGCGGTCGCCTCCCGCGCGCGGCGAGCGCGCTCGATGGCAGCGGGCATTGCGTCGACGAACGTGTCGACGTCAGCCTGGGTCGAGGTGTGCCCGAGCGTCAGGCGCAGGGCGCCCCGGGCGTCGCTCTCGGCGACCCCCATCGCGAGCAGCACGTGGCTGGGCTGGGGCACGCCGGCCTGGCACGCCGAACCCGTCGAGCAGGAGACCCCTGCAGCGTCGAGCAGGTAGAGCAGGGAGTCACCGTCGCACCCGGGCACGAGCAGGTGCACGTTGCCGGGGAGCCGGCTCACGCCGTCGCCGCGGCGCCAGACCCCGGACGGCCGGATGTCCGGGGCGATCGCCATGGCGCGCTCGATGAGCTCGTCGCGCAGCGCGACGAGGCGCGCCGACTCGGCCTCGATCGAGGCCGTGGCCTCGGTGAGCGCGGTGGCGAAGCCGACGATGGCGGGGGTGTCGAGGGTGCCGGACCGCACCTGCCGCTCCTGCCCGCCGCCGTGCGTCAGCGGGACGAGCTTCGCGTCACGGCGCAGCACGAGGGCGCCGACGCCGATGGGACCGCCGAGCTTGTGTGCGGTCACCGACATGAGGTCGGCCCCGCTCGCCTCGAAGTCGACGGCCAGGTGCCCGGCCGCCTGCACGGCGTCGGTGTGGAACGGCACCCCGAACTCGTGCGCGACGTCGGCGATGGCACGGACGTCCTGGACGGCCCCGACCTCGTTGTTGGCCCACATCACCGAGACGAGGGCGACAGAGTCGGGGTCGGACTCGATGGCGGCGCGCACGGTCGCGGGCTCGACGACACCCTCGGGCGTGCAGTCGAGCCACGTCACCTTGGCACCCTCGTGCGCGACGAGGAAGTCGACGCAGTCGAGCACGGCGTGGTGCTCGGTCGCGCCGACGAGGAGGCGCACCCGCGCCGGGTCGCGATCCCGGCGGGACCAGTACGTGCCCTTGACGGCGAGGTTGTCCGACTCCGTGCCACCGGAGGTGAAGACGATCTCGGAGGGCCGCGCACCGAGGCAGCGGGCGATCCTCTCGCGCGACTCCTCGACGGCCCGGCGCGCGGCGCGACCCGTGCGGTGCAGGGACGAGGCGTTGCCCACGACCGCCAGCTGCTCCGTCATCGCCGCGAGGGCGGCGGGGAGCATCGGCGTGGTCGCCGCATGGTCGAGATAGGCAGTCACCCACCGATTCTAGGACGCCCGGACACCCCGGCCGGACGGCCGCAGGACGAGGCGTCCACCCACTCCCGTGGGCGATGGCGTATGCCGTCCCGCCGGCTACCCGTGCGTAACCTCACACCGCGCCCCCTCGTTGGCCAGTCACGTCGCCACCCTCCACTGACGTGGGGTGGCCCAGCAGAGAGGGATCTCATGCGATTGACCGCCTCACGCCGCCTCCGTCTCGGAGCGGTCACCCTGGCAGCAGCCACCGCCCTGACCTCGACCACCGCCGCCGCCGCGGCGCCGGCCTCGTCCGGTCCGCAGTCCGCGCCGTCCGGCGTCGCTGCCGGCCTGCTGGGCACCGGCCAGGCCCGCGCACCGCTGTCGACGTGGCTCGCGCAGCACTGGTCGACCCTGTCCGCCGTCACGCCGACGACGGTGCTCGTCCACGCGACGGACATCGGGGCCGCACGCCGGGCCGCCGCCGCGTCCGGGCTCACGGTCCGCGACACCTACGACAAGATCGGTGTCGTCGTCGCGGCCGGGCTCCCCGTGCAGATCGACGCCGTGCGCTCCGTCCCCGGCGTCACGTACGTCGAGGGCAACCAGCCCATCGACATGTTCCTGTCGACGTCCAACACCGCCACCCGCGGCTCCGAGGCCCGGGCGACCCTCACGGGGGCGAACGGCACGGCCCTCGACGGCTCCGGTGTCAGCGTGGCCGTCATCGACTCCGGCGTCGACCCGACGCACCCGTTCCTCCAGAACGCCGACGGCACCTCTGCCGTCGTCAAGAACCTCAAGATGGTGTGCGATCCGCTCGAGCTGCTCCCCTGCCAGCCCGTCGACGCCGCCAGCCTCAACACCGACCTGCTCGCCGCAGGCGGTCACGGCATGCACGTCTCCGGCATCGTCGCCGGGCGCGACGTCACCCTGTCCGACGGCACGAAGATGCACGGGGCCGCCCCCGGCGCGAGCATCGTCAGCCTGAGCACCGGCGCCGTGCTGCTCATCGTCGGCGCCGACTCGGCGCTCAACTGGGTCCTCGAGCATCACGCCGCGCCCTGCGGCGCGGGCGTCCCGGCCAGCACCTGCCCGCCGATCAAGGTCACGAGCAACTCCTACGGACCGACGGGCGGCGGCGAGTTCGACCCGAACTCGGCGACGGTCAAGCTCCAGCGCGCGCTCGTCGGCGAGGGCGTCGTCTCGGTCTGGGCCAACGGCAACGACGGCGGCGACGGGTCCGCCAACCTCTCCAACCCTCCCGGCCAGGACCCGACGGGCGGCATCATCTCCGTCGCGTCGTACAACGACCAGGACACCGGCACCCGGGGCGGCACGGTCAGCGACTTCAGCTCGCGCGGCCGCTCGGGCCAGTTCGCCACCTACCCCGACATCTCGGCGCCGGGTGAGGGCATCACGTCGTCGTGCCGCATCTACCTGCCGATCTGCACGACGGGCGGCGACCCGCGCAACAACGGCGACTACAACACGATCAGCGGCACCTCGATGGCGACGCCGCACATCTCGGGCATCGTCGCCCAGCTCTTCCAGGCCAACCCGAGCGCGACGCCGGCCCAGGTCGAGGCCGCCATCAAGTCGACGGCCTCGAAGTACGCCGACGGAGCCGCCTACGTCAGCGATCCGGCCGGCAACGGCACGACGTCGTTCGACAAGGGTCACGGCCTCGTCGACGTCGTGGCGGCGGCCACCGCGATCCGTCCCTGACGCCGGGGGCACCCAGCACCACACGCATCACCCGTCCACCCCACCCGTGGGGCCGGTCTGCCTATGATCGGCCCCATGGGTGGCAGGCACGAGGGCACCGGCGGCAGCCGGCTGCGCGCGCCCACCGGCCACCGGGCCGTCGCGGCCCTGGCCTCTCCTGCCATCGGCTACTTCGTGGCGCGCCTGCTCGTGCGCCTCGTCCCGTCGCTGCCCGCGACGATGACGTATGCCGTGTGCCTGGCCCTCGCGCTCGCCCTCGCCTGGCGGGCGTGGTCGGCCCGCATCGACCTCGGGACGAAGCGCCTGCGCGTGCACAACACCCTCATGACGACGACGATCGACCGGCGCGACGTACGGCGCGTGTCGTCGAGCGGACGGCTCGAGTGGCGTCACGGGGCGGGCCGACCGGTGCGCCTGCCGTCGGAGGCGCTGCGCGGTGGGTGGTGGACCCTCGGGACGGGGCGTTCGGCATACGCCTTCAACCGGCAGCGGCTCGAGAGCTGGATCCGGCTGTCGTCTCGGGTCGACCTCGACTCCGAGGCGGCCTGAGGGTCGGCCTCGTGCTCGCACGACGGCGGCCCCCGACCTTCGCGGTCGGGGGCCGCCGCCGAGCGGCGTCGGGCACTCGGCCCGACGGGGCGGTCAGTCCTTGGCGGCCGTGATCGCCTCGGTCGCCTGCGGGAGGACGTTGAAGAGGTCGCCCACCACGCCGAAGTCGACGAGCTCGAAGATCGGGGCCTCGTTGTCCTTGTTGACGGCCACGATCGTCTTGGACGTCTGCATGCCGGCGCGGTGCTGGATGGCACCGGAGATGCCGCACGCGACGTAGAGCTGCGGGCTCACCTGCTTGCCGGTCTGGCCGACCTGCGACGTGTGGGGGTACCACCCGGCGTCGACCGCGGCACGCGAGGCACCGACGGCGGCACCGAGCGAGTCGGCGAAGTCCTCGACCTTGGAGAAGTCGCCGCCGGTGCCACGTCCACCGGAGACGACGATGGCGGCCTCGGTCAGCTCGGGGCGGCCGGTGGCCTGCTTCGGCTTGGACTCGGTGATCTTCGCGCCCTTGGCGGCGTCGGACGGGCTGAAGCTGACGACCTCGTCGGCGGCCGCACCCGCGACCTCCTCGGGGGTGGCCGAGTTGGGCTTCACGGCGACGATGGGCGTGCCCTTCGTCACGGTGGCCGACACGGTGTAGGAGCCGGCGAAGACCGACTGCGTCGTCGCGACGCCACCGCTGCCGTCAGCAGTGGCCTGGACGTCGACGGCGTCGGTGATGAGGCCCGACTCGGTCTTGACGGCGAGGCGGGCGGCGATCTCCTTGCCCTCCGGCGAGGACGGCACGAGGACCGCGGCCGGGGACGTCGAGGAGACGAGCTGGGCGAGCAGCTCGGCCTGGGGGACGACGAGGTGCTCGAGCACCTCGGGCGACTCGACGCGGTAGATCTTCTCGGCGCCGAAGCGGGCGAGGGTCTCCTTGGCGGCATCGAAACCGGGGCCGACGAAGACGGCGGACGGCTCGCCGAGGCGGCGGGCGATCGTCAGCAGCTCGGACGTGGTCTTGCGGACCTTGCCCTCGACGTGGTCGACGAGCACGAGTACTTCAGCCATGGTGCGGATCTCCTTTGCTGGCTGGGAAGGTCAGGGGCAGGTCAGACGAACTTGCGCTCGGTGAGGAACGCGGCGAGCTTGCTGCCGCCGTCGCCCTCGTCGGCGACGATCTCGCCCTGGGAGCGCGGCGGGCGGGCGGCGAAGGACTCGACCTTCGTCCACGCGGCGTCGAGGCCGACCTGCGCGGCGTCCACGCCGAGGTCGGCGAGGCTCCACTGCTCGACGGGCTTCTTCTTCGCGGCCATGATCCCCTTGAACGAGGGGTAGCGCGGCTCGTTGATCTGGTCGGTGACCGACACGAGGGCCGGCAGCGTGGCCGTGATCGTCTGGGTGGAGGCGTCGCCGTCGCGGCGGATCGTCGCCGTGGTGCCCTCGACGGTCAGCTCGGACGCGAACGTCACGGCCGGCAGGCCGAGCCGCTCGGCGAGCATCGCGGGCACGACACCCATGGTGCCGTCGGTCGAGGCCATGCCGGTGACGACGAGGTCGACGTCCCCGATCTTCTTGATGGCCTCGGCGAGGACGAGCGAGGTCGCGATGGCGTCGGAGCCGTGGATGGCGTCGTCGTTGACGTGCACACCCTTGTCGGCGCCCATCTGCAGAGCCTTCTTGATGGCGTCGGCGGCGGCGTCGGGGCCCACCGTCAGGACGGTGACCTCACCCTCGCCGGCCTCGACGATCTTGAGGGCCTCCTCGACCGCGTACTCGTCGAGCTCCGACAGCAGGCCGTCGACGTTCTCGCGGTCGGTCGTGTTGTCAGATGCGTTGAACGTGCGCTCGGCCTGGGCGTCCGGCACGTACTTGACACAGACGACGATGTTCATGGGTGAACGTCCTCTTCCGTTGCTGGTGGTGGTGCTCATGGAACTGCCGGAGGTCGCTCCGGCACTGCCGTCCATCCTCTCACTGAGCGCCCGCTCAGTCCGCACGGCTCTGGCGTGACGCTCACCACCAGACCCCTGGGGTATGCCGTCCCCTGTCGTCCGCGCGCACGCGGCGGGCCTGCCGGCAGGGCTGGGACGAGGCAAAACCGGTTGTCGAGGGTTGTCCGAACTGCGGAGGATGGGCGCCATGTCGTCCGCCTCCCCCGTCCCGTCCACGCGCCCCCGGGTCGCCCTCGTCACCGGGGTCGGCAGGCGTCGCTCGATCGGCTCCGAGCTCGCCCTCGGACTCGCCGCGGACGGCTGGGACCTCGCCCTCGGGCACTGGCAGCCCTACGACGAGCGGCTGGGCTACGAGCGCGGCACCGACGACCCGGCGGCCGTCGCCGACGAGTGCCGAGCCCTGGGTAGCCGCGTCGAGCTCCTGCCCGGCGACCTCTCGGACCCGGCCGTCCCCGAGGCCCTCGTCGCCACGGCGACGGAGCGACTCGGACCGGTGACCGGCCTCGTCATGTCGCACTGCGAGTCGGTCGACAGCGGGATCCTCACGACCTCGCTCGAGAGCTGGGAGCGGCACTACGCCGTCAACGCCCGCGCCACGTGGCTCCTCATCCGGGCGTTCGCCGAGCGGCTCCCCGAGCAGGCGGCGGGTGGACCCGCGGCCGCTCACGTCGTGGCCCTGACGAGCGACCACACGGCCCACAACCTGCCCTACGGCTCGAGCAAGGGTGCCCTCGACCGCATCGTCATCGCGGCGGCCCTCGAGCTGGCGGACCGCGGGGTGCGGGCCAACGTCATCAACCCCGGTCCGATCGACACGGGCTGGATGGACGACCGGATCCGGGCGCTCGGCACCGCCGACACCCCGGCCGGCCGGCTCGGCACGCCGCGCGACACGGCCGACCTCGTGCGCTTCCTGCTCTCGGAGCAGGGCGGCTGGATCAACGGCCAGCTGCTCCTCAGCAACGGCGGCTTCAAGACCTCCTGAGGCGATCGCGCCACGGCGCAGTTCCGACCCCGATCCGGCCCGGCCGCGACCAGAACCGCGCCACGGCCCCCAAACCGTCGGGGGCAGCACCGCGACGGGGGCCGGCGCTGGTCAGGCCGGGTCGACGTCGGCGGTCTCGAGGACGTGGAAGGCCGGCTCCTCGTAGGGATGCGCGGCCCGGAGCGCGGCGACGACGTCGGCCCGCAGCCGCCGCTCGAGGACGAGCTCGACGCGGTTCTCGGCGACCTTCTCGAGATCCCCGACGACTCCGATCGTCGGGGTCGCGCCCTCGACCGGCCGGAACTGTCCCGTGCCGCGGGCGACGAAGGCGCACTCGCGATAGTCGCCGACCGCCCCGGCCCCGGCGGCGAAGAGCGCCCGGAGCACTGCATCGGTGTCGCCGACGGGGACGTAGACGACGAGGACGTCGAGCGGACCGCGGCCCGGCACAGCGGTCACGGCAAGTTCCTCCCGAGCTCCCGGAGATGCCCGAGGCGGACCCACCGGCACGGGCGCCGCGGGTCCGCCTCGAGCGGCGTACGGGTGAGGGTCATCGACCCTCGAACTGCGCCTTGCCCGGGCCGTGCTCGACGAACGAGGACATGCCGATCTCCCGGTCCTTCGTCGCGAAGAGGGAGGCGAAGAGCAGGCGCTCGATCTCCAGCCCGGTCTCGAGGTCGACCTCGAGACCACGGTCGATGGCCTCCTTGGCGGCGCGGACGGCATACGACGCGGCGCCGACGAAGGTCGAGGCCCACTCACGCGAGGCGGTGTAGACGTCGGCGGCCGGCACGACCTTGTCGGCGAGGCCGATGGCGAGCGCCTCCTGGGCGTCGACGAAGCGGCCGCTGAAGATGATCTCCTTGGCGCGCGAGGCTCCGACGAGACGCGAGAGGCGCTGCGTGCCGCCGGCGCCCGGGATGATGCCGAGGAGGATCTCGGGCTGGCCGAGCTTCGCGTCGTCGGCGACGACCCGGAAATCGCACGCGAGCGCCAGCTCGCAGCCTCCACCGAGCGCATACCCGGTGATCGCGGCGATGACCGGCTTGGGGATGCGCGCCACGGCGCTGATCGAGCTCATGAGCGGACCAGAGCGCTCGACCATGTCGGTGTACGACATCGTCTGCATCTCCTTGATGTCCGCCCCGGCGGCGAAGACCCGCTCACCGCCGTAGACGATGACCGCCTTGACGTCAGTGCGCGCGGTCGCCTCGGCGGCGGCCTCGCGGATCTCCTCCTGGACCTGGACGTTGAGGGCGTTCATCTTCGGCCGGTCGAGACGGATCGTGCCGACGCCGTCCTCGACCTCGAGCCGGACGAACTCACCCATCAGGCGTCGCCGGGAGCGGGCGCGTCGTCCATCGGCAGCCAGGACTGGAAGAAGAAGCCGACGCTCTGGAGGATGTGGTTGACCGACAGCGGCACGAGGATGTCGAGGTCGGCGTTCGGGGTCACGACGTGCTCGGCCGAGACAACGAGGCTCTCCTGGACGAGGGAGAGCTTGACGATGTTGAGCTGCATCGTCAGGTCGTTGCAGCGGGCGAGGCGCTCGTTGCGGTCGGACGAGACGGGCTCGGCGAGCTGCCACTGGCCGAAGAAGCGGACGAGGGCGAGGTCGCCCTCGGCGATGCGGGCGAAGAGGGTCGTGCTGGTGCCCTGGTCGTCGACGATGGCGAACTCGAGGTCGCCGTCTCCGTCGATGCTCGCCTCGATGCCGAGGCCCTTGAGCACGTCGAGGATGCGGTCACGCACGGGCGCGTCACTGACAGGGGCTCCGTTGGGGCCGGCGTCGGGCGCGCTCGGCATGAAGTTGGGCAGCGAAGTCGGATCGGTCATGCGCCAACCGTAACGAGCCTGCGCGACGAGGTCGATCCGGCCCGGGGGTGCGACCGGCCACCCCCTACGCTCAGACACATGTGCCCGCCCCCTGCCGCGACGCCAGACCTGCCTCCCGAGCACGGGGTCCGGCTCACCGCCGAAGGAGCCCAGTTCTCCGTCTACGCCGGCCACGCCAGGGCCGTCGAGGTCTGCCTCTTCGACACCGCCGCCGACGGCACCGAGACCGAGCGCCGGGTGCCGCTCCGGCATCGCGCGCACGGCACGTGGTTCGACACCGTGCCCGGGGTCGGGGCCGGGCAGCGCTACGGCTTCCGCGTCGACGGCGACTGGGACCCGGACCGGTCCCTGCTGCACAACCCCGCCAAGCTGCTCCTCGACCCCTACGCCCGGGCCATCGAGGGCGGGGTGCTCCTCGACCCCGCCGTCTACGCCCATCACGTCGGCCCGGACCTGCGCGGTGACCTCTGGGTGCGCGACGACCGCGACTCGGCCCCGCACCTGCCTCGCTGCGTCATCGTCGAGGACGAGTTCGACTGGGGTGCAGACGATTTCCCGAGGCGCTCACTCACCGAGTCGCTGATCTACGAGGTCCACGTCAAGAACGCCACCCAGCTGCACCCGGGCGTCCCCGAGGAGCTCCGGGGGACGTATGCCGGCCTCGCCCACCCCGCGTTCGTCGACCACCTGCTCGGACTGGGGGTCACCGCGGTCGAGCTCCTTCCGGTCCACACGTTCACCCACGAGCCCGACCTCGTGCTGCGCGGCCTGACGAACCATTGGGGCTACAACACGCTCGGGTTCTTCGCGCCGCACGCTGCGTACGCGTCGACGGCCGACCCGCAGGGCGCCCTCGACGAGTTCAAGACGATGGTCAAGGACCTCCACGCCGCCGGCATCGAGGTGCTCCTCGACGTCGTCTACAACCACACGGCCGAGAACGCCCGCGAGGGGATGACGCTGTCGTGGCGCGGTCTCGACCAGCGGGCGTACTACCGCGTCGACGGTCGCGGCCGCGACATCGACGTCACCGGGTGCGGCAACACGCTCGACCTCACGCACCCGGTCGTGGCCAAGATGGTGCTCGACTCGCTGCGGTACTGGGTGCAGGAGTGCCACGTCGACGGCTTCCGCTTCGACCTCGCCGTCGCGCTGGGCCGCGGCAGGGACGACGGCTACGACCGCGACCACCCCTTCCTCGTCGCCCTGCGCACCGACCCCGTCCTGTCCCGCGCCAAGCTCGTCGCCGAGCCGTGGGACCTCGGCATCCACGGCTGGCGCACGGGCCAGTTCCCGCCCCCGTTCTCGGAGTGGAACGACCGCTACCGCGACGCGACCCGGACCTTCTGGCTGCGCGACCTCGCCGCCTCCGCGTCGGGAGGGGTCGGCCACGGCGTCCGCGAGCTGGCGACCCGCCTGGCGGGGTCACAGGACCTCTTCGACCGCCACGACCGCGGCGCCATCGCCTCGGTCAACTTCGTCACGGCCCACGACGGCTTCACGCTCGCCGACCTCACGACCTACGACACCAAGCACAACGGCGCCAACGGCCACAGCGGCGCCGACGGGTCCAACGACAACCGGTCGTGGAACCACGGCGTGGAGGGTCGCACCGACGACCCCGACATCACCGCAGCGCGACGCCGGTCGATCCGCAACCTGCTCGGCACGCTCCTGCTGTCGACCGGCGTGCCGATGCTCAACGCCGGCGACGAGGTGGGTCGCAGCCAGCGCGGCAACAACAACCCCTACTCCCAGGACAACGAGATCAGCTGGATGTCGTGGGACCTCGAGCCGTGGCAGGACGACCTCCTCGAGACGACGCGGCACCTCGTCCGCCTTCGGCACGAGCACCCCGTGCTCCGGCAGCGGGCATTCTTCTCCGGCCGGCAAATCCATGCGGACGGCTCGACCGACCTCGCATGGTTCGCGTCCGACGGGCACCCCATGGGAGACCGCTGGGACGGCCCCTCCACCCACGTCCTCCAGGCCCTCTACGACGGTGCGCGACTCGAGCAGCAGTCGGTGCTCATCGTCGTCAACGGGTCGGCCCAGAAGGCCGAGGTCACGCTGCCGAAGGCGCCGGGTGCCACGGCCTACGAGCTGCTCTGGGACAGCGCGCAGGATCGGCCCGCCACCCCGGCCGGAGCAGCCGACGCGGGCACCGCGGTCGCGATGGAGGCCGCGTCGATGCGCGTCTGGCGCTCGACCGCCGGCTGAGGTCGGGACCCCGGCACACGGCATGCGTCCTCGGACGACGAGAGCCCGGGCCCCAGCGGGGTCCGGGCTCTCGGTCGACGAGCGTCAGGCGTTGCGCGCGAGTCCGAGCTCGGCCGGGCCGGCGAGCCCGGGGTGCTTCGGGACGACGCGGACGCTGTAGCCGAACGACCCGGTGCGGCGCAGCGGCTGCGAGCCGGCGAACTGGTGCCGGCCGTCGGCGTAGGACTCGACGAGGGCGAGCGGGGCGACCTCCATGCCCCACAGCTCGTCGACGTCGTTGACGTGTCCGTGCACGAGCTGCACCTCGACGTCGTCGGGGGTGAGCCCGTCGAGGGCGACGTAGGCGCGCAGGTCGAGGACGTCGCCGATCTGCGGCGAGTCCGAGAGGCCCGAGGGCTCGACGTGCTCGACCTTGACCTTGGGCCAGGCGCTGCGGATCTTCGTCTTGTAGGCAGCAAGGTCAATGGCACCGGCGAACTCCGACCCGGACACGGAGCGACCGGCTCCGGCCGCGGGGCTGTAGAGCTGCTCCGTGTAGTCCTGCACCATGCGGCTGGCGAGGACCTTCGGGCCCAGCGTCTTGAGGGTGTGGGTCATCATGTCGATCCAGCCCTGCGGCAGGCCCGCGGCGTCCCGGTCGTAGAACTTCGCGGCGACGTCGTTCTCGATGAGGTCGTAGAGCGCCGAGGCCTCGATGTCGTCACGCCGGTCGGCGTCCTCGACGCCGTCGGCGGTCGGGATCGCCCAGCCGTTGCGACCGTCGAACCACTCGTCCCACCAGCCGTCGAGGATCGAGAGGTTGAGGCCGCCGTTGAGGGCCGCCTTCATGCCCGACGTGCCGCACGCCTCGAACGGTCGCAACGGGTTGTTGAGCCAGACGTCGCAGCCCGGGTAGAGGTGCTGGGCCATCGCGATGTCGTAGTTGGGCAGGAAGACGATGCGGTGGCGCACCTCGGGGTCGTCGGCAAAGCGGACCATCTCCTGGATGAGGCGCTTGCCGGTCTCGTCGGCCGGGTGCGACTTGCCGGCGATGACGAGCTGCACCGGCCGCTCCGGGTGGAGCAGGAGGCGCTTGAGGCGCTCGGGGTCGCGCAGCATCAGGGTCAGACGCTTGTAGGTCGGCACGCGCCGGGCGAAGCCGATCGTCAGCACGTCGGGGTCGAGGATGTCCTCGACCCAGCCGAGCTCGGCGTCGCTCGCGCCACGCTTCTGCCACGAGGCCTTGACGCGTCGTCGGGCGTCGGCGACGAGCTTCTCGCGCATGACGCGCTTGGTCGACCACACGGCGTCGGCGGGCACCTCGTCGATGCGCTCCCAGGCGTTCTCGCCGGAGATGTCGGTCGTGCCGAGGTGCTTGCGGGCCACGTCGTAGACGGCCCGGTCGACCCACGTCGGGGCGTGGACACCGTTGGTGATGCTGGAGATCGGGACCTCGACGTCGTCGAAGCCCGGCCACAGGCCGTCGAACATCTCGCGGCTCACGACGCCGTGCAGCTGGGAAACACCGTTGGCGCGCTGCGCCAGACGCAGGCCCATGACAGCCATGTTGAAGATGCCCGACTGGCCGCCCTCGTAGTCCTCTGCGCCGAGGGCGAGCAGGCGCTCGACCGGCACGCCGGGGATGGCGTTGGCGCCGCCGAAGAAGAGGTTGATCTTCGCGGCGTCGAAGCGGTCGATGCCGGCGGGCACGGGCGTGTGGGTCGTGAAGACCGTCGCCGCGCGCACGGCTTCGAGGGCCTCGTCGAAGGTCAGGCCGTGGTCGCGGACCAGCTCGGTGATGCGCTCGACGCCGAGGAAGCCGGCGTGACCCTCGTTGGTGTGGTAGACCTCCGGCGTCGGGTCGCCGGACAGGCGGGACCACAGACGCAGGGCGCGAACGCCACCGATGCCGAGGAGCAGCTCCTGCTCGAGGCGGGTGTCGCCGCCGCCGCCGTAGAGCGACTCGGTGACCTTGCGGGTCTGCTCGTCGTTGCCGGGCACGTCGGAGTCGAGCAGCAGCAGGGGCACGCGGCCGACCTGCGCCTTCCAGACGTGGGCGTGCAGCTGACGGCCCGCGGGCAGGCTCACCGTGACGACGGCGGGCGTGCCGTCCTCCTCGCGCAGCAGCGACAGCGGGAGGCCGTCGGGGTCGAGGACCGGGTAGGTCTCGACCTGCCACCCGTCGCGGTTGAGCGACTGCTTGAAGTAGCCGGTCTTGTAGAAGAGCCCGACGCCGACGATCGGCACGCCGAGGTCCGACGCGGTCTTGAGGTGGTCGCCGGCGAGGATGCCGAGGCCGCCGGAGTACTGCGGCAGCACGGACGTGATGCCGAACTCCGGGCTGAAGTACGCGATCGCGGCCGGGGCGGCCTTGCCGGCGGCCTCCTGCTCGCGGCTCCACGACTGGTACCAACGCTCGTCGGAGAGGTAGTGGTGCAGGTCCTCGTTGGCGGCCACGACGCTGCCGACGAACTCGTCGTCGGCGGCCAGCGCGGCCAGCTCGTCGGAGGACAGGCGGGAGAGGAGCTTGACGGGGTCCTCACCGGCCTGGGCCCACTTGCGGGCGCTGATGCTCTCGAACAGGTCGCGGGTCGGCGGGTGCCAGGACCAGCGCAGGTTGCTCGCGAGGACGCCGAGTCCCTCGATGCGGCTCGGCAGGACGGTACGGACGCTGAAGCGACGGATGGCCTTCACAAGGGGACAGCATAGGGGTCGCGATGACGGCTTCTTGCAACCCTTGCAGCGGGGTTTCACCCATCGGACGGGGCCTCGGCGCGTCATGGGCCAAACGCTGCAACTTCGATACGGTCGATCACGTGACTGGCTCAGCGAAGAAGCCCCGTTCCAGCAAGCCGAACCGTGTGCGCAGCGCCGCCCCCCAAGCACCACGACGCGACGATGCCACCCCGACCGCAGACACCGCGTTCGTCGACGACACCGAGGCAGGAGCCGTCCACCTCGCCCCCGACCACCCCGTGAGCGCCCCGCCGACCGTCGAGGGCATGCCGGGTGACGCGCTCCCGATGGGACGCATCCCCGTGAGCGACGTGCGTCCGCTCGTCGACGGCGGGACCCGCCCGGCCAAGTCGGTCGTCGGCGAGGAGTTCACCGTCCGGGCCAAGGTCTTCCGCGAGGGCCACGACGCCGTCAACGCGACGGCCGTGCTCACCGACCCCGACGGCACCGACCACTACTTCGCCATGCACAGCGTCAACCCCGGCCTCTCCGAGTGGGCCGCCACCGTCGTCGCCGACCGCGAGGGCTGGTGGACCTACCGCGTCGAGGGCTGGTCCGACCCCTACGCGACCTGGGTGCACGACGCCGGCATCAAGATCGCCGCCGGCGTCGACGAGGACCTCATGTGCGCCGAGGGCGTCCGCGTCCTCGAGCGCTTCGCCGCGGCCGTCCGCGGCCTCGGCGTCGACGCCGCCGAGATCGACAAGGGGGTCGTCGCCCTGGGCGACAACCGGGCCCCAGCCGCGCACCGCTTCGGCGCGGCGACCTCGCCGGAGATCGCCGGCCTCGCCGCCCTCGTGCCGCTGCGGGAGTTCGTGTCGGCGTCACCGGCATACTCCCTGCTCGTCGAGCGCGAGCGCGCGCTCTACGGCGCCTGGTACGAGATCTTCCCCCGGTCCGAGGGCGCCCACCGCGACGAGAAGACCGGCGAGTGGGTGTCGGGCACGTTCCGGTCCGCGGCCGAGCGGCTGCCCGCCATCGCCGACATGGGCTTCGACGTCGTCTACCTGACGCCGATCCACCCGATCGGGACGACGGCCCGCAAGGGCCGCAACAACACCCTCACGGCCCAGCCCGGCGACCCCGGATCCCCTTATGCCATCGGCTCGCCCGACGGCGGGCACGACGCGATCCACCCCGACCTCGGCACGTTCGAGGACTTCGACCACTTCGTCGCCGAGACGCGACGGCTCGGCATGGAGGTGGCCCTCGACATCGCGTTGCAGGCCTCCCCCGACCACCCGTGGGTCCAGACGCACCCCGACCTCTTCACGACGCGGGCCGACGGCACCATCGCCTACGCCGAGAACCCGCCGAAGAAGTACCAGGACATCTACCCGCTCAACTTCGACAACGACCCGGCCGGGTCCTACGCCGAGGTGCGCCGGGTCATCCAGGTGTGGCTCGACCACGGCGTCCGCATCTTCCGCGTCGACAACCCCCACACCAAGCCGGTCGCCTTCTGGCAGTGGCTGATCGCCGATGTCGCGCAGGACCACCCCGACACCATCTGGCTGTCCGAGGCCTTCACCAAGCCGGCGATGATGCACCACCTCGCCAAGGCCGGCTTCCAACAGAGCTACACCTACTACGCGTGGCGCAACGCGAAGTGGGAGCTCGAGGAGTACGGCACCGAGCTCGCGGGAGAGGACACCGGGTCGGCGTACATGCGCCCGGCCTTCTGGCCGACGACGCACGACATCCTCACCCCCTACATGCAGTACGGCGGCCCGACCGCGTGGAAGCTGCGCGCCGCGGTCGCCGCGACGATGGCCCCGACCTACGGCATCTACGCCGGCTACGAGCTCATGGAGCACGTGGCGCGTCCCGGGGCGGAGGAGCAGCTCGACAACGAGAAGTACGAGTACAAGGACCGCCAGTGGTACCTCTACGAGCCGGGCGGCCCCCTCGAGAGCCGCTCGCTCGCCTGGTACCTCAAGCGGCTCAACGACATCCGCGGCTGGCACCCCGCGCTGCACTGGCTGCGCAACCTGCGCTTCCACGCGGCTGACGACGAGAACGTCCTGGTCTTCAGCAAGTCCCGTGTCGTCGACCGGGCCACGGGCGAGCGCGACACCGTCCTCGTGATCGCCAACCTCGACCCGCACGCCACGCGTGAGACGTGGGTGCACCTCGACATGGAGGCACTGGGTATGGCCACGTGGTCGACGTTCGACGCGCACGACCACATCACGAACCAGACGTGGGAGTGGCGGCAGGACAACTTCGTGCGGCTCGGTCCCGACTCCGAACCCGTCCACATCATCCACGTGAGGAGCCACTGACGCATGCAGGGCCTCAACCTGTCCCAGCCCGGCCTCAAGCACGACCCGCAGTGGTTCAAGAAGGCAGTCTTCTACGAGGTGCTCGTCCGGGCCTTCGCCGACTCGAAGGGCTCCGGCGCCGGTGACTTCACCGGTCTCATCAACCGGCTCGACTACCTCCAGTGGCTCGGGGTCGACTGCCTCTGGCTGCCGCCCTTCTACGCGTCTCCGCTGCGCGACGGCGGCTACGACATCGCCGACTACAAGGCGGTCCTGCCCGAGTTCGGCACGCTGCCGGAGTTCACCGAGCTCGTCTCGCAGGCCCACGCCCGCGGCATCCGCATCGTCACCGACTTCGTCATGAACCACACGAGCGACCAGCACCCGTGGTTCCAGGCGAGCCGTGCCGAGCCCGACGGGCCCTACGGCGACTTCTACGTCTGGTCCGACACCGACGACGGCTACGACGACGCCCGCATCATCTTCGTCGACACCGAGGTGTCGAACTGGACCTTCGACCCGGTGCGGCGACAGTTCTTCTGGCACCGCTTCTTCAGCCACCAGCCCGACCTCAACTTCGAGAACGAGGCCGTGCAGGAGGCGATGTTCGACATCGTGCGCTTCTGGATGGACCTCGGGATCGACGGCTTCCGTCTCGACGCGGTCCCCTACCTCTTCGAGGAGGAGGGCACGAACTGCGAGAACCTCCCGAGGACGCACGAGTTCCTCGCCAAGCTGCGCGCCATGGTCGACGCCGAGTACCCCGGCCGGATCCTGCTCGCGGAGGCCAACCAACCGCCCGCCGAGGTCGTCGACTACTTCGGCACCGAGGAGGCGCCGGAGTGCCAGATGTGCTTCCACTTCCCGGTCATGCCCCGGCTCTACTACTCGCTGCGCGAGGAGACCGCCGCCCCGATCATCGACGTGCTCGCAGACACGCCGGCCATCCCCTCAGGCACGCAGTGGGGCACGTTCCTGCGCAACCACGACGAGCTGACGCTCGAGATGGTGACGCCCGAGGAGCGCGCCGCGATGTACGGCTGGTACGCCCCCGACCCCCGGATGCGTGCGAACGTCGGCATCCGCCGGCGGCTCGCTCCCCTGCTCGACAACTCACGGCCCGAGATCGAGCTCATCCACGCGCTGATCCTCTCGCTGCCGGGGTCGCCGTGCCTCTAC
Organism: Terrabacter sp. 2TAF16; assembly: GCF_052115065.1. Classification (NCBI taxonomy): domain Bacteria; kingdom Bacillati; phylum Actinomycetota; class Actinomycetes; order Micrococcales; family Intrasporangiaceae; genus Terrabacter; species Terrabacter sp. 2TAF16. Next base: position 104,381 of record NZ_JBFRFZ010000006.1, read on the forward strand.
TACGGCGACGAGATCGGCATGGGCGACAACATCTGGCTCACCGACCGCGACGCGGTGCGCACGCCGATGCAGTGGACCCCCGACCGCAACGCCGGCTTCTCGAGCGTCGACCCGGGCAAGCTCTACCTGCCCGTCATCAGCAGCCTCGTCTACCACTACAACAACATCAACGTCGAGGCGCAGATGGCCTCTTCGGCCTCGCTCCTGCACTGGGTGCGCGGGATGCTCCAGATCCGCGGACGGCATCCGGTCTTCGGGCTCGGCGACTTCACCGTCGTCGAGGCCGACAACGAGTCCATCCTCGCGTTCACGCGCACCCTGGAGGCCGACGGCAACGAGCCCGGCGAGGCCGTGCTCTGCGTCAACAACCTCTCGAGCCGCCCCCAGGCCGCGACGATCCAGCTGCCGGAGGAGCTCGCCGGCCGCGAGCTCATCGACCTCTTCGGCGGCAGCGGCTTCCCGTGGGTGGCGAGCGACGGACGGGTCACCCTGACGCTCGGCTCGCGCGACTTCTTCTGGCTCCGCGTGCGGGGCGGGGAGGACCGCGGCTGATGGCCATCGTGCACAAGGGCGCGTCGATCGTGCCGACCAAGACCGAGATGGTCACCGAGTGGATGCCGCACCAGCGGTGGTACCACGGCAAGGGCCACGTCCCGCAGCTGCGCCGCGTCGGCGGGTTCCGCTTCGAGGACCCCGAGGGCGAGGTGGGCTGCGAGACGCTGCTCCTCGCCGACGAGGCCGTGGCCCCGGCCGTGGTCTACCAGGTGCCCCTCACCTACCGTTCGGCCCCGCTGGAGGGCGCCGAGCACGCGCTGCTCGGCACGATGGAGCACAGCGTCCTCGGCACACGGTGGGTCTACGACGGACCCCACGACCCGGTCTACGTCGGCCAGCTCATGGCGACGATCCTCGGCGGCGGCGCCTCCGACGAGGCGCAGGCCTCGGTCGGCAGCAACGCGCTCGCCACCGGCTCCTCGACCGGCCACGCCGACGGCTCGGTGTCGTCGTCGACGGTGCTCAGCGGCGAGCAGTCCAACACGTCGGTCATCTGCCGCATGACCGCTCCTGACGGCGGCCCGGCCGAGCCGGTCATCGTCAAGGTCTTCCGCACCCTCCAGGACGGCGACAACCCCGACGTCGTCGTGCAGTCCGCCCTGACGGAGGAGGGCTCCGACCGTGTCCCGATGGCCATCGGCCACCTGTCGGGTGCCTGGGACGCCCCGGCCGGTGGCCCGACGATGCACGGGCACCTCGCCTTCGCGCAGGAGTTCATCCCCGGGGTCGAGGACGCGTGGCGGGTCGCACTCGTCGCCGCCGCGTCGGGCACGGACTTCACCGACCGGGCCCGAGACCTCGGCGTCGTCACCGCCCAGATCCACATGGCGCTCGCCCACGCTCTCGGCACGCACGAGGTGACGCCCGAGGCGCGCGCGGCCGTCGTCGCGTCGATGCGCCAGCGGTATGCCGCCGCCGTGGCCCTCGTGCCCGACCTCGCCTCCCGCTCGGGCGCCGTCGAGCGCGTCGTCGCGTCCGTGCGCGACGTGCACTGGCCGTCGCTGCAGCGGATCCACGGCGACTACCACCTCGGCCAGGTCCTCGACGTGCCCGAGCGCGGGTGGGTGGCCCTCGACTTCGAGGGTGAGCCGCTGCGCCCGCTCGCCGAACGCGTACTCCCCGACCTCACGGCGCGTGACGTCGCAGGCATGCTCCGCTCCTTCGACTACGCCGCGGGCTCGGTGGCGCTGGCCGAGTCACCGGTCGACGCGACCGCCTGGGCGGCAGCCTGCCGAGCCGCCTTCCTCGACGGGTACGCCGCCGTCGCAGGGGCACTCGACGCCGACGCGCAGGCACTGACCCGCGCGCTCGAGCTCGACAAGGCGCTCTACGAGGTCGTCTACGAGGCCCGCAACCGGCCCTCGTGGCTGCCGATCCCGCTCGGCGCCGTCGAGCGACTCACCACCGAGGAAGGCACGCCATGACCACCGAGACCGCCCACGGTCCCTCCCTCGACGACGCCGCCATCACGGCCTTCCTCCAGGGCCGCAACGGCCAGCCGCACGACCTGCTCGGACACCACGTCGGGCCCGGCGGCCTGACGATCACCGCCTACCGCCCGTTCGCGACCCGGGTCGGCGCCCGTCTCGACTCGGGCGAGCGGGTCGAGCTGCAGCACGTCCGCGACGGCATCTGGTCGATGACCTCGCCCGACTTCGGCACGACCCACGACTACCGCCTCCTCGTCGAGTACGGCGACGGCGTGGAGCACGAGCAGGACGACCCCTACCGCTTCGCCCCGACCCTCGGCGAGATCGACCGCCACCTCATCAACGAGGGCCGCCACGAGCAGCTGTGGACCGTCCTCGGCGCGCACGTGCGCCACTACCCCGGCCCGCTCGGCGACGTCTGGGGCGTGTCGTTCGCGGTGTGGGCGCCGCGTGCCAAGGCCGTCCACGTCATCGGCGACTTCAACGACTGGGACCGCCGCTCGCACCCGATGCGGGCGCTCGGCGAGAGCGGCATCTGGGAGCTCTTCCTGCCCGGCGCCCAGGAGGGGATGAACTACCAGTTCGCGGTGCGCGGGCCCGACGAGCTCGTCCGGCTCAAGAGCGACCCGATGGCGCGGATGACGGAGGTCGCGCCCAAGCAGGCGGCCATCGTCACCGAGACCCACTACGACTGGCGCGACGACGACTGGATGGAGCGCCGCCGCACGAGCAACGCCCACCAGGGGCCGATGAGCATCTACGAGGTCCACCTCGGCTCGTGGCGCCAGGAGCTCGGCTACCGCGGTCTCGCCGAGCACCTCGTCAACTACGTGCGCGACCTCGGCTTCACTCACGTCGAGTTCCTGCCCGTCATGGAGCACCCGTACGTCCCGTCGTGGGGCTACCACGTGACCGGCTACTACGCCCCGAGCTCGCGCTGGGGCCGCCCCGACGACTTCCGCTTCCTCGTCGACGAGCTGCACCGGGCCGGCATCGGGGTCCTGCTCGACTGGGTGCCCGGGCACTTCGCCACCGACGAGTGGGCCCTCGCCCGCTTCGACGGCCTGCCGCTCTACGAGCACCCGGACCCCCGCAAGGGCTGGCACCCCGAGTGGGGCTCCAACATCTTCGACTACGGCCGGCCCGAGGTGCGCAACTTCCTCGTCGCCAACGCCATCTACTGGCTCGAGGAGTTCCACCTCGACGGCCTCCGCGTCGACGGCGTGGCGTCGATGCTCTACCTCGACTACGCCCGCGACGCCGGGGCCTGGGTGCCCAACAAGGACGGCGGGCGCGAGAACCTCGAGGCCGTCGAGCTGCTCAAGGAGACGAACGGCACCGCCTACAAGCGGGTCGGCGGGATCGTCACGATCGCCGAGGAGTCGACGACGTGGCCCGGGGTCACGAAGCCGACCAACGAGGGCGGTCTCGGCTTCGGCTTCAAGTGGAACATGGGCTGGATGAACGACTCGCTGAAGTACCTCGGCGAGGAGCCGATCTACCGCAGCTACCACCACGGCAAGCTCACGTTCTCCCTGATGTACGCCTTCGACGAGAACTTCGTGCTGCCGATCAGCCACGACGAGGTCGTCCACGGCAAGGGCTCGCTGCTGCGCAAGTCGCGGGGCCCGCGCGAGGAGCAGGTCGCGACCCTTCGCGCCTTCCTCGCCTACCTCTGGTGCCACCCCGGCAAGCAGCTGCTCTTCATGGGCTGCGAGTTCGGCCAGGAGTCCGAGTGGTCCGAGGGCCGCAGCCTCGACTGGTGGTTGCTCGAGCAGCCGCTGCACTACCGCGTGCACAACCTCGTCAAGGACCTCAACGGCATCTACCGCGGCAACCGGGCGCTGTGGGAGCTCGACTCCGACCGCTCGGGCTTCGAGTGGCTCGAGGCCGACGACGCAGCCCACAACACGTTCTCGTGGCTGCGCTTCGGCACGGGCGACCGAGCGACCGACGCCCCGGTCGTGGCGTGCGTCATGAACTTCAGCGGCGAGACGCAGCAGTCCTACCGCATCGGGCTGCCGCGCGGCGGGCGGTGGACGGTCGTCCTCGACACGGCCGGCTACCACCCCGACGCCCCGAGCAGCACCGGCACCGTCGTCGAGGCGCGCGAGGAGGCCTGGCACCAGCAGCCGTATGCCGCCGACCTCACCGTCCCGCGCCTGTCAACCGTCTGGCTCGTCCCCGTCGACGAGCCCTCCGTCCCGGCCGTCGTCTCCGGGACCCTCGCGAGCAGCGACGCCGACCCGACCCCGAACGGAGACCCCTCATGACCCACCCGCGCGCCGGTCAGCCCGCACAGGCCGAGGACCTCGTCGACGTCGACGCCCTCGTCGGGGCCTACTATGACCGTCACCCCGACGTCGACGACCCCGACCAGCAGGTCGCGTTCGGCACGTCGGGACACCGCGGGTCGAGCCTGCGCACGGCCTTCAACGAGGACCACATCCTCGCCACGACGCAGGCCATCGTCGACTACCGCGTCTCGCAGGGTTTCGACGGGCCCCTCTTCATCGGCCGCGACACGCACGCGCTGTCCGAGCCCGCCTGGCGCTCGGCGCTCGAGGTACTCGTGGCCAACGGTGTGCAGGTGCTCGTCGACGACCGCGACGGGTTCACCCCGACCCCGGCCGTCTCGCACGCCATCCTCCGCGCCAACCGCGGCAAGGCCTCGGGCGCCACCGGACTGGCCGACGGCATCGTCGTCACGCCGTCGCACAACCCGCCGGCCGACGGCGGCTTCAAGTACAACCCGCCGCACGGCGGCCCGGCCGACACCGACGCGACGTCGGTCATCGCCGAGCGCGCCAACGACCTCATCCGCGGTGGGCTGCGCGAGGTCCGCCGCGTGGCCTTCGAGCAGGCCCGCGGCGAGGCCGGTTCCTACGACTTCATGGGCACCTACGTCGACGACCTGCCGAACGTCGTCGACCTCGCCCGGGTCCGCGAGGCCGGCGTGCGCATCGGAGCCGACCCCCTGGGTGGCGCGTCCGTCGCCTACTGGGGCGAGATCGGCGAGCGTCACGGGCTCGACCTCACCGTCGTCAACCCGCGCGTCGACCCGCAGTGGGCCTTCATGACCCTCGACTGGGACGGCAAGATCCGGATGGACTGCAGCTCGCCGTCCGCGATGGCTTCGCTCATCCACGCCAAGGACGCCTACGACATCTCGACGGGCAACGACGCCGACGCCGACCGGCACGGCATCGTCACGCCCGACGCCGGCCTGATGAACCCCAACCACTACCTCGCCGTGGCCATCCAGTACCTCTACGGCGGGGCCCGACCGGGTTGGCCCGCGACGACCGCCATCGGCAAGACCCTCGTGTCCTCCTCGATGATCGACCGCGTCGCCTCCGACCTCGGTCGTACGCTCCTGGAGGTCCCCGTGGGCTTCAAGTGGTTCGTGCCCGGGCTGCTCGACGGCTCGGTCGGGTTCGGCGGGGAGGAGTCCGCCGGAGCGAGCTTCCTGCGCCAGGACGGCACGGTCTGGTCCACCGACAAGGACGGCATCCTGCTCGCCCTCCTGGCGTCCGAGATCCTCGCCGCGACCGGCAGGACGCCCAGCCAGCACTACGCCGAGCTGACAGCGCGACACGGCGACCCGGCATACGCCCGCATCGACGCGGCGGCGTCGCGTGAGGAGAAGGCCAAGCTCGGGGCCCTCTCCCCCAGCGACGTGACGGCGGAGACCCTTGCGGGAGAGCCGATCACAGGCAAGCTGACCGAGGCCCCGGGCAACGGCGCCAAGATCGGCGGTCTCAAGGTGACGACCGAGAGCGCGTGGTTCGCCGCACGCCCGTCGGGCACCGAGGACGTCTACAAGATCTACGCCGAGTCCTTCCAGGGCGCCGAGCACCTCGCCCGCGTGCAGGCCGAGGCGAAGGACGTCGTGTCGGCGGCCCTCGGCGGATGAGCGAGCTCGACGAGTCTGGTCCGCGGGGCCGGCTGGTGCTCGTGACGGCGGTCCGCGCCGACGCTCGGGCCGCCCTGGCGTCGGCCGTGGCTGCTCGTCTCCAACGGGCCGTCGTCGTCGACGGTGCGGCACTCGAGGCGGCCGTCACGGGCGGCGCCGTCCCCGGGTGGGACGAGCCGCCGACGTCGGAACAGCTGCGGAGTCGGCTGCTGCGCTGGTCAGCGGCCCTGGCCGTGGCCGAGACCTACCAGCTCGAGGGCCTCGACGCGGTCGTCGCCGAGGACGCGCTCGGTGACCGGCTCGAGGACTTCCTCGACCTCGTGGAGCCCGAGCCGGTCCACGTGGTCGTCGTCCGTGACGGCGCCGACCCCACCACGCCGCACTGGGGCCTGTGGGTCGACGGCACTGACCCGGTCGATGCCACGGCCGACGACGTCGTCACCCGGCTGGCCGACGCGCTCGTCGCCACGTCGGCCACCTGACACCGCCGGGCACGCGACGGCACCCACACAGCACCGCGGGCCACCCTCCGACGTGGAGGATGACCCGCTTCGTGTCCGGACCCTCAGAAGAGGGCGCTCATCAGGGACTTGCGTGCCTTCGCGACGCGCTCGTCGGTCACGCCGATGACCTCGAAGAGCTCGACGAGGTGCTCCCGCGCCTTGTTGCGGTCGGCGTCGGCCGTGACGCGCACCGTGTCGATGAGCCGCATGAAGGCGTCCTCGACGTGACCACCGAGCAGGTCGAGGTCGGCGACGAGGATCTGCGCGTCGACGTCGGTCGGTGCGGCGGCCGCAGCGGCACGGGCGGCCTGGAGGTCGGCCCCCTGGGTGCGCTGCATGAGCCCGACCTGGGCGAGGCCCAGCTTGGCGTCCGTGTCGGCAGGGCTCTGCGCGAGGGCCTCGCGGTAGGCCGAGGCGGCCCCGTCGAGGTCGCCCGCCTCGATGGCGTCGAAGGCCTTCTGGTGCAGTGGCGGCAGCGGCTGCTCCTGCTCGGCCTCGTCGGCCGGTGCCTCGGCCTCGTCCCCGACCGTGACGGTGCCGGTGACCCCGTGCTGCGCCGCGAGCTGGAGCACCTGGTCGATGACGGCCGTGACCTGGGCCTCAGGCTGCGCGCCCTCGAACAGCGGCACGGGTTGGCTCTGCACGAAGGCGAAGCTCACCGGCACGGCCTGGACCTGGAAGGCCTGCAGGATCGTGGGGTTCGCGTCGACGTCGACGGTGACGAGCTGGAAGCGGCCCGCGTAGCGGCGGGCCACCGCACCGAAGGTCGTGACGAAGTCGGCCGACTCCTGGAGCCGCGGCGACCACAGCACCATGACGACGGGGTGCCGGTCGGACGCCGCGATGACGTCACGGATCGAGGCGTCAGTGCCCTCGATGACGAGGCCAGCACCGTCCGCGGAGGTGGAGGCCGCGCCGGATGCGGGGCCAGCCGGCTGGGCCGGACGCTTGAGCGATGACAGGTCGACGGCACCGCGAAGTGCTGCTGCGGTGAATGGCTGGTGACTCATAGATCAATCCTGCCTCACCGACCCGAGCCGGCGACGAGCTGGTCCGAAGCGGCGACGATGCGCGCCTGTCCGGACGCAGGGATGACGATGGCGACGATCTCGTTGGAGGTGAGGTTGGCCTCGGTCGTGATCTGCTTGATGCCGGTCAGGAGCGTCAGGTCCTTGGCCGGGGTGAGCTTGACGGGGGTGCGCATGGCGATGGCGTCATTGCGCACGAGGTGGGCGAAGACGATGGCGCCGTTGCCGTCCTTGAGGCGCAGGCCGCCGATGACGCCCTTGGGCTCGTGCTCCTGGGTGAAGGCACCCTGGTTGTTAAGGGCCTGCGACTGCGCGCGGGCCGACTGGCGCAGCTGCTCCGAGAGCGGGTCGTCGGCCAGCACCTTGGTCGCCGTCGGGTCGGGGTACTTCACCGATGCGGCGAAAGCCGAGACGACGTCGTCGGGCTTGGCGCTCAGGCCCGTGCCGTCGGCGACGGCGGCAGAGCCGTCGGACGTCGGGTCGAGGGCGTCGAGCTTGGCGTCCGGGAGCATCGGGGTGACCGCGGCCGCCTTGAACGGCGCACCGGACTGGCCACCGACGAGCAGCACGAGGACGGCCGCACCGGTCTTCTTCAGCGTCGTCTGGGCGAGGATCTGCGCCGGGGCGTCTCCAGCCCGGGACAGCGCGAGCACCTTGACGCCGGTCGTGGCGAGCTCGGCGTCGGCCTTCTCCGCGGCGGTGCGCCCGGGCAGCGTCTTGGCGTACGCGTTCGCCGACTGCAGCGCGGCACCGACGAAGGCCTTGCTGCGAGCAGCCGTACCGGCGGCCGAGGCGTCGAGCGAGGACGTCGCTGCGGCACCGACGGCGGAAGCGGCGGTCGTGTCGGCGGCATCGGCCGCGACCACGGGGGTCGCCGAGCCGCCGGTCCCGGCGGTGCCGTCGTCGGAGTTGCCGGTGCAGGCAGAGAGCATGGCAGCGCAGGCGAGCGCGGCGGCAAGAGCACGTCGACGAGTCGCGGTGCGGGGCATGGAAAAGCCTTTCGGTGACGCAGGGGGACGGGCCGAGCGCGTTCGGCCGCGACCCACGATACGCACGGACCGTGCTGCATCCCCAATCCGCGGTAACGGCTCGCCGAGGACATTTCCGGACACTCCTGACGCAGTTCGTGCAGCGACACGCGCCCATGTCAGACAGGTCACGCTCGCCCGCCGGCGACCTATGCCCGTTATGCGCAGATTGTCCTGCGCGTGTCAGGCGAGACGGCGGACCATCCGCATTTCCGGGGTGCCGGTCGGCGGGTGCAGCTCGCGCCGGCCCTCGTCGACGAACCCGCGCCGCGTGTAGAAGGCCCTGGCCCTCGCGTTGCCCTCGATGACCCACAAGGTCGCGTCACGGTCGCCGAGGAGCTCGTCGACGAGGCGGCCGGCGACGCCCGTGCCACGGGCGTGCGGGGCGAGGTTGACGGCATACAGCTCCCACTCGGAGGGTGCGTCCTCGTCGCGACTGGGGCCGGCGCTGCCGAAACCCGCGAGCCGGCCGTCAGAATCGACGACCACGAGGGTGCGCTGGGGCGCGTCCGGCGGCAGGGCGACCCGCTCACGCCAGCGGTCCGCGCAGCGCTCGTCACTCAGCCCGGCCAGGTAGTCGGCCGGCATGAGGTCGGCGTACGCGTCGCGCCAGATGGCCATGTGCACCCGGCCCAGCTCGTCGCAGTCCTCGGGTGCGAGCGGGCGCAGGGCCCAGTCGCCCTCACTCATCCTGCTGACGGCCGAGCGCATCCTCGAGCCGCTCGAGCTTGCCGTCGAGCTCGCCCGTCCAGCCGGGACGGATGTCGGCCTTGAGCACGAGCCCGACACGCGGCGAGGTCTCCGCCAGCACGTCGCAGCACTGCTTGACGACAGCCATGCACTCGTCCCACTCCCCTTCGATCGTCGTGAACATCGCGTCGGTGCGGTGCGGCAGACCGGAGTCGCGCACGACGCGGATGGCTCGGGCGACGGCGTCGGACACGGATCCGGTGTCGTCGGCCGCGACGGTGGGGGCGACGGAGAAGGCGATCAGCATGACCTCACCGTATGCCGCCCTCGCCGTCGTCGCGCGAGCACCCCACCGAGCCGCTCGGCCTAGAAGGCCTTCTTCATCGTCAGTGCCTCCTCGATGATGGCGAAGCCCAGGTCCTTGTTGATCTGGACCATCCAGGGGTTCTGCTCATCGTTCATCGTCTGGACCGAACGCCGTTCTGGCGCAAGGCGGGCCAGCTCCTCGAGGTTCGCGATCTTGACGGCCATGCCGAGCCGGTGGCCGCGGTGCTCGGGCAGCACGAGGGTGCCCCACTGAAAGACGACGTGCGGGTCCCCGGACGGGATGGAGAGGTCGGTATAGGCCGCGACGACGCCGGACTCGCGGTGCACGGCGACCGCCGTGACCATCGTGCGACCGGTGTCGCGCAGGTGCTGGAGCAGCGTCTCGTAGTCATCGACGGTCATCGACTCGGGCTCGAACTCGACGTCGCCCGTGGGGGCGTCGAGGATGAGCCGGTTCGACGCGTCGCAGACGCCCTGACGCAGCTCGACCGGCACGCCGTCGACGTGGACGGTCAGCTCGTACCGGTCGCCCATCGCCTCGGCGGCGCGATGCTCGTGCTCGGCCATGACGTCGGCCGCGACCGGGAGCGGGAGCGAGCGCACGATCTCGATGCTCGACACCGTGAAGCCACGGCGGAGGGCGAACTCGCGGTCGGCGTGCGACTCGCGGTCGCCCACCGGCACGAAGACCTCGGTCAGGAGCATGTCCCGGCCTGCCGCTCGGGCCTGCTGCTCCATCCAGTCGACGAGGGCGGTTCCCACACCCTGCCCGCGGTGCTGCGGGTCGACTTCGAGGTGCGACCAGCACTTGTCCAGGTTGTCGCGTTCGGGGAAGAACACGCGGGCCCAGCCGACGGGTGAGCCGTCGACCACCGCGACCACGCTCTCCTCGCGCTCGCCGGGGAACGAGAAGCGCACCATCTTGAGGAACTCGTCCTCGGTGCGCTGGATCGGCTGCACGCGCGAGACGGACTCGCTGCGCGTGGCCACGCCGAAGAGCTCCTTGAGCATGACGTCGTCGTCATGGTCGAGCGGGATGATGTCCATCCCTCGACGGTGACACCGCCGCGTCCCCGGCGCCATCCATTTACATCCGCCGCGCGCTCGCCGCGTCCCCCTGCAGGCCCTCCCCCGCGTCCGTATGCCGCCCGCTCCCTCCGCGCCACCGCGGGCCATGCGAGCGGTCCCCCGCGACACAGCACGCACCAGTGCGCGGTCGCCATACGCAGGACCCCGGCCGACGACCCCCACGTCATGTGTTCCGAGAGCCTGTGGACAGCGCGCTCGAGACCCCTCGACGGCTCGGCAGGCTGGCGTGGTGGATCCGGTGGTGGACGCGGTGCGGCGACTCGGCGGCGTCGCGACGCGTGCCGAGCTGCGGCCCTTCGTCTCGAAACGGCAGCTTCGGCGAGCCGTGGTCGAGGGACACGTCCTGCGCCCCCGTCCCGGCCGGTACCTGCTTCGCGACGTCGACGCCGCCACGGCTGTGGCGCACGAGCTCAGCGCCGTCGTCTCCCACCGCTCCGCGGCCCTCGCGCACGGGTGGAAGGTCAAGACGGTGCCGCCGAAGCCGGAGGTCACCGTGCCCCGAGGGCGCAAGATCGCGGCCGGGACCCGGCCACGGGCGCGGATCTGGTCCTCCCTCATCGACCCCCGGGACGCGGCCGCAGGCATCACGTCACCGGCTCGCACCGTGGTCGACTGCGCTCGCCACCTCCCGTTCGACGAGGCTCTCGCCATCGCCGACTCGGCGCTCCGGTCCCGGCGGGTGTCGGCCGGCGACCTCGCGACCCTGGCGCAGCAGGTCCGCGGGCCCGGACGACCGCGGGTGCTTCGCGTCCTCACGCACGCGTCGAGCAAGGCGGCCAACCCCTTCGAGTCCGTACTCCGCGCGATCTCGCTCGACGTGCCGGGGCTCGACCTCCGTCCCCAGGTCGGCATCGCCGTGGCCGGCGGCGAACGGGTCACCCCTGACCTCGTCGACATGTCGCTGGGGATCGTCGTCGAGGCGGACAGCCACGAGTTCCACACTGGCAGAGAGCAGCTCGTCGTCGACTGCTGGCGCTATGACGAGCTGGTCCTGTCCGGCTGGGACGTCTACCGGTTCAGCTACGAGCAGGTGATGCGGCGGCAGGCGTGGGTGCGTTCGGTGCTCCTCCGTGCCGAGGCGAAGTCCCGAGCGACACAGGAAGTCCGCGTAGCTCTCCAGCGCTGAGCGCGAGCTCCACCGCAACGCCAGGCTTCAGGTGTCGCGGTGAACCACCCAGCCCGAACCCGCCGGTCAGGAGCCGAGCTGCTCGAGGAGACGGTCGGCGGCGGCATAGGGGTCGGTGCGCCCGGCGATGACGTCACGGGCCAGCGCGGCGACGCCCTCGTGACCACCGACGTGCCCGAGCCGGGCACGCAGGGTCGTCAGCGCGATCGTCTCGATCTCGTCGGCGACGCGACGCTCACGGCGCCGTGCCAGCTCGCCGTTCTCCTCGACGAACGCCCGGTGCTTGTCGAGCGCCTCCATCACCTCGTCGATGCCGACCTTCTGTGCCGCAACGGTTTTCACGACCGGAGGCCGCCACAGACCCGGCTCGGTGCGGTCGCCGAGCGAGATCATGTGGCGCAGGTCGCGGACCGTCGCGTCGGCGCCGTCGCGGTCGGCCTTGTTGACGACGAAGACGTCGCCGATCTCGAGGATGCCGGCCTTGGCGGCCTGGATGCCGTCGCCCATGCCGGGCGCGAGCAGGACGACCGACGTGTCGGCGAGCCCGGCGATCTCGACCTCGGACTGCCCCACCCCGACGGTCTCGACGAGCACGACGTCGCACCCGGCGGCGTCGAGCACCCGGATGGCCTGCGGTGTCGTGAACGACAGCCCGCCGAGATGGCCGCGCGAGGCCATCGAGCGGATGTAGACCTCGGGGTCGAGGGCGTGGTCCTGCATGCGGACGCGGTCGCCGAGCAGCGCCCCGCCCGAGAACGGCGAGCTCGGGTCGACCGCGAGCACGCCGACGCGCAGGCCGCGCTCGCGGAAGGCGCCGACGAGCGCAGTCGTCGTCGTCGACTTGCCGACGCCCGGCGAGCCGGTGAGACCGATGACCCACGCGTTGCCGGCGTGCGGCGCGAGCGCCGCCATCACCTCGCGCAGGGACTCGTGGGCGTCCTCGACGAGGGAGATGAGGCGGGCGACGGCGCGCGGCGAACCCGCCCTGGCCGACTCGACCAGGGCGGGGACGTCGACGGATCGGCGCGCCACGCGGTGCAGGACCCGGGCGATCAGGCGGTCGCGGGCACGCGGACGATGAGGGCGTCACCCTGACCGCCGCCACCGCAGAGGGCAGCCGCGCCGACACCGCCGCCGCGACGCTTCAGCTCGAGCGCGAGGTGCAGGGCGATGCGGGCACCGGACATGCCGATCGGGTGGCCGAGGGCGATGGCGCCGCCGTTGACGTTGACCTTGTCGACGTCGATGCCGAGCTCCTTGGCCGACGCGAGTCCGACGGCCGCGAAGGCCTCGTTGATCTCGACGAGGTCGAGGTCGGCGGGTGTGATGCCCTCCTTCTCGCAGGCCCGGGCGATGGCGCGGGCGGGCTGCTGCTGGAGCGTCGAGTCGGGCCCGGCGACCATGCCGTGCGCGCCGATCTCGGCGAGCCACGTGAGTCCGAGCTCCTCGGCCTTCGCCTTGCTCATGACGACGACCGCGGCGGCACCGTCGGAGATCTGCGACGCCGAGCCGGCCGTGATCGTGCCGTCCTTGCTGAAGGCCGGGCGCAGGCCGCCGAGCGACGCGGTCGTCGTGTCGGCGCGGATGCCCTCGTCGTTCTTGAAGACGACCGGGTCGCCCTTGCGCTGCGGGATGCTCACCGGGACGACCTCGTCGTCGAAGAGGCCGTCCTTCCACGCCTTGGCCGCGAGCTGGTGGCTGCGCGCCGAGAACTCGTCCTGCTCCTCGCGGGTGAAGGCCTGCTCGCCCGTGTTGGCCTGCTCGGTGAGCAGACCCATGGCCTGGTCGGTGAAGGCGTCCCAGAGGCCGTCGAAGGCCATGTGGTCGCGCATCGTGACGTCGCCGTACTTGTAGCCCTCGCGCGACTTCGTCATGAGGTGCGGCGCGTTGGTCATCGACTCCTGGCCGCCGGCGACGACGACGTCGCACTCGCCGGCGCGGATGAGCTGGTCGGCCATGGCGATGGCGTTGATGCCGGAGAGGCAGACCTTGTTGATGGTCAGGGCCGGGACGGTCATCGGGATGCCGGCGGCGTGCGCGGCCTGGCGGGCCGGGATCTGGCCGGCGCCGGCCTGCAGCACCTGACCCATGATGACGTAGTCGACCTGCTCCGGGGCGACGCCCGCCTTCTCGAGGGCCCCCTTGATGGCGACGCCACCGAGGTCGGACCCGGAGAAGTCCTTGAGCGAGCCGAGCAGCCGACCCATGGGGGTGCGGGCGCCCGCGACGATCACGGAGGTGGGACGGTCAGCAGTCATGGGTGAAGCCTCTTCCGACGTCATTGGGGATGTCGCCGTCAACTCTAGTCGCGACCCCGCGAGGCCCCTCGACGAGCATGACCAAGCGCACACGGCATACAGCAGCCGTATGCCGTCACGCCGCCCTACGTTGGGACCATGAGCGCGACTCCCGACCCCCTCTTCACCCACATCGACCACGTCGGCATCGCGGTCCCCGACCTCGACGCGGCCATCGCGTTCTACGAGGGGACGTACGGGATGCGGATGCTCCACGAGGAGACGAACGCGGAGCAGGGAGTCCGCGAGGCGATGATGGGCGTCGGCGACTCGGGCTCGTGCATCCAGCTGCTCGCGCCCCTCTCCCCCGAGTCGACGATCGCGAAGTTCTTGGACCGCAGCGGCCCGGGCATCCAGCAGCTCGCCTACCGCGTCGCCGACATCGACGCCGTGTGCGCGACGCTCCGCGAGCGCGGCCTCCGGCTGCTCTACGACACCCCGAGGCGCGGCACGAGCGACAGCCGCGTCAACTTCATCCACCCCAAGGACGCCGGCGGTGTCCTCGTCGAGCTCGTCGAGCCGTCAGCCCACGCCGGACACTGACGTCGCGTCCACGCCCGAGCGCTGCGCCGCCAGCTCGACCTCGGTGAGGACGACGAGGGCCGCGGTCCAGGCGAGCGGCGCCGGTCCTGCGGGGCTCCCGTCCGGCAGGACCTTCTCCGGCAGGCTCCCCCACGACGTGCAGTGCCCGTCGAGCCAGGTGAGCCAGCGCTCGGCGACGAGAGGGTGTCCGGAGGCCGCTGCGGTGTAGGCGACCATGGCGGTCTCCGGCGTCCACGAGACGCCGTCCCCCTTCCACTCGACACCGGGGGCGAGGCCACCCCCGGCACGCAGGGCCAGCACCGGATAGTGCTCCCAGGCACGCTCCGCGGCCATGTCGCCCACTGCGGCGAAGGGTGGCATGAGCATGGTGACGCCCGCATCGAGCCCTCCGGACCGTCCGTGGCGCTCGTACGCTGGGCCGAACTCCGCACGGATCAGGGACCGCAGCCCGCGAGCCGCCCGCCTGGCCAGGTCCACCCGACCGGTGTCACCCTCGGCCGCGAAGGTCCCCGCCGCGGCCTCGAGCCCGGCGGCGAGCGGAGCCGCCGTGCCGAGGGTGACCCGCCGCTCCGGCACCTCCCAGTAGTCGGGTGACACCTCGGGCAGGCGGGTGCCCGCCGCCGTCTGCGCCAGGACGAAACGGAAGGCCCGGTCGCGCAGTCCGCGCAGCCCAGCGGGCAGGACCCCACGGGGGCTCGCCACCCTGACCTGCTCGAGGGACCAGAGCACCCACCCGGCGCCGTCGCTCTGGCGAGGACGGTCGTCCGGCGGACCGGTTCCGTCCAGCCGGTAGCGCGCCTCGAATCCGCCGTCGGGCCGTTGGACGCGGGCGAGGAAGCCCAGGACGCGCTCGGCATCGGCCACGTGCCCGGTCTCGGCGTACGCGACGGCGACGAAGGCGGAGTCCCGTGGCCACGCGTACGCCCAGGGGGCGTCGGGGCCGGCCGCGACGGCCCCGTTCGGTCCGGTCAGGGCGTGCAGGTCCTGGAGCGCCTGGGCCGCGACGCGTGTGCGCGCGCCGGCCGCGGGGACCGTGCCGTCGACGAGCCAGAGGGCTTCGGCCAGCGGCTCCACGAGCCGGTCGCCGAGCGCGGCAGGCGCGAGGACGGACGTCGCGCGCCAGCCCGCGCCGTTGCGCAGGACCGGCAGCGGGTCGTCGGCGACGAGCAGCGGGACGAGTCCGGCACCGGCCATCACGACCGCAGCCAGAGCGCCCACCACGGCACGCCGCACGTCCACCTCCCTCGACCCGCGGTCGACCTCCCCGTCGACCGGGCGCCAGTGTGGCACGCGTGGTGCCGACTCGCCCGAGGATCGCGGCGGGCTGCCCGTAGCATCGGCTGACATGGAGGTCACACGCCGTCAGGCCCTGACCGCGGCAGCCGGTGCAGCCGTCGGAGCAGCCGGGGCCGTCGGGGCGGTGCGACTCGTGGAGCGGCTCGACGAGAACACCCCGCTGCCCTTCTACGGCAGCCCGGTCAGCGCCGTCCGTCCCGACCGATCCACCCCCTCGGCGGCAGCCACCTCGGTCGTCTGGGCGGGTGCGGGCGATCAGCGCCGCGTCGCGCTGACCTTCGACGACGGTCCGCACCCCGACTGGACCCCACGGGTGCTGGCCGCGCTCGAGGCGGAGGACGTGCCCGCCACGTTCTTCTGCCTCGGGCGCAACGTGCGCGACCACGGCGCGCTGCACCGCGACAGCGTCGGCCGGCACGAGCTCGCGAACCACACCTTCGAGCACCCCGACCTCGGTCGGCTCGACTGGTCCCGGTGCACCGACGAGATCACGAGGACGACCCGGCTCATGACGGAGACGTACGGCGTGGCGCCGACGCTCTTCCGGCCGCCCTACGGGCACGTCGGAGGGGCCTCGCTCCTCGCGGCCGCCGAGTCGTCCCTCACGACGGTCCTGTGGTCGGCCCAGGCACGCGAGGACCTCGTGGCCAGCCATCCGGACGGCATCGTCGAGGACATCGCGTCGCAGGTGCGTCCCGGCTCGATCGTCCTCGCCCACGACACGGGCTCGGACGACCGGCTCATCACCATCGACCGGCTCGCCGCGATCATCCGCAGGCTCCGCGACGACGGCTACACCTTCGCGACCGTCTCCGACCTCCTGGCGCCGAGCAGCGCCCAGGCGACGGCGGCCAGCCACGGGTAGGTCGGCCACAGGGCGAGGCGCTCGAGGGCACCGACCCAGGTCGGGTCCCCAAGACGCAGCCCGAACGCCGCAGCCGAGGCCACCATGAGGCCGCCGAGCACGAGACCCGACACGGCGACGCCCCGTGACACGGCGTGTGACCTCCGCAGCGCCTCGGTGGTGACGAGGACGGCGAGCGGCTGGAGGACGAAGACGGGAACCGCCACGACCCCGTGCCGCCCGGGGTGCTGGTCGACGGGCACGAGCCCGACGGCGGCGGCAAAGAGCGCGGACACGACCCACAGCCAGACGGCGGCGAGCGCCCATCCCCCGGCGCCGAGACGCGGTCGCAGCAGCACGGCGCCCGCTGCCCGCAGGAGGCCGAACACGACGAACGCCACGCCGAGCGCGGCATGGCCCGAGGAGCAGACGTCGACCGTCGACCCCGCGTGACCGGGCGCGCACGTCAGCATCCCGAGCGCGCTGATCGTGTCGTCGCGCAGGCTGTAGGTCGCCGAGGCGCCGGCGGCGACGAGGAGCTCGGCGAGCAGGTAGACCGGCTGGACGAGCCAGCAGCCGAGACCCGCCGTCGTCCGTCGCACGCGTTGACGCTATCCCGTGACCCAGGTCACCTGTGGTGGCCGTCTCAGAAGCGGCTACCCGCGGGTCACGTCTCGCTACGTTCGGGGACACACCGCACTGGTTCGACTCTGTCTCGACCCACCAATGACGCTGCGACGTAAGGACCTTCAATGCAGGCCATCCGCGACGCCATCCTCTCCGGCGACCGCACCCAGGAGACCTACGCGAACATCGAGATCCCCGCCACGTACCGCGGGGCGACCGTCCACAAGGACGAGGTCGGCATGTTCGAGGGGCTCGCCACGCGCGACAAGGACCCGCGCAAGTCGCTGCACATCGACGAGGTACCCGTGCCGGAGCTGGCGCCGGGCGAGGCGCTCGTCGCCGTCATGGCCAGTGCGATCAACTACAACACCGTGTGGACCTCGATCTTCGAGCCCGTCTCGACCTTCGGCTTCCTCGAGCGCTACGGCCGCATGTCGGAGTTCTCCAAGCGCCACGACCTGCCCTACCACGTCGTCGGGTCCGACCTCGCCGGCGTCATCCTGCGCACCGGCCCCGGCGTGACGAAGTGGAAGCCCGGCACCGAGGTCGTCGCGCACTGCCTCTCGGTCGAGCTCGAGGACGCCGAGGGCCACAACGACACGATGCTCGACCCGCAGCAGCGGATCTGGGGCTTCGAGACGAACTTCGGCGGACTCGCCGAGCTCGCGATCGTCAAGGCCAACCAGCTGATGCCCAAGCCCGGCCACCTGACGTGGGAGGAGGCCGCCTCCCCGGGCCTCGTCAACAGCACCGCCTACCGCCAGCTCATCTCCAAGAACGGCGCCGCGATGAAGCTCGGCGACCGCGTGCTCATCTGGGGCGCGTCCGGCGGCCTCGGCTCCTACGCCACGCAGATGGCCCTCGCCGGCGGCGCGACCCCGATCTGCGTCGTCTCCTCGCCCGAGAAGGCCGAGATCTGCCGCGCCATGGGCGCCGAGCTCATCATCGACCGCAACGCCGAGGACTACCGCTTCTGGAACGACGAGGGCACCGAGCAGAACCCGCGCGAGTGGCAGCGGCTCGGCAAGAAGATCCGCGAGCTGACCGGTGGCTACGACGTCGACATCGTCTTCGAGCACCCCGGCCGCGAGACGTTCGGCGCGAGCGTCTATGTGGCACGCAAGGGCGGGACCATCGTCACCTGTGCGTCGACGTCGGGCTACATGCACGAGTACGACAACCGCTACCTCTGGATGAACCTCAAGCGCATCGTCAGCTCGCACTTCGCCAACTACCGCGAGGCGTGGGAGGCCAACGAGCTCGTCAACCGTGGGCTCATCCACCCGACGCTGAGCAAGACGTACACGCTCGACGAGGTGGGGCAGGCGGCGCTCGACGTCCACCGCAACGCCCACCAGGGCAAGGTCGGCGTGCTGACGCTCTCCCCCGAGCCGGGCCTCGGCGTCACCGACCCCGAGAAGCGCGCGGGTTTCGAGTCGGCGATCAACCGCTTCGCCGACCAGTAGCCGTCCTGCAGCCGTCGCACGAGGGCCGGCCCACCGTCACGGTGGGTCGGCCCTCGTCGGTTGCGTCAACGGGACTCGAGCACCCGGGTCAGCTGCTCCTCGGTGTCGTTCGCGAGCTTCTCGAAGACGAGCTTCATCGCGGGCGCGGCGAGGTTGGCGAGCCCGTGCATGTCGAGGTCGGCGTGGTAGGTGATCTCACTGCCCTCACCCGAGGGCAGGACGGTGATCGTGTCGGTCGACGTCGCGCTGTCGTTGCGCCCGACGAGGACGACCCGGGTGTCGGTGAGCTCGGTCAGCTCGTAGTCGAGCTCGGTCGTGACGCCGGCGATCTTCGAGACGTTGTGCCACCGCGCACCGACCACGACCGGGCCGTCGCCGACGCGAGTGCACGACTCGGTGCCGGGATCCCACTCCTCGGCGTTCGCGAAGTCCTTGAGGTAGTCGATGACGACCGCGGGCGCGGGATGGACGGTGAAGCTGCGGGTCACGCTGGGCATGGGTGCTCCTCGAGCTGGTCGGTGTGCGAGCGACCCCGCCGGGGACGTCGCCGTGTTCTCGTTCACCTGTCCCGTACCCGCATGTCCTCCCGCCCGGGACACGGTCGCGCGCGGGGCGGCGCGCGGCGCGGCGCCCGGCAGGGCGTCCCCCGCACTGACACGCCACGGGCGACCCGGCCCTGTGGGGAGTGCCTGACGTAGGCTCGCGGACGTGAGCATGTGGGGACGGTGGACGGCGTACCGCCGCGCCCAGCGCGCGCGGATGGACGAGTTCCGGGCCCGCGACCTCGGCTTCGACGAGCGCGCCTCGCGAGCCGCGTACGGCGAGCCCCCGGCGGCGCCCGACGCGCCGCCCGAGCCCGACCTCCTCACGACCACGCTCCCGCTCGGGGAAGGGTCGTCCGACGCCAGCACGCCCGCCGGAAGCACGCCACCCCGCGCCGCGACCGACGCCCCCGGCGCCACCGCCGGGCCCCACGGGACCGGCGCTACCGAACCGGCTCCGCCCGGGGTCGGCGGCGGCAAGCGGGGCAAGGGCAGCCGTCGCGACTTCGGTCAGAGCGGCACCCCGTTCAATCGGCAGTCGCCCTTCTACATCGGCTTCGTGGGCGCCGTCGGCGTGCTCACGGCGTATGCCGTCGTGCAGGCGGTCGGCCGGCTCGGCACCGTCATCACGCTGCTCGTCATCTCGTTCTTCCTGACGCTCTCGCTCAACCCGCTCGTCGAGGCGCTGACCCGGCGCAACCTGCGCCGGGGGTGGGCCGTCACCATCGTCTTCCTCGGCGTGCTCGCCGTCTTCGCGCTCGTCGGCTGGGTCGTCATCCCGCCCGTGGCCGACCAGGGCGGCGAGCTCGCCACGAACGCCCCACGGCTCTTCGACAACCTCTTGGCGAACCCGTGGGTGCAGGACGTCGACCACCGCTACCAGCTCGTCCAGCGCATCCAGGAGGAGGTCAACAAGCGCGTCGCCGACGGCAACCTGTGGGCCGGCGTCTTCGGCGGCGTCCTCGACGCGGGCAAGGTCATCGCGACCGGCGTCTTCAGCGGGTTGACCGTCCTCGTCCTCACCCTCTACTTCCTCGCCTCCCTCCCCGCGGTCAAGCAGGCGGCCTACGCCCTCGTCCCCGCCAGCCGGCGCCCGCGCACGGTCTCGCTCGCCGAGGAGGTGATGCGCCGGGTCGGGTCGTACGCCATCGGCCAGGTCGCGGTGGCCGCGATCAACGCGTTCTTCGCCTGGATCATGATGAGCCTCATCGGGCTCCAGTTCGCGGCCGTGCTGGCGGTGCTCGTCGGCTTCCTCGGGCTCATCCCGATGATCGGCGCGACCCTCGGGGCGACCGTCGTCGCCGTCGTCGCCTTCTTCGACGAGCCCAAGAAGGCGCTCATCGTCATCATCTACTTCATCGTCTACCAGCAGATCGAGAACTACGCCGTCATGCCGCGCATCATGCAGCGCACCGTCGCGGTTCCCGGCGCCGTGACGGTCGTCGCCGCACTCGCCGGTGGAGCCCTGCTCGGCATCCTCGGCGCGCTGCTCGCGATCCCCTTCGCCGCAGGGGCTCTGCTGCTCTACGAGGAGGTCCTCGTCCCCCGCCAGCGCCGGCACTAGCCGCCGACGCCCCCCGATGGCGTATGCCGTGTGCCGGGACCCGACGAGGCGCTCCCTACCCCGGGCGGCCGGCGTCCCACCGCTCCAGCGCCGTCACGACGGCCGCGATGTCGAGCGTCCCCAGCCCGGCGGCCTCGGTCTCGCGGAAGAGCTCACGGGTCGCTTCGAGCACCGGGCTGTGCGCCCCGACCGCCCGGGCCGCCTCGGCGATGAGCCGGGTGTTGGTGTGGACGTCGCGCACCGCCGCCTGGGCCTCGAAGTCACGGGCCACGAGCTTGGCGAGCTTGACGGCCGACACCGCGCTCGCCATCGGACCGGAGTCGAGGGCACGCCGGAAGACCTCGAGGTCGAGGTCGAGACGGTCGGCGAGGTGGAAGGCCTCCGCCAGCCCGGCGACCATCGTGCAGAGGTAGAGGTTGACGGCGAGCTTGGTGCCCGTCCCCGCGGGGACCTCGCCGCACCGGACGACCTCGCGGCACATCGGGGCGAGCAGCGGTGCGACGCGGTCGACGACGTCCGGTCGCCCGCCCACGAGGGCCACGAGCTCCGCCCGCTCCGCCGGGATGCGCGACCCCGAGACGGGTGCCTCGGCGTAGTCGCCGCCGGCCCCCTCGACGTCCCGGGCCAGCCCGGCAGAGAAGCCGGGCGACGTCGTGCCGAGGTGCACGAGCGTGCGCCCCGACACCATCCGCGTGAACGCAGCGCTCCCCCGCTGCAGGACCTCGTCGACCGCTGCGTCGTGGGCCAGCATGAGCAGGACGACGTCGCTCGCCTCGAAGACGGCCGCCGGCGAGGGACGCGCGACGGCTCCGAGAGCCTCGAGCGCAGCGACCCCACCCGGAGACCGGTTCCACACGGAGAGAGGAACACCCGCGCGCCGCAGGTTGGCGGCCATGGGTCGTCCCATGATGCCGAGACCGATGAACCCGACTCGCGTCTCCATTGCCGCCTCCGACTCTTCCGCACCATATGACAACTGTCATAGTAGCGGTCCGGTCATGACAGGTGTCATAGTCGAGACCCACGTCGAGCACCGGAAGGCACCATGTCAGCCAGCACGCACGGACCGCGCGAGCGCATCGTCTACGAGACCGCCCAACACCTGCGGCGGGCCGGCGTCACCGGCACGGGGCTGCGAGAGGTCGTGGTCGCCGCCGGCGCGCCGCGCGGCTCCCTCCAGCACTACTTTCCCGGAGGTAAGGACCAGCTCGTCGGCGAGGCCCTCGAGTGGGCCGGCACCTGGGCCGCCGAACGGGTCGACGAGCACCTCGCCGGGATGAGACGGCCGACCCCCGCGCGGCTCTTCGCATCGGTCGTCGACGACTGGGCGACCGACCTCGCGTCCCGTGACTTCGAACGAGGCTGCCCGGTCGCCGCCGCGGTCATCGACTGCGCGGACACCAACGAGGCCGTGCGGATGGCGGCCAACTCGGCCCTGCGGACGTGGCAGCGCCCGATCACCGACGCCCTCGTCTCGATGGGCCGGACGCCCCGACGGGCGCAGGCCCTCTCGACCCTCATGCTCTGCGCCCTCGAGGGAGCCATCGTGCTCGCCCGGGCGCAGCGCGACACCGCTCCCCTGCGGCTCGTGGCCCGCGAGCTCGCCCCCGTCCTCGACGCCTGAGGCCCTCACGCCCCGACGCCCTCCGCGGTTCGATGTGTCCAGCCGGTCACGGGTGACCGGCTGAATACATCGACAGGACGAGTCGTCAGCGGTAGGAGTTGCCGCTCGGACGGGCGTCGCGCTTCTGCCAGCAGCCGGTGTGCCAGTGCCGCCGGTCCCCGAGCCCGCCCACGCCCTCGGCCGGCCACACGACGACGTGCGGGAGGCCCGGGGGGATGTCCTGCTGGCAGCCCGGACACAGGTAGTCACGGGTGGCGGACGCGCCGCTCACCGAGCGCACGGTCCAGCGCGTGCCGGCATACGACTCCTCACGCGTGGAGCCGCCCTGGATCCGCGTCACGTCGAGCGGCACGTGCTCGCGCGCGTGCTTGCTGGGACGTCGACGCGAGGGCATGACTCCAGCGTAGGTGTCAGGCGTAGGTGCGGAAGCCACGCCCCGTCTTGCGTCCGAGGTAGCCGGCCGTGACGAGGTGCTCGAGCAGCGGCGCCGGTGCGTAGCCGCGCTCACGGAACTCGAGATAGAGCTCGCGCTCGATGGCGAGCGACACGTCGAGGCCGACGACGTCGAGCAGCTCGAACGGACCCATCGGCAACCCGCAGCCGGTCTTCATGGCCGTGTCGATGTCGTCGGCCGTCGAGTAGTTGGCCTCGAGCATCTTCACGGCGTCGTTGAGGTAGGGGAAGAGCAGGGCGTTGACGATGAAGCCGGCGCGGTCGCCGCACGTCACGGCGTGCTTGCCGACCGTCGTGCAGAGCGCCTGCACCGAGGCGACGACGTCGTCGGCGGTCGAGACCGTGTGCACGACCTCGACGAGCTTCATGACCTGGGCCGGGTTGAAGAAGTGCATGCCGATGACGTCCTGGGGACGCTTCGTGGCGGCCGCGCACTCGACGACGGGCAGTGAGCTCGTCGTCGTCGCGAGGATCGCGCCGGGGCGGCAGATCTCGTCGAGGTTCTCGAAGAGCGCGCGCTTGACGGTGAGGTCCTCGACGACGGCCTCGACGACGAGGTCGACCTGCGCGAGGTCCTCGAGGCGGGTCGTGCCCCGCACGTGGGCCAGCGCCGCGTCGCGGTCCTCCTCGGTGGCCTTGCCGCGCTGGACGGCCTTCTCGAGGCTCTTGGCGAGCGCCGCCCGGACGGCCTCGACCTTGGCGTCGCTGCGGGCCACGAAGGTCACGTCGAGACCGGCCTTGGCGAAGACCTCGACCATCCCCGTGGCCATCGTGCCGGAGCCGACGACGCCGACCGTCCGGATCGGGCGCGTGCCGGACGTCGAGTCCTCCGCGGCGGTGGGCGTCAACGCGTCGTCGACGACCGCCGAGCTGCCCGGTGCGGCATACGTGTAGAAGCCGCGGCCGCTCTTGCGACCCTTGAGCCCGGCGCTGACCATCTGCTTGATGATCGGGCTCGGCGCGTGCAGGCGGTCACGGCCCTGCTTGTACATCGTGTCGAGGATCTCGTAGGCGGTGTCGAGGCCGATGAGGTCCATGAGGGCGAGCGGGCCCATGGGGTAGCCGCAGCCGAGCTTCATCGCGGCGTCGATGTCCTCGCGGGTGGCGTACTTGCTCTCGTACATCGCGACGGCGTGGTTGAGGTAGCCGAAGAGCAGCGCGTTGGCGATGAAGCCGGCCTTGTCGCCGACGATGACGGGCTTCTTGCCGAGCCGCTCGGCGAGCGCCTTGACGTCCTCGAAGATCTCGTCGCTCGTGATGACGGTCTTGATGACCTCCACGAACTGGAGCACGGGGGCCGGGTTGAAGAAGTGCATGCCGACGACGCGCTTGGGGTTGATCGTCGCGACGGCGATCTCGGTGACGGGCAGCGAGCTCGTGTTCGTCGCGAGGATCGCGTCGTCGGAGACGATGGCGTCGAGCTTGGCGAAGATGTCCTTCTTGAGGTCGAGGTGCTCGGGCACGGCCTCGACGACGAGCTGGCACTCCTTG
The DNA here is from genome assembly GCF_052115065.1 of Terrabacter sp. 2TAF16. Lineage (NCBI taxonomy): Bacteria > Bacillati > Actinomycetota > Actinomycetes > Micrococcales > Intrasporangiaceae > Terrabacter > Terrabacter sp. 2TAF16. Next base: position 128,820 of record NZ_JBFRFZ010000006.1, read on the forward strand.
AGGTCGGCCATGTCGCTCGTGAAGAGGACCCGGGCGTGCAGCGCGGCCTGGTCCTCGGCCGCGAGCTTGCCCCGGGAGACGGCCCGGTCGGTCGAGTGCTGCAGGACGCCCTTGCCCTTCTCGACCGCCTCGTCCGTGACCTCCACCGCGACGACGTCGATGCCGTTGCGTGCGAAGACCTCGACGATGCCGGCACCCATGGTGCCGAGTCCGATGACGCCAACCTTGGTGAACTCACGAGCCATGGGCGAAAGTCTCGCAGAGGGTGTGCGCCGCCCACACCCGCCCGGGGCGTGACGCTGCCCACGCACCCTCCTCTAGGGTGGACCGGTGCGTCTCGTCATAGCCCGGTGCAGCGTCGACTACGACGGTCGCCTCACGGCCCACCTCCCGCTCGCGACCCGCCTGCTCGTCGTCAAGGCCGACGGGTCGGTGCTCGTCCACAGCGACGGCGGCTCCTACAAGCCGCTCAACTGGATGTCGCCGCCCTGCACGATGGCCGAGGTCGAGCCCGACGAGGTCCAGGCCGTCGACGGTGTCGTCGCAGTGTGGCGGGTCCAGCACGCCAAGAGCGAGGACCGCCTCACCGTCCTGCTCCACGAGGTCCTCCACGACTCGGACCACGAGCTCGGCGTCGACCCCGGCCTCGTCAAGGACGGCGTCGAGGCGCACCTGCAGAAGCTGCTCGCCGAGCACATCCACACCCTCGGCCACGGGTGGTCGCTCGTGCGCCGCGAGTACATGACGGCCATCGGTCCGGTCGACATCCTCGCGAAGGACTCGGCCGGCACGAGCGTCGCCGTGGAGATCAAGCGCCGCGGCGAGATCGACGGCGTCGAGCAGCTGACCCGCTACCTCGAGCTGATGAACCGCGACCCGCACCTCGCGCCCGTCACCGGGGTGTTCGCCGCCCAGCAGATCAAACCACAGGCGCGCACGCTCGCCGAGGACCGCGGCATCCGCTGCGTCGTGCTCGACTACGACGCACTCAAGGGCATCGACGACGCGGAGTCCCGCCTCTTCTGACCCACCGAGGGCGTATGCCGTGTGGCCGCCCCGGCGCACCGGCGCACCGGCGCACCGGCGCGTCACACCCAGCGCGAGCGAAGGTCCGGCGGCAGCTTCTCGACGGCGAGCCGGACGGCTGGGCGTGGCATCCCCTCGACGTGCTCCTCGAGGAAGGCCACCAACCGGTCGCGGTCACGCTCACCGGCGTGCTTGGCGAAGATCCCGACGGGCTTGTGCACCAACGGATCCCGGTCGGTCGCGAGCTGGGCGGCGAGCTCCCAGCCGATCTCCACGTCGTCGGTGTCGAGGAAGCCGAGCGGCGCCGTCATGGCGGTGCGCCGGCGCAGCGGCTCGGGCGAGAGCGCGAGGTCACGCAGGATCTGCTTGTCACGACCGATGAGCCACAGGCCGATGACGCGCGGCGCGGCCCGGTCGACCATGTCCCACGTCGTGATCCGGTCGTGGTGGCCGAGGTAGGTCCGGGCGAGGGTGCCGCGCCCGTGACCGTCGATCCGTTTGCGCCGTGCCTTGAAGTCGAGGATGCAGAGGGCAGCGAGCCGCGGCTCGTAGGCCGGGTGGGCGAGCAGCTGCTGCACCTCGCTGAGCGGGAGCCGCGTGTGTCGCTTGGCGATGGCGAAGAGCGTGCCCATCCGCACGCCGAGCGCCTCCTCGTCGGGGGCGAGGCGCTTGCGCACCGATGCGAGTGCCTCCGGCGAGGCCTCGGCCTCGAGCTCGGCGACCACGGTCCCGGCGGTCGCCGCCGACGCCATCAGGACAAGCCCTCGATCGGCTGGGCGGTGACTCCGTCGGCGTCGACGAGCAGCAGGACCGGGTCGGGTGCCTCCCCTCCGCGCACGACGACGACGGTCTCGCCGCGGTGCCGGTCGACGAGCTCCTCGAGGCCCGATGAGCCGTCGTGGAGGTCGCCGTGCCCGAGGTGCGAGGGCACGCCGAGGTCGTCGGCCAGCGACTCGACCGGGCCGGTGTCGGGGACGTCGTCGGCGGCATACACCGCCTGGACCTTCTCGAGGTGGATCGCGGACGCCAGCCACGCGACGTCGGAGAGCGCCGGAGGGTTGACGACGATGACGCGCGCGGCGCACTGCAGGTCGCTCATACCTGCGACGCTACGCCTGCTCAGACGGGCGCGGACTCGAGGGGCGCAAGACCCCGTGCGGCGCGGATCACACCCACCATCTCGCCCATGATGTCGTTGAGGCCGAAGTCCTTCGGCGTGAAGACCATGGCGACGCCGGCGGCCCGCAGTGCGGCGGCGTCGGACTCGGGGATGATGCCTCCGACGATGACCGGCACGTCGCCGGCACCCGCCTCGCGCAGGCCCCGCAGGACCTCGGGCACGAGCTCCATGTGCGAGCCGCTGAGGATCGAGAGCCCGACGAGGTGGACGTCCTCGGCGACGGCGGCCGCGACGATCTGCTCGGGCGTCAGCCGGATGCCTTGGTAGACGACCTCGAACCCCGCGTCCCGGGCCCGCACGGCCACCTGCTCGGCGCCGTTGCTGTGGCCGTCGAGGCCGGGCTTGCCGACGAGGATGCGCAGCTTCTCACCGAGCTCCTCGCCGGTGCGCGCGACGAGCCTGCGGACGTGCGACAGGGCGTCACCGGGCTCGCTCGAGCCGACGCCCACCGAGCCGGAGACCCCGGTGGGTGCGCGGTACTCGCCGAACTGCTCGCGCAGGGCGGCGGCCCACTCCCCCGTCGTCAGCTCCGCCCGGGCGCACTCGAGCGAGGCCGCCATGAGGTTGACGTCGGTCGCCGCGTCGGCGCGCAGGCGCTCGAGAGCCGCCGCGGCGCGCGCCCGGCGCTCGGGGTCGGCGTCACGCGTCTCGCGCCACGCGCGTACGGCCTCGGAGGCGTGGTGCTCGACGTCGGCGTCGACGGTCTGGATCGCGGTGTCGAGGTCGGCCGTGAGCGGGTTGGGCTCGGTGGTCTCGAAACGGTTGAGCCCGACGATGACGGCCTCGCCCGTCTCGATGCGGCGTCGACGCTCGGCGTGGGAGGCGACGAGCGCGGACTTCATGTAGCCGGACTCGACGGCGGCGACGGCGCCGCCCATCTCCTCGACCCGAGCCATCTCTGCCTTCGCCCCGGCCACGAGCTCGGCGACCTTGGCCTCGACGACGACCGACCCGGTGAAGAGGTCGTCGTGCTCGAGCAGGTCGGACTCGTAGGCGAGCACCTGCTGCATGCGCAGGCTCCACTGCTGGTCCCACGGGCGCGGCAGACCGAGCGCCTCGTTCCACGCCGGCAGCTGGATGGCGCGGGCCCTGGCGTCCTTGGAGAGCGTCACGGCGAGCATCTCGAGGACGATGCGCTGGACGTTGTTCTCGGGCTGGGCCTCGGTGAGGCCCAGGCTGTTGACCTGGACGCCGTAGCGGAAGCGGCGGGCCTTCGCGTCGGTCACGCCGTAGCGCTCCCGGGTCAGCTCGTCCCACAGCTGCACGAAGGCGCGCATCTTGCACATCTCCTCGACGAACCGCACGCCGGCGTTGACGAAGAAGGAGATCCGGGCGACGACACTGGCGAACTCCTCGGGCGGCACCTGCCCCGAGTCGCGCACGGCGTCGAGCACGGCGACCGCCGTCGACATGGCGTAGGCGATCTCCTGCACGGGGGTCGCCCCGGCCTCCTGCAGGTGGTAGCTGCAGATGTTGATGGGGTTCCACTTCGGGATCTCGCGCACCGTGTAGGTGACCATGTCGGTGATGAGCCGCAGCGACGGCGCGGGCGGGAAGACGTAGGTCCCGCGCGAGAGGTACTCCTTGATGATGTCGTTCTGGGTCGTTCCGGCGAGCTCGTGCACCCAGGCGGCCGGGTCCTCGCCGGCGGCCTCGGCCTGGCGCTCGGCGGCGACCTGGTAGAGCGCGAGCATCCACATCGCCGTCGCGTTGATCGTCATCGACGTGTTCATCTCACGCAGCGGGATCGCGTCGAAGAGCGCTGCCATGTCACCGATGTGGCTGATCGGGACCCCGACCTTGCCCACCTCGCCGCGGGCGAGGACGTGGTCGGGGTCGTAGCCCGTCTGGGTCGGCAGGTCGAAGGCGACGGAGAGGCCGGTCTGCCCCTTGGAGAGGTTACGGCGGTAGAGCGCGTTGCTCGCAGCGGCACTCGAGTGGCCGGCATACGTGCGCATGACCCACGGTCGGTCGGGCGTCACCCGGGCGGCCGGATGCGGCGTGCTCTCCGTCGAAGACATGGCTCGACGGTAGCGGCGGGGTGCAGCGGTGGGGAGGCGCTCAGGCGGTGAGAGGCGCCACAGTCAGGCTTGCCGGTGCCGGATGCCGCGGGGCGAGGATGCGCTCGAGCCGACACCCGCGCAGCAGGCGCGTCGTGCGGTCGCTCGCGTCGACGAGCAGCAGCCGGCGCTCGGCGCGGGTGGCGCGCCGGTGGAGGTGGACGATGACACCGAGGCCCGTCGCGTCGCCGATCTCGGCGCCGCCGAGGTGCAGGCGCAGCTCGCCAGGACCCTGGTTGATGACCGCGTGGATCGCGTCGCGGATGTCGGGCACCGTGTGGACGTCGAGACGCCCCTCGATGATGACATCGTGGCCGTCGGGTGCGTCGAGCACTCTGACCGGACCCCTGCGGTGGGTGTTCAGCGTCATGTAGACCCCTCTCAACGCTGTGCCGTCACCATGATGACGCCTCAGCCAGCCAAAACGTTGCCCCTAGGAGTCAAGAAGTGGTCAAGAAAATACGAACATCGAGCGAAGAACTCCGCCGGCCTCCGTGCCGGGACTGAGCGCTCCTGACAAAAGGGACGATCCGCCGCCTCAGCCGCGGAATGGCCCGGCGGGTCTGCGGGTTTCGCCTACGCGAACGGGGGCTCGTCATCGGGCTCGCGCGTCACGTCGGCGCCGAGGGCGCGGAGCGCCTGCTCGAAGCGCGGGTAGCCGCGGTCGATGTGGTGCACACCGCTGACGAGCGTGTCCCCCTCGGCCACGAGGCCGGCGATGACGAGGGCGGCGCCGGAGCGGATGTCGCTGCTCTCGACGGGGGCACCGGACAGCATCGGGACGCCGTGGGTCATGACGTGGTGCCCGTCGATCTGCGCGTCGGCGCCGAGACGGGCCAGCTCCTGGACCGTGCGGAAACGGGCCTCGAAGAGGTTCTCCGTGACCATGGCAGAGCCGTCCGCCACGGCGTTGTAGGACAGTGCGAAGGGCTGGAGGTCGGTCGGGAAGCCCGGGTAGGGCAGCGTCGCGACGTCGAAGGCGCGCGGGCGCCGGTCGACGGCCGACACCCTGAACCCGCGAGGCGTGACCTCGACGTGGCACCCCGCCTCCTCGAGGGCGCCCAGCGGCGCCCTGAGGTGCTCGGCGACTCCACCGACGACCTCGATGTCGCCACGCGTCGTGGCGGCGGCGAAGGCCCACGTGCCGGCCGCGATGCGGTCGGAGACGACGGCGTGCTCGGTCGGGACGAGGGCCTCGACGCCGTGGACGGTGATGCGAGACGTGCCGGCGCCCTCGAGCTTGGCGCCCATCGACACGAGCATCTCGGCGATGTCGATGATCTCCGGCTCCTTCGCGACGTTGTCGATCGTCGTCGTGCCGCTGGCCAGGACAGCCGCCGTGAGGATGTTCTCGGTGGCCCCGACGCTCGGGAAGTCGAGCCGGATGTCGGCGCCGCGCAGGCCGGCCGGCGCCGTGGCCACGAGGTAGCCGTGCGTCACGTGCACCTCGGCGCCGAGGGCCTCGAGGCCGGCCGCATGCAGGTCGAGGCCGCGCGAGCCGATCGCGTCGCCACCCGGGACGGCCACGTCGGCCTCGCCGACGCGGGCCACGAGCGGGCCGAGCACCGAGATGGAGGCGCGCAGCGCCCGGACGAGCTCGTAGTCGGCCCGGTGACCGATGCGCTCGGGCACGTCGAGGACGACCACTCCCGCGGCCGGGTCGTAGTCGACACCAACCCCGAGCCGGCGCAGCAGCTCGGCCATGATCGTCACGTCGGCGATCGCCGGCACATTCGTCAGCGTCGTGCGGCCCACGGCCAGCAGGGCCACGGCCATCAGCTTCAGGGCGCTGTTCTTGGCGCCGACGACGGCGACCTCGCCCACGAGGTGGGCACCACCGACGACACGGAATCGCTCTCTCACCCGCCGAACCCTATCGGGGCACCGACCGACCGACGGCGCCTCCACGACGGGTGAGAGAGTGGCCCCATGGTCAACCTGACGCGGATCTACACGCGCACCGGCGACGACGGCACGACGAGCCTCGGCGACTTCTCGCGGGTCAGCAAGAACGACGCCCGGCTGCATGCCTACGCCGACTCCAACGAGGCCAACGCCGCCATCGGCATCGCTGTCGCGTGCGGCGACCTGCCCGACGAGGTCAAGGCCACCCTCCAGCGGGTGCAGAACGAGCTCTTCGACGTCGGCGCCGACCTGTCGACGCCGCTACGGCACGCCTACGACTACCCGCCCCTGCGCGTCGAGCAGCCCTGGATCGACGACCTCGAGGCCGACTGCGACCACTACCTCGAGCAGGTCGAGAAGCTCCGGTCGTTCATCCTCCCCGGAGGCACGGCCGGGTCGGCGCACCTGCACCTCGCGACGACCATCGTGCGTCGCGCCGAGCGCTCGGCGTGGGCGGCCGCCGACCAGCACGGCACCGAGCCGGCCCCCGAGGGCACGGACGCGAGGGGCGTCGGCGGCGTCAACGTCCTCACGGCGAAGTACCTCAACCGCCTCTCGGACCTGCTCTTCATCCTCGCCCGGATCGCCAACAAGCCGATCGGCGGCGACGTGCTGTGGCAGCCCGGTGGCGGCCGCGTCGAGAAGCCCGAGCGCACGAAGAAGCACTGAGCCGCCACACGGCATACGGCATACGGCCTACGGCCTAGGCGCGGTCACGTCAGGTGCGCCTTGGCGCGGTCCCGACCGGCATTCCGGGCCCGCCGCGGACCGAAGTGCGCCATGGCGCGCTTCCACACGTCCGGCGGCCTGTCTCGGCGCGCACGTGCGCCACGGCGCAGTCTCGTGCTGCCGGAGCGGGCTGTCAGGCGACGTTGACGTTGTAGCCGGGGGGCGCGGCTTCCTGCCACGAGCGCAGCGCGGTGTAAGCGGGCCCCTGGAGGGCCAGCTCGAAGTCGCTGTCGCCGTCGCCGCACGGCACCCGGCTCGCGTCGGGCAGCAGCGGGATCGAGTCGCCGCCGCTCAGCGGCTCGGGAGCGTCGAGTAGCAGGCGCTGGCGCAGCCAGCGGTGCTTGGGGCGCACGGAGACGCCCCCGAGGGCATACCACTCGAGGGCGTTGTCACCGAACCGGATCAGACCCAGGCGCCAGCGGTCGGACTCCGTGCGGCGCATGCCGCAGAGGGTCAGGGGCAAGCCCTTGGCGATGTAGCGCCGGCGCAGGTACGTCGTCGCGAGGACGGCCACCGCAACCACCAGGAGCGTGCCGATCACGATCTCGGTCGAGACGAGAACGGACGGCACGCGCGACCTCAGCTCGTCTGCAGCGACGAGGCGTCGACGTGCTCGGCGACGATGGTGACGACGTCCGAGTCGACCGAGAGGAACCCGCCGTCGACCGTCACGGTGCGACGCTCGCCCTCGAGGGACTCGATGGAGACCTCACCCTCGACGAGGACACCGAGCAACGGGGTGTGGCCGGGCAGGATGCCCAGCTCGCCCGAGATGGACCGGGCGCGTACGAACTTGGCCTCGCCCTCCCAGACCTTCCGGTCGGCGGCAACCATCTCAACCTTGAGCGAACTCACGTTTCCTCCGGATCGTGGGGGTGTGCTCTGCAGTTTAGTGCCTCTGCGAGGATGCTCCGTACGCGAGGTGGCGCAGGCCGCTCGCGCCGATTCCCCATCCTCCACAGGAGTCCCATCCATGAGCACAACCGTGTCCGACGCCCTTCTCGAGCCGACCCGCCGCCCCGTGGCGGTGGAGACCCTGACCGACGTCATCGACGCCGAGGTCGCCGACAAGTCCGGACTGGGCGGAGCCGCCGTCAAGGCCGGCTACGCCGCCGCGAAGAAGCTCGGTGGCAACTTCGTCACGAGCGCCACCGACCGTCTGCTCCCCCAGTTCGCGAGCGCCCTCGACCCGTTCTGGGCCACCAAGGGTGACACGTCGTTCGGGGCCCACCTCGCGGCCCAGCCCGACGCCGCGGCCGACGCCCTGCTCGCGGTGACCGACGCGAAGGCCGCCAACACCTCGCACGGCTCGGCCGCCAAGGTCTACGGCTCGCTGCGCGGCAAGGCGAAGGCCCATGTCGTCGCCGCCCTCCCCCGCCTCGGCGCAGCCGTGGAGCGTCTCGTCCCCTGACGCGTCCCTGACCGCAGGACGGTGCACGCAACCGACCACGTATGCCGCCGGGCCGGCTCCCCTCGAGGAGCCGGCCCGGTCGTGGGTCCGGGTCACACCCGGACCGGTCAGGACTCGTCGTGCCCGCGGTCCGTCGCGACGCGCGGCAGCTCGGGACTGAACTCCTCACCGAGGTCGGCGATCGCCTGCCGGGCGAACACCTGCTGCTCGGTGACGACCCGCTCGGACCGGCCACGGCCGATGAAGGTGACGGCCCAGTGCAGCAGCGTGGTGATCCGGTGCTTGAAGCCGATGATGTAGACGAGGTGCACGGCGAGCCAGAGGATCCAGGCGAAGAACCCGCTGAACTGCGCCTTGCCGACCGACGCGACGGCGGAGAAGCGCGAGATCGTGGCCATCGAGCCCTTGTCGAAGTACTCGAACGGCCCCTTGGGCTCCTTGCCGTCGAGGCGTCGCTCGATCTGCTCCGCGGCGTAGCGGCCGCCCTGGATGGCGACCTGGGCGACACCCGGCAGCCCGTCGAGCGCCATCATGTCGCCGACGACGAAGACCTCGGGGTGGCCCGGGAGCGTCAGGTCGTCGCGGACCTCGACGCGGCCGGCCCGGTCGAGCTGAGCGCCCGACTGGTCGGCGAGCTGGCGACCGAGAGGCGAGGCGCTGACGCCCGCGGCCCACACCTTGCACACCGACTCGATGCGCTCGCGGCTGCCGTCGCCGTGCTCGACCTCGATGCCCGTCGCGTCGACGTCGACGACCTTGGCACCGAGGCGGACCTCGACGCCCATCTCGGTCAGGCGCTTGACGGCGCGGTCGCCCAGTTTCTCGCCGAACGAGCCGAGCACGGCGGGAGCCGCGTCGAGCAGGACGACCCTGGCCTTCGTCGGGTCGATCCGGCGGAAGTCGCGCTTGAGGGTGCGTCGCGCGAGCTCGGAGATCTGGCCCGCCATCTCGACACCGGTCGGGCCTGCGCCGACCACGACGAACGTCATGAGGCGGTCGACCTCGGCCTGCGTCGTCGCGAGCTCGGCGAGCTCGAACGAGCCGAAGATGCGACCGCGCAGCTCGAGGGCGTCGTCGATCGACTTCATGCCGGGGGCGTGCCGGGCGAACTGGTCGTTGCCGAACCACGACTGGCCGGCGCCCGCGGCGACGATGAGCGAGTCGTAGGGCGTGACCGTCTCGCGGCCGACCGCGGTGTGGGTCACGGTGCGCGCCTCGAGGTCGATCGTCTCGACCTCACCGAGCAGTACCTTGGCGTTGTCCTGGCGGTGCAGCACCTCGCGCGTCGACGGGGCGATCTCGCCCTCGGAGAGGATGCCGGTGGCCACCTGGTAGAGCAACGGCTGGAAGAGGTGGTGCGTCGTGCGGGCGATGAGGGTCACGTCGACGTCGGCGCGCTTCAGCTTCTGCGTGCTGAACAGTCCGCCGAAACCCGATCCGATGACCACGACCCGGTGGCGCGGGGCCTGCTGGGTGGGCGTGCTCACGATTCTCCTTGTCCTTGAGCTGTGTCCTGGTGCGAGGTGCTGGGCTCGTCGGCGCTGACGGTTTCATCTCTGTCAACACCGTTCGTCGTACCCGCATGCCCCGCGGGCGACGCCGAGGGCGTCCACGGGCTGCGGTTCTCGTCACACTCGGCGCGGGTCGTCGTAGCGGACGCGGCGGACAGTAGCGCCTGGCCGGCAGCACACGGCGAGGAGGTACATCGGCGCCGCGGTCGTGTTGTACGACGCGACCTGCTGGTTGCATGCCGCCGGCAGCGCCTGGACGTTCATCTCGTCCCGGAACGGGACGTCACCCTGGGTGAGGCGGAGCGCCGGCTCCACGACGTGCGAGCTGTCGGTGAGGTCCACCCCGTGGCGGGCGCGGACGAACGCGCCGGCCACGACGGCCACCGCGAGGCCCGGCACTCACAGACGACGAACGGGGAGGGCCCAGAGGGCACCTCCCCGTCGTCGGGTGAATCGATCCATCCAGATCAGAGGTTCTTCTGGATCTCCGCCCACTGGCGCTCGACGTCGTCGAGGCCACCACACATGAAGAAGGCCTGCTCGGCGACGTGGTCGTACTCGCCGTCGGCGATCTTCGTGAACGCCTCGATCGTGTCGGACAGCGGCACGGTCGAACCCTCGATGCCGGTGAACTGCTTGGCGACGTAGGTGTTCTGCGACAGGAAGCGCTGGATGCGACGGGCGCGGTTGACGAGGATCTTGTCCTCTTCGGAGAGCTCGTCGATACCGAGGATCGCGATGATGTCCTGGAGCTCCTTGTTGCGCTGCAGGATCGACCTGATGCGCACGGCCGTGTTGTAGTGGTCGGCCGCCACGTAGCGCGGGTCGAGGATTCGCGAGGTCGAGGACAGCGGGTCGACAGCCGGGTAAATACCCATCGACGCGATGTCACGCGACAGCTCGGTCGTCGCGTCGAGGTGCGCGAACGTCGTGGCCGGAGCCGGGTCGGTGTAGTCGTCGGCCGGCACGTAGATCGCCTGCATCGAGGTGATCGAGTGACCACGCGTGGACGTGATGCGCTCCTGCAGGGTGCCCATCTCGTCGGCGAGGGTGGGCTGGTAGCCCACGGCGGACGGCATGCGGCCGAGGAGAGTCGAGACCTCGGAGCCGGCCTGCGTGAAGCGGAAGATGTTGTCGATGAAGAGGAGCACGTCCTGCTTCTGGACGTCGCGGAAGTACTCCGCCATCGTCAGCGCCGACAGGGCGACGCGCAGACGCGTGCCCGGCGGCTCGTCCATCTGACCGAAGACGAGGGCGGTCTGTCCGAGGACGCCCGCCTCCTCCATCTCGACCATGAGGTCGTTGCCCTCACGGGTGCGCTCACCGACACCGGCGAACACCGACACACCACCGTGGTCACGGGCGACACGGGCGATCATCTCCTGGATGAGCACCGTCTTGCCGACGCCGGCACCACCGAAGAGGCCGATCTTGCCACCCTGGACGTACGGGGTCATCAGGTCGATGACCTTGATGCCCGTCTCGAACATCGTCGTCTTGGACTCGAGCTGGTCGAAGGCGGGAGCCTTGCGGTGGATGCCCCACCGCTCCTTGACCTCGAGCTTCTCGCCCTCGGCGAGGTTCATGCACTCGCCGGTCGTGTTGAACACGTGGCCGAGGGTCACGTCACCCACGGGGACGGTGATCGGGCCGCCGGTGTCCTGCACGGCCGAGCCGCGCACCAGACCGTCGGTCGGCTGCAGCGAGATCGCCCGGACCATGTTGTCGCCGATGTGCTGGGCGACCTCGAGGTTGAGGTTCTTCGTCTCGCCGGCGAGGGTGACCTCGGTCGTGAGCAGGTTGTACTGCTCGGGCATGGCGTCGACGGGGAACTCCACGTCGACGACCGGGCCGATGATGCGGGAGATGCGTCCGACGCCGCCCGCGGGCGGGGCCGTCCACGTGGTGTCGCTGACAGTTGCAGTCATGGTGGTCTGCTTCCTTACCTGTGGGCGTTACTTCTTGGCGTCGGCGAGGGCGTTGGCGCCGCCCACGATTTCGCTGATCTCTTGGGTGATGCCGGCCTGACGGGCCTGGTTGGCGAGGCGCTGATAGGTCTTGATCAGCTCCGTCGCGTTGTCGGTGGCCGACTTCATCGCCCGCTGGCGGGCGGCGAGCTCGGAGGCCGCCGAGCTGAGCAGTGCGGTGAAGATCCGGTTGCGGACGTACTTCGGCAGCAGCAGGTCGAGGACCTCGGACGCGCTCGGCTCGAAGGAGTACTCCGGGGGGATCTGGCCGTCCTCGTAGCGGTTGACGCTGAGGTCGAGGCTCTCGTCCTCACCGGCGTCGTCGGCCTCGACGACCTCCAGCGGCAGCAGGCGCAGCACGAACGGGTCCTGGCGGACCATCGAGCGGAAGCGGGTGAACACGACGTGGATCTCGTCGTGGCCGCCCTCCTCCGTGGGCTTGAGGAAGTCGGCCGTGATGCGGTCGGCGATCTCCTTGGCGTTCTCGAACGTCGGGGCGTCGGAGAAGCCGGTCCACTCGGCGGCGTAGTCGCGCTTGCGGAACTTGAAGTAGCTCACGGCCTTGCGACCGACGAGGTAGGGCACGACCTCCTTGCCCTCGGCGGTCAGCTTGGAGATGAGCTCCGCGCTCTCCTTGATCGCCGCGACGGAGTAGGCACCGGCAAGTCCGCGGTCCGCCGTGATGATGACGACGCCGGCCCGCTTCGCGGTCTCCTTCGCCGTCGTCAACGGGTGGTCCTCGTTCGTGTTGGTCGCCACCGCGGACACGGCACGCGTCAGCGCGGTCGTGTACGGCATCGCCTCGGTGGCCCGCTGGCGGGCCTTGACGACGCGTGCGGCCGCGATCAGCTCCATCGCGTTGGTGATCTTCTTGATGGAGTTGACGGACTTGATGCGCTGGCGGTAGATCCGCATCTGCGCTCCCATGTGCTCCGCCTCTCTTGGTCTCTAAAAGTCTGTGGTTGCCTGCGGGGTGGGCTCACGCCCGCTTCCGTATGCCGCCCGGCTGGCCGGACGGCATACGGAAGGTGGTCACTTCTGCTTGACGATCTTCGCCTGGGTGATCTGGTCGTCGGCGATCTCGTCGAACTCCTCGTTGCCGGCCTCGAGGCCGTCCTTGCCGGTGCCCCGGAAGGTGAACTTGACCTCGTCGACGACCTTGGACAGGGCCGTCTCGGTGTCCTCGTCGAGCTTGAGGGTCTCGCGGATCGTCTGGAGGATCTTCCCGTCGCGACGCAGCGTCTCGAGCAGCTCGGTCTCGAAGGTGCGGACGTCCTCGACGGCGACGTCGTCGAGCTTGCCGGTCGTGCCGGTCCAGATCGAGACGACCTGCTCCTCGACGGGGTACGGCGAGCTCTGCGGCTGCTTGAGCAGCTCCACGAGACGCGCACCACGGGCGAGCTGGGCTCGCGAGGCGGGGTCGAGGTCGGAGGCGAACATCGCGAACGCCTCCATGGCACGGAACTGGGCGAGGTCGAGCTTGAGTCGACCGGCGACGGACTTCATCGCCTTGATCTGCGCCGCACCACCGACTCGGGAGACCGAGACACCCACGTCGATGGCCGGACGCACGTTGGCGTTGAACAGGTCGGCCTGCAGGTAGATCTGGCCGTCCGTGATCGAGATGACGTTGGTCGGGATGTACGCCGAGACGTCGCCCGCCTTGGTCTCGATGATGGGCAGACCGGTCATCGAGCCGTGGCCGAGGTCGTCGGAGAGCTTGGCGCAACGCTCGAGGAGCCGCGAGTGCAGGTAGAAGACGTCACCCGGGTAGGCCTCGCGGCCCGGCGGACGGCGCAGCAGCAGCGACACGGCGCGGTAGGCCTCGGCCTGCTTGCTCAGGTCGTCGAAGACGATGAGGACGTGCTTGCCCTGGTACATCCAGTGCTGGCCGATGGCCGAACCGGTGTAGGGCGCGAGGTACTTGAAGCCCGCCGAGTCGGACGCGGGGGCCGCGACGATGGTGGTGTACTCCAGCGCGCCGGCCTCTTCGAGCGTGCCGCGGACCGACGCGATGGTCGAGCCCTTCTGGCCGATGGCGACGTAGATGCAGCGGACCTGGGCGTCCGGGTCGCCGGACTCCCAGTTGCGCTTCTGGTTGATGATCGTGTCGATCGCGACCGTCGTCTTGCCGGTCTGGCGGTCGCCGATGATGAGCTGGCGCTGGCCACGGCCGATCGGCGTCATCGCGTCGATCGACTTGATGCCGGTCTGGAGCGGCTCGTGGACCGACTTGCGCTGGACGACGTTGGGCGCCTGCAGCTCGAGGGCACGGCGCTCTTCGGACCTGATGTCGCCGAGACCGTCGATCGGGTTGCCGAGCGGGTCGACGACGCGGCCGAGGAAGTCGTCACCGACCGGGACCGAGAGGACCTCGCCCGTGCGCTTGACGGTCTGGCCCTCCTCGATGCCCGCGAAGTCACCGAGGACGACGACGCCGATCTCGTGGACGTCGAGGTTCAGCGCGAGGCCGAGCGTGCCGTCCTCGAACTGGAGCAGCTCGTTGGTCATGGCCGAGGGCAGACCCTCGACGTGAGCGATGCCGTCACCGGCGTCGGTGACGCGGCCGACCTCTTCGCGGGAGGCCGCGCCGGGCTCGTAGGACTGGACGAACGAGTCCAGAGCGTCCCGGATCTCCTCCGGACGGATCGAAAGCTCCGTCATGTCAGATCTTCTCCTCGGTTTCGACCCGCAGGACGGGCCGGTGGTTGATCACAGCTGGTGGTGGGTGCCTCAGGCACCCATGGCCCGGCGGGCCGCGTCGAGCTTGCGGATGACGGTTCCGTCGATGAGCTCGTCACCGATCTCGACCTTGACCCCGCCCATGACCCGGGGGTCCACGACGGTGTTGACGTGGACCGTGCCGCCGTAGATGGCAGCCAGGCCCGCGGCGAGGCGGGCACGGTCGTCGTCGGTGAGCGGGACGGCCGAGGTGACGATGGCCGTCTGCTGCTCGCGGCGGCTCGAGGCCGTCTCGAGGTACTTCTCGAGGACCCGGTCGAAGCGCAGGCCGCGCGGGGCGACCACGGCCTGACGGGCCAGCACGAGGGTCTCCGGTGCGACCTTCTCGCGCAGGAGCGAGGACACGAGGTCGGCCCGCTTGTCGGCGGGCGCCTGCGAGTCGGCCAGCGCCGAGCGCAGCGGGGCGTCGGCCGCCACGATGCGCTCGAAGCGGAACAGCTCGTCCTCGACGCGGTCGGCACGGCCCTGGACCTCCGCCTCGGCGATGACGGCCTCGACGGCATACGACTCGACCGTGTCGGTCAGGTCACGCTCGGAGCTCCAGCGCTGGCCGAAGGCACCCTTGAGCACGACCAGCGTCTCGGCGCTGACCTTGCCCGCGAAGAGCCGCTCGGCGAGCTGGGCCTTGTCGACGCCTTCGCGGGACGGGTCGGCCACGGCGCGACGCAGGGTCGCGCTGCTGTCGATGATCCCGACGGCCGCGAAGAGCTCCTCGGCCAACCGCGAACGGTCGGCACCGGCAGCGAGGACGCCGGTGAGAGCCTCGCGGCTCGCCGCCGCTGCTGCGCGTGAGGGTCCCTGCATCAGGCGTCTCCGCCCGGGCTGCCGGCGGCGCCGCCGACCTTCTCGCGCACGACGTCGCCCGACTCCAGCTCGGCGAGGAACCGCTCGACGATGCCCTTCTGACGGGTCTCCTCGTGGAGGGACTCCCCGACGATGCGGCTCGCGAGGTCGGTCGAGATGCGGCCGACGTCGCCGCGGAGCGAGACGACGGCCTGCTGGCGCTCGGCCTCGATCTGCTTGTGCGCCGTCTCGGTGATCCGAGAGGCCTCGGACGCCGCGTGCTCGCGCATCTCGGCGATGATCTGCGCGCCCTGGGCCTTCGCGTCCTCACGGATGCGGGCGGCCTCGGAGCGGGCCTCGACGAGCTGCGCCTGGTACTGCTCGAGCGCGGCCTGGGCCTGGGCCTGGGCCTCCTCGGCCTTGTTCATCCCGCCCTCGATCGCAGCAGTGCGCTCGGCGTAGATCTGCTCGAGGCGCGGCACGACCTTCTGCTTCACGACGACGTAGAGGATCGCGAAGCACGCCAGGCCGAAGAAGAACTCGAGCGGGTGCGGGATGATCGGTGCCGCGGTGGCCCAGAAGCCGCCCTCGCCGCCCTCGGCGGTCACGGTCACTGCTTGCATGAGGTTCTCCTAGAGAGAAAGACGATCGGTGCTTCGGGCTGCCCCGGAAAGGGGCGTCAGCCCTTGAAGACGAAGGCGAGCGCGATACCGAAGATGGCGAGTGCCTCGGTGATGGCCATGCCCAGGAAGGCGATCGGCTGCAGCATGCCGCGAGCCTCGGGCTGACGGGCGACGCCGTTGATGTAGGCGGCGAAGATCAGACCGACACCGATACCGGGGCCGATGGCGGAGAGGCCGTAACCGAGGATGGCGATGTTGCCAGTCATGTTTATTCCATTCCTTCTTGTCTTGTCCGGCTGGCGGTTACCAGACGGGCGGGGGCGAAGCTGGTGTGTGGTGCTCGTGCGGTGGTGCAGTTCGTGGGGCGCCGGAGGCGCAGGGAGGCGTCGGCCTCAGTGCTCGTCGGCGACCGCGCCGCCGATGTAGAGGGCGGCCAGCAGGGTGAAGACGTAGGCCTGGAGGAACTGGACCAGGATCTCGAAGAGCGTCATGACGAAGGCGAAGATCCACGTGACGCCGCCGGCGATGACGAGGATGCCGCCGTTGGTGAGCATGTACCAGCCACCCGTGATGAACAGGACGATGAGGATGTGGCCGGCGAACATGTTGCCGAAGAGTCGCAGGGCGAGGGTGACCGGGCGCGTGAAGAGGTCGGTGATCAGCTCGAGGAAGAAGATCGCGGGGATCATCGCCTTGGGAAGACCCGCGGGCACGAGCGACTTCCAGTAGCCGATGAAGCCGTGCTTGCGCATGCCGACGACGTGGAAGACGACCCACACGATGAGCGACAGCGCGATCGGAAAGCCGATGCGGCTCATCGTCGGGTAGCTCATCGGCGGGATGACGCCGAACAGGTTGTTGACGAGGATCGTCGTGAAGAGCGCGAAGAGCAGCGGTACGAACCGCATGAACTCCTTGCTGCCGATGAGGTCGCGGGCGATGCCGTTGCGGACGAGGCCGTAGACGGCCTCGGTGCCCATCTGGCCACGGCCGGGCACGAGCGCCTTCTTCTTCGTCGTGGCGAGCAGGAACCACGCGACAAGGCCGGTGGCCAGGACCATGAGCAGGATCGGGCGGGTGATCGCGAACGGCCCGTCGGTCCCGAAGAGGGGCTGCCAGAACTCCTCGACGCCGGGGGCGGTGTAGTCCGTCGGGGCGGCGGCCACGATGCTCACGGGTTACTCCTTTGTAGGTTCTGGGCACTTCGGCTGACGACCTGCGTCAGGGGTGGAGAGTCGGTGCTCGGGAGCGGGCTCCCGGTGGGGCTCCACGTCGGCGGGCCGGCGGGCGACGCGCTGACGTGCGGCACGGAGGCCGTCGGGCTCAATGGGTACCGTATCGGAACCAGATCAGGTAGAGCGACAGGGCCATTCCACCCACGATCCCGACCCCGACGAGCCAGGTCGTGCCCAGCCAGTGGTCGGCCAGGGCACCGAGACCGCCGTAGATGAGCGGGCCGGTGAGCATGTAGGCGACGGCACGCCAGGCGGAGTCCTGCTCGCGGGTGTTGAACCGCCGCAGCTCCTCTGCCTTGTCCTCCGCAGAGGCCTCGCTGGGCTCCCTGGGCTCCCTGGGCTCGCTCGGGTCGCTGGGCTCCGGCGTCGGTGGTGTGGTCATGTCGACCTCCCGTGTCACGGCTCATCACGCGGCTCCCGGTGGGGTGCCGCCTCGGGCGACGCGTCGGACGACGAGTCGGGCGTCGCGTCGGACGACGAGTCGGGCGTCGCGTCGAGCGAGGCCGCGCCGTCGGGGTCGTACGCGAAGATCCGCAGGCGCTTGTAGGCGCGCATCTCGAAGAAGAGCCAGACGACGGCGCACACCGTGATCGACAGGCCGATCGCGAAGCCCGAGGCCCACGTGACGTCGCGCAGCGCGAACATGACGACGCCGAGCACCAGCACCTTGAAGGTGTAGGTGACCATGACGATCATCATCGTCGTCGTGGGCGGCAGGTCGGCCGTGCGCTTCATGACGAGCAGCGTCAGGCTGAAGAAGAAGAGGACGATGGCGGCGCCGAGCGCGGCCGACCAGGCGGCCTTGGGGCTCGAGAAGAGCCCGACGACGACGCAGACGAGACCGGCCACGGCCGTCGGCAGCAGGGAGCCCCGGAGGAGCTGTGCGAAGGCATCTGACTGTGATGCGTCGCGTGCCGGTGTGGCCGTCAAGAAAACCTGCCTGGGTGCGTCGTGAGGCGTAGTGCGGGCGGGGTTCGGGCGGATCCGGATGATGCTCGGATCGCTTGTGTGGAAAGGACTTCCGGGCTCCTGTGGCGGTCTTCCCAGACTCCCCTCAGGTGCTTGTGAATGCTATCACAAGCGTTCGGACGGCCTCCACCGAGGAAGCCAGACGGTGAGCACGACACCCATCGCGGCGGCTGCCCCCACGACCGCGAGCGGACGGGGGCCGTCCCAGATGACGAAGGACACCGAACCCAGCGCCACGATGGCGGCCCACAGGTAGAGGATGAGCACGGCACGGCGGTGGCCGTGACCGATGCGCAGCATGCGGTGGTGCAGGTGCAACGCGTCGGGGTGCCACGGTCGCTGGCCGGCACGGGTGCGCCGGACCACGGCGAGCAGCATGTCGAGCAGCGGCAGCAGCAGGACCGCGAGCGGGACGAGGATCGGCAGGAACGCGGCGGACACGTCGTTGGCGCTGACCTCACCCGGGTCGACGTTGCCGGTCAGGGTGATCGTCGCCGCCGAGAGCAGCAGCCCCAGCGTCAGCGCTCCCGAGTCGCCCATGAAGAGTCGGGCCGGGTGGAAGTTGTGCGGCAGGAAGCCGGCACAGCAGCCCACGAGGGCGGCCGAGATGAAGGTCGCGGTCGAGAACACGTTGGCCGGCACGAACGAGCGCGACACGATGTAGCTGTAGACGAAGAAGGCGAACGCCGCGATGCAGACGACCCCCGCGGCGAGCCCGTCGAGCCCGTCGATGAAGTTGACGGCGTTCGTCGACGCGATGACGACGAGCACCGTGAAGAGCACGAGGACGGGGGTCGGCAGGATGGTCGTGCCGAAGATCGGCAGTGACAGCAGCTGCACGCCGGTGTAGGCCATCAGGCCCGCGGCGAGCATCTGTCCCGCCAGCTTGGTCAGCCAGTCGAGCTCACGGATGTCGTCGAACGCCCCGAGCAGGCACACGATGCCGGCTGCGGCGACGACGCCGAAGATCTGTTTCGTCGAGAAGAGCGTCCCGAGGTATGGCAGCGCCCTCGCCACGAGCGCCGCCGCCACGAAGCCGATGTAGATGCCGACTCCCCCGAGCCGCGGGATCGGGGTCTTGTGGACGTCGCGCTCGCGGACGGCCGTGAACGCCCCGGTCGCGACGGCGAGGCTGCGGACGAAGGGTGTGGCGAGGTACGTGACCGCAGCGGCCACGATGAGGACGAGGACGTACTCGTGCACCTACCGACCTTCGCTCGGGCGCCGACGCTGGCGGGGGGACTGACTCAGCGAGGGTATGCCGGGAAGCGCGTCACGAGGTCGGTGACCTCCGCACGCACGTCCTTGCTCACCGCGTGGTCGGGGTCTGCGTCACCCTCGGTGACGGCGCGGTGGATGAGCGAGGCGATCTGCTTCATCTCCTCCAGGCCCATGCCCTGGGTCGTGACCGACGGCGTGCCGACGCGGATGCCCGAGGCGATGTTGGGCTTCTGCGGGTCGAAGGGGATGGCGTTCTTGTTGAGCACGATGCCGGCCGCGTCGGCCCGCTCCTCGGCCTCCTTGCCGGTGACGCCGACGCCCTGGAGGTCGAGCAGCGCCAGGTGGGTGTCGGTGCCGCCCGTCGTCGGGCGGATGCCGAGCTCGAGCAGGCTGGCCGCGAGCTGCTGGCTGTTGGCGATGACGTCCTTGGCGTACTGGGCGTACTCGGGCGTCGCGGCCTCCTTGAAGTTGACCGCCTTGGCCGCGATGGTGTGCATCTGCGGGCCGCCCTGCATCATCGGGAAGATCGCCTTGTCCATGGCGGCGGCGTGCCCAGCCTTGCAGACGAGGGCGCCGGAGCGCGGGCCGCGCAGCACCTTGTGCGTCGTGAAGGTGACGACGTCGGCGTACGGCACGGGCGAAGGGATGGCCTTGCCCGCCACGAGGCCGATGAAGTGGGCGGCGTCGACCCAGAGGATCGCGCCGACCTCGTCGGCGATGGCGCGGAAGCGCTCGAAGTCGATGAGGCGTGGGATGGCCGAGCCGCCGGCGCAGATGACCTTGGGACGGTGCTCACGGGCGAGGGCCTCGACCTGGTCGTAGTCGATGTCCTCGCTCTGCTGGTCGACGCCGTAGTGCACGGCGTTGAACCACTTGCCGGAGAAGGAGACCTTGGTGCCGTGCGTCAGGTGGCCGCCCATCGGCAGCGCCATCGCCAGGATCGTGTCGCCCGGAGCCATGAAGGCGCCGTACACGGCCTGGTTGGCGCTCGCGCCGGAGTGCGCCTGGACGTTGGCGTGGTCGGCGCCGAAGAGGGCCTTGGCGCGCTCGATCGCGATCGTCTCGGCCTTGTCGACCTCGGAGCAGCCGCCGTAGTAGCGGCGACCGGGATAGCCCTCGGCGTACTTGTTCGACAACGTCGACCCGAGGGCCGTCAGGACCGCGGGCGAGCTGATGTTCTCGCTCGCGATGAGCTGCAGTCCGCCGCGGATGCGGTCGAGCTCCGACAGGAGCACACCCGCGATGTCGGGGTCGAAGGACTGCAGGGCACCGAAGTCGGAGCCGTAGAACGTGTCGTCAGCCATGGGAGTTCTCCGGGTGGGTCGGGAGTGGGGCGCGAGCGCGAGCCAACTCTATTGCGTCGTGCTGGCACCGTCGGACGGCCGCTCGGTCGTGGACACGTCGTGCCACTCTCCGAGCGTCTCGGCAGCCTCGTCCGACGTGCCTTCGGCGGCCGGCTCGTCGCCGGCTTCCGCGTCCGGCTCGGCGGCCGGCTCGACGTCGGCTTCCGCGTCCGGCTCGGTGGCGGGGTCCGCCGCGGGAGTCGCGTCGGCCTCGGCCGCCGGCTCGGCGTCGGGCTCGGGGGCCTCGAGGACGGGCTCGGGCACGAGGGCCTCGTCGAGCTCCTCCTGGCTCACGGCGCCGAGACGCAGGGTCACGGGGGTCTCGCCGGTGCAGTCGACGATCGTCGAGGGCTGCCCCTCGCCGGCCGGGCCGCCGTCGAGGTAGACCCCGACGGACTCGCCGAGCATGCCCACCGCCTCGTCGACCGTGCGGGCCGCGGGGTCGCCGGTCGTGTTGGCGCTCGTGACCGCCATCGGACCGATGTCGCCGAGCAGCTCGAGGGTCATCTCGTGGGCGGGCACGCGCAGGGCCACGGTCCCGTTGGTCTCGCCGAGGTCCCAGTGCAGCGACGTCTGCGCCTTGAGCACGAGCGTCAGCGGTCCGGGCCAGAACTTCTCCATGAGCCGCTGGGCGTAGTCGGGCACCTGCGTCGCGAGGCCCTGGGCCGTGCGGGCGGTCGGGATGAGGACCGGCGGCGGCATGTCGCGGCCGCGGCCCTTGGCCGCGAGGACGGAGGCGACGGCGGTGGCGTCGAAGGCGTCGCAGCCGATGCCGTAGACCGTGTCGGTCGGGAGGACGACGATCTCGCCGCGTCGGACGGCCGAGGCCGCGGCCGGGATGCCCTCGGCACGCCCCTCGGGGTCGGTGCAGTCGTAGCGCTCGCTCACGGGCAGAGCCTACTGGGGCGCGGTCGAGCCGCCGGGCGCCGGGCCGACCCGTGGGTCAGACGCGGCGGCGCGCCACCGTCACCCGCGGGCGGGCGGACAGGTCGTCGTGGTCGATGACGTCGGTCCACTCCCCCGTCGCCGCGAGGCGGCGGGGCAGGCTCTCGCCCTGTGAGTCGGCGTGCTCGACGAGGACGAGGCCGCCGGGACGGAGCAGCCGGGCGGCCGTCCGGGCCACCGCGAGCGGGATGGCCAGGCCGTCCTCGCTGCCGCCGTAGAGCGCGACGTCGGGATCGTGGTCGCGCACCTCGGGGTCGACGGGCACGGCGCCGACGGGGATGTAGGGCGGGTTGACGGTCACGACGTCGACGGCGCCCGCCCAGTCCTCGAAGCAGGGCAGCGTTGCGTCGCCCTGCTCGAGCCGGACGTCGAGCCCCAGGCGGTCGCGGTTGGCCACCGACCAGGCGTACGCGTCGGGCGACAGCTCGAGGCCGCGCACGTCGGCGTCCGGTCGCTCTGCCCTGACGGACAGGGCGATGGCGCCGGAGCCCGAGCAGAGGTCGACGACCCTGACGGCCTCGGCGCCCGCTGCCGACAGCCGATCGACCTCGACCAGCGCGAGGTCGACGAGGACCTCGGTCTCGGGCCGCGGCACGAAGACCCCCGGACCGACCGACAGGGTCAGGCGGCGGAAGTGGGCGCGGCCCGTCAGGTGCTGCAGCGGGACCCGGCGGGCCCGCTCGTCGACGAGGTCGGCATACGACCCCGGGAGCGTGCGACCGCCGAGCACCATGAGGCGGCGGACCTCGGCGGCGTCGACCTCGAGCACGTATGCCGCGAGCTCGACGGCGTCGACGTCGGCGGAGACCACCCCGGCGTCGCGGAGCCGCGCGGCAGCAGCCCGGACACTCTCGCGCAGGTCCGTCACGCGCGCGGCCCGTCACCCTCGGCGAGCGCCGCGAGCTTGGCGGCCTCGTCGGCGTCGAGCGCCGACTGGACGACGGGGTCGAGGTCTCCGTCGAGCACCGAGTCGAGGTTGTAGGACTTGTAGCCGGTGCGGTGGTCGGAGATGCGGTTCTCGGGGAAGTTGTAGGTGCGGATGCGCTCCGACCGGTCGACGGTGCGCACCTGCGACCGACGGGCGGCGCTCGCCTCCGCGTCGGCCTCGTCCTTGGCCATCTGGTGCAGCCGAGCCCGGAGCACGCGCATCGCGGCCTCCTTGTTCTGCAGCTGCGACTTCTCGTTCTGGCACGACACGACGAGACCCGAGGGCAGGTGGGTGATGCGCACGGCCGAGTCGGTCGTGTTGACGCTCTGTCCGCCGGGGCCGCTGCTGCGGTAGACGTCGATGCGCAGGTCGTTGGGGTCGATCGTCACCTCGACCTCCTCGGCCTCCGGCATGACGAGGACGCCGGCCGCCGACGTGTGGATGCGCCCCTGGCTCTCGGTCACGGGCACGCGC
Organism: Terrabacter sp. 2TAF16; assembly: GCF_052115065.1. Lineage (NCBI taxonomy): Bacteria > Bacillati > Actinomycetota > Actinomycetes > Micrococcales > Intrasporangiaceae > Terrabacter > Terrabacter sp. 2TAF16. The sequence continues at coordinate 151,872 of NZ_JBFRFZ010000006.1, forward strand.
TGGACACGGTGGACGCCGCCTTCGTACTTGAGCCGGGCCCACGGCCCCTCGCCCAGCCCTGGAGCGCTCTTGGCGCGCACCGAGACCCGGACGTCCTTGTAGCCACCCAGGTCGCTCTCGGTCGCGTCCTCGACGGCGGTGCGCCAGCCGCGCTGCTCGGCGTAGCGGAGGTACATCCGCAGCAGGTCGCCCGCGAAGAGGGCCGACTCGTCGCCACCCTCCCCCGCCTTGACCTCGAGGATGACGTCGCGGTCGTCGTCGGGGTCGCGGGGCACGAGCATCCGCCGCAGGTGCTCCTCCGCGGCCGCGAGGCGGCCCTCGAGCGAGGGCACCTCCTCGGCGAACGACTCGTCGTCGACAGCGAGCTCACGTGCGGCCGCGAGGTCGTCGCCGGCCGCCGTCCACTCGCGGGCGGCGGCGACGGTCGGCGCCAGGGCGGCATACCGCTTGTTGAGGGTGCGCACGAGGTCCTGGTCACCGTGCACGGCCGGGTCGGCGAGCTGCAGCTCGAGCTCGGCGTACTCGTCGAGGATCGACTGGACGGAATCGAGCACGGCAGGCCCTTCGGCTCAGGGGACGGGTCGGGGTAAAGCGAACGCCGGCTCCCGACGACCGAAGTCGTGGGAGCCGGCGTGCGGGAGACCTACTTGGCGGCCTTCTTGCCGTAACGGGCCTCGAACCGGGCCACGCGGCCACCGGTGTCGAGGATCTTCTGCTTGCCCGTGTAGAACGGGTGGCACTGCGAGCAGACGTCGGCAGAGATCTTGCCGGACGTCTCGGTGCTGCGCGTGACGAACGTGCTGCCACAGGTGCAGGTCACCGTGGTCTCGACGTACTCGGGGTGAAGGTCCTTCTTCAACGTTGTCTCCTTGAGGTAGTCGGCCGGGTCGGTGTCATCGCTGCTCACGCTGGGGAGCTGCTCTCCCGTGAACCGGTCCAAAGGAAGAGTGTGCCAGATCGGCGCACCTCCTCCCAAACGCACGAGAGGGCCGCGGCATTCCCCCACCCGGACGCTGCGACGACGCGTCCCGGACATGCATCGATCGGGGGCGTGCGAGTGTCTTTCCTCCACGACGGGGCCGCCGGAGGACGAGGATGCGCGCATGGGTGTCAGGGGCAGGGTGGGTGGGCGCCGCGCGGCGGTCGCCGGAGCGGTCGCCGTGCTGCTCTCGACCGCGGCGTGCTCGGGCGCGGGCTGCTCGTTCGACGACTGTCCCGAGGTGTCCGCGACGGAGGCCGGGCGGGTCACCGGCGCCGACCCGTCGGGGGCGATCCGCTGGACGACGAGGGTGCCCGACCTGCTGAGCGAGCCTCCGGTCGTCAGCAACGGCCACGTCGTCATCGTCGGCTGCCACGCCACCCACGTCGTCGACGTCACGTCCGGCTCGGTCTCGACGCCGACTGGCCTGGCCGACGTCATCGGCGTCGTCCAGGGGTATGCCGTAGGGGCCCCTGCCGAGGGTGACGCCCTCCTCGGCGCCGAGCGGCTCGACGGCGGCCCGGGCGGCTGGTCGTGGCAGGAGTCACCGGTGGACGGCGACGCCGACCGTGCCTACCGCGCGTCGGCCGTCGTGACCTCCTCCGCGGTCGTCGGCGTCCGCGGGACGACGCTCGTCGGCTGGTCGCCGGACTCGGGCTCGTGGGACTCGGTCGAGGTGGCGCTGCCCGTGGGTACCCGAGTCGGCCAGCGCCTCGCGGCCGCCGACGACACCCACGTCGTCGTCCCGGGCTCGGACGGCTCGGTCCTCGGGGTCGACCTCGCTGCCCGCGCGGTGACGTGGCGCGTGCTGCCCACGCGACCCGACGCTCCGACGGACGTCAGCGTTCGCCTCGCGGGCCGGGACGTCGTCGCCGTCGAGGTCTGGTACCCGCGGACGACGGCCGCGGCCGTCACCGGCGAGCCCGTCTGGGTCACGGAGCGCTGGTCGCTCGACGCGCGCACCGGCGAGACACGCTCTCCTCGGGTGACCAGCTCCGGGACGAGGCCGCGGCCGACGACGCCGACCGGGGACGTGCTCCGCGACCCGGCGACCGGATGGACCGTCACGCAGCAGCTGCGGGGCCGCCCCCGGGGCGGCTGCTTCTGAGGGCCCTCGTGACTCCCGGCGCGGCTCCCGGAGTGCCCCGCCTCCCTGACGTCAGCGCCGGACCGGGACCTTCGCCGGCTGGGCGACGGGGAGCACCACCTGCATCGTCGTGCCCTCCCCCTCGACCGACGCGATGACGAGCTCGCCGCCGTGGCCCTCGACGATGGCGCGCACGATCGCGAGCCCGAGACCCGTCCCGGGGATGGCTGCGGCCGTGGCGTTGCCGGCACGGAAGAAGCGCTCGGACAGGCGCGCGAGGTCGCTGGCCGGGATGCCGATGCCGGTGTCGTGCACGGAGATGATCGTGGAGTCACCGGAGCGCTCGGCCGACAGCAGCACCTGGCCACCTTCTGGGGTGAACTTCACGGCGTTGGAGCCGAGGTTGATCAGCGCCCGCTCGACCTGTCCACGGTCGACCCGGACGACGAGGTCGTCGGGCACGTCGGTGCAGAGCAGCTGCACTCCCCCGGCGGCGGCCACCGGCTCCATCGTCTCGGTGACCGTGCGCAGGAGGTCACGGACGGCGACCTCCTCGGACACGGCCTGCAGGCCGCTGATCTCGATCTTGTTGAGGACGAGAAGGTCCTCGATGAGCCCGCGCAGCCGCGTCGCGTTGCGTCCGATGATGTCGAGGGCGACGTGCTGGCCGTCGGAGACGTCGCCGAAGTCGCCGTCGACGAGCAGCTCGAGGTAGCCGCTGATCGAGGTCAGCGGGGTGCGCAGCTCGTGGCTGACGGTCGCCATGAAATCGGTCTTCTGGCGGTCGAGCTCGGTGAGGCGTCGCACCTGCTCGTCCTGCATCTGTGACAGGCGCAGCGCGACGATCGACTGGGCGGCGATGGCCGCACACTGCTGCGCGGCCTGGATCTCGTGGCGGTGCCAGCGGCGCGGCGCGCTCACCATCATCACCGAGAGGATGCCCAGGCCCCGGCCGCCCGTCCCGACCGGGAGCATGAGCAGGGACCGGACCCCCGTGGCCCGGTGCAAGGCGCGGGCACGCTCGTCGTCGTACGCCTGGTGGGCGAGGAGGTCACCGAGGTCGAAGAAGCCGACGTCGCGGCGGAGCTCGTCGTTGACGGCACCGACCTGCTGGGCGAGCGAGCGTGGGAGCGGCGGCAGGTCGGGCAGGTCGTCGGTGTGCCACTGGAGGCGGTCCTCGATCGTCTGGCCGTCCTCGCCGAGGGTGTAGAGCAGCACGCGGTCGGCGCCCAGGCCGGCGCCGAGCTTGGTCGTGACCCGCTGCAGTGCCTCGTGGACGTCGACGGCCGACCGGGCGCCCCGGCCGACATCGAGGACGAGCTCCTGCATCTCGAGCACCGCGGCCTGCTGGTCGACGAGGCGGGCGTTGGCGCGGGTCAGGTCGTTGAAGTCGCGCGCGAGCATGCGGACCTCGAGCGCACCCTCCTCCTGGTTGGCCATCGCGATGACGTCCTCCTCGGCCTGCCGGCGCACGACCTCACGCAGGCGAGCGAGCGGGAGGCCGACCGCGCGGTCCATCCCGAAGCCGGCCGCGATGAGCACGAGCACGACGACCGCCGCGACGGCGATGATGACGCCGGACGTGATGCCGGTCGCCTCGCGGGACCCGACGCGTGCGGCGTCGCGCTGGGAGCGGATGGCCTCCTCCAGCGAGCCGTTGGCCGACAGGAAGGCGGCGTAGGCCGTCTCGACGCGGGTGCGCTGCTGCGTCTCGGGGACGGTGGGTGCGGTGCCTGCGCTCCCCGGTGCCGGGGTGCCAGACGTGCTCGGGGGCGCCCCCGTCGGGGCCTGCGCCGGTGGGCCGCTCGGGGCGTTCTCGAGCGAGGCCGCAGCGGCGGTGAACCAGCTGTCCACGGCGGTGCGCTGCGCCGCGAGCAGTGGCGCGAACCGGGCCCGGTCGCCCGGCGCGAGCTCCCCGTTCTGGGTGCCGGCCTCGACGGCATCGAGCTCCTGCTCGACGTGGGCGCGCAGCGAGAGCGGGTCGAGGGGAGCCGGAGCGCCGACGACCTTCTCGCGCCAGGCACCCTCGGCCCGGGTCATGTCGAGCAGCACGGCGCTGTTGGCCTCGCGGGCCGGCCCGAGCGCGAGGGTCAGGGCGCGCACCGAAGCGCCCTGGGAGTGGATCGTGGCCACCGAGATGATGGCGCCGATCGGCACGAGGATGACGAGGATGCCGATGAGCAGCCGGATCTGGCTGCCGACCGAGCGCCTCGAGACGACCGGCAGCCCGCCGGTCACGCCGGGTCCTCGTCGAAGCCGGTGCGGGTCATGACTCCCCAGACGTGCTTCTTCCCGCGCAGGCTCGACCACCACCCCTCGAGGCGCCACCACACGGTGGCCTGGCGGTAGCCGATGTTCTCGAGCACCGACGCCGCGATGGTCTGCCAGATGGCACGCCACCGGTCGTGCTTGTGGAAGGCCCACTCGTCGACGACCATCGCGGACAGGGTGACGAGCACGGCATACCCGTAGGCGAGCACGAGGAAGAGGATCGCGAACGGGACGTTGACGATGCCGAGCGCCAGAGCGAGCGGCACGATGATGATCCCGAAGAGCTCGAGCAGCGGGGCGAACAGCTCGAAGAGCCAGTAGTAGGGCAGGGCCAGCCAGCCGATGCGGCCGTACTTCGGCCGGAAGAGCATCGAGCGGTAGGCCCAGAGCGTCTCCCAGAGACCGCGGTGCCACCGGCGGCGCTGGTTGCGCAGCACCTTGGCGGTGACGGGGACCTCGGTCCAGGAGACCGGCTCGGGCACGAACTCGATGGAGTAGTCGCGGCCCTCGTCGCGCAGCCGCTTGTGGATGCGCATGACGAGCTCGAAGTCCTCGCCGATGCTGTTCGGGTCGAGACCGCCGACCTCGACGACGACGTCGCGCCGGAAGAGACCGAACGCCCCGCTGATGAGGATGAGCCCACCGAGGCGCGACCACCCGGTGCGGCCGAGGAGGAAGGCCCGGAGGTACTCGACGAGCTGGATGCGCGGGATCCACGTCTGCGGCATCTCGACGCGGACGATGCGGCCCGACACGACGCGGCTGCCGTTGACCGGGCGGATGGCGCCGCCGGTCGCGACCATGCGCGTCGGGTCGTCGGCGAAGGGACGGGTGACGTGGAGCAGGCCGTCGGGCTCGAGGATGGAGTCCCCGTCGATCATGGCGACGAGCGGCTCGCTCGCGGCGTTGATGGCGACGTTGATCGCCTCCGAGCGACCGGAGTTCTCCTTGCGGACGACGACGAGGCGGGTGCGGCCGTCGCGCGGGACGAAGATGCCGAGCACCTCGGCCCGGATCGGGATCTCGTGCGGCAGCTCACGCGGGACCTGGACGAGGTCGAAGGCCTCCTCGAGGCGGGCGAAGGTCTCGTCGCTGCTGCCGTCGTCGACGACGACGACTTCGTGCCGCGGGTAGCGCAGCGTGAGGAACGACTTGACCGCCATGACGATGCCGGCCTCCTCGTTGTAGGCCGGGACGAGCAACGACACCCCGGGGGCCAGGCCCGCTCCCTGCCAGGTGACCGCCGTCGACCGACGACGCTGCTGGGCGCGGAACTCGAGGTAGGCCAGCACGATGAGGACGAGCAGCGAGGTGTTGATGAGGATGAAGTAGATGATGATCGGCACTGCGGTGACGTCCATGCTCCACAGGACGAAGGACCGCAGCCCCTCGACGAAGCCGTCCCAGCTCATGCAGACGCCGTCTGCAGGCTGGCCATCAGTCGCGCGGAGCGCACGGCGGGGTCGTTCTCGTGGCCCGCGAGGGCGTCGCGACCGTCGGGACCCATCGACAGCAGGGCCGTGGCCGCGAGCTCGGCCAGGCGCGGGTCCGAGTCGTCGAGAAGGACGGCGAGTGCGGGGATCGCCTCCGCCTCACCGAGGTCGCCCAAGGCGATGACGCAGGCCCGGCGCAGGGCCAGCGGCTCGGAGGGCACCGTGTGCCGCACGAGGATGCCGACGTCCTCACTCCGGCCGAGGCGGCCGATGGCCGAGGCGCTCGTCTCGCGGACCGTCAGGTCGGGGTCGGCGTCGAGCAGTCCGCGCAGCTCCGGGAGCCCACGGGTGAAGCTGCGTTCGCCACTGAGGTGGGCGGCGACCATGCGGGTGCGGGCGTTGGGGTCGGCCATCCCGTCGCGCAGCACGTCCGAGATGCCGACACCCATCGACTGCAGAGCCTCGGCCGCCGTGGCCGCGGGCAGCCCGCGCTCGGGTGCGCCGATCGCCGCGAGCACCGGGCCGGCGGCCGCGGGGTCGCCGATGAGCCCGAGCGCGTAGGCGGCGCTGTTGCGCACCTCGACGGCCTCGTCGCCGAGGGCCTCGACGAGCAGCGGGACCGTGTGCCCGGCGCGGGCCAGGCCCAGCAGCTGGGCTGCCCGCGCGCGCTTGACGGTGGAACGGCTCGACATCTGCGCGACCGCCGCGTCGACGGCGCCGTGGACCTCGAGGACGTGGACGAGCTGCTCGGCGGGGACACCGCGGATCTTCGTCAGCATCTCGACGATGTTGCGGTCGAGGACGGTGCGAGAGACGCCGGTCGCCCACGTCAGCTGCTCTGCGGCCGCGCCGTCGTCGTCCTCGCCCGAGGCCACCGTGATGAGGGGCGGCCGGAGCGGCGAGAGCAGCATCTCGTCGCGCTGGGTGCGGCTGTGTCGTCGCACGCGGACCGCGACGACGGCGAGGATGAGCAGCACGCACGCGCCGAGGATGACGACCGTGGCTCCGACGAGCAGCGCCGCTCCGATGATCACGACGCCCTGCCCTTCATCGGGCCCGGGCGAGCATGCCGTTGACGCGATGGAGCAGCTCGCGCGGGCTGAACGGCTTGATGACGTAGTCGTCGGCCCCGACCGCGAAACCGGTGTCGACGTCGGAGTCGCGCGACTTGGCGCTGAGCAGCAGCACCGGGACCGTGGAGAACTCGCTCTCGCGGATCTTGCGGAGGACGTCGATGCCGGAAAGGCCGGGCATCATGACGTCGAGCACCGCCAGCTGCGGCGGGTTGGCCGCGAACGCCTCCCACGCGCTGATGCCGTCGGGGACGGCCTCGACGGCATACCCCGCCTGGGTCAGCTTGAACTCGACGAGGTCTCGGATGTCAGCGTCGTCATCGGCCACGAGGACACGGACGGGGCTGGCATCGGGGTCGCCGGCAGGCGCAGACATGGTTCTCCATGGTGGGTTCGGGGTGATGCGTCCATTTTAGGAACATTTGACCCGAATAGCCCATGAAACGCCGAAAGGGGACGGCGCCGATGTGGCACCGTCCCCGATCTGTCGTCGGTCAGGACTCGTCGTCGAGCTTGGAGCCGCTCGTCTGCTGGACCTGGGTGAGGAACTCGTAGTTCGTCCGGGTCTTCTTGAGGCGATCGATGAGCAGCTCGATGGCCTGCTGCGCGTCGAGGCCGCCGAGGACCCGGCGCAGCTTCCACATGATCTTCAGCTCCTCGCTCGCGAGGAGGATCTCCTCGCGGCGCGTGCCCGAGCTGTTGATGTCGACGGCCGGGAAGATCCGGCGGTTGGCCAGGTCGCGGCTCAGGCGCAGCTCCATGTTGCCGGTGCCCTTGAACTCCTCGAAGATCACCTCGTCCATCTTCGAGCCGGTCTCGACGAGGGCCGTCGCGAGGATGGTGAGCGAGCCGCCGTTCTCGATGTTGCGCGCGGCGCCGAAGAACTTCTTCGGCGGGTAGAGCGCAGCCGAGTCGACACCACCGGAGAGGATCCGGCCGCTCGCCGGTGCGGCGAGGTTGTAGGCCCGGCCCAGCTTGGTGATCGAGTCGAGGAGCACGACGACGTCGTGCCCGAGCTCGACGAGGCGCTTGGCCCGCTCGATGGCGAGCTCGGCGACCGTCGTGTGGTCCTCGGCCGGCCGGTCGAAGGTCGAGGAGATGACCTCGCCCTTGACGGCGCGCTGCATGTCGGTGACCTCCTCGGGGCGCTCGTCGACGAGGACGACCATGAGGTGGCACTCCGGGTTGTTCGTCGTGATCGCGTTGGCGAGGGTCTGCATGATCATCGTCTTGCCGGCCTTGGCCGGGGCGACGATGAGGCCGCGCTGGCCCTTGCCGATCGGCGCGACGAGGTCGATGATCCGCGTCGTCAGGACGTTGGGCTCGGTCTCGAGGCGCAGTCGCTGCTGCGGGTAGAGCGGCGTCAGCTTGCCGAAGTCGACGCGCTTGGCGGCCTCCTCCGGCGTCTGGCCGTTGACCGTGTCGAGGCGGACGAGCGCGTTGAACTTCTGGCGTCCGACGTTGCCCGAGGGCTGCTCGCCGTCGCGCAGCGCCTTGACGGCACCGGTGACCGCGTCGCCCTTGCGCAGGCCGTTCTTCTTGACCATGCCGAGCGGCACGTACACGTCGTTCGGACCGGCGAGGTAGCCGGACGTGCGGACGAAGGCGTAGTTGTCGAGGACGTCGAGGATGCCACCGACGGGGACGAGCACGTCGTCGTCACCGACCTGCAGGTCGGCGTCGTTCCAGTCCTGCCCACCCTCACGGCCGCGACCGCGCTTGCGGTCCCGGCTGCGCTGACGGTTGCGGCTGCGACGGCTGCCACCCTCGTCGTCGTACGGCGACTGCTGACCACGGCTCTGGTCGTTCACGTCGCCTTGCTGACGGTCCTGCTGACGGTCGGGCTGCTGACGGTCCTGGCGGTCCTGCTGACGCGACTGCTGGCGGTCGCCCTGCTGGCGGTCGCCCTGCTGGCGGTCGCCCTGCTGGCGGTCGCCCTGCTGGCGGTCGCCCTGCTGGCGGTCGCCCTGCTGACGGTCGCCCTGCTGACGCGACTGCTGGCGGTCGGACTGCTGGCGATCGGACTGCTGGCCGCCCTGCTGACGGTCCGCGCGGTCGCCACGGCCGGCCTGCTGACGGTCGGACTGCGGTCCGCGACCCCGGTCGCGCTGACGACCCTCGTGGTCGTCACCCTCGGACGCCTGGTGGTCCCCGGCGTCGGACCGCTCGGACGAGGTGGAGTCCTGGGCGTCGGCACGCGCCGCACGGTTCTCACGGGAGCCGCGGGCACCCCGCTCGGCACGCGGGGCACGGTCCCCGGTCGGGGCCTCGTCACGGCTCTGGGCGCGATCCTCGGCGGGCGCCTGGCCGGCCGACTCGGTGGAGGTCGTGGTGGAGGTCGTGGTGGAGTTCGTGGTGGAGGACTCGGCCGTCGTGGCCGAGCCCGCCGGGCGGCTGACCCGGCGCGACGCGCGGGCCGGGGCGGCCTCGGTGGCGGCCTCGGTGGGGGCCGCGGCGTCGGAGCCCGTCGATGCCGTCGACGCCGTTGCGGGCGTCGATGCAGCCGGAGCGGACGAGCCGCCCGACTGGCGCGCCTTGATCGCCTCGACGAGGTCGCTCTTGCGCATCTTCGTCGTGCCGGTGATGCCCATCGACGACGCGACGCCCTTGAGCTCGTCCAGCTTCATGGCCGACAGGCCAGAGAGCGGACGGGTGGTTGTTTCTGACACGAAGGATCCTTCCCCCTCGTTTGCGGCCCGGGACATTCCAGCGGGCCGGACTTGGACCAGGTGACCTGGCCGTCTGAGATCCACTTCGGCGCAGAAGGCGCCCAGAGGCAAAGGATTTCGCCTCAGTGTGGGGGTGATGCACCGGCCTGCGGTGTCGCGGCGAGTGGTGCGGGCTCACGATACCACCCAGGGACCCCGGCACGGGTGAGGGAGGTCACGAATGTCGCGCTTCAGCGAGCGTGCACCGTGGCGCCGTGGCTCGGCACCCCGGGCGTGAGCCGCGCCCACCGGTCCGCGAGGTGCCCGGCCTGCACGTCGCCCGCGGCCTCGGTCGTCGTGAGGACGAGGACGCTCGGGCCGGCCCCGGACACGACGGCGGCGTGCCCCTGCGAGCGGAGGAGGTCGACGAGCTCCATCGTGGCCGGATAGGAGGGGCGCCGGGCCTCCTGGTGGAGCCAGTCGCGGGTCGCAGCGTGCAGGTGCGAGGGATCGGCCGTCAGCGCGTGCACCAGCAGGGCGGCGCGTCCGGCACCTGCGGCAGCCGCCGCGAGCGGGACCGTGGCCGGCAGCACGGCGCGGGCCGTCCGCGTCGCGAGCTGCGTCTCGGGGACGAAGACGACGACCTCGACGTCGGGGTGCGGGTCGAGTCGGGCCGTGACGGTCCGTTCGCCGCGGTCGAGGCCACTGCCGTCCGGCATCCAGCTCACCGTGAGGCCGCCGTGCACGCTCGCCGAGGCGTTGTCGGGGTGCCCCTCGAGCTCGCTCGACAGGTGCGTCGCCAAGCCGAGGTCGACGGGCACGGCGGCGCCGGGAGCCGGCCACGCGGCATACGCAGTCTCGTCGGCGCCCCACGAAAGTGCCTGCGCGGCAGCCACGCCCGCGACAATGGCCGTCGCCGACGAGCCCAGCCCGCGGCTGTGCGGCACACCGTTGGTGGCCACGATGTGCAGGCCGGAGGGCGGCTCGGCGCCGAGCGCACGCCACGTGTGCTGCATCGTGGCGTGCACGAGGTGCAGCTCATCGGTGGGCACGTCCGCCGCGCCCTCACCGGTGACCTCGATGACGAGACCGGCGCGGTCGGACGTCGTGACGACGTAGTCGTCCCAGAGACCGAGGGCCAAGCCGATGGAGTCGAAGCCGGGACCGAGGTTGGCGCTGCTCGCCGGTACCAGCACGCTGACGGAGCGGCCCGCGGGCACCCGGCTCACGCGGTCAGCCCTCGAGACCGAGGGCATGGGCCGCCGAGAACGCGTCGACCGAGACGCGGGTCGGCACGACCTCGCTCCCGTCGGCGGTCCGCAGGGCCCACTGGGGGTCCTTGAGCCCGTGACCGGTCACGGTGCACACGATGCGTGCGCCGGAGGGCACGAGCCCTGCGGCGTGGCTCGCCAGCAGGCCCGCGACCGACGCGGCCGAGCCGGGCTCGACGAAGACGCCCTCCTGCGACGAGAGGTAGCGGTGGGCGTCGAGGATCTGCTCGTCGGTGACGGCCTCGATGCGGCCACCGGACTCGTCGCGGGCGGCGACGGCCTGCTCCCACGACGCCGGGTTGCCGATGCGGATCGCGGTCGCGATGGTCTCGGGGTGGTCGACCGGGTGGCCGAGGACGATCGGCGCGGCACCGGCAGCCTGGAAGCCCCACATCCTGGGCAGGTGGGTCGCCGGTCCCGCGGGCGCGTCGGTGACGGGCTGGGCGAGGTACTCGCGGTAGCCACGCCAGTACGCCGTGATGTTGCCGGCGTTGCCGACCGGGAGGCAGTGGATGTCGGGGGCGTCGCCGAGCGCGTCGACGACCTCGAAGCTCGCGGTCTTCTGGCCCTCGATGCGTGCAGGGTTGACCGAGTTGACGAGCTCGACGGGGTAGGCCTCGGCGAGCTTGCGTGCGAGGGTCAGGCAGTCGTCGAAGTTGCCGTCGACCTGCAGCAGCGTGGCCCCGTGGGCGATCGCCTGGCTCAGCTTGCCCATCGCGATCTTGCCGTCGGGCACGAGGACGCCGCACGTCATGCCGGCCTTCGTCGCGTAGGCGGCGGCCGACGCGCTCGTGTTGCCCGTGCTCGCGCAGATGACGGCCTTGGCCCCCTTGCGGGCGGCGACGCTGATCGCCGTCGTCATGCCGCGGTCCTTGAACGAGCCGGTGGGGTTGAGGCCTTCGTACTTGAGGTGGACCTCGGCGCCGACGCGCTCGGAGAGCTTCTCGGCGTGGATGAGCGGGGTGCCGCCCTCGTGGAGCGTGACGACGGGGGCGCCCTCGAGCATGGGAAGGCGGTCGGCGTACTCGCGGATCACTCCGCGCCACTGGTGGGCCATCACGAACCTTCCACACGCATGACGGAGTTGACGCCACGGACGACGTCGAGCGTGCGCAGGCGCTCGACCGTGGACGAGAGCGCGGCGTCGCTCGCGGTGTGCGTGACGATGATGAGGTTGGCCCTGGCCGCCTCGCCGTCGCCGGCGGGGACGAGCTGCTGGCGCACCGTCTCGATCGACACGTCGTGGTCGGCGAAGGCGGCCGCGACCTGGGCGAGGACACCCGACCGGTCCTCGACGTCGAGGCTGATGTGGTACCTCGTCTGGGCGTCGCCCATCGTCAGGACGGGCAGGTCGGCGTAGCTCGACTCCCCCGGCCCGAGGCCACCCCCGACGCGGTGACGCGCGACGGCGACGAGGTCACCTAGGACCGCCGAGGCCGTCGGGTCGCCGCCGGCGCCCTTGCCGTAGAACATCAGCTCACCGGCGGCGTCGGCCTCGACGAAGACGGCGTTGAACGCCTCGCGGACCCCCGCGAGCGGGTGCGAGCGCGGGATCATCGCCGGGTGCACGCGGACGCTGACGCCCTTGTCGGTGTGCTCACAGATCGCGAGGAGCTTGACGACGGAGTCCATCTCGCGCGCCGCCGCGACGTCGGCAGCCGACACCTCGGTGATGCCCTCGCGGTAGACGTCGGTGCCTGAGACCCGGGTGTGGAAGGCGAGCGAGGCCAGGATGGCGGCCTTGGCCGCGGCGTCGAAACCCTCGACGTCGGCGGTCGGGTCGGCTTCGGCGTAGCCGAGGGCCTGGGCCTGCTCGACCGCGTCGGCGAAACCGGCCCCGGTCGTGTCCATCTTGTCGAGGACGTAGTTCGTCGTGCCGTTGACGATGCCGAGCACCTTGCGCACCTCGTCACCGGCGAGCGACTCGCGCAGCGGGCGCAGCAGCGGGATCGCCCCGGCGACGGCGGCCTCGTAGTAGAGGTCGACGCCGTGGCGGGCCGCGGCGTCATAGAGGGCCGGGCCGTCCTCGGCGAGGAGCGCCTTGTTGGCCGTGACGACCGAGGCCCCGTGCTCCATCGCGCGCAGGATGAGCGAGCGAGCCGGCTCGATGCCGCCGATGACCTCGACGACGACGTCGGCCCGGGTCACGAGGTCCTCGGCGTCGGTCGTGAAGAGGGCGGCGTCGACCCCGAGGGCGGCGCGGTCCCGGCCGGCGCGGCGCACGGCGATGCCGACGATCTCGAGCGGCGCGCCGACACGCGCGGCCATGTCGTCCGCGTGCTCGGTGAGCAGGCGCGCGACGGCTCCGCCCACGACGCCCGCCCCGAGCAGGGCGACGCGCAACGGCTGGGTGTCACTCACGGCGCTGTCCACGGTGCGAATCCTGCCGCCTGTCCGGGTGCTGGACGGTCATTGTTTCGCGATCCGGACATCCGTGGCGCAGGATCTGCAGATCCATCAGACGTCGAGGGCGAGGAGGTCGTCGATGGTCTCGCGCCGCACGATGACCCGGGCGACCCCCTCACGGACCGCGACGACGGGTGGGCGCGGCGTGTGGTTGTACTGGCTCGACAGGGAGCGGCAGTAGGCGCCCGTGCCGGGGACGGCGATGAGGTCACCCGCACCGACGTCGGCCGGGAGGAACTCGTCCTTGACGACGATGTCGCCGCTCTCGCAGTGCCTGCCCACGACGCGGGCGAGCACGGGGGGTGCGGTCGACGCCCGGCTCGCGAGCGTGCACGAGTAGTTGGCGTCGTAGAGCGCGGTGCGGACGTTGTCGCTCATGCCGCCGTCGACGGAGACGTAGACGCGCTCCGCTCCCCCGTCGAGGTCGACCGGCTTGACCGTGCCGACCTCGTAGAGCGTGAAGGTCGTGGGGCCCGCGATGGCGCGTCCCGGCTCGATCGAGATGCGCGGCACGGCGACCTCCTCGGCACGGCACTCGCGCTCGATGATCTCGGCCATGCCGGCCGCGAGGTTCTTCGGCGGCAGGGGGTCGTGCTCGGTCGTGTAGGCGATGCCGAAGCCGCCGCCGAGGTCGAGCTCGGGCAGCTCGACGCCGAGCTCGCGCGCGATACGGGTGTGCAGCCCGACGATGCGGCGGGCCGACACCTCGAAGCCGGCGGTGTCGAAGATCTGCGAGCCGATGTGGCTGTGCAGACCGAGGAGGCGCAGCGACTCGGGCCGGTCGAGGATGCGACGTGCGGCCTCGAAGGCGTGCCCCCCGGACAGGGACAGCCCGAACTTCTGGTCCTCGTGGGCCGTCGCAATGAACTCGTGCGTGTGCGCCTCGACCCCGACGGTGACGCGGATGAGGACCGGTGCGACGACGCCGAGCTCGGCGGCGACCGCGGCGACGCGCCCGATCTCGTCGAAGGAGTCGATGACGATGCGGCTCACGCCGTAGTCGAGGGCGTCGCGGATCTCGGCGACGCTCTTGTTGTTGCCGTGCAGGCCGATCCGGTCGCCGGGGACGCCGGCCCGCTTGGCCACCGCCAGCTCGCCGCCGGTGCAGACGTCGAGGTGCAGGCCCTCGTCGTGGACCCACCGCGCCACCTCGGTGCAGAGGAAGGCCTTGCCGGCGTAGAACACGTCGGCGCCACCCGACAGCCCGTCGAACACCTCGGCATACGTCCGCTTGAAATCCCTTGCGCGCGAACGGAAGTCGTCCTCGTCGATGATGTATGCCGGGGTGCCGAACTCGCGTGCCAGCTCGGTCACGCTCATCCCACCGACCGTGAGGACGCCGTCAGCGCCCCGAGCGACGGAGGTCGCCCAGAGGGACGGGACGAGGGCGTTGACGTCGACGGGGGTCTGGAGCCACGCGGGGCCGCGATAGCCCTCCGCGTGCAGCGCTCCTGCTTCGTGTGCGCGCATGACTACATCCTCTCGGGGGCTGCCGCGTCCAGGCGGGCGAGTCCATTGCGCAAGACGATGCGGACGGCGTCGGCGAGGAGCAGCCGAGCCCCGTGGACGGGCTGCGGGTGCACCCCGACGACCGTCGGTCGCACCGGGTGGTCCCAGGCATCGGCGAGCGCCGCGAGGTCGGTCACGGCTCGACGCTGCTGGACCTCGTCGCCGACGTGGGTCGCGAGGCGCTGCGGCAGGTCCGCGAGGGCCACGAGCAGGTGGCGCTCGGCCACGTGGGTCAGCTCGCCGAGCCGGGTCGACGGACGCCGGTCGACCCCCGCGGCCTCGGCGTTGCGGATGATGCGGCAGAGCCGGGCGTGCGAGAGCTGGGCGGAGCGGACGGGGTCGTCGACGGCCCGGGAGCCGGGCGCCTCGACGAGATCGTGCCGACGATCGCCCGCGGCGAGGGCGTAGTGGTCCTGGTCGTCGATGACGAGGGGGACGATCGCCGACCGCGCGGAGTCCTCGAGGGTGAGGGCGATGAGGCCGCTGGGTGCCACCTCGACGGCCGCGACCGGCTTCTGGCGGATCAGCCCCTGGGCGAGCACGCGTGCCAGGTCGCGCGGCTCGAGGTCGATCTGCGGCGCCCACCGCTGGGCGACCGGCGTGACCCAGTCGGCGACGACGCCGGCGACGCGGGTGTCGGTGGGACGGAAGAGCGGGCCGGCGGGTGGCCCGGCCTGCGCCTCGTCGGGCAGCTCCCCGGTGCGAGCCGCCTGCGCGGCGACCTCCTCGAGAAGGGCGCGCAGCTGCTCCGGCGTCATGCGGCCGAGTCTACGAGCCCGACCTGCGGCTCCCTCGATGCCCCGGATGGCCCCGGATGCCCTGGTTGCCGGAGGGCGCCCCGGGCAGGACTCCGACGCTGCCGCGGACGACACGAGGCCCTGAGACGGCGCTTCGCGCATTCTCAAGGCCTCGTGTCGGTTGGTGCCCCCGGCAGGATTCGAACCTGCGCTCCCGCCTCCGGAGGGCGGTGCTCTATCCCCTGAGCTACGGGGGCGGCACGCACTTTCGTGCGCCCGGTGAGATTAGCAGCAGACCGCGGTGGACGCGGAATGCACCCCCGCGTCGGGCCCCGGACGCCCTGCCGCTGCGACGATGGCCGGGTGACGAGCCACGAGGACATCGACTGGTCCGCTCCCGAGGTGGCCGCCCACTACGACGAGCTGCCTCTCTGGTCGGCGCCGTTCGGGCTCATGCTGCTCGACCGGGTGCCGCTGCACCGGGGCCAGAGCGTCGTCGACGTCGGCGCGGGCACCGGGTTCGTCACCGTCGAGCTCGCGCAGCGCTGCGGGCCCGAGTCCCGGGTCACGGCCGTGGACCCGTGGGCGGCGGCCATGGAACGCCTCGCCGACAAGGTGGCCTTCCTCGGACTGACCAACGTCGACGTCGTCGTGGCCTCCGCCGAGCACCTCCCGCTGCCGGACGCGTCCGTCGACCTCGTCGTCTCCAACCTCGGCATCAACAACCTCGACGACCCACTGGCCGTGCTCCATGAGTGTGCGCGCGTGCTGCGCCCCGGGGGACGACTCGTGACGACGACGAACCCCGTCGGCCACATGGAGCAGGTGTACGCCGCCTACCGCAGGGCGCTGTCCGACCTCGGTCTCGACGACCACCGCCACGCCCTCGACGCCCAGGAGCAGCACCGCGCGACCGTCGCATCGGTCTCCGACCAGCTGACCGTGGCGGGTCTCGACGTCGTCGACGTCGCGACCGACGTCTTCCGGATGCGCTTCGCCGACGGGCGGGCACTGTTCGCCCACTGGTTCGTCCGGCTCGGCTTCGTGCCGGGCTGGCGCTCGGTCGTGCCCGATACGGAGGCCGACCGCGTCCTCGCCGACGTCGCGTCCAGGCTCGACGCCGTCGCAGCCGAGCAGGGGGCTCTCGAGCTCACCGTGCCGATGGCGTGCGTGACGGCCGTCCGTCGATAGTGCCCCGCCCGGCGTGCTCGTGCTGCCCGTCGTGGCGGAGTTGCACGTGCACGCCGGAATCGCGTTCATCCGCAAGGTCGCCCGCCCCCCGACCACCGCCCACGGCACGGCGCACGTGGACGTTTGCGTGGGGCTGCGCGGGCGCGCCACTGCCGGCCGGCACGTGCCACGATGAGGTCGTGCTCATCTCCAAGCCCGTCGCCGAGGCCATCCGTGCCGGCACGGTGACGCAGGCCTTCCGCCGGTGGGACGCCCCGCGGGTCAAGGTCGGCGGCCTGCAGCTCACCCCGGCCGGCCTCGTCCGCTTCGACGCCGTCAGGCGGGTGCGGGACCCGGACAAGCTCACCGAGCGCGACGCCCGCACGGCCGGCGTCAAGGACCTCGCGACCCTCCAGCGGTTCCTCGCCCCGAGGGAGCGCAAGCCCTCACCTCGAGGCGGCAAGGGCGGTGACACCGTCTACCGCATCCGGCTCAGCTGGGCCGGTGAGGACCCGCGGATCGCCTTGCGCGAGAGCCTGCCCGACGACGAGTCGCTGGGCGACATCGCGGCTCGTCTCCGACGGCTCGATGCGCGGCCGACCGGTCCGTGGACCCGCGAGATCCTCGAGTGGATCCGCGACAACCCGCACGTCGTCTCGAAGGAGCTGGCCGCCCTGCGCGGCGTCGAGCTGCTCCCGATGAAGGTCGACATCCGCAAGCTCAAGGCCCTCGGGCTGACGATCAGCCACGACGTCGGCTACGAGCTCTCACCGCGCGGGACGGCATACCTCGAGTGGCTGGAGCGGCAGCCCGGCTGAGCACGATCGGCTCGACCCCGGCGGCTGGTCAGCGCTGGGTCGTGTCGGTGACCTCGCCGACGAGCTCCTCGAGGACGTCCTCGAGGAAGACGACACCCGTCACCGCGGCGTCGTCGTCGATGACGCGTGCGAGGTGGGCGCCCGTCAGCTGCATCGTGGCGAGCACGTCCTCGATGTCGTCGTCCGCGCGCACGGTGGCGAGCCGGCGGACCCGCTTGGGCGGGATCGGCTGCTCATGACGCTCGTCGTCGGCGTAGAGGACGTCCTTGAGGTGGAGGTAGCCGGCGATCTCGCCCGCGGCGTCCCGGACCGGATAGCGCGAGAAACCCTGCTTGGCGACGAGGCGCTCGATGTCGGCGGGCGTCGCGCCCAGCTCGACGGTCGTCAGCGACCGCACGTCGACCGCAACCTCGCGGGCGCGCTTGTCGGAGAACTCCAGCGTCTTGGCGACGAGGCCGTGACGCTCCTCCTCGATGAGGCCCTCGCGACGGGACTCCCCGACGATGTGCGCCACCTCCTCGACGGTGAAGGCCGACGTGATCTCGTCCTTGGGCTCGACCCCGAAGAGGCGCACCAGAGCCTTCGCGATCGCCTCCATGGCGTGGATGATCGGGCGCAACGCGCTCGCGATGACGAAGAGCGCCGGCACGAGGACGAGCGCCGCCCGGTCGGGCCCGGCGATCGCGAGGTTCTTCGGGATCATCTCGCCGACGACGACGTGGAGGTAGGACACGATGAGCAGTGCGAGCGCCAGGGCCACGCCGCTCGCCCAGGCGTCGGAGAGTCCCCAGCCGTGGAAGATCGGCTCGAGCAGGTGGTGCAGCGCCGCCTCGGCCAGCGCGCCGAGCCCGACGGAGCACACGGTGATGCCGAGCTGGGCGGTGGCGAGCATCGACCCGAGCCGCTCGAGCGCGAGCAGGCACGACTGCGCGCGCTTGCTGCCGGCGCCGGCCAGCGGCTCGAGCGTCGAACGCCGCACCGCCATGGCGGCGAACTCGGCGCCGACGAAGAAGGCGTTGCCGAGCAGGAGGAGGACCGAGACGAGGTAGACCCAGGCGCCGCTCACGACCGCTCCCCCGTGTCCCGCGCGGACGGCATACGACCAGCCCGGTCCGAGGGGCCGGACGCGGCGGTTGCGTCACGTGCGTCCTCGCCGTCGCCCGGCGGCAGGGACTCCGGGTCGGGCACGAAGCGCAGCCGGTCGACGCGGCGCCCCTCCATGCCGACGACGTTGATGCGCCAGCCGGGCAGCCGGACGACGTCACCGACGACGGGCACCCGGCCCAGGCTGGTCATGACGAAGCCGCCCATCGTCTCGTAGGTCGACCCGTCAGGGACGTCGGCGTCGAAGGCGTCGCGCACCTCGTCGGGACGCCACAGTCCGGGGACGGTCCACGACCCGTCGATGAGCTCGCGGCCACCCTGCCGGCTGCGGTCGTGCTCGTCGGAGACCTCGCCGACGATCTCCTCGACGACGTCCTCGAGCGTGACGATGCCCGACGTGCCGCCGTACTCGTCGACGACGACGGCCATCTGGAAGCCGCCCTCGCGCAGCTCGCGCAGCAGCGGGTCGAGGCGGATCGTCTCGGGGACGACGAGGCGGTCGGACATCAGAGCCGAGACGGGCACGTCCTTGCGCCGCTCGTGCGGCACGGCCATCGCCTTCTTGACGTGGACGACCCCGTCGATGTCGTCCCAGTCCTCGCCGAGGACCGGGAAGCGCGAGTGCCCGGTGCGCCGCGAGAGCCGCAGCACGTCGTCGGCGGACTCCTCACGGTGGACGCCGGTGCACCGCACGCGCGGCGTCATGACGTCGTCGGCCGTGCGCTCGCCGAAACCGAGCGAGCGCGTCAGCATCCGTGCGGTCGTGACGTCGAGGGTGCCGGCCTCGGCGGATCGCTGGACGAGGCTCGCGAGCTCCTGCGGCGTGCGCGCGCCCGACAGCTCCTCCTGCGGCTCGATCCCGAGTGCGCGGAGGAAGGCGTTGGCCGAGCCGTTGAGCACGATGATGAGCGGCTTGGCGACGACGGCGAAGACGCGCACGGGCAGGGCCACGACCTTGGCCGTCGCGAGCGGCGCGGAGATGCCGAGGAACTGCGGCAGCAGCTCGCCGAAGACCATCGAGAAGATCGTGGCCAGCAGGAGGGCGAGGGCGCTCGAGACGGCCTCCACCGCACCGGCGCCGAGACCGAGGGCCTCGAGGGGCCCGGCGACGAGGACCCCGATCGAGGGCTGCGCGAGGTAACCGACGACGAGGGTCGTGATGGTGATGCCCACCTGGGCCGCCGACAGCTGCGTCGAGAGCTGCTTGAGCGACTGGAGCACGACACGGGCCCGCGAGTCACCCTCGTCGATGGCGCGCTGGACCGTGGGCCGATCGAGGGCCACGAGGGAGAACTCGGCCGCGACGAAGAGCGCGGTGCCGGCTGTGAGCAGCACGGCGCCGAGGACGAGGAGCCACTCGGTCACGGCCGGGCCACCCGTCCGGGGGCGCCCGCGGTGACGGGAGGGGTGACCTGGCTGGTGGCGGGGGTGGCCGGACCCTGGTCGCGGAGGGAGGTCATGGTGCGCCCAACTATAGGGAGGCGCACCGGTCCGCGGCGCCGCGGACCGCTCGCTGCGACCTCCGCGTGGACCGGGTACGCGGTGTGGTTGAGTTGGGCGCATCACGGCGGGGGCCGTGGCGCCCACCTGGGCCGACGGAGGGAGCACGGTGGTGCACGGACGACCGGAGTTCACCGGGCACATCGAGGTGCGCGGTCTGACGAAGCGGTTCGGCTCGTTCACCGCCGTCGACCACCTCGACTTCGACGTCGAGCCGGGACGAGTGACCGGCTTCCTCGGGCCCAACGGCAGCGGCAAGACGACGACCCTGCGCATGCTGCTCGGCCTCGTCCGGGCCACCGACGGCACGGCGACGATCGACGGCCACCGCTACGCCGAGATCCCCAACCCGCTCACCGTCGTCGGCTCCGCCCTCGAGGCGACGAACTTCCACCCCGGCCGCACGGGGCGCAACCACCTGCGCGTGCAGGCTGCGGTCGCCGGTGTCCCCGACTCGCGCGTCGATGAGCTCCTCGAGCTCGTGGGCATCCCCGCCGCCGCCCGCAAGCGGGCCGGCGGCTACTCCATGGGCATGCGCCAGCGGCTCGGCCTCGCCGGAGCCCTGCTCGGCGACCCGCGCGTCATCATCCTCGACGAGCCGGCCAACGGCCTCGACCCCGAGGGCATCCGCTGGCTGCGCGGCTTCCTGCGCCACCTGGCCGACGAGGGTCGCACGCTGCTCATCTCGAGCCACATGCTCTCCGAGGTCGAGCAGACGGTCGACGACGTCGTCATCATCGCCAACGGCCAGCGCGTCGCCCAGGGCACCGTCGCCGAGCTGCGTGGCGAGCCCACGGCCTACGTCCGCACGTCCGACCCCGACCGCCTGTCCGAGGCGCTCCGCGGTCGCGGCCTCACGGTCACGCCGAGCGGGCGGGGCCTGCGCGTCACCACCGAGGACCTCGCCGTGGTCGGTGACGTGGCGCACGCCAGCGACGTCGCGATCCACGAGCTGCGCAGCGAGCAGACGCACCTCGAGGAGCTCTTCTTCAACCTCACCGAGAACGACGCGCACCGCAACCGCAACCTGGGGCTCGACACGCCCGCAGCGGGGAGCGTGCCGGCCGACCTCCCGCCGCCGAGCGGACCCCCGATCGACCCCGCCCTGCTCGCCGAGCCCGCGCCGGTGGCAGGTCAGGCCGACCGCGAAGGAGACCTGCGATGACCGCGGCGGTGCGGGCCGAGCTCCGCAAGCTCTTCACGACGCGCCTCTGGTGGGGCATGGCCATCGCCGTGTTCGTCAGCGGCGCCGCCTTCGCCGTCCTCTTCGCGTTCGTGTTCACGAGCGACGCCCTGCGCGGCCCTCAGGCCGCGGCGGCTCCCACCACCGACGTCGCCATCGCCAAGGCCGTCTTCACGGGCGGCCTGCAGGTCGGCTACCTCCTGACGCTGTCGATCGGCGTGCTCACGATCGGCTCGGAGTACCGCCACCAGACCATCACCGCGACCTTCCTGGCGATCCCCCGGCGCGGTCGCGTCATGGCGGCCAAGGTGATCTCGCTGCTCGCGATCGGCGTGCTCTACGGCCTGCTCTCGCTCGCGGGCGCCGTCGGCGCGGGCACCCTCGTGCTGACGTCCAAGGGTGTCGCCCCCTTCGCCGACCCGGCGATCTGGCGCACCCTCGCGCTCTCCCTGCTCGTCCTCGGCCTCTGGGCCCTCATCGGCCTCGGCGCCGGCATCCTCATCCCCAACCAGGTCGCCGCGCTGCTCATCTCCGTCGCCGTGGCGTGGATCGTCGAGCCGGTGCTCGGGCTCGTGCTCGCCCTGACCGACTGGGGCAAGAGCATCTCCCCCTACCTGCCGAGCCGCGCCACGAGCGCGATGCTCGAGTCGACGAGCGGCGGCTTCGACGGCCAGCCGGTCGCCCAACTCTCCTGGTGGGCGGGCGCGCTCGTGCTCATGGCGTATGCCGCCGTGATGGCCGGCCTCGGCACGTGGCGGACGCTGCGCGCCGACATCAGCTGACCTCGGGCCTCCAGCGGCCACGGGCGATACCCGAGAGCGCCCCCGAGGGCCAGCCCTGTGGACGTGAGGAACGCCTCGTCGGTGGTCGGGCTCGACATCCGAGCCCCCGTCCGGTATCAGAGCATTCGGGTCTAGGCTTGACCCCTGTATAGGCAACGACGCACCCGAGCCAAACGAAAGAGGCGCATTCGCCGTGTCCGATCAGTCCACGTCCGGTGACCCGATTGCAGCATTCGGGCCGAACGAATGGCTCGTCGACGAGCTCTACCAGCAGTTCCTGACCGACAAGACGTCGGTCGACAAGGCCTGGTGGGGGTTCTTCGAGGACTACCGGCCGGGTGAGGCCGACGCGAGCGCGGGCCCGGGCCGCACGGTGACCGCGACCAAGCCGCAGACGAGCACGCCGGCCAACGGCTCGGCCACCGGGTCCACCAACGGGTCGTCCAACGGTGCCCCCGCCAAGACCCCGACGGCCCCGGCGCAGAGCCCCGCCCCGGCGCCGGCGGCGACGACCCGGCCGAAGGTGGCGCCCGCGCCACCTGCCAAGACCCCCGCCGCACCGGCGGCCAAGGCCGAACCGAAGGCCGAGCCCAAGACCGAGCCCAAGGCGGCACCCAAGGACGAGTCCACCGCCGAGGCCCCCAAGCCGCGCGACATCCCCGCGGTCAAGGGCACCGGCCCGGTGAACGACGACCGGGTCACCCCGCTGCGCGGCGCGTCCTCCCGCGTCGTGGCCAACATGGAGGTCTCGCTCACCGTCCCGACCGCGACGAGCGTGCGCGCCGTCCCGGCCAAGCTGCTCATCGACAACCGGGTCGTCATCAACAACCACCTGGCCCGCTCGCGCGGCGGCAAGGTGAGCTTCACGCACCTCATCGGCTACGCCATGGTCAAGGCCCTGGCGCTCATGCCCGAGATGAACAACGGCTTCACCGAGAAGGACGGCAAGCCCGCCCTCGTCGTGCCGGCCCACGTCAACTTCGGCCTGGCCATCGACCTCCAGAAGGACGACGGCAGCCGCACGCTCGTCGTGCCCTCGATCAAGTCGGCCGAGGAGATGGACTTCGTCCACTTCTGGACCGCCTACGAGGACGTCGTCCGCAAGGCACGGGCCAACAAGCTGACCGTCGAGGACTTCCAGGGCACGACGATCTCGTTGACCAACCCGGGCGGCATCGGCACCGTGCACTCGGTCCCGCGCCTCATGAAGGGCCAGGGCGCCATCATCGGCGTCGGCGCCCTCGACTACCCCGCCGAGTGGCAGGGCGCGAGCACCGAGACGCTCAACCGCAACGCCGTGAGCAAGATCCTCACGCTCACCTCTACGTACGACCACCGGATCATCCAGGGCGCCCAGTCCGGCGACTACCTGCGGATCATGCACCAGCTGCTCCTCGGCGACAACCGCTTCTACGACGAGATCTTCGAGTCGCTGCGCATCCCCTACGAGCCGATCCGCTGGATCCAGGACGTCGACTCCTCGCACGACGACGACATCAACAAGGTCGCCCGCGTCCAGGAGCTCATCCACGCCTACCGCGTGCGCGGCCACCTCATGGCCGACACCGACCCGCTCGAGTACAAGCAGCGTCGCCACCACGACCTCGACGTCACGACGCACGGCCTGAGCCTGTGGGACCTCGACCGCACCTTCGCGACGGGCGGCTTCGGCGGCTACCCGTTCCTCAAGCTGCGCAAGATCCTCGGCATCCTGCGTGACTCGTACTGCCGCACCGTCGGCATCGAGTACATGCACATCCAGGACCCCGAGCAGCGCAAGTGGATCCAGAACAAGGTCGAGCGACCCTACGAGAAGGCCAACCGCGACGAGCAGATGCGGATCATGCGCCGGCTCAACGCCGCCGAGGCCTTCGAGACCTTCCTCCAGACGAAGTTCGTCGGGCAGAAGCGCTTCTCGCTCGAGGGCGGCGAGTCCGTCATCGCGCTCCTCGACCGCATCCTGTGCCGCGCCGCGAGCGAGAACCTCGACGAGGTCTGCATCGGCATGCCGCACCGTGGCCGCCTCAACGTGCTGGCCAACATCGCCGGCAAGTCCTACGGCCAGATCTTCCGCGAGTTCGAGGGCACCCAGGACCCCAAGTCGGTCCAGGGCTCGGGCGACGTGAAGTACCACCTCGGCACCGAGGGCGAGTTCGTCTCCGAGGACGGCAGCAAGACCAAGGTCTACCTCGCCGCCAACCCCAGCCACCTCGAGGCCGTCAACCCGGTCCTCGAGGGCATCGTCCGGGCCAAGCAGGACCGGCTCAACCTCGCGGGCGAGTCCTTCACCGTCCTGCCCGTGCTCATGCACGGCGACGCGGCGTTCGCCGGGCAGGGCGTCGTGGCCGAGACGCTCAACCTCTCGCAGCTGCGCGGCTACCGCACGGGCGGCACGATCCACGTCGTCATCAACAACCAGGTCGGGTTCACGACCTCGCCGAGCAGCTCGCGCTCGTCGGTCTACTCGACCGACGTCGCCCGCATGATCCAGGCGCCGATCTTCCACGTGAACGGCGACGACCCCGAGGCGTGCGTGCGCGTGGCGGAGCTGGCCTACGAGTTCCGCCAGGAGTTCAACAAGGACGTCGTCATCGACATGGTGTGCTACCGCCGACGCGGTCACAACGAGGGCGACGACCCGTCGATGACCCAGCCGCTCATGTACAACCTCATCGAGGCCAAGCGCTCGGTCCGCAAGCTCTACACCGAGTCGCTCATCGGTCGCGGCGACATCAGCGTCGAGGACGCCGAGGCCGCGCTGCGCGACTACCAGCAGCAGCTCGAGCGCGTCTTCGTCGAGACCCGTGAGGCGAAGAAGGCCCAGTCCGCCACGCCGCCCCAGCCGAACGACCGCGACTCCGACGCTCCCGACAACGCCGGCCTCGAGCGCCCCACGGCGCAGGTCCAGGACGACGAGGCGCCGGTGCGCTCCGCGACAGAGACCGGGGTCGAGGCGAGCGAGCTCGTCCACATCGGAGAGACCTTCGCGAGCCCGCCCGAGGGCTTCACGATCCACCCGAAGCTCAAGCAGCTCATGGACAAGCGGGCCCAGATGGTCCACGAGGGTGGCATCGACTGGCCGATGGCCGAGCTGCTCGCCTTCGGCACGCTCCTCAAGGAGGGCACCCCGATCCGGCTCGCCGGTCAGGACAGCCGCCGCGGCACGTTCGTGCAGCGCCACGCGGTGCTCATCGACAAGAACAACGCGGAGGAGTGGACGCCGCTGCTCTACCTCGGCGAGGGGCAGGCCCGCTTCTGGGTCTACGACTCGCTGCTGTCCGAGTACGCAGCGATGGGCTTCGAGTACGGCTACTCCGTCGAGCGTCCCGACGCTCTCGTGCTGTGGGAGGCGCAGTTCGGCGACTTCGGCAACGGCGCGCAGACGATCGTCGACGAGTTCATCTCCAGCTCCGAGCAGAAGTGGGGCCAGCGCAGCTCGGTCGTGCTGCTCCTGCCGCACGGCTACGAGGGGCAGGGTCCCGACCACAGCTCGGCGCGCATCGAGCGCTACCTGCAGCTCTGCGCCGAGAACAACATGACAGTCGCCTACCCGTCGACGGCGGCGAGCTACTTCCACCTGCTGCGCCGGCAGGCCTACGCCCGTCCGCGCACGCCGCTCGTCGTCTTCACCCCGAAGTCGATGCTGCGCAGCAAGGCGGCGGCCAGCTCTGTCGAGGCCTTCACGCAGGGCGGTTTCCAGCCGGTCCTGGCCGACCACGAGGGGGTCACCCAGGACGTCACGCGGGTGCTCTTCGCCAGCGGCAAGATCGTCCACGAGCTCGATGCCGAGCGCGAGAAGCGCGGCGACACCTCGACGGCCGTCATCCGCGTCGAGCAGCTCTACCCCATCCCCGAGAAGGAGATGATCGACGCCGCCTCGAAGTACCCCGGCGCCGAGCTCGTGTGGGTGCAGGACGAGCCGCGCAACCAGGGTGCGTGGCCGCTCATGGCCCAGTGGCTGCACGAGGACCTCTGCGACCTCGGCGAGACCCGTCCGTGGCGCGTCGTGGCCCGCAAGGCCGCGGCCTCCCCG
Source organism: Terrabacter sp. 2TAF16 (assembly GCF_052115065.1). NCBI lineage: Bacteria > Bacillati > Actinomycetota > Actinomycetes > Micrococcales > Intrasporangiaceae > Terrabacter > Terrabacter sp. 2TAF16. The sequence goes on from NZ_JBFRFZ010000006.1 coordinate 177,876, forward strand.
GCCACCGGCTCGTCGAAGAAGCACGCGGCCGAGCAGGCCGAGCTCATGGAGCGCGCGTTCGGGCGCTGAGCCCGCACCCGCCCGCACGGCACACCGAGCACCCGGGGGGCCCCGCCACGACGGCGGGGTCCCTCGCTGCGTCCCCGGCGTGACGGCATACGCAGGCGGTCGTCTCCCGTCGGCACGCAGGCGAAGTGCCCGGTCCTCGGCCCGCCTCCGCCTGCCCCACCCCCGCACGCGATAACCTCCCCACGTGTACTTCACCGACAGGGGCATCGAGGAGCTGGCGGCGCGCCGCGGCGAGGACGAGGTCACCATCGAGTGGCTCGCCGAGCAGCTGCGCACGTTCGTCGACCTCAACCCCGAGTTCGAGGTGCCGGTCGAGCGACTCGCGACATGGCTCGCCCGGCTGGACGACGACGAGGACTGAGCAGTGAGCGACCGCAGCGACAGGGCCCAGACGCACGGCGAGGCACCGAGGGAGCCCTACGGCGTGGGCCCCGCCTACCCCTCGTCCCACACCCAGTTCACGACCGACGCCCCGGGGCGGTATGCCGCCGCGTCGGCTCCCGCGTCGACCCCCGAGCCCGCTGTCCCCACCGCGCCTGCCGCACCTGCGGAGTCCCCGCAGGCCCCGGCGGACGTGGCCCCGACGGAGGACCCCTACTACGCTCCGAGCGCCGAGTTCACCGTCGCCGAGGGCATCCGCGACGTCGGCATGGTCTTCGTCGGCGCCTCGATGACGGCCGGCTACGGCGACCCCAAGGGCCTGGGCTGGGTCGGACGCGTCGTGGCCCGCACGCAGCACCCGGACCTCGACCTGACGGCCTACAACCTCGGCGTCCGCGGGAACACCTCGGGCGACGTCGTCACCCGCTGGGGCGCCGAGTGCCACCCGCGCTGGAAGGGCCGCGCCGAGCGACGTCTCGTGCTCAACGTGGGCACCAACGACGTCCTGTCGGGCATGACGATGGCCCGCTCGCGGCTCAACCTCGCCAACGTCCTCGACGAGGCGACCAACGCCGGGATCGGTGTCTTCGTCGTCGGCCTGACGCCGACGCTCGACGACGAGATGAACCGCAAGATCGAGGCGCTCGCCGAGGCCCAGGCCGACGTGTGCTCACGCCGCGGCATCACCTACGTCGACTGCTACCGCCCGCTCGCGACGCACGACCAGTGGATGGCCGACCTCGCGGCCAGCCCCGACCGCGCCCACCCCGGGCAGGCCGGCTACGGCCTCATCGCCTGGCTCGTGCTGCACAACGGTTGGAACGACTGGCTCTCGCTCAGCTGACGACGTCCGTGTCGCGCTCGCCGTCCGGGCTGCCGTATGCCCGGCGCCCCGGAGCCGACACGGCGGCCACGATGCTCGCCACCGCGACGAGCCCGACGGCCAGGGCCACGGGGGTGCGGTCCGACTCGTGGAGCGACCACGCGACCGGCAGCAGGAGGGCGTTCCAGAGCACCGTGGGCGTGCGCGGCCAATCGGCGGCGCGGGCCCAGCCCCGGGCCAGCGCGAGCAGCCCCAGCCCGAAGACGAGGATGAGGGCCCCGGAGGTCGCCGCCCGCGTGACGTCGTCTGTGGCGCCCGTCACCATCTCGTAGACGTAGAAGCCGGCGAAGCCGAGAACGGCGAGAGCCTCGAGGAGCGTGAGCAGCCCTGCGGCGCGGTGGGATCCGCGCACCTCGCGGCTCGGAGAGGTCGATTCGGTCACCTCGCCAGCCTAGCGATCCGGCTGGTCCGGACCGTCCGGGCGGGTCCCGGGCCCCACGGACGGGCCGGAGGTCTGGAACTGGGAGCCGTCTGCCGATAGACTCAATCCTTGGTGTGATCCGCGCCCAAGGCGTTGAACACGGACATGGTTGCTGGTCACACTGGATCATGGCCTCAACGCGTACGGAACAACTTCGTGCGCGTTTCCGTTGGTCAGGGGGTCATCCCCCGCACGACGACACCATGACTTGGCTCCGACAACGACGCTGGCGCCCCGAGCACATGCACCGCGACCGACACCCGGCGTCGGTGCGAACCGAGATACATGAAGGAGCACGATCCACATGGATTGGCGCGACCGCGCTGCCTGCCTGGAGGCCGATCCGGAGCTGTTCTTCCCCATCGGGAACACCGGCCCGGCCATCCTGCAGATCGAGGAGGCGAAGGCTGTGTGCCGGACCTGTCCGGTCATGGACACCTGCCTCAAGTGGGCCCTCGAGACCGGCCAGGATGCCGGCGTCTGGGGCGGCCTCTCCGAGGACGAGCGCCGCGCCCTGAAGCGCCGCAACGCGCGGGCTCGCCGCGCCGGCTGAGCCCCGCACGACCATCGTCGTCGAGCCCGGTGACCCTCCCCGGTCGCCGGGCTTTTGGCTGCCCGCGTATGCCGTCCGGTGACGACCGGGGTGCCGTGCCCCTCAGGTGATGGGGCGCAGGGTCGCGGTGAACCGGGCCCGGGTGCCGTGGGGCACGACGGCCTCCCACGAGATGCGGCCCTGGAGATCACTGACGAGCGACTGGACGATCTGGGTCCCGAGACCCGAGCCGGGCCGGCGGGCCGGGTCGATGCCCTTGCCGTCGTCCTCGACCGAGACGACGACCATCTGCTGGCCACGCTCGTCGGCCTGACGGTCGATGAAGATGCGCACCTCTCCCCCGGCGTCGCCGAGGCCGTGCTCGATGGCGTTCTGGACGAGCTCGCTCATGATCATCGCCAGCGACGTCGCGTCCTCGGCGCGCAGGCGCCCGAAGGAGCCCTCCGTGACGGTGTGGACCGGCGCACCGTTCGCCGAGACCTCGACGACGGCGTTGAGCCCGCGCTGGGCGATGGTGTCGAACTCGACCGTCTCGTCGAAGCCCTGGCTCAGCTGGTCGTGCACCATGGCGATGGTCCCGACCCGGCGCTCGGCCTCGGCCAGCGCGATCTTGGCCTCGCCGTCGGGGAGCCGGCGCGACTGGAGGCGGAGCAGCGCGGCCACGGACTGGAGGTTGTTCTTGACGCGGTGGTGGATCTCGCGGATCGTCGCGTCCTTGGTCATGAGCTCGCGCTCGCGACGGCGCAGCTCGCCGACGTCGCGCATGAGCACGATGGCACCGAACCGCTGCCCGGCCTCGGTGAGCGGGATCGCCCGCATCGAGACGGTCGTGCCGCCTGCGACGACCTCGGTGCGCCAGGGCTGACGCCCCGTGACGACGAGCGGCAGCCCCTCGTCGACGGGGTAGGACTCGCGGATGTTGTCGGTGACGATCTGGGCGAGGCTCGCCCCGACCACCTCGCCGAGGTGCCCGAGCCGGTGCAGGGCGGAGACGGCATTCGGGCTCGCGTAGGTGACGATGCCGTCGACGTCGAGTCGGATGACGCCGTCACCGACCCGGGGTGCGCCGCGTCGCAGGCCCGTCGGGGCGCCGCTGTGCGGGAACTCTCCCCCAGTGACCATCCGGCACAGGGCGTCGGCCGTGGCGAGGTAGGTCAGCTCGAGGCGGCTCGGGGTGCGCGTCGTCCAGAGGTTCGTGTGGCGGGTCAGGACGGCGACGACGTGGCCACCACGGACGACGGGTATGTACTCCTCGCGCACCGACTGGTCGGCTCCGTGCTCGTGCGGGACGACGACCTGGCGCACGCGCAGGATGCGCTGCTCGGCCGCGGCCTCGTCGAGCAGGTCACGGGTGCGGCCGGGATCGGCGATGCGGCCCACCTGGTCGTCGACGAAGACGAGCTGTCCCGTCGTCGGGCGCACGTGGGCGACGGCCTCCCAGCGGTCGCTGATCGACCGGACCCAGAGCACGAGGTCGGCGAACGAGAGGTCGGCGACGAGCTGCCAGTCGCCGACGAGCAGCTGCAGCCACTCGACGTCGTGGTCGGGCAGGTTCGTCCGGCCGCGCAGGAGCTCGCTCAGGGTTGCCACGTCCCGAGCCTAGTGAGCCACGGGGCCCACGCGTTCGGTGGCCTCACCCACCCACTCGAGTGAGCGCCCCGTCCCACTCGAGTGAGCGCGCCGTCCCACCTGCCWCGWGGCAGGCGGTCTTCGTGGCCGGGGCCTTCTTCACGGCTGCCGTCGAGGTGGCGGGCTGCTTGGCCTCGGTCTTCGGGGCCGCGCTGGCCGCCTTCTTCGGGGGCGCCTTCTTCGCGGCGGACGCCTTCTTCGCGGGTGCCTTGCTGGCAGACGCCTTCTTCGTCGGGGCGGGACCCGACGGCGCCTGGGCCTGGATGGGCGCGGGCTGGCCGGACGACGCCGGCTTGGTGACGGTGCGCAAGGTGCGCAGGGCGACCGAGAGCGCGGCGATGCCGGCGTGGCTCATCCGCTCGATCCCGCCGAGGGCCGCCCGGGCCCGACCGAGCGCGTCGGCGTTGAGCTCGGACCACTCGGCGAGGCGGCCCGCGGCGTCGTGACGCGGGTTGCTCACCTCGAGCACCGACCGGGTCAGGCTCTCGAGGACCGCGTAGAGGTCGTCGCGCAGCGCGCCGCGGGCCATGGCGTCCCAGCGGTCGTCGCGCGGCAGCATCGTGACCCGCGTCAGCATCGCGTCGATCGAGAACGTCTCGGAGGTCAGGAAGTAGACCCCGACGACGTCGTCGAGCTTCTCGCCGGTGTCCTCGGCGATCTCGATGCAGTCGAGCAGCGAGTAGAGGTCGAGCAGGGACGCCGCGGCGAGCGCGAGATCCTCCGGCACGCCCTTGCCCTCGAGCTCGCGGGCCCGTCGCTGCAGGCGGGTGCGCTCGCTGCCCTGGAGCAGCTCGGCGATGCGGCCGGAGAAGGCCTCGATGCCGGGGCGGAAGCGCGCCACCTCGGCCGCGATGTCGAGCGTCGCCGGGCGTGAGGTGAGGAACCAGCGCACCGAGCGGTCGATGAGGCGACGGAACTCGAGGTAGAGCGCCGTCTGCGCCGCCGTGCTCACGACGTTGTCGGTGGCCTCCACGCCCCGCACGAAGCCGGCGAGGTCGAAGACCTCGCGGCAGACGACGTACGCGCGGGCGACCTGCTCCGGGGTGGCGCCGGTCTCCTCCCCCGCCCGGTAGGCGAAGGTGATGCCGCCGCGGTTGACCATCGAGTTCGCCACCGCGTTGGTGACGATCTCGCGACGCAGCGGGTGGGCGGCGATCTCGTCGGCGTACTTGCCGCGCAACGGCTTCGGGAAGTACTCGGCGAGCGTCGACTCGAACCACGGGTCGTCGGGCAGGGCCGTCGTGATGAGCTGGTTCTTGAGATAGAGCTTGGCGTAGGCGACGAGCACCGAGAACTCCGGCGACGCGAGGCCCAGTCCGTCCTTCTGGCGGCGCGCGATCTCGGCGTCGCTCGGGAGGAACTCGAGCGACCGGTCGAGGTCGCCGTTCGCCTCGAGGAACTGGACGAGGCGCTCGTGCACGCCGAGCATCGCGTGCTGCTGCGCGCGGGCGTTGCCGAGCAGGACGTTCTGCTCGTAGTTGTCACGCAGCACCTGCTCGGCGACCTCGTCGGTCATCGAGGCGAGGAGCGTGTTGCGACGCTTCGTCGTCAGCTCGCCGGAGCGGGTCAGCTCGGTGAGCAGGATCTTGATGTTGACCTCGTGGTCGGAGGTGTCGACGCCGGCACTGTTGTCGATGGCGTCCGTGTTGATCCGGACACCCGCCAGCGCGGCCTCGATGCGGCCGAGCTGGCTCGCCCCGAGGTTGCCGCCCTCGCCGACGACCTTGCAGCGCAGGTCGCTGCCGTTGACGCGGATGGCGTCGTTGGCCCGGTCGCCGATCTCGGAGTTCGTCTCGGCCACCGCCTTGACGTAGGTGCCGATGCCGCCGTTCCACAGCAGGTCGACCGGCGCGAGGAGGATCGCCTTCATGAGGTCGGCGGGCGTCATCGACTTCGTGCCCGAGCGCAGCCCCAGGGCCGCGACCATCTGCGGGCTCACCGGCACCGACTTGGCCGATCGCGGGAAGATGCCGCCGCCCTTGCTGATGAGCTTCTCGTCGTAGTCGGCCCACGACGACCCGGGCAGGTCGAACATCCGCCGACGCTCGGCATACGAGGTCGCGGCGTCCGGGTCGGGGTCGACGAAGATGTGCCGGTGGTCGAAGGCCGCGAGCAGGCGGATGTGCTCCGAGAGGAGCATCCCGTTGCCGAAGACGTCGCCGCTCATGTCGCCGACGCCGACGACGGTGAACTCCTGGGTCTGGGTGTCGACGCCGAGCTCGCGGAAGTGGCGCTTGACCGACTCCCACGCGCCGCGCGCCGTGATGCCCATGCCCTTGTGGTCGTAGCCCGCGGAGCCGCCGGACGCGAAGGCGTCGTCGAGCCAGAAGCCGTAGTCGGCGGAGATGCCGTTCGCGATGTCGGAGAACTTCGCGGTGCCCTTGTCGGCGGCGACGACGAGGTAGGTGTCGTCCTCGTCGTGGCGCACGACCCGGCGCGGCGGCACGGCGGCACCCGAGACGAGGTTGTCGGTGAGGTCGAGCAGCCCGGAGATGAAGAGCTTGTAGGACGCGATGCCCTCGTCCATCCACGCGGCGCGGTCGACGGCGGGGTCGGGCAGCTGCTTGGCGTAGAAGCCACCCTTGCTGCCGGTCGGCACGATGACGGCGTTCTTGACCATCTGCGCCTTGACGAGCCCGAGGACCTCGGTGCGGAAGTCCTCGCGACGGTCGGACCAGCGCAGACCGCCGCGGGCGACCTTGCCGAAGCGCAGGTGCACGCCCTCGACCCGGGGGCTGTAGACCCAGATCTCGAACATCGGTCGCGGGGCCGGGAGGTCGGGGACCTTCTTCGGGTTGAGCTTGAGCGAGACGTACGACTTGTCGCGGCCGTTCTCGTCGGGCTGGTAGAAGTTCGTGCGCAGGCTCGCCTGGATGACTCCGAGCAGGGCACGCACGATGCGGTCGTGGTCGAGGCTCGCGACGTCGTCGAGCGCCTCCTTGATGCGCGTGACGACCTGCTTCTGCCGCGACGCCCGCTTGTCGTGGCCGGCCTCGGTCTCGGGGAAGGCGTCGGGGTCGAAGCGCGCCTCGAAGAGCTCGACGAGGCTGCGGGCGATGCCGGTGTTGGCGGCGAGCGCCGACTCGACGTAGTCCTGCGAGAAGGTCGAGCCCGTTTGGCGGAGGTACTTCGCCACGGTGCGCAGGATGACGACCTGCCGCCAGGTGAGACCCGCGGCGAGCACGAGGGCGTTGAAGCCGTCGGACTCGGCACGGCCGTCCCAGACGGCCCGGAAGGCCTCCTCGAAGCGCTCGCGGACGTCGGCCGAGAGGGCTGCGTCGCCGGACCCCCACGTGCGGGCGTCGGCGCACAGGCCGAAGTCGAAGATGTGCAGCGTGCGGCCGTCGGGTCCGGGCACCTCGTAGGGGCGCTCGTCGGTCACCTCGACGCCGAGGTGCGTGAAGAGCGGCAGCACCTGCGTCAGCGACAGGTCGGCGCGGCGGTAGAGCTTGAAGCGCCGCTCGCGCGGGTCGTCGGACGCGGGGTCGTCGTAGAGGTGCAGGCCGGTCGTGCGGTCACCGTCGCCGAGCGCGTCGATGCGGTCGAGGTCCTCGACCGCCGTCTCGACGTCGAAGTCCTCCTTGTACGCCTCGGGCAGGGCCTTGGCGTACGCCGCCATCGTGCGGGCCGCGCCCTCGAGGCCGCGGGCCTGGCCGAGCGCCTCGGAGAGGTCCTCGTCCCAGGTGCGGGTCGCGTCGATGACGCGCTTCTCGAGCTCCGCCTCGTCGATGTCGGGGATGTCGGTGCCCGCCGGCATGCGCACGACGAAGTGGAGGCGCGCGAGCGTCGACTCGCTGACCCGCGTCGTGTTGTCGATGTTCTCGCCGCCGAAGGCCTCGAGCAGGATCGCCTCGATGCGCAGGCGGACCGTGGTGTTGTAGCGGTCGCGCGGGAGGTAGACGAGGCACGAGACGAAACGGCCGAACTCGTCGCGACGCAGGAAGAGCTTGGTCTTGCGGCGCTCCTGCAGGTGCAGGACGCTCGTCGCGATCTCGGCCAGCTGTGCGGGGCTCGTCTGGAAGAGCTCGTCGCGCGGGTAGGTCTCGAGGATCTGGAGGATGTCCTTGCCGGAGTGGCTGTCGGCGCTGAGCCCGGTGAGGCGCAGCACCTCCTGCGCCCGCACGTCGAGGAGCGGGATGTCGTGGATCGTGTCGTTGTAGGCGGCCGAGGCGTAGAGGCCGAGGAAGCGCTGCTCGCCGACGCACTCGCCGCGGGCGTCGAAGCGCTTGACCGAGATGTAGTCGAGGTAGACGTCGCGGTGGACCGTCGCGCGCGAGTTGGCCTTGGTGATGATGAGGATGGTGGAGTCGCGAGCGGCTCGGCTGGCAGCCGGCGTGAGCACGAGTCCCTTTCCGGCAGAGGGCCGGTCGTAGCGGAGCAGCCCGAGACCGGTGCCGGGCACCTGGCGCGAGACGTCCTTGCCGTTCTCGTGCGAGAGGGAGTACTCGCGGTAGCCGAGGAAGGTGAAGTTGTTGTGTGCGAGCCACTCGAGGAAACGGCTCGTCTCGCGCGCCTGGTGCGGGTCGGTGCCGGGTGGCGTCGCCGAGCGGAGCTCGCTCGCGATGGTCAGCGCGTGGGCGCGCATCTTGGGCCAGTCCTCGACGGAGTCGCGGACGTTCTCGAGGACGTGCCGCAGCCGGGCCTCGACGTCGGGCAGGGCGTCGGCCGGTAGGCGGTCGATCTCGAGGTGCATCCACGACTCGCGCCCGAGACCGAGGGAGCTGGACTGCACGGTCGTCGAGCCGTCGGTGATGACCGACTTGAGCTCACCGGTGATGGTGCGCGAGACGGTCATCTGCGGGTGCACGATGAGGTGGACGCCGCGGTCGAAGCCGCCGAGAGCGGCCACGACGGAGTCGACGAGGAACGGCATGTCGTCGACGACGATCTGCACGACCGAGTGGCCCGTGGACCAGCCTTCGTCGTCGGCGGTGGGGTTGAAGGCGCGCACGTTGAACGTGCCGACCGGGCGATCCTGGGCGAAGGCGCGGTGCTCGGTGGCGATGGTCGCGAGCTCGCGCGCCGGGCGCGCGAGCAGGTCCTCGGTCGCGACGAGGCGGTAGTACGCGAGGAGGAACTCCTCGAGGTCGCGGGACGCGGTGCCGCCGGATCGGCCTCGGCCCCGTCGAGAGGGAGGCGCCACTGCCGCGGCAGCGGCCTTCATGACGTCGATTCGAGTCTGTTCGAGTGACGCTGACATGCGGTCGTCGGATTCCTCACCGTGTGGCCCGTACGGCGGCACGTCGTTGTGCCGCCCATCTCACCATGTGAGCCTATCCCCGTCGGCGTCCACGCCCGAACCACCCCCGCCGGACACTCCGCGACTGTGACGCGAGTGATGGACGGGACAGGCGGTGGAGAACTCCGGGGCGCCCGGACGCCCAGTCCCTAGAGTGGTGCCATGACCGAGGGGAGCCGGGTGGCGGGCGCTGCGGACCCTGCGACGCTCCGAGCCCTCGCCGCCGGCCGGTCGACGACGCGGACGCTCTCCGACGACCTGCTGACGCACCTTCCTGACGTCGGCGACCTGCCCACGCAGCGCGCGCTCGACACCTGGGTCGAGCAGGCGGCCGACACCCTCCGGGCCCTCTCGGAGGCACTCGAGGAGCGGCTGCTCGACCTCGGCGCCGCCCCCGGGCGGCCACCCGCCGGCGTCGACGAGCAGGTGCCGCGAGACGGCCGTCCGGCCACGCAGGCGGGTGACGCCCGATGAGCCTCTCCCCCGGCGACCCCGGCTCGACGTCGGCGCTCGGCGGCGCCCTGCGCACGCAGGCCCACCAGCTCGCCGACCTCGTCGTCGACCTCGACGCGGCCGCGCGGCGGGTCGGGCGCACCGGGGGGCCCGACCCCACGGGCCACGAGCGCGACCTCGTGACCCGCGCCGCCACCGAGCTCGACCGGGTCGGCGGCCTCCTGCAGTCCTGGACCACGACCGCCGTCGAGTCGGCAGCCCGCGTCCGCGCGCTCGAGCCGGCCCTGACGCGCTGCGACCTGACCATCGACGGCCGGCTCGTCGTCGAGCGCTCGGGTCCGAGCCGTGTCGAGCCGGGCGAGCGCCGCGCCGAGCGCGATCGGCTCCAGGAGCTGCTCAACCGCGTGACGGCGGTCCGTTCGCGCGAGCTGGCCCGGCTCCGCCGCGAGCTCGAGGCGTCCGGCACGACACTCGCGGCCCTGTCCGACCGCGCCCGGTCGGGCGCCTGAGCGTCACCTCGGCGCCGGGCGCGTGACCCGGCCGTACGGCATCCGTCCTCGGGGTGTGGTGGACGGTGCAATAGCGTGTCGGCCATGAAGATCTCCGAGACGATCACGTATGCCGCCCCGCCCGAGACCGTCTACGCCATGGTCACCGACGTGGCCTTCCAGGAGCGCAAGTGCGTCGAGGCCCACGCCCAGCGGCACGAGGCCGCGGTCAGCCCGGCGGGTGACGGCGCCCGCGTCGTGACGAAGCGCGACCTGCCCGCCGACGACCTCCCCGACTTCGCCAAGTCGATCGTCGGACCGACCCTCTCGGTGACGGAGACCTACGAGTGGGGTGGGGCGGCCGGTGACGGCACCCGCACCGGCACCCTCACGGTCGAGGTGGCCGGGGCTCCCGTCGCGATGCGGTCGAGCGTCCGGCTCGCCCCGGCCGGTGGCGGCACGCAGATCAGCATCGACGGCGACCTCAAGGCCTCGATCCCGCTCTTCGGGGGCAAGGTCGAGAAGGCCGCCGCCCCTGCCGTCATCGACGCGATCCGCAGCGAGCAGCGCACCGGCAACGCCTGGCTGTCCGAGCGCGCCTGACACCCCTGCACGACGCTGGGCCCGCCTCCTGACGGAGACGGGCCCAGCGGCATACGTGCTCGGGGCGGGTCAGCCCATGTGCGGATAGGTGTGGTTCGTCGGCGGGACGAACGTCTCCTTGATCGAGCGCACGCTGGTCCAGCGCAGCAGGTTCTGCGCGGCGCCCGCCTTGTCGTTGGTGCCCGACGCGCGACCCCCGCCGAACGGCTGCTGGCCGACGACGGCGCCGGTCGGCTTGTCGTTGACGTAGAAGTTGCCGGCGGCGAAGCGCAGGCGCTTCGTGGCGTCGGCGATGACGCGACGGTCCTGGGCGATGATCGAGCCGGTGAGCCCGAACGGCGCGAAGCGCTCCATCTGGTCGAGCACGGTGTCGTACTGCGCGTCGGGGAAGACGTGCACCGACAGGATCGGGCCGAAGTACTCGGTGCGGAAGGACTCGTCGGCGGCGTCCTTGATCTCGAGCACCGTCGGGCGCACGAAGTAGCCGACGGAGTCGTCGTAGGTGCCGCCGGCGACGACGTCGATGCCCGTTGTCGCGTGAGCCCGGTCGATGGCGTCCTTGTGCTTGGCGAACGCGCGGTCGTCGATGACGGCGCCCATGAAGTTGGACAGGTCGGTGACGTCGCCCTGGGTCAGGCCGTTGGTGATGTCGACGAGGTCGCCCTTGATCTGCTTCCACACCGAGGCGGGGACGTAGGCGCGCGAGGCGGCCGAGCACTTCTGGCCCTGGAACTCGAAGGCACCCCGGATCATCGCGGTGCGCAGGACGGCCGGGTCGGCACTCGGGTGGGCGAGGATGAAGTCCTTGCCGCCGGTCTCGCCGACGAGGCGCGGGTAGGTGCGGTAGCGGTCGAGGTTGGTGCCGACCTCGTGCCACAGGTGCTTGAACGTCGGGGTCGAGCCGGTGAAGTGGATGCCGGCGAGGTCCTCGTCGCGCAGGGCTGCCTTGCTGACGTTGATGCCGTCGCCCGTCACCATGTTGATGACGCCCGGAGGCATGCCGGCCTCCTCGAGCAGCTCCATCGTCAGCTGCGCCGCGAGCTGCTGGGTCGGGCTCGGCTTCCACACGACGGTGTTGCCCATGAGGGCCGGGGCGGTCGGCAGGTTGCCCGCGATCGCGGTGAAGTTGAACGGCGTGACCGCGTAGACGAAGCCCTCGAGCGAGCGGTAGTCGGAGCGGTTCCAGATGCCCTTGGCGTTGAGCGGCGGCTGCTGCTCGAGGATCTGGCGGGCGAAGTGGACGTTGATGCGCCAGAAGTCGATGAGCTCGCACGCGGCGTCGATCTCGGCCTGGTAGGCCGTCTTGCTCTGTCCGAGCATCGTCGCCGCGTTGAGGCGGGCCCGCCAGGGGCCGGAGAGCAGCTCGGCGGCCTTGAGCAGGATGGCGGCGCGGTCGTCGAAGGACAGCTCGCGCCACATCGGTGCGGCGGCCTTGGCGGCGTCGACAGCGGCCTGGCCCTCCTTGACGGTGGCGTTGCGCAGCGTGCCGAGGACCTTGCGGTGGGCGTGCGGCTGGCGGACGGCGATCTTGCGACCGGTGCCGGTGACCCGCTCGCCGTTGATCGTGTGGGGCAGCTCGGTCTGGGTCGACCCCAGCTCGGCGAGGGCGACCTCGAGCGCGGCTCGCTCGGGCGAGCCCGGCGCGTAGTCGAGCACCGGCTCGTTGGCCGGTGCGGGCACGTGGGTCACGGCGTCCATCAAGTTCTCCTGCGGTTGGCACGGGGTCTCGCCCGGTGCAGGCGAGTGGGGTGGCCCGCCTCGTGGGCGGAGCCACCCCATCGTTCCATGCCGGCCACGGTGCCCGTCAGCCCTGCCGGGGCACTCAGTGCAGGACGGGGATGCTCCACGGGTAGCGGAAGCTCTCACCGCGGCTCGCGGCCATCGCCGCCCTGATGTGGAACCACAGCGCGGCCACGACGGCGACGATCCACACGATGATGGCGACCGGGATGAGGATCACGGTGAAGAGCATGACCCAGCCGGCGATGATCGCCGCCCAGACGGCGAGGTTGAAGTTGAAGGAGTCGGCGGCGGCCTTGCGGACGAAGGCGCTGCGGTCCTTGTAGACGGCCCAGATGAGCAGCGGGCCGACGAAGCTGAGCCAGCCGACGGAGATGACGGCGGCGACGATGGCGGCGAGGTGGCCGAGGACGGCCCACGTGCGCTCGTCGCTCGTCGGGGTCAGGGACTGGCCGGACGGGTTCGGGATCGGTTGTGTCATGACCCCATCGTCGCGCCACTCGGGGCCGTGGCGCTGCCGGGGAGCGCCCTGACCCGACCCTGAGCGGCCCCTGACCGACGCCGCCCACCCTCGGGGTGGAGGCGCGGTGCGGTCGGGGCCGGGTCGGAGTCGGGTCGGAGTCGGGTCGGAGTCGGGTCGGAGTCGGGTCGGAGGCGGGTGGGCAGGCGCCCTCAGGCGGTGGCGCCCACGGCGTCGTCGACGACGAGCGAGCAGACCTCGCTCGTGGGGTCGGCGACGTCGATGGCCGACAGGAGGGTGAGGGTGAGCTGGAGGTGACCTCGCGCGCCCGGGTGGAACGTGTCGTCGAGCCAGCCGTCGGGCGCCACCTCCCGGCCCGCGTCGGACGCGGCCGCCTCCCACGCGGCGGCATGGTCGACGACGAGCACCCCGAGGTCGCGCGCGACCTCGCGCACCGCCTCGGCGTAGAGCGCGATGAGGCGGGGCCCGCGGCCGCCGTCCTCGAGCACGGGCGGGGGCGTCTGGAGCACGACCGTGGCTCCGACGTCGCGGGAGCGCTGGACGATCTGGTCGAGGCGGTAGCGGAAGCCGCGCACGCCGTCCTCCCCCGCCAGGATGTCGTTGGTCCCGAACATCACGAAGACGACGTCGGGCGCGAATCGTCCTGCCCGCCAGTGGAACTCAGGAAGGAGGTCTTCGGTCGTGGCTCCCGACACGCCGGAGTTGATGACCGCGTCCCCACGACGACCGAGCTCACCGCGGACGCGCTCGGCGAAGTGCTCGACGTAGCCGCGGCGGCCGTGCGTGTGCACGACACCCTGCGTGATGCTGTCGCCGAGGAAGACCCACGTCACGGGTGGTCCGGCGAGGATCTCGCGGAGGCGGTCGGCATCGCGGCGGGCGTACTCGTCAGCGGTGAAGTCCATCCGCGCAAGGTAACAAGGGATGGCGCACCCGCGACTCCCCCGGACCAGCACGTGGGACGGTCAGGCCGCTCCGGCGCGGGCCTGCCCACCGGTTGCCGATCGGCCGTCGGCGACCGCGTCCGGCCATGGCTGGGGACGGTCGTCGCCGTGCAGGCTGGCCTCCACCGGGAGGCGGTCGACGAAGCGGGCGACGGCTCCCCCGACCGCGGTGTCCGCAAGCACCCGACGGTGCCCGAGCCCGGCGGTCGAGAGCAGCTCGGCCCCCGGCCAGGACTGCACGAGGCGCGCCGAGGGCGCGTGCGGCACCTCTCGGTCGAGCAGGTCGTGGACGACGAGCAGCTCGGGCCGCTCGGGCCGCTCGAGCGAGGTCGCGATCGTCACGAGGTCGAGCTCGTCGGGCGCGTAGCCGGTGCGGAGTCGGACCCGTTCGACGAGCCGACGCGTCGTCCGCGCGCCCAGCCCCAGCTCGCCCTGAAGGCGGACGAGCAGGTCGGGTATGCCGCTCGGCGGGGCGATGAGGACGAGCCGCTCCGCTGACACCCAGCCGTCGCGGATCGCCAGCAGTGCGGACAGGGCGCCCATCGAGTGCGCGACGACGGCCCGCGCCGACCCGAACCGCGCGGCGACGGCGTCGAGGGAGCGACCGAGCTCGACCGCATCGGAGGAGCCGGAGCCGTGGACACCCGCGTCCGACCGGCCGTGACCGAGCCCGTCGAAGGCGACGACCTGCAGGCCCCGGTCGAGCAGGGGCGCGACGAGCGGGGTCAGCTGCTCGAGGGACCCGCCCCAGCCGTGCACGAGGTAGACGACCGGGCCCTCACCCCAGACCCAGCCCCGCACGGAGCGGCCGCGGAGCCCAACCTCGAAGGCCGAGCCGAGCAGCTCCCGGATCGGCGTCGCACCCGAGGGCGTGGCGATCGAGTGTCGGGCCGGGGGCAGTCGGAACCAGAGCCGTTCGGCGACCCGCGCTCCCACGCGAGGTGCGAGCGCTTCGCAGATCCGGAACGCCACGTGCGTGGTGGTGAACTGAATAGACCGATCGTTCGTGCTTTTCTGTGGCGACTGGAGGGCCATGACTGCTCCTTCTGGATGGTGATCGGGACGGGCGGTCCGCGCAGGACCGGATGCGTGGTGGTCAGGCCGAGCGGGCGACGGGCCGACAGTCGTCGATGAGGCGGTCGAAGGCTCGGCGCGCCCGCTCCTCGGCCCGACCGTCGCGCATCAACCGACGCGCGTGGTGGTGCGCGAGCACGATGCCCTCGAGCTCGTAGGCGAACTGCTCGGCGTCGACGTCGTCGCGGAAGTGCCCCTCGCTCACCGCGGTGCCGACGATGAGGGTCAGGGACTCGAGCTTGTCGCGCTCGGCGCGCACCAGCTCGTCTCGGACCGGCCCCTCCTGGTCGTCGAACTCGCTTGCTGCGTCGACGAAGATGCAGCCGCCGTCGAAGGCGGTGGACTGCCAGGTGATCCAGCGGTCGAAGAACTCGCGCACGCGCGCCTCGCCACGGGGGGTGGCCACGGTCGGACGCATGACGACGTCGGTGAACCGCTCGCGGGCGTGCTGGAGCACCTCGACCTGCAGCGCCTCCTTGGAGGCGAAGTGGGCGTAGAGCCCGCTCTTGCTCAGCTTCGTCGCCGCGGCCAGCGTGCCGATGGTCAACCCCCCGAGCCCGACGAGCGACGCGAGCTCGGTGGCCTCGTCGAGGATCGCGGTCCTCGTGCTCTCACCCTTGCCCATGACGTCTATAAAAGCACGATCGTTCGGTCGCGACAAGAGATCACGTCATGGCACCACGCCCGTCAGGCGCCGCGCCACCAGAGCAGACGGGAGATCACGACCTCGAGGTCGTGTGCGAGCGCACCGGACGGGTCGCCGTCCACGGTCTCGGGGTACGCGACGTCGCGGTGGGCCTCGAACCACGGCGCGAGCGCCCACCAGGCCCGGGCCCTGGCCCTCGTGTCGTCGTCCACGCCGGACGCCACAGCCTCGGCGAAGGCCACCGATGTCGCGTTGAGCGCCCACGCGAGGTCGAGAGCGGGGTCGGTGACCCGGGCGTCGCCCCAGTCGATGACCCCGGACAGCCGCCCGTCTCGCGCGAGGACGTGCTCGCTCACGAGGTCCCCGTGGCACAGGGCCTGCTCACCGACGGTCGCCACCTGCTCGAGCAGCGCCTCCGCGGTCGAGCGGTGCTCGGGCGCCAGGAGGGGCAGCACGACGAGCCCGAGCCGCTCCACCCGGACGGTTCGTTCGACGTGGTCGTCCGCTGCCGACGGGCACCCCGCATCGGCCGCGAGGGGAAGCGGGGTGGCGTGCAGCACCTCGAGGAAGGCCGCGAAGACCTCGCCGTCCGCCGAGGTCAGGCGTGCCGGATCGACGGCCTCCCCCGCCACGAGGGCGTGCCGCAGCCGCAGCGGCGCACGGTCGAGCACGACCGGGCGGGGCACCTCCACCGGAAGCCCGTCCGCGATCGCCGGGAGCAGGACCGCCTCGGCGAGCAGCGCCGTCTCGACCTCGGGCCGGCGCGCGGTGCGGTCGACCCAGCGCTGTTCCACGAGCGTCGCCACGCTGTCCCAGCCCTGGCGGAGCGGGACCCGGTCGGCATGCCATCCGCGCACGAGGGACGACCACACGGCCACGCTGTCCGGCACGATGCTGTCGGCCTCGTCGTCGAACCGGCGCACGAGCTCCTCGACCGTCACCCACTCGCCCCATGACACCTCCTCGGGCTGCCACCGGATCGGGCCGTCCCACGTCACGACGAAGCGGAAGGCCCGGTAGCGCGTGTGGTCGTCGGCGTAGTCCGCCACGCCGAGAGGCTCGAGCGGGACCCCGGCGACACCGAGCTCCTCGTCGACCTCGCGTACCGCGCCCGCAGCCGGATCCTCCCCCGCCAGGACGACCCCACCGGCCGCGACGTCGAGCAGACCCGGGTAGACGTCCTTCGTCGTCGTGCGACGGTGGAGGTAGATGCGACCGAGCGGGTCGCGCACGACGATCGACGAGGCCGCGTGACGCAGGTTGCGCGCGCGCATGACCGACCGCGGCGACGATCCCGACACGTGACCGGCCTCGTCGTAGAGCGCGACCACCTCGTCGTCGGCCATGTCGGGGCTCAGCCGAAGAAGGAACGCACGTCGTCGAGCTCGGTGACGTCGTACCAGAGCAGCTCGTCGGCCTCCTCGTCGACGTCGCCGGTCACCTCGTCGTCGATGTGGAACGACGCGACCCGCGAGAGGGGCAGCGGCGCCGTGAGCACGACCTTCGACACGGGCGCACCGTCGCGCGGTGAGACCCACGTGGCGTCCGCGTCGGCGGATGCGACGACGCGACGGTCCGAGCGCACCGACCGCAGCCCGGCCGCAGCCTCGACGGCATCGCTGAAGGCGGCGTACTCGAGGTCCTCGACGTCGAGACCCGGCGCGGCCTGCTCGAGACCCGACGTGACGGCATACGCCGTCCGGGGCGTGCCCGGACCGGCAGCGAGCGCGCCTGCGGTGGCGAGCTCCTCGAGGCCTGCCCGCCCCAGCGGCACGTAGACGCGCACGACCGGCATCAGGACTCCCTCCCGCTCGTCAGCTCGGCGAGCGACTCGACGATGGACTGGCCGAGCACGTCGACGTCGGGCATGGCGTCGCGGTCGGCGTTGAGGCCGAAGTAGACCCCGCCGTTGTACGACGTGATGCCGATCGAGAGGGCCTGCCCCTTGGCGAGCGGCGTCACCGGATAGGTCGAGAGCATCTCGGCGTCTCCGGCGTAGAGCGGCGTCTGCGGGCCCGGCACGTTGGTGATCATGACGTTGTAGAGGCGGCGCGACATCGCGGAGCCGAGACGCGCACCGAGGGCGTGCAGGGTCGGCGGCGCGAACCCCGCGAGGTTGGCGAGCGACGTCGCCCCGACCGCCTGTCCGCCCTCCATCTGCTGGCGCATCGCGAACGCGATCTGGTGCAGGCGCATCGAGGCCCCGGGCTCTCCGACCGGGAGGTTGACGACGCAGGCCATGACCTGGTTGGCATACATCCCCGCCGGGTCGTCGCCGTAGATGCTGACCGGCACCATGGCGCGCACCGACGTGTGGGGGCTGACGGCCTCGCCGCGCCCGAGCAGCCATGCCCGGAAACCGCCCGCGATCGTCGCGAGCACGACGTCGTTGATCGTCACGTCCTCGGCGTACGCGCCGCGGGCCAGCCGTTTGCGCACGAGGCGGTAGTCCTCGAGATCGGTCGCGATCATGACCCACCGGCGGGCCGAGCCGATCTCGGCGTTGAGGGGCGAGTCCGGCGCGGGACGAGCGGCGGTGCGCGCGACCGTCGAGAGCACCTGGCCGGCCGACTCGACGGCACGCAGGCCGACGTTGAGGGCGTCGTTGAGACCGCCGCGGACGAGGTCGACGACCTGCGTCGGGCGGCGCACCGCATCGATGACGGCACTGGTGACGAGCTCGACCGACGACGGTGACCGGCTCGGCTCCCACGGCGGCACGACGTCGTCGAGGTCCTCACCCTTGACGGCGTCGACGATGACGTGCGCGATGTCGAGGGCGTTGACGCCGTCGATGAGCGCGTGGTGGGTCTTCGTGACGATGGCGAACCGTCCGTCGTGCAGGCCCTCGACGAGGTAGACCTCCCACAGCGGGCGGGTGCGGTCGAGCTTGCGCGGCTGGACACGGGCGACGAAGTCCTGCAGCTGCCGGTCGCTGCCCGGACGCGGCAGGCCGGCGCGACGCACGTGGTAGCCCATGTCGAAGGCCTCGTCGTCGACCCAGACGGGGTTGCCGATCCGGCCCGGGACGTCGCGGACCTTCTGCCGGAAGCGCGGAATCGCCCCGATCCGGCTCTCGATGATACGGACGAGCTGGTCGTAGTCGAAGCCGTCGCGAGGAGGCTGGAAGACCATGACCGACCCGACGTGCATCGACGTGGTGGACTCCTCGAGGTAGAGGAACGACGCGTCGAGCGAGGTCAGGCGGTCAGACATGCTCACACTCTGCCAGACGCCCTTGCTTAGGATCGTGGCCATGCGTACGTTTCGCGCCCTGCCGTATGCCGTCTGCGTCCTCGCGCTCGTCGGTGCCGCCGCCTGCTCGCCCGGCACCCCCGATCCCGGACCGGGCGGCAGCACCGGCGTCGTCTCGACGGGCAGCGTCAAACGCCTCGAGGTGACCGTCACCGGGACGACCGTGACGCCTGCCCCGGCGCAGGTCGACCTGCCGATCGGCTCGACGCTCGAGCTCGTCGTGACGAGCGACCACGACGACGAGCTGCACGCCCACGGCTTCGACGTCGAGGCGACGCTCAAGGCCGGCACCCCGACGACCCTGCGGCTGACCGGCACCGAGGCCGGTCTCTACGAGGTCGAGACCCACGAGCCGGCCCTGACCCTGCTCACGGTCGCTGTCCGCTGACCGTGGCGTCCCTCCCGGCCGCACTCGCTTCCGCCCTCCCACCAGCCCTCGGTCCGGGCTCCGTCCCGGCTGTCGTCCCCGCCCACGGCGTCGGTAGCCGCGGCGACCTTCCTCTGCCGTTCACCGCCCTCGTCATCGCGGCGGTCGCCGCGCTCGTCATCTCGTTCGTCGCCATCAGCACGCTGTGGCGCGAGCCGCGGCTGCGCGACACCGACGGGGTGCTGTTGCCCGGGCCCGTCGCCGCCGTGCTCGACTCGCGCTGGCTGCGCATCGTGGCCCGCGTCCTGGCCGGCATCGTCACGGTGTGGACGCTGGCGGCGCTCGTGTTCGGCCCCGACTCGGCCCGCAACCCGGTGCCCCAGGTCGTCTACGTGTGGCTGTGGGTGGGCCTCGCCTTCTCCTCGATGCTCCTCGGCCCGGTCTGGCGGGTCATCAACCCGCTCCGCGCGCTCCACGCCGGCCTGCTCCGACTTGCCCGGGTCTCGCCCGACCTCGCGGCCCTGCCCTACCGCTGGGGCCTGTGGCCCGCGGCCCTCGGGCTCGGGACCTTCACGTGGGTCGAGCTCGTCGCCGAGGACAACACGTCGCTGGGCTTCCTCCGCGTCCTCGTCGCCGTCTTCTTCGCCGTGTCGCTGCTGGGTGCGGCCGTCTTCGGCCGCACGTGGTTCGACCACGCCGACCCCTTCGAGGCGTGGTCACGGCTGCTCGGCCTGCTCTCGCCGCTCGGCCGGCGCCATGACGGGCGGTGGGTGCTGCGGACCCCGCTGCACGGCGTCAACGGCCTGCGTGGCCAGCGGGGCCTCGTGCCCACGGTTGCCGTCATGCTCGGCGGGACGGCATACGACGGCTTCTCGGCCAACCTCTCGTGGGCGACGTTCGTGCAGTCCTCTCCCCTGCCGTCGGCACTGCTCCGGACGGCCACCCTCCTCGCCTTCTTCGGCTTCGTGGCCCTGACGATCTGGCTGGCCTCGGTCGTGTCGGTGAGGCTCGCCGGCGAGCCCTTCTCCCGCTCGTTCTCCTTCGTCAGCGACATCGCGCCGTCGCTGATCCCCATCGCCGGTGGTTACGTCATCGCGCACTACTGGTCGCTCTGGGTCTATCAGGGGCAGTTCGCGTGGCGGCTGCTCACCGACCCGCTCGGGACGGGTGCCGACCTGCTCGGGACTGCCGACCTCACCCCGAACGACCTGCTCATCCAGCCGACGCTCGTCGCGACGATCCAGGCCGTGAGCATCGTCGTCGGGCACCTGCTCGGCGTCCTCGCCGCCCACGAGCGGGCGATCACCGTCCTCGACCGTCGCGCCGCGGTCATCGGTCAGGTACCGCTGATGGTGGTCATGGTCTTCTACACGCTCGGTGGCCTGACGATCCTCTTCGCGCCCTGACCGGACGCCGTGCCCTCAGGCGCCGACGGCACTCGACGACCGGCGCCCATGGCCCCGGCGGCGGCCTCGCCCTCTCCGCTCGCGAGGCTCGGGCGATGCCACCGTCCACGGCAGCAGACCGGTCGCGAGGTCGGCCACCGCACGACGGACGGGCGAGTCCGGCGCGTGCTCGACGACCGAGCGCCCAGCGAGCAGAGCCGCGTCGACGGCGGTGGCGTCGTCGGGCACGAACCGCACCGACGCGAGCCCGGCGAACCGCAGGAGCGAGTCGGCGATGCGGGACTGGGGACGGGACCCGACCGCGCCGCTGCGCACCCGGTTGACGACGGGCACCGGCTCGCCGGACGGCACCGTGCCGAGCTCCTGCAGACCCCGGACGAAACGCTGGAGCGCGACCGGGTCGGCGCCGCCCACCGCCACGACGAGGTCGGAGGCGGCCAGGGAGGTCAGCGTGGCCTCGTTGCGTCGCGGGGCCACGGTGTCGTAGCTGAGCTCCTCGTCGTCCTCGAGGCAGAAGCCGCAGTCGACGACGACGACCTGCACGAGCGACCGGCTCAGCTCGAGGACGCGCTCGAGCGCTGCGGCGCGCACCTCGGGCCACCGCTCGGCCTTGGGCAGGCCCGTCAGCACGCGGAGTCCCGGGACGACCACCGGGGCGATGCGCGCGAGCGCGGCCAGGTCGAGCAGGCCCTGGTCGGCCGCACGGCACGCCGCCGCCACGCCCGGCGCCTCGTCGAGGAGCCCGAGGGTCTGCGCCACGCAGCCCCCGTAGGTGTCGGCGTCGACGAGCAGCACCTCGACGCCACGGCCGGCGACCTCCGCAGCGAGGGTCGTCGCGACCGTCGTGCGACCGGGCGCGCCGGTGGGTCCCCAGACCGCGATGACCGACGCACGCTCGGGGCCGCGACGCGAACCGGTCACTCGCCCCGCGGCCGCGTCGTCGCCGGACGGGTCGTCGGCATCGCGCGAGCCGACGTGCTCACGGCCTGCGGCGATGCCACCGGAGCCAGCCGGACGCCACCCCGCGTCACCGTCGGTCGAGCTCTCGGTGTGGTCGGGCGCGGCCTGCTGGTCGGCGCAGACGCCCGCATCGCCGCTCAGGGCCGCCTCGAGGTCGTGGGATGCGCCCCATCCCTCCTGCAGCGACACCTCCCACCGGTCGGTCCCCGCGTCGACGGGAAGCGTCACCGTGATCGTCAGCTGTCGCAGGCGGCGCTCGGCGGGCTCGTCGTCGGCGGGGTGCACCCCGATCACGCGGATCCGGTTGGCGCGCAGGCGATTCACGACCGCGAGGTCGAGGCCGCGCAGGTCGGAGGAGACAACGGCAGTGTCGCCCAGACCCGCGTCGGCCACCGACAGCAGCTCGGACACGTCGGCACACCGCCGCGTCACCGTCACGTCACGCAGACCCTCGAGGGTCGTCGCGACCGAAGACTCCCAGTGGTGGCTGAGGGCGGTCAGGACCTCGGTCATGCGCCGCCGCCGGTGACCGCCCCGACGGAGGGGACGAGGGTCAGCTTCGCCTCGCCGTCCACAGCCTCGACGAGCGGCTGGACCTTGTCGGCCGGCACGTAGATCTGCACCGACGTCATCGAGCCCGCGCCGAAGCCACCGCTGCTCGTCATCACCGCAGCCACCGCGGCGGACTCGAGGACCTTCTTCGTCGGGGTGGTGGCCGCGTCGCTCGTCGTCGGGGCCTTGGGCGTCATGAAGACGTCGACGCGGCTCCCCCGTGCCAGGCCGGTCGTCGACATCGCGTCGGCGCGGACCGTGACCCGCTGCACAGCGACGGCATCGGCGTCGCCGACGGCGGACACGGGCACCAGCTCACCCGCGCGCACGTCACGGACCATGAACGAGCCGGTCGGCGCCGTGGCGTCGGCGGCGAGGTAGGCGTTCATCCCGTCGGCGAGTCGCACGTCGGCGCGCACGAAGGAGGCCTCCTCGACCTCGTCACCGGCCACGAGGTTGCCCGCCGCGACCCACACCGGGACGCGGTCGTCGGCGCTGGCGACGGCCTTGGCCCCCAGCGTCGCGGCGACGACGACGAGCAGCACACCGACGACGAAACGGCTGTCACGCCAGGACGGTCGTTGCAGGCGCTTGGCGCTGGGACTGGCCAGCTCGGTCATGTGGGCCCCCTGTGGTCCGCTCGGCGATGGCTGGACGCCCGTCGCACGACATCGGACGGACGCGGCAACATCTTGCATCAACCGGGCGCACACCGCCCGTCCAGGTGCACAGCTGGGGACGACGGACGATGACGACGGCACGGATCCCTAGGATGGAGCCGTTCCCTGCCCTCGACCCACGAGCCCGTGCCGGTCGGTGGCACCGGCCGTGTCCGGACGCGCCGCGGCGGGTACGGGTGTGGTCGAGGCCGTCGACAGACGGTGCCCAGAGGAGGAGTCAACGTGGCCCAGCGGTTCCTGCAGCTCGCCGAGGTGTCGGAGATCCTCAACATCTCCTCCGCCCAGGCGTACGCCCTCGTGCGCTCCGGGGAGCTGCCGGCCATCAAGATCGGTGGCCGGGGCCAGTGGCGCGTCGAGGCCACGGAGCTCGAGGGCTACATCCAGCGGATGTACGCCGAGACGAAGTCGTTCGTGCAGGCGCACCCGTTCGGCGGCTCCGCCGAGGAGTGAGGCCACCCCGGTCCCGGCCCTCAGAGCCGGCGGACCGAGCCGAGTGACCAGAAGGGCACGAGCGACCGCCCGGTGACGTTGGCCGCTCGTCGGGCCTCGTCGGCCGCGTGCTCGGCGATCTCGAGGTGGTCGGACCCCACGACGTCGATGGTCCCCGTCGACGCGTGCCCGTCCACGTCCACGACCTCCACGACGGCGCGGTCGCGGCTCACCGCCCGTAGGGCCGCCCCGAGGCCGAACCTCCGGGCCACGACGGAGGGCGTCCGAGCCCCCGGCGCCAGTCCCGACACCGCGCGGACCGCAGGCAGGGCCACGAGGACCGGCCGTCCCGGCGCGGTCTCGACGAGTGCCCAGTCCGGCCCGACGTCGACGAGCCGACCCGCGAGCACGCGGTCGCGCACCCGCAGCCCCACGTGCGTCGCACCGACGTTCGCGAGCAGCCGCGTGTGCACGTCGAGCAGCGCGCGCTCGCGCCGGGTGCGGTCGGCGACCTCGGCCTCGAGCTCCCGCACGTCGTCCAGCGCGAGCTGAGCCTCGAGGTCGTCGAAGAGTCGGTCCCAGCGCATGCGCACACCCTCCCCTGCTGCGATGGTGCGGGCCACCCGACGATTCTTGACCAACACCATACTTGACCAAACACACGCAAACTGCATTGAATGAAGGCATGGACAGGGGAATGCAGTTGGCACCAGGACACGGAGCGGGAGCACGCACCGCTGCCCGACGAGACGACGAGAGCGGCCGCGCAACCGGGACTCACCGCGCCCAGCGGCGTCGGACGCGCCTGAACGGCCCGCGCCTGCGCGAGGTCGGGGCCGGCGCCGTCGGGCTGGCCGTCGCCGTCATCACCCTGCTGACTCTCGTGACGGTCGCACGACGGGGCAGCGACACTGCTGACACCGCCCGGCCGGACGACGTCATCCTCCTCGCTCTCGCCTGGATGGGCGTCCTGCTCGCCGCGTGGCTCGCGCTCGGGTGCCTGTTCGCCGTCGCCTCCCTCCTTCCGGGTGCAGCAGGACGGGTGGCCCGCGAGGTCGCCGACCGGGTCACCCCGACCGCGGTGCGCAAGGTGCTGACCCTCGTCCTCGGCGCCTCGGTCGGCTCGGTGGCCCTGCCCCCGGCGCCCGTCTCGAGTGCCGGCTCCGCTCCGACGGCACGCGGCGCCGGTGTTCAGACGTCGTCCGCCGAACGGGCCTCCGCACCGGACCTGACGCCCGGCTACACACCCACCGAGCTGACGCCCGGTTACACACCGTCCGCCGGGTCCGCCGGGTCCGCCGGGTCCGCCGGGTCCGCGGGGGCGGCTGGGTCTGCCAGCCCGACCCCGTCGTCCCACTCGCGGCCCGCCGACCTTCCCGGGCTCCCCGTCGAACCGGGCTACTCCCCCACCCCGGGCACGCAGCAGGGCATCGCCGCACCTGCGTCCCCGAGGCCGCCAGACGAGCCCGGCTACCTCCCGACGCAGCCCGTGCCGGTGCTCGACGCGGACCGGTCCCAGCTCATGGCCCCGCCCCCGCGTCCCGCCGCGTCGGCCCACGACCTCGTCACCGTGCGCCGTGGCGACTCGCTCTGGACGATCGCCGCCCGACACCTCGGTCCGGACGCCTCCGACGCACAGATCTCCCGCGAGTGGCCGAGGTGGTATGCCGCCAACCGCGACGTCGTGGGTGAGGACCCGGACGTCATCCTGCCGGGAGTGCAGCTGCGTCCGCCCTCGAGCGCCCCGTCATGGCCGGGCACCCCTGAGTCCCGCGCAGCCGTGCCCCGACCGTCCAGCGCCCCCGTCGGCGCCGGCGACGGCGTCCCGGCAGAGCAGGGAGCCCGGTGATGACGCGAGCGACCACCCCACCCGGCCAGACCGGCACCTCCACCCGCGACGGCTTCACCGTCCGGCGCATCCCCCAGACGGCGCCTCGGATCATCAGCGCCGACGAGGCCTGGCACGGGGAGCCGCCCTACGCCCAGGACGCCCTCGCCCTCGACTTCTTCGGCGCGCGCGACGACGAGGACTTCGGCCGGCAGCCGACCCGCACGAGCCTGCTCCCCGAGCCGGCACCGCTCGTGGGACGCCTCGCACAGGCCATCGTCGAGGTCGTCTCGGGCCAGCGTCCCGCGCCCCAGCTCATCCGGCACACGGCGCCGACGATCTACTCGGTCATCGCCAGGCAGGCCATGGTCGCCGGCCGACGTCGCACCCCCGGCCCACGCCGCTCGGCGGTCGTGCGTCGCGTGCGCGTGTGCGAGCCGGCCGACGGCATCGTCGAGGCCTGCGCCGTCGTCGTGTCCCACGGGCGAGTCCGGGCCCTGGCCCTGCGGCTCGAGGGCCTCGACGGGCGGTGGCTCGTCACGGCGCTCACCATCGGCTGACCGCGCGCGTCATCGGAAGTCGCGCACCCGGCATACGCCCTTGGGTGTGCAGACGGCCCGGGCT
The DNA here is from genome assembly GCF_052115065.1 of Terrabacter sp. 2TAF16. NCBI lineage: Bacteria > Bacillati > Actinomycetota > Actinomycetes > Micrococcales > Intrasporangiaceae > Terrabacter > Terrabacter sp. 2TAF16. The sequence goes on from NZ_JBFRFZ010000006.1 coordinate 203,581, forward strand.
CCCTCAGGGGCCCGGGCCGTCGTGCGTCGCTGCGTCAGCGGCGCTTGCGCTTGACCTTCTTGCCGCGACGGTCGGCCTTGCGCTCGACCGTCTGCTGGCCGCCGGTCTCGACGGCGCGGCCGTCCTCGCCGGGGGCGGTGTAGTGCAGGGCAGCCGGTCGCTGCGACTCGGGGTCGAGGTCGACGCCGGAGACGCGCACGCCGGCGCCGAACGGGCGGCGTCCAGCGACCTCAGCCTCCTCGTCCGTCTCGCCGTTGAGGGCGGCACCGGTCGCGTCGTCGGCCACGTGACCGGCGGCGGCGAGCCCGCCGACCAGGTCCCCGACCGACATCGGCGCGGCGCCGACGGGAGCGGCGGCGGCCTCGGGCAGCTGCACCTCGACGGAGAAGAGGTGACTCACCGACTCCTCCTTGATGGCCTCCATCATCGCCTCGAAGAGCTGGTAGCCCTCGCGCTGGTACTCGATGAGCGGGTCGCGCTGGGCCATGGCCCGCAGGCCGATGCCCTCCTGGAGGTAGTCCATCTCGTAGAGGTGCTCGCGCCACTTGCGGTCCAGGACCGACAGGACGACCCGGCGCTCGACCTCGCGCATCGTCTCCGCGCCGAGCATCTCCTCACGCTGGTCGTACGCGTGGTGGGCGTCGGACATCAGCTGCTCGCGGAGCAGGTCCGCGGTGATGGCCTGGCGACCGCCCGCCATGTCCTCGACCGCCTCGATGGTGACCGAGACGGGGTAGACCTGGCGCATCGCGTCCCAGAGCTTCTCGAGGTCCCAGTCGGCCGCGAAGCCCTCGGCCGTGGCCGCGTCGACGTAGGAGCCGACGACGTCGTTGACGAACAGACGCAGCTGCTCGTGGAGGTCCTCCCCCTCGAGCACCGCGCGGCGCTCGTCGTAGATGACCTGGCGCTGGCGGTTCATGACGTCGTCGTACTTGAGGACGTTCTTGCGGATCTCGTAGTTCTGCGCCTCGACCGAGCCCTGGGCCTTCTGGATCGAGTTCGTGACCATCTTGGACTCGATCGGCACGTTGTCCTCCATGCCGGCGGTCTGCATGAAGCGGTCGACGAGCCCGGCGTTGAACAGGCGCATGAGGTCGTCGTTGAGCGAGAGGTAGAAGCGCGACTCACCCGGGTCACCCTGGCGGCCGGAACGACCGCGGAGCTGGTTGTCGATGCGGCGCGACTCGTGGCGCTCGGTGCCGAGGACGTAGAGGCCGCCGAGCTCGGTGACCTCCTCGTGCTCGGCCGCGACGTCGCGCTCGGCCGTGGCGAGCGCCTCGTCCCACGCGGCTTCGTACTCCTCCGGCGTCTCGTGCGGGTCGAGCCCGCGACGCTTCAGCTCGGCGACGGCCCGGAACTCGGAGTTGCCGCCGAGCATGATGTCGGTGCCTCGACCGGCCATGTTCGTCGCGACGGTGACGGCGCCCTTGCGGCCCGCGTCGGCGACGATCGCGGCCTCGCGCTCGTGCTGCTTGGCGTTGAGGACCTCGTGCTTGATGCCGCGCTTCTTCAGCTGCTGCGAGAGGTACTCGCTCTTCTCGACCGACACGGTGCCGACGAGGACGGGCTGGCCGACGGCGTACTTGTCGGCGATGTCGTCGACGACGGCGTCGTACTTGGCGACCTCGGTCCGGTAGACGAGGTCGGCCTGGTCCTTGCGGACCATCGGGCGGTTCGTCGGGATCGGGATGACGCCGAGCTTGTAGATCGAGTTGAGCTCGGCGGCCTCGGTCTGGGCCGTGCCCGTCATGCCCGAGAGCTTGGCGTACATGCGGAAGTAGTTCTGCAGGGTGATCGTGGCGAGCGTCTGGTTCTCGTTCTTGATCTCGACGCCCTCCTTCGCCTCGATGGCCTGGTGCATGCCTTCGTTGTAGCGGCGGCCCGGGAGCATGCGGCCCGTGTGCTCGTCGACGATGAGGATCTCGCCGTTCATGACGACGTAGTCCTTGTCCTTCTTGAACAGCTCCTTGGCCTTGATGGAGTTGTTGAGGTAGCCGATGAGCGGCGTGTTGACCGTGTCGTAGAGGTTGTCGATGCCGAGGAGGTCCTCGACGCGCGCGATGCCGGACTCGAGGACGCCGACGGTGCGCTTCTTCTCGTCGACCTCGTAGTCGCCGCGTCCGTCCTCGCCGCGATTGAGGCGGGCCGCGATGCGGGCGAACTCGACGTACCACTTCGTCGCGAGGTCGGCCGGGCCGGAGATGATGAGCGGCGTGCGCGCCTCGTCGATGAGGATCGAGTCGACCTCGTCGACGATGCAGAAGTTGTGGCCGCGCTGGACGAGCTCGGCGGGGTCCCACGCCATGTTGTCGCGGAGGTAGTCGAAGCCGAACTCGTTGTTCGTGCCGTACGTGATGTCCTTGGCGTACTCGGCGCGCCGCTGCTCGGGCGTCATCGAGGCGAGGATGCAGCCGGTCTCCATGCCGAGGGCTCGGTGGACGCGGCCCATGAGCTCGGACTGGTACTCGGCGAGGAAGTCGTTGACCGTGATGACGTGGACGCCCTTGCCCGACAGGGCGTTGAGGTAGCTCGGGAGCGTCGCGACGAGGGTCTTGCCCTCACCGGTCTTCATCTCGGCGACGTTGCCCATGTGCAGCGCGGCGCCGCCCATGACCTGGACGTCGAAGTGCCGCTTGCCGAGGGTGCGCTTGCTCGCCTCGCGGACGGCGGCGAACGCCTCCGGCAGCAGCATGTCGAGGGTCTCGCCCTTGTCGAGGCGCTCGCGGAAACCCTTGGTCTCGTCGCGCAGCTCCTCGTCGGTGAGCTTCTCGAAGTCGGCCTCGAGGGCGTTGACCTGCTTGGCGATGCCCTGGAGCTTCTTCAGGGTCCGGCCTTCGCCGGCGCGAAGCAGCTTCTCGATGACGGCCATCTGGTGATCTCACTCCCGACTGAACGTGTGGACTCGCCCGGTGGGCGGGCTCCATCGCCCGTGATGGGTCACGGGACCCGCCTAGGCTAGCCGCCTTCCGGACACAACGACCAACGCATCGGCGCGCGGCCCGGTTCCGACACCGTGGGCGACCCGGTCCGCGCCGGTGCCCGAGGGCGTATGCCGGGTGTCCCGGGACGCGCTCAGCCGCCCGCGGCGGCGCCCGTCGGGTCGACGGCCTGGTCGACACCCTGGTCGACGGCCCGGTCGACGGGCAGGTCGACGCGACCGAGGCCGAGCCAGGCGGCCATCGACTCGAGGTTGGCGAGCAGGGCCGGCCGCGCCTCGGCGGGCGCCCCGGGTTCCCACGTGACGCGGTGGCAGCGCAGCACGCCGGCGACGCGGTCGGCCTTGAGGTCGCACCGGGCCACGAGGGCGTCTCCGTGGAGGAAGGGCAGGACGTAGTAGCCGTGGACGCGCTTCTCGACCGGCGTGTAGATCTCGATGCGGTAGTGGAAGTCCCAGAGGGCGTGGATGCGCTCGCGCTGCCAGACGAGCGAGTCGAAGGGGCTGAGCAGGGCCTCGGCATGGACACGTCGCGGCAGCCGGGCCTCGGCGTGCAGCCAGGCCGGCTTCCAGCCCGGCACGGTGACCGGGATGAGCTCGCCGTCGGCGACGAGGCGGGCGATGGCCGGGCGGGCGTCCTCGCGCCTGATCCGGAAGTAGTCGGCCAGGCACAGCTCGGTGCCGACGCCGTGCGCGCGGGCGGCGATGCGGACGAGCTCGAGGTAGCGGTCGGGATCGGCCTCCGGTCCGGGACGGTCGGCCCAGGCCCCGCGCAGCGGCGGCGGCGCGGTGGCCGCGAGTGCGGCATACCGGCGCTCGAACTGAGACGTGCGCCCTGCCGAGCTGATCTGTCCGGCCCAGAAGAGGTACTCGAGGGCCTGCTTGACGTCGGACCAGTTCCAGCCCCAGTGGTCGGTGCGCCGGGGCTGGTCGTGCGCGAGGGCGACCTCGACGTCGCGCGCGGTCATCGGGCCGCGGGCCTCGACCTCGGCCCGGACGAGGTCGACGTAGTCGGGGCGCTCCTCGAGGATGCGTCGCATGCCGCCCCACGCCTTCTCGGCGGCCGCGCGCATGCGGAAGTCGAGCAGCGGCCACGTCGACGGCGGGACGAGGCTCGCCTCGTGGGCCCAGTACTCGACGAGGCGTCTCGGGGCCCGGTCGCGGGCCCGGTCGAGCAGCGCCGGGTCGTAGGGCCCCAGCCGGGAGAAGAACGGGAGGTACTGGCTGCGGGCGAGCACGTTGACACTGTCGATCTGGACGACCCCGACGCGGTCGACGACGCGCTGGACGTGGCGCATCGTCGCGGTGAAGGGCTCGGGGCGGGGGTCGAGGAAGCCCTGGGCGGCGATGGCGGTGCGGCGCGCCTGCGCCCGCGTCATCCGACGCGCGGCAACGGTCATGGACGGTGCTCCTGGGCGTCTCGGCCCGGTCGGTCGTGGTGGTCGTGGTGCTCTCGGTCGGTCGGCGTCAGTCGGCGTCAGTCGGCGTCAGTCGGGGTCGATGAGCCGCTGGCGGACGGCATACATCGCCGCCTCCATGCGCGAGTGCATCTGCAGCTTGTCGAGGATGTTGCGGATGTGGTTGCGCACGGTGTTCTCGGAGATGAACAGCTCGGCGCCGATCTCACGGTTCAGCTTGCCCTTGGCGACGCTGCGGAGGATCTCGAGCTCGCGGTGGGTCAGCCGCGGCAGCTCCAGCCCCGGCGTGGGCGCGGGCGGCACGTCCTTCTGGCTGATCGCCTTGAACTCCTCCAGCAGCTTGGACGCCATGAGGGGCGAGAGGAGCGACTGGCCCTGGAAGACGCTGCGGATGCCGGCCGCCACCTCCTCGGGAGGCACGTCCTTGAGGAGGTAGCCGTTGGCCCCCGCTCGGACGGCCTCGAAGAGGTTGGCCTCGTCGTCGGAGCTCGTCAGCATGAGGATGCGCGCCGAGGGCACCCGCTGCTTGATGACCCGGCACGCGTCGATGCCTCCGCGCTTGGGCATGCCGACGTCCATGACGATGACGTCGGGAAGGATCTCCTCGGCCTGGTCGACCGCCTCGATCCCGTCGGCCGCCTCACCGACGACCTCGATGCCGTCCTCCGTCGACAGGACGGTCTGCAGGCCCCGACGGTAGAGGGCGTGGTCGTCGACGATGAGGACACGGATGACGTCGGGGGGCGGGTTCACGCCTCCATCTTGGCCCAGACCACGGACACGCCGCCCGGTGGACGGCCCGCGTCGGCGCGGCGCGGTCCGGACGCCCGTCGGGGCGCCCCCTGGACGGGGACGCCCCGACGCCGTCGACGTCCGGGGAGCAGGGGATCAGCCCGTGGCGGCGACGGCGGCGTCCGCGTCGGTCTCGAGGTGCAGCACCCCGTAGCTCCAGCCGCGGCGCCGGTAGACCACGCTCGGGCGATCGGTGTCTGCGTCGTGGAAGAGGAAGAAGTCGTGTCCGACGAGCTCCATCTGGTTGACCGCGTCCTCGAGCGACATGGGCGCGGCCGTGTGGATCTTCTCGCGGACCTCGATGGGTGAGTTGCCGAGCGCACCGAAGCGCTCGAGGTCGTCGACCCGACCGTCACCGGCGTCGCCGGCTGCGGAGTCGTCGGGAGCCGCGCCGTTCGCCGAGGCGTCGATGCGGGCGGTCGCCTGCGCGACCGATTCGGGGATGCGTCGTCCGCGACTGACCTTGCGCTTGTCGTGCACCCGCCTGAGGCGGTCCATGAGCTTGTCCACGGCCGCGTCGAGAGCGGCGTACTTGTCGTCGAGACAAGCCTCCGCCCGGATCACGGGACCCTTGGCGTGGCACGTGATCTCGACCTTCTCGGACCCGCGGGCGACCCGCTCGTGGGTGACGACGACGTCGATGCGGTGCACCTTGGGCGCGAGCGCGGGCACCTTGGCCAGTCGCTCGTCGAGCTGCTCACGGAATCGGTCGGGGATCTGGACGTGGCGTCCAGTGACGACGATCTCCACGGTTCCTCCTTGATCGCGCACGTCTTCTTCGTGCGGGCAGTGAAAGTGTTTCCGGGCCTCTGGTCACCTAGGACGGGCCCGCGGTCGACGCGGCACCACCCCTTCCTGTCGATCTGGTCCCCGAGGGCGGCCGGCAGGCCGTTCCCGGTGGGACGGGGGTCCATGACTCGACACTACTGGGGCCGCGCGCCCACTGGAAGGCGTGCCGGACATCCCCCGGCAACATCACAGGCACGGTGCCCGCCAGGGCCTCCCCGGACGTCACGGGTCAGCCGCGGGTCCGCTGGGTGGCGGCCATCGAGGCGCCCACGACGGACCCGGCACCGGCAGCGCGCAGCGCCCGGGTGGCCTCGGCGAAGGTGGCCCCCGTGGTTACGACGTCGTCGACGAGCAGGCATCGTCGGCCCCGGATCACGTTGTGCCACAAGGGGATCACTGACAGGGCCCCGGCAAGGTTGCCGCGGCGCTCGACCGTCCCCAGTCCCGACTGGTCCTCCACGCGCCGCACATGACGCAGGGCAGGGGCGACCCGGAGCGCCGGGCCGGGTCGCCCGACGAGCTGTGCGACCGCTGCCTCGCACAGGCCCGTCATCGGCGTGTCGCCGCGCTCGCGGACGGCGCGTCGCGATGAGGGGGCCGGCACGACGAGCACGACCCCGGCGTCCCAGCCGACGCCGGCCAGCGCCGCGTCGAGCGACACGGCGAGGAGGGGCACGAGGACGGCCTCGAGGTCGCGCCGGCCGGCGTCCTTCCACGCGGACACGGCCGCGCGGAGCGGGTCGGCGTAGACGCCCCAGGCATGCACTGGCGGCATGCCCTCCGGGACGGGATGCGGCACGACCCAGGGTCCGCCGCCGTGCACGCGGGCGTGGCCCTGCACCGTGGGCGTATGCGTCGAGTGACCGCCGGGGTCACGCGGGGCCGGTGGCCCGAAGGCCAGGCCCTCGAGCGCACGTGTGCACCGAGCACACCAGACGGCACCCGGACGGAGGCATCCACCGCACTCCCGCGGGAGGACGAGGTCGACGAGGTCGCTGTCGCGCACCGTGGCCGCGCCGACCGCGAGGGCGGCCCCGATCGCCCGCCCGAGGTCCCCGACCCCGCGCCCCGCGCGCCTCTCGCGCTGCGGCGGGCCCGCCAGCCCTGACCCGCGACGCCCTCGCACGCCCCCATCCCACCTCACGGCGGCGTGAGGGTCGAGACCTGAGGCCGTCACTGGGGACGACGGCCGTCGGGCGTGCAGGGGTGTGGACGGTCGGACCGGCGGCGCTCAGCCGCCGGGGACGAGGACGTCGCTGCCGCGCTCGATGAGGGGCCAGTTCGAGCCTGCCCTGGCGAGCACCCGGTTGTCGCTCGTGACGATGATGATGCCGCGCGGGCCGCCGACGGTCGTGATGGTCACGGCTCCGGGGACCGCGCCGAGCCGCGCTGCGCCCGTCCGTGTGCCGTCGACGCCCGCACCGATCGTCGCGAGCCACGCCCGCATCGGGTCACCCTGGCGCTCCTGGCCCAGGACGGCGTACCCGACCGGGTCGAGCCAGGTGACGTCCTGGATGCGGGTCAGCGACTGGGCCTGGCGCAGCGGTTGCGCGAGCGCCTGCGGCTCGCCGTTCGTCGCGCGGACGATGCCGCTGAGACCGAGCTGCTCGTCGCCTCCCGACCGGTCGGTCGTGACGATGAGCACGCGGGTGGCGTCCGCGGCCACGGCGATGGCCTTGACCCGGCGGTCCCCCAGCCACGGCGTGCTGATCGGCTTCGGGGCGGAGTCGGGGTCGCTCGAGACGGAGTCGAGCACGTAGACCCGGTCGTCGCCGTGCTCGTCGCTGCCGGCGATCCACAGGTAGCCGTCGGCGTCGTAGACCGGGCGGATGAGTGACGTCGCGAAGGAGGTGACCGTCCTCGGCTGCTCGGTCGCTCGCCAGATCGACAGGTCACGCCCGTTGGCCGACACCGCCGCCACCTGCTTGCTGTCGACGGCGAGCGCGAGGCTGCGCCACGTGTCGGGGATGCGCGCGATGTCGCCGTCCTTGGGCTTGAGGTCGGGCCGCTTCGCGTCCTTCGTGTCGGGGACGTAGCGCGGGTCGAAGCGCCTCATGGCATCTCCCGTGCGCAGCTGCGCCGTGTCGAGGAAGGTCTTGGGGACGACGTCGTAGCCGAGCTCGGCCGCGGACGACACCGTGGTCACGCCGCCGGGCAGCTCGAGCTGGGTGCTGTCGACGGCGAGGGACACCGAGCTCACCGACGAGATCTGGCTCAACGTCTTGGTCAGCTGGGCCCACATCGCGGCGCGACCGGCCGGGTCGGCCGACAGCGCCTCGCTGCTGAGGTTGACCTGGGCCCTGCCGTTCGTCACCGGGACGGCGTTGACGGCCAGCCGGGTGCCCGTGGGCACGCCCGTGGCGACGGCGCCCGCGAGGTGGCCGGGCACGGCGCTCAACTGGGCCCGCGCCAGGGTCGTGGCCAGACGGGACCCGATCGGGAACCACCGCGAGTCCGGCACGAGGTCGCGCCCGGTGCGCGTCACGTAGTGGACGACCCGGTTGACGTAGACGCGGTTGAACTGGTCGTTGTCGAGCCACAGCCCGAAGCCGGTCTTGGGCAGCTCCACGCGCCACTCGCCGCCCACCTTCGTCAGGCCGAGGGTCACCTTCTCCCGGGTGCCGGGCGGCTGCTCGACGTAGCGGCCGTCCGGGGTCAGCCTGGCCAGGGCGTCGGCGCTCACCTCGACGGTGTCGTCGGTGAGCCGGCGCAGCGTGAGGTCACCGTCGTAGACGACGACGTCCTCGCTCGACCATCGCCAGAGGTCGACCGACTGCGGCGTGAGGAACAACTGCCCGGTGGCATGGGTCTCGTCGGTGTCCTCGCCCGCCCGGAGGAACCCCCGGACGACAGCCTCCTGGCTCGCCCCGTCGAACGGGCCGACGGCCACGACGCGGACCGGCTCGTTGAGCACCTCGCCCAGCGCGCGCCCTTCGACGACCGGGCCGGTGGCGGGCAGGCCACCGCACGCCGCGAGGGCGGTGGAGGCGGCGAGCAGCAGCGCCGCGAGACCACGGGCTCTCACGGGGCGCGCTCCACGACGATGCGTCGCAGCCGCAGCGTGTCGTCGTCGGCCGGGCGGCCGGCGTCCGAGGACCCGTCGCCGCCGGCAGGGCCGGTCGAGTCGTCCCCTCCGGCCGCGCGGGCGCGGGCGGCCTCCGCCGCGAGCGGGCTGAGCGGCAGGGGCGAGCTCGTGATCGTCGCATCGGCCTGGCGCGGCAGGGTGAGGCGGAAGCACGACCCCTCTCCCCGTGCTCCCCAGGCCTCGAGGCGGCCGGCGTGCAGCCGGGCGTCCTCGAGCGCGATGGCGAGGCCGAGGCCGGTACCCCCGGTCGTGCGGGCCCGGGCGGGGTCCGCACGCCAGAAACGGGTGAAGACGAGCGCCGCCTCGCCCGGCCGGAGCCCGACGCCGTGATCGCGCACCGTCACGGCGACGGCGGAGTCGTTGGACCCGATCGTCACCTCGACGGGCTTGCCCTCGCCGTGCTCGACGGCGTTGGACACGAGGTTGCGCAGGATGCGCTCGATGCGGCGCGAGTCCATGTCGGCGACGACGGCGCTCGAGGGTGCGTTGACGACGAGCTGGGTGCCCTTGCGGGCGGCGAGGGTGCGGTGCGCGTCGACGGCCCGCTCGACGCAGGCACGCAGGTCGCTCGCCTCGACCTCGAGCACGGCCGCACCGGCGTCGAACCGCGAGATCTCGAGCAGGTCGCTGAGCAGCGACTCGAAGCGGTCGAGCTCGCCGCGGAGCAGCTCGGCCGAGCGGGCGACCGTCGGCTCGAAGTCGTGCCGGGAGTCGTGGATGAGGTCACCGGCCATGCGGATCGTCGTGAGCGGCGTGCGCAGCTCGTGCGAGACGTCCGAGACGAACCGCTGCTGCACGCGCGAGAGGTTCTCGAGCTGGGCGATCTGCTGCTGGATCGAGGCGGCCATCCCGTTGAAGGACGTGCCGAGGCGTGCGAGGTCGTCCTCGCCCTTCGCCTGCATGCGCTCGTTGAGGTTGCCCTCGGCGAAGCGCTCGGCGACGGAGGCGGCGCGACGCACCGGGTCGGCGACGAGCCGCGTCACGACGAAGGCGATGGCACCGATGAGCAGGATGAGGGCGGCACCGCCGAAGAGGAAGGTCTGCCCGATGAAGCTGATGATCTCGCGCTCACGGTCCATCGGGTAGATGAAGTAGAGGCCGTAGTTGCCCGCCACGGGGAGCACGACCTTCTGGCCGACGATGACGGCGGAGATGGTGTCGTTGCCCTCCTCGATCGTCGCGACCTGGAGGTGCTGGCGGTCGGGCTGGGCCGCGACCTGCTGGCGCAGCTCGTCGGGGATGAACCGGACGCCGACGCTGCCGCTCTCGACCGTCCTGACGATGAACGGCGACGTGTTGTCGTCGAACCGCGTCAGCACGACGTACCGCGTCTCGTTGCCCGCGTCGCGCCGGTAGGTGTTGATGAGCGTCGTCGCGAACTGGGTCAGCTTCTCCTGCGTGTCCGTCTGGTCGGTCGAGTCGAACTGTCCCTGGGCGTCGGTCGCGTCGCGCAGGCTGTCCTCCGACGCGATGCGCTGGCGGCTGTCGACGAGCCCCTGGGCGATCGAGCCGTAGAGGTAGGTGCCCACCGCGGTGAGCACGAGGATGCCGAGGAGCATCGTCACGACGACGACGCGGAAGCCGAGGGAGGCCCGCCACAGGTGGAGCAGCCGGCGCCAGGCCCGGCGCAACGCCGCACCGGCCCGCGAGGCCAGCCCCGCGGGTCCGCTTCGGGCCGCGCGCTCCGTCATGTCAGGACGGGCCGGCCTTGTAACCGACGCCACGGACGGTCACGACGATCTCGGGTCGTTCGGGGTCGTGCTCGATCTTGGAGCGCAGTCGCTGGACGTGGACGTTGACGAGGCGGGTGTCACCCGCGTGGCGGTAGCCCCACACCTGCTCGAGGAGCACCTCGCGGGTGAAGACCTGCCAGGGCTTGCGCGCCAGCGCGACGAGCAGGTCGAACTCGAGCGGCGTCAGGGACAGTGACTCGCCGTCGCGCTTGACGGAGTGGCCCGCCACGTCGATCTCGAGGTCGCCGATCGACAGCTTCTCGGGCGCGGGCTCATCGCCGCGGCGCAGCCGGGCTCGGACGCGGGCGATGAGCTCCTGCGGCTTGAAGGGCTTGACGACGTAGTCGTCGGCGCCGGACTCGAGCCCCACGACGACGTCGACGGTGTCGGTGCGGGCAGTGAGCATGACGATGGGCACCCCGCTCTCGGCACGGATGCGACGGCAGACCTCCATGCCGTCGAGCCCCGGGAGCATGACGTCGAGCAGCACGAGGTCGGGCCGCGACTCACGGAAGGCACCGACCGCCTCGGAGCCGTCGGCCACGTGCGTGACCTCGAGCCCCTCGTTGCGCAGCACGATCCCGAGCATCTCGGCGAGTGCGAGGTCGTCGTCGACGACCAGTACCCGACCCTTCACGACACACTCCTTCCCGGGACCGCGGACCACGCGCCCCGTACGTCCTGACCAAATCATCACACACGCCTGACGACCTGCTGACCCAAGCGAGTCGTGACCGGGCGCCCTATGCCGTCCGCGCACCCTCCGCGAGCACGTGACGGGAGCGGGCCACGCGGCATACGGCTCGGGACACGGCGAAGGGCCCCGACGGTGTCGGGACCCCTCGTGGAGCGGTGCGGCGTCAGGCCGTCAGCTCTGCGTGACGTACCACTTGCCGCCGATCTTGACGGCCTTGAAGCTCGAGACGACGTCGGCGGCGAGCGCCGGCTCGGTCGTGACGCTCTCGAAGGTGGCGTTGTTGCCGTTGACCGTGGCGCCGCTGATCTTCAGGCCCTGGAAGGCCGCCCCAAGCTCCTTGATCTGGTCGAGCATCGGCGTGATGGTCTTGCCGCAGGCCGCGGCGGCCCCGGGGATGCTCGAGATGGCCTTGCCTCCCGTGGCCATGAGCGCGCACACCGTGTTGCCGTCCCCGGCGACCATGGCGCCGAGCCACGAGGTCATCGCAGCCTCGGGCGTCGCCTGGTCGACAGGACCGGCCGTCGCGCTCGTCGTGCCCGTGTCGGTGGCGCCGGTGTCGTCGGTCGTGCCCGACGACATCGCGTCCGACGGCGTGGTCGCGCTCGAGGTCGAGCCGGCCGGAGTCGGTGTCGCTGCCGGGTCGACGGACTTCGAGCAGGCGGCGAGCGAGACGGAGAGGGCCAGTGCGAGTGCACCGGTCAGGAGCTTCTTCATGGAGGGTCCCTGCCAGACGGGTGGTCGGTGAGTCTCCCGATCCTCCCACGGGAGGGCCGCCCGGGAGCGTCGAGGAGCACGGCAGGAGCGGTTCGCGCGACCAGCCGCGCCGCGTGCCAATCCGCCCAAAAGCCCCCGTCCCGTCCGGTGAGCGGGGATGATCGCCCGGTGACGAGCGACACGCGGGGAACCGCCCCGGCTGCCGAGCTGGCTCCGGACACCGGACTGGAGAACGGCCCGGTCGACGGCCCGGTCGACGGCCCGGTCGACGGAGGGCCGGAGCCGACCCCGCGCGGCCGACGCGGCCCGCTGCCGCTCGGCGTGCGCCAGGCGCTACCCGGCCTCGTCATCCTCGTCGCCGTCGTGCAGGTCGCCCGTCCGGTCGGTGACCCGGACACCTTCTGGCACCTCGCGGCCGGCGACCGGCTCCGCGAGACGTGGACCTTCAACGGGCCCGACCCGTGGAGCACGATGTCGACGCAGCCGTGGCGGCTGCACGAGTGGCTGCCCGAGCTGCTCATGAGCGTCGTCCAGCAGTTCCTCGGGCTGCCCGGTGTGGCCTGGCTGCTCCCCCTCGGCGGGGCCGCCATCGGACTCACCCTGTGGCGCGCGACCCGGCCGCGGGCCTCGCTCCTCGCCTCGGCCGCCGTCACGTCCGTCGCACTCGTGGCGATGAGCCAGAGCCTGTCGCTGCGGCCGCACCTGCTCTCGTTCGCCTTCGCCGTGGCCTTCACTGCGGCCTGGCTGCGCTCGGCCGCGGACGCTCGCCCGCGGTGGTGGCTCGTGCCCGTCACGTGGGTCTGGGCCTGCACGCACGGCATGTGGTTCTTCGGTGTCGTCATCGGGGTCGTCGCGCTGCTCGGGATCGCGCTCGACCGTGCGGTGACCCGCCGGCAGTGGCTGCGCCTCGCGCTCGTGCCACTGGCCTCCCTCGCGGCCGCCGCCGTGACGCCGACCGGACCCGAGCTGCTCCTGTCGCCCTTCGCCGTCAACGAGACGACCCAGTACATCGAGGAGTGGATGCCGCCGTCGCTCCGGCAGCCGGGCTTCCTCGCCTTCCTCGCCCTCGCAGCCGCCGTCGTCCTCGTCTGGGCTCGCGCCCGGCACCGCGCCCGCTGGACCGACATCCTCCTGGTCGGGCTCGCCATCGGGCTGGCCCTGCTCTACAGCCGGACGGTCGCCGTCGGAGCCGCCATCATCGCCCCGGTCGCCGCGGCGACGATCCAGGGCCTCCTCCCGCCGGACCGCGAACCCGTGACTCGGCGCGAGGTCGGCCTGACCGTCGGCCTCGCGGCGCTCGGGCTGCTCGTCGCAGCCCTGATCCTGCCGACCCGAGCGGCCGTCCCGACGTGGGGGGCCAACGACCTCGACACGCCGTTGTCGGCCCTGCCGCAGGGCACCGTCGTGTGCAACGACTACGGCGTCGGGGGCTGGCTCATCTGGCGCCACCCGAACGTACGGCCCACCATCGACGGGCGCGTCGAGGTCTACGCGACCGGACACGTCAAGGAGCACCTCGACTTCGAGCGCGCGGCCCCGGGCTCGCAGGCCTACGTGCGCCGGACGGGCTGCACGTACGCCCTGCTCACCAAGGGGCAGCCGGTCATCGAGGCGCTGACGGAGCAGGCGCAGTGGACGGTCGTGCAGCGCGGCTCGGAGTACGTCTTGCTCCGCGCACCGCGCTGACCGGCAGCACTCCCCACCCCGAACACACGGATGCCGCCCACCTCGTGAGGTGGGCGGCATACGTACGCCGTCAGGTGCCGCTCCCCTGCGGGGCGGTACGGGCGGGCTCAGTAGCGGTAGTGCTCCGGCTTGTACGGCCCGGCGACGTCGACGCCGAGGTACTCGGCCTGGCCCTTGGTCAGCTCGGTGAGCCGGACGCCGAGGGCGTCGAGGTGCAGGCGCGCGACCTTCTCGTCGAGGTGCTTCGGCAGGGTGTAGACCTGCTTGGCGTAGTCGCCGGTCTTCGTGAAGAGCTCGATCTGGGCGATCGTCTGGTTGGAGAACGAGTTGCTCATGACGAAGCTCGGGTGGCCGGTGGCGTTGCCGAGGTTCATCAGGCGGCCCTCGGAGAGCACGATGATCGAGCTGCCCGAGGTGAACGTCCACTCGTGGACCTGCGGCTTGATCTCGGTCTTCTGGATGCCGGGGACGCGAGCGAGGCCGGCCATGTCGATCTCGTTGTCGAAGTGGCCGATGTTGGCCACGATCGCCTTGTTCTTCATCTTCGTCATGTGCTCGGCCGTGATGACGTCGTAGCAGCCGGTCGTCGTGATGAAGATGTCGGCGGACTCGACGACGTCCTCGAGGCGGGCGACCTGGAAGCCCTCCATCGCGGCCTGCAGGGCGCAGATCGGGTCGATCTCGGTGACGATGACGCGGGCGCCCTGGCCACGGAGGGACTCGGCGCAGCCCTTGCCCACGTCGCCGAAGCCGGCGACGACGGCGACCTTGCCACCGATGAGGACGTCGGTGGCGCGGTTGAGCCCGTCGATGAGCGAGTGGCGGCAGCCGTAGGTGTTGTCGAACTTGCTCTTGGTCACCGCGTCGTTGACGTTGATGGCCGGGAAGAGCAGCTCGCCGGCCTCGGCCAGCTGGTAGAGGCGGTGGACACCGGTCGTGGTCTCCTCGGTGACGCCCTTGATGCCGGCGGCGACCGTCGTCCACTTCTGCGGGTCGGTGGTCAGCGTCTGACGCACGAGCTCCTTGAAGACGCCGAACTCCTCGGAGTCCTCCTCGGTGGTCGGGGGCACCTGGCCGGCCTGCTCCCACTCGCGGCCCTTGTGGACGAGCATCGTCGCGTCGCCGCCGTCGTCGAGGATCATGTTCGGACCCTCGCCGCCGGGCCAGGTGAGGATCTGGTCGGTGCACCACCAGTACTCGGGGAGCGTCTCGCCCTTCCAGGCGAAGACGGGCACGCCCTGGAGGTCGTCGGCGGAGCCCTTCGGGCCGACGACGACGGCCGCGGCGGCCTCGTCCTGCGTCGAGTAGATGTTGCAGGAGGCCCAGCGGACCTCGGCACCGAGCGCGGTGAGCGTCTCGATGAGCACGGCCGTCTGGACCGTCATGTGGAGGGAGCCGGCGATGCGGGCGCCCTTGAGGGGCTGGGCCTCGGCGTACTCCTCGCGGATCGCCATGAGGCCGGGCATCTCGTGCTCGGCGAGTCGGAGCTGGTGTCGGCCGGCCTCGGCGAGGCTCAGGTCGGCAACCTTGTAGTCGAAGGACATGAGTGATCGTTTCCTTTGATCGTCGGTCTGCAGACCCGGCGCGCCCCTCTGGGCTCATCTGGCGGGTCATCACCCACGCCGGCAGTCGCCCAGTCTAGCCGCGAGCCTCGTCGGCCTCGAATCCCCTGTCGAGGCCTGCGCTGCCACGCCCCACAGCTCCCCGCGGTCTGAGCGCATACGTTGTCTCGGCGGCACCTACCCCCGCCCCGGCGGAGTTGGTGCAGTCGCCAGACCCGAAACCGCCCCACCTCCTCCGCCCGGGCGGACGTATGAAGGGCGTGGCGACGGATCCCACCCCGCGGCCTCCCCAGCGACTCAAGAGAGGCCAGCACACGGCATACGCCGAGCGGCCGGCTCCAGCGGTGCGGGTCAGTGCGTGCTTGCGGCCTCGTCGTGCTTCGTGCGGCGCGGGATGACGTGCAGGACGGCGACGACGACGGCGCCGACGACGAGACCGATGAGGGCCGACGCGAGCGTGTTGACGACCCAGGCGAGGAAGCCACCGATGCCGGCCACCCCGGCCACGCCCTCCTCGAGGTGGTGGACGAGGTCGTAGAGCGCGTGCCAGCCGAGCTCGTCGACGCCGACGAGCAGGATGTGCCCACCGACCCAGAGCATCGCCGCGATGCCGACGGTCGACAGCACCGAGAGCAGCTTCGGCATCCCCTTGACGAGGCCCCGGCCGATGCGCTGCGAGGCCCCTGACTCGCGTCCGGCGAGGTGCAGGCCGACGTCGTCCATCTTGACGATGAGGCCGACGACGCCGTAGACGAGCGCCGTGATGAGCAGCGCCACGATGACGAGGATGATGAGGCGAGAGACGAACGGCTCGGTGTCGACCTCGTTGAGGGCGATGACCATGATCTCGGCCGACAGGATGAAGTCGGTGCGGATCGCGCCGGAGACGACGGCCTTCTCGTCGACCTCGCCGACCTCGGCCTCCTCCTCCTCGTGGCCCGAGACGATCTCCCAGACCTTCTCGGCGCCCTCGTAGGCGAGGTAGGCGCCGCCGACCATGAGGATCGGCGTCAGCAGCCACGGCACGAACTGGCTGAGCACCATGATGACCGGGAGGATGATGAGCAGCTTGTTGCGCAGCGAGCCGAGCGCGATCCGCTTGATGATCGGCAGCTCGCGCTCGGGTGCCAGACCCTGCACGTAGCGCGGGGTCACGGCCGTGTCGTCGACGACGACGCCGGTGGCCTTGACGCTGGCCTTCGCGGCGGCAGCGCCCACGTCGTCGACGGATGCCGCCGCGAGCTTCACGAGTGCCGCGATGTCGTCGAGGAGCGCTACGAGTCCGCCTGCCATGGCGTCATCCTAGGGTGGTCTGGGAGCCCGCTGGGAACGCGCTCAGGCCGGGTCGTCGAGCTTCAGCCCGAGCAGCGCGTTCTCGACGACCTCCGCGAGAGCCGGGTGGATCCAGTACTGCCCGCGGGCGAGGTCGTGGACGGTCGTGCCGAACGCCAGCCCCTGCACGAGCGGCTGGATGAGGGAGGTCGCCTGCGGACCCATGAGGTGGGCTCCGAGGAGGAGACCCGTCGTGGGGTCGGCCACGAGCTTGCAGATGCCCGTCGTGTCCTCCATGGCCCAGCCGTATGCCGTGTCGCCGTAGGCCTGGACGTAGGCCGTGTGCGCGCGGCCCTGCTCGACGCACTCCTGCTCGGTCAGGCCGACCGTGGCGATCTGCGGGTGGCTGAAGACCCCGGACGGCACGTTCTCGTGCGGCAGGACGCGCAGGTCGCCGGGGTGCACGAGGTTGTGCGCGATGGTCCGAGCCTCGGCGTTCGCCAGGTGCTTGAGCTGGTGCGGCGCGCTGATGTCGCCGAGGGCCCAGACACCCGGGGCGCTCGTGCGGCCGTAGGCGTCGACCTCGATGCGCGCGTCGTCGAGCAGCCGCAGGCCCCCCGCCTCGACGCCGAGGCCCCCGCTGTTGGGCACGCGACCGGTGGCGACGAGCAGCAGGTCGGCGTCGACGGCCGTGTCGTCGTCGAGGCGCAGGCGCACGCCCGCTCCCCCGGCGCCGGTCTCGACGGCCGTGACCGTCGATTCGGTGCGCACGTCCCACTGCTCGCGGGCCAGGTCGGTGAAACGCTGCGCGATGTCGGTGTCGAGGTGGCGCAGCAGCAGCGACGACCGGGCGACGACCGTGACCTGCACGCCGAACGAGGCGAAGACGTGGGCCATCTCGGCCGCGATGAAACCGCCGCCGATGATCGCGAGCCGCTCGGGCAGCGCGGCGATGCGCATGATCGTGTCGGAGGTGTGGAACGGCACGCCCGACTCGGTGACGACGTCGGGCACGACCGGGTGGGCGCCGGCGGCCACGACGACCTGGTCGGCCGTCAGCGTCTCCTCGCGGCCGTCGCCGAGGTCGACCACGAGCGTCCGGTCACCGGTGAAGCGCGCGTGCCCGAGGTAGGCCGTGGTGTTGGGTCCCTCGACGCGGTAGCGCCGGCCACCGTCCGAGATGGGGTCGATGCGCCCGAAGACGCGGTCGCGGACGTCGGCCCAGCGCACCCCTTCCAGCGTGGCGTCGACGCCGTAGCGGCCGGCCTCGCGCACGTCGCGCGCGAGGTCCGCGGCGTAGACGAACATCTTCGTCGGGATGCAGCCGACGTTGAGGCAGGTGCCGCCGAACGTCCCACCCTCGATGATCGCGACGCGCTTGTCGTCGAAGTCGGGGGTCACGAGCGAGTTGCCCGAGCCGCTGCCGATGATGGCCAGGTCGTAGTGCTCCGTCACCGTGGCAGCCTACGTGGGTGAACCGACCGACCCCGGACGGCATCCGTTTGCGCACGATCGGCACACGGGCATACGCCCTCGGTGTCTCGGGCGGGTCAGGTGTCGCGGGCGCCCCGCAGCAGGCGCACGTGGGGCGAGTTCGCGGGGTCGAAGCCGAAGCCGAGCGCGAGGTAGGTCGCGGCGAAGTCGGCCAGGGCGACGTGGTGCGCGAGGCGCAGCAGGGGGTCGGCGGCCGGGGCGTCGATGAGCGAGACGCGCACACCGGCGTCCTCAGCCACGGACACGACGGTGTCGACCAGACCGTGCGGCTCCCCGGGCGAGGTGTCGCGCAGCATGATGAGCCGCAGCGGCGGCCGCGTCGGGCCGTCGAGGAACGGGTCGGCGAAGATGTCGTCGGTCCCGCCGCCCCCGGACTGGCCCGGCGCGAGTGGGCCGTCGAAGCACGCGACGATCTGGCTCGCGGCGTCGGGCAGGGCGCCGTGCGCGACGGGCACCCGGCCCGTGCGGCCGAACATGGCGGCGGCCCGGCGGGCCGTGACGTCGCCGAAGGGTCCCTCGCCGAGGACGATGGGCGTCGACTCGGCGAGCTCGGTCGCGAGCACCTTGGCGGGGTTGACGAACGACTCGGACGACGGTCGCGCGTCGGTGGCCGTGCGGTCGAGGACGTCGGCGAGCTCGGCGAGCGTCTCGTGGCTGACGGACGCGATGCCCATGGCGTCGGCGGCGAGCAGCGCAGGGATGGCCTGGGCCCACACCGACGTCCGTGAGGACACCCCGCTGAGCGCGATGGGGACGTGCACGCCGTGGGCCCGGGCACAGACGTCGGCCAGCGGCGAGTCGGCCGCCCCCACGGTGACGAGGAACGCGCCTCGCCGCGCAGCCTCGGCGGCGAGCGCGAGCGTTCCGGCCGCCCGACCGGACTGGGACACGGCGATGACGACGTCGAGGGCCCCCACCCAGCCGGGGAGCGACCCCGATGAGCAGCTCTGGACCGGCAGGGCCGCCGCGCCGCGGGACACGGCCTCGAAGAGGTCGGCTACGGCGACGGAGCCGCCGGCGGCCGCGACGACGACCCCACGGGGCCCGACGTCACGGAGCCGGTCGAGGCCGGCTTCGGCCGAGGCCGCGACCGTGCGCCGCACCTGGGCACCCGCGCCGGCCAGGGCGCGCAGCGTGTCGCTGGCGTCGAGAGAGGCCAGGGCGCCCTCGTCGTCGAGGCGGGCTTCGTCGAACACGGCGCCCACCGGTCTCAGCCGTCGGTGCGGCGGGCGAGGTCGACGAGCAGGACGGGGACGCCGCCCTCGACGGGGTAGGCGAGGTGGCACGCGTCGCAGCGCAGTTCGGCGGTCTCGGCAGTCGTGGTGGTCGCGGTGTTCTCGGTGGTCTCGCTCGTGCCGGCCGGCTCACCCGTCGTGTGCACGGCGTCGACGAGCTCGCCCTTGCACTGCGGGCACCGGAGGATGCCGCGCAGCCACGGCTCGATCGTCTGCTGGCTCTGGCTCACGAAGCGTCTCCTGCGTCCTGGGCGGTGGTGGACCCGTTCTCGTCGCCCGCGGTGGCACCCGACCGGATCAGGGCGAGCAGCTCGTCGCGCACGTCCTGCATCGTCTCACGGTCGGCGGCCTCGACGTTGAGCCGCAGGAGCGGCTCGGTGTTGGAGGCGCGCACGTTGAACCACCACGTCGGGGCGTCGCCCTCGGGGCTCGTGACGGTGAGCCCGTCGAGCTCGTCGGTGCCGGCGCCGCGCCCCTGGGCCCAGGCCCGTACCTGCTCGACGACGGCGGCCTGGTCGGTCACCGTCGAGTTGATCTCGCCGGATGCGACGTATCGCTCGTACTCGCCACAGAGGTCGGACAGCGGGCCGTCCTGCTCGCCGAGGGCGGCGAGCACGTGCATGGCGGCGAGCATGCCGGTGTCGGCGTACCAGAAGTCGCGGAAGTAGTAGTGAGCCGAGTGCTCGCCGCCGAAGACGGCTCCGGCGCGGGCCATCTCGGCCTTGATGAACGAGTGGCCGACGCGGGTGCGCACCGGCGTCGCGTCGTGCTCGACGACGATCTCGCGCACCGCGGCGCTCGAGATGACGTTGTGGACGATGGACACCTCGGTGTCGCCGCCCTCGCGGGCGCGGAGGATCTCGCGGACCGCGACGAGCCCGGTGACGGCGCTGGGCGAGACGGGCTCGCCGTCGGCGTCGATGACGAAGCAGCGGTCGGCGTCACCGTCGAAGGCGAGGCCGATGTCGGCACCGTGCTGACGCACGGCGGCCTGGAGGTCGACGAGGTTGGCGGGGTCGAGGGGGTTGGCCTCGTGGTTCGGGAAGGTGCCGTCGAGCTCGAAGTAGAGCGGGACGATCTCGAGTGGCAGCTCGGGCAGCCCGCCGCCCGTGCCGAGCACGGCCGGCACCGTGTGGCCGCCCATGCCGTTGCCGGCGTCGACGACGACCTTGAGCGGGCGCGAACCGGACAGGTCGACGAGGCCGCGCAGGAAGGCGGCGTAGTCACCGAGCAGATCGCGCGTCGTCACCGAGCCGGGACCCCCGGCCGGGTGCGCGAGGCCGGTCCCACCGTCGAGCAGCCACTGGGCGAGGTCGCGGATCTCGGCGAGACCCGAGTCCTGGCCCACGGGGCGGGCCGCCGACCGGCACAGCTTGATGCCGTTGTACTGGGCCGGGTTGTGGCTCGCCGTGAACATGGCGCCGGGGAGGTCGAGGGCGCCGCTGGCGTAGTAGAGGCCGTCGGTCGAGCAGAGCCCGATGACGGTCACGTCGACGCCGCGCGAGGTCACACCGGCGGCGAAGGCCGCGGAGAGCTCCGGCGAGCTCGGGCGCATGTCGTGGCCGATGACGACACCGCTGGCCCCGTCCGGGACGGCGACGACCTCGGCGAACGCGGCGCCGAGGGCGTGGGCCACGTCGGGAGAGAGCTGGTCGGGCACGATTCCACGTACGTCGTAGGCCTTGACGAAGTCTGCGAGGTGGGGCACGCCGAACACCCTAGTGGTCAGGAGTCCTTGAGGATGCGCAGGTGTCCGCGGCGGCCGGACTCGACGGCGCCGGACTCCGCCTCCGCGGCAGCCTGGCCCCGGGACGTCGTGCGGGTCTCTCCGGGGCGGCTCGTGCGCGGGCGGCCGGCCTCGCGGACGGCGTCGGCCAGAGCGAGGAGGTCGTCGGCGGCCAGGGCCGGCTCGGGGAAGTCTCCACCCACACGCACGACCTCCCAGCCACGGGGGGCGGTCATCCGCTCGGCGTGCTCGAGGCACAGGTCGTAGGTGTGCGGCTCGGCGTAGGTCGCGAGCGGGCCCACGACGACCGCGCGGTCGGCGTAGGCGTACGTCAGGGTCGCGACGGCAGGACGGGCGCATCCCGTCTTCGAGCAACCACGTGTCAGACCCACGATCCGGGACTCTAGTCCGCCCTCCCGAAGAGGACGAATCACCACGCCGTCCGAGCACGAGATCACCGCGGGCGTATGCCGCCGGGTGGCGTCCGTGCGCGAGGTGACGGTCGATCTAGAGTGGAGACGTGGACACCGCCTCACCCCGCACGCCCGGGCGCCGTCGTCGGCGTGACCGGCACGGACGTGGCCGCCGGGGGCCCTTGGCCTGGCCGCCGGTCCCCGCCATGACCTCGCGCCGCGACGAGTTCGACGACTTCGTCCTCGACGCCGCGGCCCGGCTCGAGGCGACGTGCGGGCGTGCCTTTCCCGCAGTGGAGTTCGCCGTCGAGGACGTGCCCCGCGGACCTGCTCCGTGGGACCACCGCGAGGTGCCGCTCGGCCGGCTCTACCCGGCGACGAGCGCGCGTCCGGCGCGGATCGTCGTCTACCGTCGGCCCGTCGAGACGCGCGTCACCGACCGGCGAGACGTCGCTGCCCTCGTGGCCGACATCGTGACGGAGCAGGTCGCCGGGCTGCTCGGGGTCGCTCCCGAGGAGCTCGACCCCGGCTTCGGCGAGTGACCCGCCGACACCGGGCCGGGCGGGGCCGTCGCTAGTTGCGCACCTGACGCACCGGCACCGACAGGGCCCGCACGGGTGCGTCACTGAGCGAGGCCACCGAGAAGAACGGCACTCCCCCGTCGACCCCTGCCACGGAGACGGCGCCTCGCAGTGTCCCCTTCGTCGGCACGACCCACACGCTCTTCGCGTCCTTGGCGTCGACGGCCACGGTCGAGTCGGCCGGCACGTCGACGGTGGACACCTGGGCGCTGTCGCCGGAGCCGAGCCGCACCTGAGCCGTCGCGGGAGCCGAACCTGCTGTCAGGAGAAGGCGTTTCGTGGTGCCGTCGAGTCCGGGCAGCAGGACTCCGGCGACTCCCCGGAGAGCCGGGGTCGCGGGCGTCCAGGCGAAGTCGCCCATCTGGTCGCCGGTCGTCGCCCGGCGCTCGGTCCAGGCCGCAGCCACGAGCGGGTGGTCGGACCGGACACCGACACCCATGGCAGCCGGGTTGGACGGCATCGCCACGTCGAGCGTCGAGCCCGCCGGCACGCGCACGGCCCGGAGGTCCTCCGGCTGCACCGCCCCCTTGTCGGTGAGCAGTCGCACCTGGGCCAGGGCCTCGGTGCTTCCGGGGTTGGCCAGGCGCAGCGAGATGCCGCCACCGGTCTCGACACCGGGCACGACGAGGTCGGTGCTCGGCGACGCGGCGCGGGTCGCGTCGTCGATGCCACGGCCGGTCGCACCGAGGATCCACTGCTCGTCGAGCACGGCCGACACGACGCCACCGGTGGCGGTGACGTGGACGACCGGACCGGCCTCGTCGGGCGCGAGGGCGTCGAGCGAGACGACCTCCCGCGAGAGAGGCGGGATGGAGATGCTGCGCGCGCCGGCCGCGTCGACGGGCCCCCCTCGCCCCAGGACCTCTAGGGAGACGGACACGGCGTTGGCTCCGGGGTTGCTGACGATGACGCGCTCGGTGCGCGAGGGGCCTCCACCGCCACCGACGAGCCAGACGTCGGACGACGGCAGCTGGCAGGGGGTCACGGCCAGGCCGCGGTCGTCGTCACCGCCGTGGCGCCACACCTGGGTGGCCACGAGCCCGGGGGCGAAGGCGCCCCGCGCCCTCGCGATGACGACGTCGGGGGCGGCGGTGCCGGCCGAGACCTCCGCTCCCCGGTCTGAGCTCTGGGCGAGCCCGGTGGACGACGAGCCGCCGAGCAGGGCGACGGTGCCGGAGCCGCCCGCCGGTGCGCCGGCGACGACACCCTGGTCGGGAGTGGCCGCCGCGACGGTGACGGTGCCCTCGACGTCCCTCAGCCCCGTGGCTCCGAGTCGCTGCTGGCCCGGGCACACGAGGGAGGACTCGTCGAGCAGGACGGTGGAGGACTCGGGCAGGCCGGCCTGCCCGCCCGGGGTCGCGAGCTGCACGGAGCCGCTCACCCGGGTCGCTCCGACCGCGAGTCCGGCGGCGACGAGCGCCACGGCGCCCGCCCGGACCATTCCGGACACGTTCGTCATGTGCGCCTCCTCGAGCGTCGGTTGCCGAAGGGCACGGCCATGAACACCACGAAGCCGAGCAGCAGACCCTGGCCGAGGCGCCACCACGGCTGTGCTGCAGCGAGATCGATCTCGAGCTCCCCGGCGGTGGGTGGCACGGCATACGTGGGCTGGGCGGCCCCGGCCACCGGTACGAGCTCTCGGCCGTCGAAGGTCACGAGCGCCTGCTGCGACCACTCGGCGGGCTCGGCCAGGACGACGAAGCGTGCGGCCTTCCCGGCCGGAAGCATCGTGTCGACCGCGGCGTGCGGTCCCGACGTGGGCACGACCCGCAGCAGCGCTCCATCGGCGTCGACGAGGCGGGCCCGGGACGGAGCGGTCGCAGCGACCCCGCCGTCGGCGGCGGGGAGCGGCTGCACCTTCCAGAGGATGCCGCGCTCACTCGTGCCGAGACGGCTCAGACCCTCGGAGGAGTCGAGGCGGCGGGCGAGCGCGGAGTCGGCCGTCGCCCGCACCTGCACGAAGCCGACGCCGAGGCGGGCCAGGGCGGTGGAGTCGAGGGAGTCGGCCCCGCGGCCGCCCACGAGGTTGGCCACGGCGTCGACGAGCGGCGCGTCATCGGCGTCGGGGGTGCGGTCGAGGTCACGCAGCAGCTCGCCCGGCTCCTGACCGGCGAGGACGAAGTCCACGACGTCGTCGGACGGACGCAGGAGCAGCAGGCGGTTGCCGAGCGGGCCGCTGCCCTGCTCGATCGCGACGGCGGGGAGGGTGGCCTGCCCCACCGAGAGCGTGTGGCCGATCCCTTGGACGCCCCAGGAGGCGGCGCCGGCCAGGACCGGGACGACGGCGAGCGCCGCGGCGGCGACGGCTGCGGCGAACCCCCAGCGACGACCCGGACGGGCCAGCGACTCGAGCACGGGCCTGCTGCCCGCCAGCACCCCGACGAGCAGGCCGGCCAGCCAGAGCTGCACGCCGACGCCCGCCCAGAGGTGTGCCGTGGCGGACTGCCCGACCCCGGTCTCGGCCGAGCCGAGGACGACCCGCCCGGACACGAGGGCGGCGGCGAGCCCGAGCAGCGCGAGCACCCCACCGACGAGCAGACCGACGGACTCGGCGCGGCTGCGTCCCCGCGTCGCCAGCCCGAGGACCCCGAGCAGGACGAGCGGCGCACCGAGCCACACGGCCCAGCTGGTCGCCCCGGGCTCGCCGAGGACGTGCGCAAGCACCCCCGACGGGCCGCGGTCGTCGACGGTCGTGACGAGGCCGGGACCGGAGAGGAGCAGCCGTGCGTCCTCGACGAACTGGGCCACCCACGGTCCGAGGAGCGCGGTGGGCACGACGAGCAGGACGAGAGCGCGGGCCCGGCGCAGGCCCGGGCCGAGGACCAGGAGCAGCAGGGCCGCGACGACCGAGAGCGCGAGCAGCGGCGGCGCGAAGGCCCCGACCACCGCCGTCGCGAGCGCCGTCGCGAAGGAGGCGGTGAAGGTGCCGTCGCGGCGGGCCGCGAGGCAGAAGCCGGCGAGGACGAAGGGCAGCAGGACGTGGACGACGGCCACGCCGACCCGACCCTGCGCGATGCCGGTCGCGGCGACGCCGGCCGTGCCCCAGGCCAGGGCACCCAGCGCCCGGGCGACCCGCGAGGAGGTGACGACGCGTCCGGCGAGATAGGCCGACCACGTCGCGAGCACCGGCGTGAGGAAGAGCAGCCAGGCGATGGTCACCCCGGCGCTCGACCGGCTCTCGGCGACGCCGGGGACCCGCTCGGCGAGCCAGGTGAGGGCGGAGAGCACGGCGAGATGGGGGCCGGACTCGGCGCCGGTGCCGAGTCCGGCGCCGTGCCAGGCGTCGCGGAACGCGTGCCACAGGCCAGAGGCGTCGGTCGACACGGGTCGCAGCTCGCCGCCGGCCACGCCGGCGTTCGTGGGTGAGAGCGCCCCGGCCCGGATGGCGTCGCGCCAGGCGGCCGTCGTCGCGACGAGCACGGCGAGGACGGCGAGGAACCCGGGGTGCGAGACGATGCGACGCGGCAGCGATGCCGGCAGGTGGTCGAGCGACTCGGAGTCGTCGGCGACGGGGCCGGTCTCGGTGGTGACGGCCGCCTCGCGCCGCGCGCGGGTGCGCTCGGGGGTGATGGCGTCCTGGATGTGGTCGATGGTGGTGCGAGCGGCCACGGCCGGTGCGACGAAGAGCGTGCCGAGGTGGTCCCGGCGCAACCGCTTGGTCCGGCGTCCACGCCAGCGGGCGCCGAGGGTCGCGAACGGGTGGAGCAGCGCGCTGACGTCGGTCAGCTCGCGCCACGCCTGCCTCGGGCGCTTGGCCACGAGCAGGGTCACGGACGACACGAGGGCGGACAGCGCCATCCAGACGGCGAGGAACGGTGCGGCCAGCGGCGAGCAGCGGGCCAGCGTGACCTGTCGGGCGGCCCGGCGCCCGCGGCGTTCGAGCTCACGAGGGCTGGGGACACCCGGTCGCTCACCGTCGATGCCGGCGGACGCGTCCCGCACGACCGCACCCGGCACGACGATGACGCGGTGGCCGGCGAGCTGCGCCCGCCAGCCGAGGTCGAGGTCGGCTCCGTGCTCGACGAACGCGGGGTCGAAGCCACCGATGTCGTCGTAGGCGGAGCGTCGCACGAGCATGCCGCTCGTGCTCACCGCGAGGACGTCCGCGCGGTGGTCGTACTGGCCCTGGTCGGCCTCCCCGCGGGCGGGCGAGGCCAGGCGGCGGCCCGTGCGGGTGATCTGGATGCCCATCTCGACGAGGCGTCGCGGGTCGTCCCAGGCGACGATCTTGGGCCCGGCCACCCCGACGGACTTCGAGCGGAGCCCGGCCTGGAGCAGCTGGGCGAGCGCGTTGGCACGCGGCACGGTGTCGTCGTGGAGCACCCAGACCCAGCTCGTGGACGCGTCGGCGCCGACGGGGAGCGACGCGACACCGGCGTCGATGGCGCGACCGATCGGTACGCGGCCGTCGAGACGCACGATCTCGACGGAGGGGATCGCCCGACGCACGCCGGAGTGGGCGCGCGCGATGGCGTTCGACGTGTCGCTGCTCGCGACGTCGACGATGACGAGCCGCGCTGGCGGCAGTGTCTGGGCGGCCAGGCCGTCGAGACACTGCGCCAGCCACGCAGCTCCGTTGTGCACGACGACGATCGCGTCGACCGTTCCGTTCGGTCGATGCCCGGTGGAGGGAGGGGCGGACAACGACACGGACGACGCACTCCCCGCGCCAGCGGGGGTGCTCAGGTCTTCGGCGAGCTCGTCGGGCACAGCGGCTACCTGCACCCGGACACCAGCGAGGTGCCGGGCTGGAACCTCACGATCAGACCGCGCGCTTCTTCAGCTTGCGGCGCTCTCGCTCGGACAGTCCGCCCCAGATGCCGAATCTCTCGTCATTGGACAGGGCGTACTCGAGGCACTCGGATCGCACCTCGCATCCCACGCAGACCTTCTTGGCCTCGCGGGTGGAGCCGCCCTTCTCAGGGAAGAACGCCTCCGGGTCGGTCTGGGCGCAGAGCGAGCGCTCCTGCCAGGAGAGCTCACCCTCCTGCTCGCCCGTGTCCGACCAAACAACCATCAACTCGTGCATGACCCCTCCTCGACCCTGACTGCACTTTGTGTCAGCACTGTCGCACCGAGCGGCACCGTTCTCCGGAGGTTCCGGACAAATGCGTCCAAGATTCCCAGCGATCCAACCCCGACCGAATACAACAATGAAATTACATGCGTGTCATATGCCCTACGTCAAGCCCGTTGGTGATATTCGCAGGTTCGACATGTCCGGGCCGACCCCGCACGACGGGACGGGAGCAGACTGCTGAGAGGATCGGCGCATGCGCATCACCGCCCTGGCCGGAGGAGTCGGCGGCGCCCGGTTCCTCCGGGGCCTGCTCCACCACGCCCGACAGACCTACCCACTGGTCGCCGATCCCGACCGCCCCGATCCGCTCGAGCTGACGGTCATCGGCAACACCGGCGACGACATCACGCTCTTCGGCCTGCGGGTGTGCCCCGACATCGACACGCTGCTCTACACCCTGGGCGGAGGCATCCACGAGGGGCAGGGCTGGGGGCGCGCCGACGAGTCGCACCACCTCGCCGAGGAGCTCGCCGCGCTCGGCGCCGAGCCACAGTGGTTCACCTTGGGAGACAAGGACTTCGGCACCCACGTCTACCGCTCACAGCTGCTCGGCCAGGGTATGCCGCTGAGCGGCGTCGTCAAGCGGCTCTCGGCCCGCTGGGGGCTCGGTGAGCTCGGCGTACGCCTCCTGCCGATGACCGACACCCCCGTCGAGACGCACGTCGTCGTCGAGCAGGACGGCGAGCAGCGGGCCATCCACTTCCAGGAGTGGTGGGTGCGCCACCGCGCAGAGCTCGCTGCCGACCGGTTCGTCGTGGCCGGCCTCGACCGAGCCACGCCGGCTCCCGGCGTGCTCGACGCGATCCGCGAGGCCGACGTCGTCATCCTGCCGCCGAGCAACCCCGTCGTCTCGATCGGCATCATCCTCGGCGTCCCGGGTGTGCGTGACGCGCTGCGCGGCACCCGCGCGCCGGTCGTCGGGGTCTCCCCCCTCGTCGGGGGGCGTCCGGTGCGGGGCCACGCCGACGTGTGCCTGCGCACGATCGGGGTCGAGGAGTCGAGCGCCGGCGTCGCCGGGCTCTACGCCGACTTCCTCGACGGCTGGCTCGTCGACGAGGACGACCCCATGCCGGCACGCCGCGGTCTCGAGGTCCTGCGCCGCCCGCTGCTCATGAGCTCGGTCGAGGCAGCCGCCGACATGGCCGGGGCGGCCCTCGACCTCGGTCTGCGGCTGCGCACGGAGCGAGCCCGGGCGTGACCGCGCCGATCACGATCACCCCGCTCACCGGCATACCCGAGGTGCGCGAGGGGGACGACCTCGCCGATGTGCTCCAGGTCGGTCTCGACCACGCGGGCGTCCGGCTCGCCGACGGCGACGTCGTCGTCGTCTCGAGCAAGATCGCGAGCAAGGCCCTCGGTCTCGTGACGCACGATCCCGACAAGGACCGCGTCGTGCACGGCGAGACCGAGTACGTCGTCGCCGAGCGTTCGGTGGGCGACCGCGTCACGCGGATCGTCCGCGCCAAGGCCGGACCCATCATGGCGGCGGCGGGTGTCGACGGCTCCAACACAGGGGCACGTGGCGGGTGGCTGCTGCTCCCCCACGACCCCGACGGCATCTGTCAGCAGGTCCATGACGCCCTCGTCGCGCGGCACGGCGTCCGGGTCGGGGTGGTCCTGAGCGACACCGCCGGACGTGCCTGGCGCGTCGGACAGGTCGACTTCGCCCTCGGCGCCCACGGGCTGCGCGTCCTCGACGACCTGCGCGGGGGCACCGACGCCGACGGCAAGCCGCTCGAGGTGACGACCCGCGCGGTCGCCGACGAGATCGCCGCCGCGGCAGACCTCGCGAAGGGCAAGGTGTCCGCCGTGCCCGCCGCCGTGCTGCGGGGGGTGCCGGGGATCCTCGTCGACGAGCCCCTCGAGTCCCACCCCCGTGGACGCGACCTCGTGCGCACCGGCCCGGGCGACTGGTTCGGCTACGGACGCGTCGAGGCCGTGCGGGCAGCCCTGGGCATCGAGCCGGGCAGCCCGGAGGCCGTTGCCGTAGGCATCGCCCCCGCCGGCACCGCCACCCGCCTCGACGCGGTGTCCCGGGCGGTTCGCGCTGCGCTTCACGGCGTCGAGTCGGGCACCGCCGACGTGGGCCGCCTCTCGGTCACCCTCGGCGCCGACAGCCCCTACGAGCTCGGACAGCTCGTCGCCCGGCTGCGGGCCGCGCTGTGGTGCGAGTGGCTGGTCGGCGATGCCGGCTCGCCGTCGGCGGACGGCCTGTCGGCGGTCGTGCACGTCTCGGGCGCGCACGGGTCCTGACCGCCGGGGGCAGGGCGGGACGAGCCCGCGGACGTCACCCGACGGTGAAGACGACCTTGCCGAAGACGTCGCCGTCGACCATCCGTGCGAAGCCGTCACGGGCCCGGGCGAGTGGCAGGACCGAGTCGACGACCGGCTCGATGCGTGCCTGCTCGACGAGGCGGGCCAGCTGCCCGAGCTCCTCGCGGGTGCCCATCGTCGAGCCGACGACGCGCAGCTGCTTGAAGAAGATCTTCGTCAGCTCGGCCTTCGCCGGGGCGTCGCCGGACGTCGCCCCGGAGATGACGATCGTCCCGCCGGGGCGGAGCGAGTTGACCGAGTGCGACCACGTCGCGGCGCCGACGGTCTCCATGACGGCGTCGACGCGGTCGGGCAGCCGCTCGCCCGAGCCGAAGACGCGGTCGGCGCCGATCTCGAGGGCCCGCTGACCCCGGGCCTCGTCGCGGGAGGTGGCCCACATCCGGTAGCCGGCGGCCGAGCCGAGCTGGATGAGCGCCGTGGCGACACCGCCACCGGCGCCCTGGACGAGCACCGTGCCGCCCGGCCGCACGCCGGAGTTGGTGAAGAGCATGCGGTATGCCGTGAGCCACGCCGTCGAGAGACAGGCAGCCGTCTCCCACGACATCGACGCCGGCTTCGGCACGACGTTGCCCTCGGGGACGAGGACCTTCTCGGCGAGGGTGCCGTCGTGCAGCTCTGACAGGAGGGTGCGTCGCGGGTCGAGGGTCTCGTCGCCGCGCCAGCCCTCCGAGGGGACGACGGCGTGGACGATGACCTCGTTTCCGTCGGCGTCGACCCCGGCGCCGTCGCAGCCGAGGACCATCGGCAGCCGGTCCGCCGCGAGGCCGACGCCACGCAGCGACCACACGTCGTGGTGGTTGAGCGCGGCGGCGCGCAGGTCGACGACGGTCCAGCCCGGCCGGGCCTCCGGATCGGGGCGGTCCCCGACGACGAGACCGGAGAGCGGGTCGGAGGCGGACTGACCGGCGGCGTAGGCAGCGAGCATTCCAGCACCATAGTGACCGGAGGCCGAACGGCGCCCCGGTAGGGTCCTGCCCGTGACCGACAACACCCCCGTGCGCCACGATCCCGCGCAGACGACGACGGCGACCCGGGACCGTGTCGAGTCGAGCGCCACCACGACCGGCCAGGCCTCCCGGGCCGGCGGTCGCGGCGCCGGTCAGCAGACCCACGGCGTCGACGCGCAGTCGGTCGCTCTCGTCGCCGTCTTCACGGCGCTCCTCGTCGCGGCCGCCGTCGTGCCCGGCATCCCCGTGGGCGGGTTCGGGGTGCCGATCACGCTGCAGACCCTCGCCGTCGTGCTCACCGGGCTCGTGCTCGGGCCCCTCCGCGGCGGACTCGCCGTGGCGCTCTACCTGCTGCTCGGCTTCGTCGGGCTGCCGGTCTTCAGCCGGGGTCAGTCCGGCCTGCAGGTGCTGAGCGGACCGACGGCCGGCTACCTCGTGTCGTTCCTCGTCGCGGCGCTCGTCGTGGGCGTCGCCGCCCGCGTGGTCGTCCGCCGCACCAACCGGTCGCTCTGGGTGCCAGTGCTCCTGCTCGCCTCCTTCGCGACGACCGTCGCGGTCGTCCACGCGCTCGGGGTCGTCGGGCTCATGGTCAACCTCCGGCTGCCGCTGTCGGCCGCGATCAGCGCGGACCTGCCCTTCCTCCCGGGCGACCTCGTCAAGGACGTCGTCGCGGTCGTCGCCGCCGTCGCCGTGCACCGCGCCTTCCCGGACGTCCTCGTGCGCCCGCGGCGCCCCCGCGCGTGACCCGTCCGTGACGGAGGTCCGCCTCGAGGCCGCGACGGTGACCGTGCCCGTCGACGGTTCGCCCGGGCAGCGGACGCGCACCATCCTCGGGCCCGTCGACCTCGTCCTGGCCGAGTCGCGGGTGACGGTCATCGGCGCCAACGGGTCGGGCAAGTCGACGTTGCTGCGCCTCCTCAACGGCCTCGTCACCCCGACGTCGGGCACCGTCACCGTCGACGCCCTCGACACGGTGCGTCACGGGGCCCGCGTGCGCCGGCGCGTCGCGTTCGCCTTCACCGACCCGATCTCCCAGCTCGTCATGCCCACGGGGCGCGAGGACGTCGAGCTCTCCCTGCGGCGGCTGCACCGGTCGCGCACCGACCGCCGGGCCGCCGCCGAGCGGGTGCTCGAGCGCTTCGGACTGGCCCACCTCGCCGACCAGAGCGTCTACGACCTGTCCGGGGGTGAGCGTCAGCTCATGGCCCTCGCCGTCGTCCTCGCCACCGAACCGGGTCTGCTCGTCCTCGACGAGCCGACGACGCTCCTCGACCGACGCAACACCCTCCGGTTGCGCTCCCTGCTCGACTCGCTCCCCCAGTCCGTCGTCCTCGCGACCCATGACCTCGACCTCGCCCTCCACGCCGACCGGACCCTCGTCGTCGACGAGGGGCGCATCGTCTTCGACGGTGAGCCGGGGACGGCCGTGGAGCGCTACCTCGCACTGTCCGACGCGCCGTGAACGGTCCCGGCCTCTTCACGGCGCACGTCCCCGGCACCTCGGTGGTCCATCGAATGCCTTTGTGGCTCAAGCTCGTCGGCGTCCTCGTCGTCGGGGCGACGCCGTGGTTCGCGCAGTCGGTGTGGCCGCTCGCCGTCACGACCGTCGTCCTGGCCGGGGTCGTGCTGGCAGCGCGCCTGCCGTCCCGCCGCCTCGTGCGGTCGATGCGTGGCCTCCTCCCCGTCCTCGTCGTCCTGCTGGCCTTCCAGTGGTGGTCGCACGACCTCGCGTATGCCGTCCGCGTCGTCCTCGGCATCGTCAACGCGTTCGTCGCGGCGGGCATCCTCACGGCGACGACCCCGGTCACCGACCTGCTCGACGGCGTGGTGCGGGCGGCCCGCCCGCTGCGCCGCGTCGTCGACCCCGAGGTCGTGGCCCTCACCCTCGGCGTCGTCGTGCGCTCGGTGCCCTGGGTGGCCGGGTCGTTCTCCAGCGTGCGCGAGTCGGCCCGCGCCCGAGGCCTCGACCGCGACCCACGGGCCGTCGTCGTGCCGACGGTCGTGCACGTCGTCGCCTTCGCACGCTCGACGGGGGAGGCCCTCGCGGCCAGAGGACTCACCGACCCGGCCGACGACGACGCTCCCGGCCCGTCCGGGCCGGGAGCGTCGTCACGGTCGGCCGGCTAGCGCACTCCCCCGAGGACCCGGCCCGAGACGGCCTCGGCCACGGCCGGCGCCACGCGCTCGTCGAACACGCTGGGCACGATCCGGTCTGCCGTCGGCGCGTCGACGAGCCCGGCGATGGCGTGCGCTGCCGCCAGCTTCATCTCCTCGGTGATCCGGCGGGCCCCGGAGTCGAGCGCACCGCGGAAGATGCCCGGGAAGGCGAGGACGTTGTTGATCTGGTTCGGGAAGTCGGAGCGGCCGGTCGCGACCACCTCGGCGAAGCGGGCGGCGACGAGCGGGTGCACCTCGGGGTCGGGGTTGGCGAGCGCGAAGATGATCGCGCGCGGTGCCATCCGCAGGAGGTCGCGCTCGGCGACCGTGCCCCCGGAGACGCCGATGAGGACGTCGGCCCCGGAGAGCGCGTCGCCGATGGCGCCGGTCACCCCGTGCCGGTTGGTCACCTCCCGGAGCTCGCGCTTGTGGGTGGCCAGGTCGTCACGGTCGGGACCGAGCACGCCACGGGAGTCGACGACGACCACGTCGCCCACGCCGGCCGACACGAGGATCCGGCTCACGGCGACACCGGCGGCACCGGCGCCGGAGACGACGACCGTGAGGTCGGCGAGGTCCTTGTCGACGACCCTGACCGCGTTGAGCAGGGCGGCCAGGGCCACGATCGCCGTGCCGTGCTGGTCGTCGTGGAAGACCGGGATG
This sequence comes from Terrabacter sp. 2TAF16, assembly GCF_052115065.1. Lineage (NCBI taxonomy): Bacteria > Bacillati > Actinomycetota > Actinomycetes > Micrococcales > Intrasporangiaceae > Terrabacter > Terrabacter sp. 2TAF16. The sequence goes on from NZ_JBFRFZ010000006.1 coordinate 236,894, forward strand.
TCGAGACGGTCCTGGAGCCGGCGCTCGATCTCGAAGCACCGCGGCGCCGAGATGTCCTCGAGGTTGATGCCGCCGTACGTCGGTGCGATCCGCGCCACCGCGTCGACGATCTCGTCGACGCTGCCGGTCTCCATGCACACGGGGACGGCGTCGACGTCGGCGAAGTGCTTGAAGAGCACCGCTTTGCCCTCCATCACGGGCATGGCGGCCAGCGGTCCGACGTCGCCGAGCCCGAGGACGGCGGTGCCGTCGCTGACGACGGCGACGGTGTTGCGTCGGCTCGTGTAGACGGCGGCCAGCGTCGGGTCGGCCGCGATGGCGAGAGAGACCTGGGCGACCCCCGGCGTGTAGAGGAGGGAGAGGTCGGCAGCATCGCGCAGCTCCGACGTGGCGTGTACCCCGAGCTTCCCGCCCACGTGGGCCCGGAAGACCGGGTCGCTGGGGTCGAAGAGCTGGCTGGTGGGCAACGCACTCATGCTGGAACACCTCGTTCGCATGGAGACGAAGAGGGCAGGCGCCCTCACTGGTGGACAGTGCCGGGGGTCTGGCCTGCAGGTTTCGTTCTCGCGACGGGGGTTGCCCGAAGTCGCCATCATGGCACGGCGACACGGACCGACCCAAGGGCCTCCGGCGCGGTGTGACCCCTGTCTCAGGCGTGGGCCGAGGAGCCGAGGGACTTCAGGAGGGCGTCGACGACGCGCGGGTCGTACTCGTAGCCGAGGCCGAGGTAGATGCGTTCGATGGCCGCCTCGCGCGCCCGAGCGCTGCGGGCGCCGGCCGTGAGGTCCTCGTAGGCGTTGACGACCTTGACGATGCGGCTCGTCAGGGGGATCTCCTCGCCGAGCTCGCGCACCTGGCGGTAGGGCGTCGTCTGGTGCTCGAGGATCCGCGCGACCCCCTCGAAGACGCCGGTCTCTCGGACGATGGCGACGGTGTCGGCCTCGATGCGCCGCTGGTCGGCCGGCGCCGCGAGGACGGTGGCGCCACCGGGGATCGGCTCGACGAGAGCCACCTGTCCGATGTCGTGGAGCAGCGCGGCGTACTCGAGGTCGAGCAGCTCGCGCTCCGACAGGCCCAGCTCGCGGCCGACCTGGACCGACAGGGCCGCCACGCGCTCGGAGTGCCCGGACGGGGTGTAGCCCGCGGCGTCGGTGAGTCGCGAGAGCGTCCGGATGCTCTGGAGGTAGGTGGCGCGGATGCTGACGTAGCGCCGGAACGCGAAGAGCGTCAGGACGAGCGGGATGAGGAAGAGTGGCAGTGCCACGATGCCGAGGGGCGGGGCGGCGAGCGCGATCAGGACGCCGGTGACCGCGACCGCGATCGACAGCGCGAACGACGAGCGGAACTCCTCGATGAACGTCCGACGCACGTTCGCGCCGGCCGACAGCCCACGGAGCAGGGAGGTGAACAGGGCATCCGTGACGAGGGCCAGCAGGCAGATCCCGAGCAGCAGCGCGGCACGCTGCTCAGGCGTGCCGAGCGTCTGGCGGGCCGGTGACCCCGGCGCCTGTCCGAGCACCGCGACACGGAAGACGAGCGTGGCGACGACGATGGCGACGAACCGTCCGGCCGTGTCGACGAGGCTCGTGTCTCGACGCGCCGCGACGCGCACCGTGGTCCCGAGCGCCATGGCCGTAGCCGTCACCGCGAGGGCGAAGGGCGCGCCGTACGGCAGGTGGACCTTGCCTGGCAGGTCGGTCGTCAGGGCGAGTCCGAAGGCGGCCGCCAGCGCGATGGGGGCCGCTCCCCTGAAGCCCGGCGCCGAGATGTGGAACCACTCGCCGAGCACGATCATGACGGCGAAGGCGACGACGACCCAGATCGTCGCGGAGTCGTGCAGCGCGGGCACGTCGCCGCTCTGGACCGCGACGACGACGGTCACGAGCAGCCCCAGGACGCCGAAGATCCCGGCCAGGGGCTCCCGCCTCAGGGCGCCCTTCACGAGGCCACCGGCGCCGGCGAGCCGGCCGGCCAGCCGTGCTTGTCCAGCGCGATGACGGCGGCCGCGACGACGTCCGGGTCGAAGCGACCGGGGTCGCCACGCAGTCGCCTCGCAACCTCGGCGATCGAGACGACCGGGGCGGCACCGGGTTCCCGGATGACGTCGTCGATCGCGGTCGTGACGGCGACGATGCGCGCGGCGATGGGGATGTCCTGGCCCGCGCGTCCGTCGGGTCGGCCGGTCCCGTCGAAGCGCTCGTGCTGGTGGCGGATGCCGGACCGGGCGTCCTCGAGGAAATCGATGCCCTCGATCATCCGGGCGCCGACGACGCAGTGGCCGTCGATGACCCGCCGCTCGGTGGGGCTCAGCGAGGCCGGGGACCGGCGCAGCAACCGGGTGGCCACCCCCAGGTGGCCGATCTCGTGGAGCGTCGCGGCATACCGCACCGTGCCGATCTGGCCCGGTGTCAGGCCGAGCTCCTCGGCGATCCACTCGGCGAGCACGGCGGCGCGCCGGCTCCGGTCCACGGCGGCGGGCTCCTTGGTGCCGAGCGCGGTGACCAGCGTGTCGATGGTCCGCTCGTGCGAGCGGAGCTCCTCGCCGTACTGGATGAAGGCCCAGCGGGCGGCGAGCAGCGGGGCGAGCACGAGGAGGGCGCTGAAGGCGCCCAGCCCCGCGGGGTACCAGAGGATGACGAAGAGCAGCCCGATGATGCCGTAGCCCACGAAGGCGACTCCGGACCCGCTGAGCACGCGTCGCACCTGGACGCCGAAGGGGATGCCCTGGTCGAAGTGGATGACACCGGACAGAAGGGCAGCGTTGAGGAGGCACGCCACGACGTCGGCGGCGAACAACGGCCACCCGAGGTCCCGGGCGAGCGCGACGGTGCTCAGACCGACCGTCCCGCTCCCCTCGACGCCACCGAGCATGGCGTAGACCATCGCTCCGGCCGCGCCGACGAACCCGCTCATGGCGGCGTTGAACATCGTTGCAGTCCATCTGCGCTGTCGCCGGTCGATGAGCATCGAGACGCTGCCCACGAGCCAGGCCCCGAACGCGCCCACGATCGCGGCGGAGGCCAGCAGGATGATCGAGAGGAAGGAGAAGCTGATGCGCAGACCGACGTCGGGCTCGCGGATCTGGAAGCTGAGGATGCCCATCAGGCAGAGAAGCAGCAGGGGCCCCAGTTCGGGCCGCGGCAGGAACATCCAGGACGCCACTCCGGTCGCGACGGAAGTCGCGACGACGAGGGCAAGGTAGGCGGGCAACCACTGCGATCGACTGCTCGCGATGGGGACCGTGCTCACATCGTTCACGGTAGTGCGAAACGGCGCCACGGACGCACTGCGTCCGTGACGCCGTTCACCGGTTCTTCGGCTCAGCCGCCCCATCCCCAGATGCTGCTGAGCGAGATGAGCGCGCGCGTGGCGTAGTCGTTGGACGCAAGTGCCGACAGGAGGGCAGCGAACATGTGGGGGCTCCTTCATAAGTGGATGTTCCGGATGCGTGCGCCATGGAGGGGCGTTGCTGCGGCAGCACAGAACAACAGAGGTTTCCCTCGATGCTCAGGATGCCTTGCGCGCGCGGGCGCACGGAAGCAGATCCGGCGTATCCATGCCGGATCTATACGAAGATTTTAAGGTTTGCAGGGCATCCCTGCGACCAAATTGGCCACTCGCGCAGGATGTGGAAGAATCAGGTCTTCGTGTCCCGCACCGGGGCCCGAGACCACTGTACGACCCATTAGGAGCCGACGATGAGCAAGCGCGCCCGCAAGCGCCGCTCCCGCAAGGGCAACGCCGCCAACCACGGCCGCAAGCCCAACGCCTGAGCCGCAGACGTCAGAGGCCCGCACCCGAGCAGCTCGGGGCGGGCCTTCGTCGTCTCCGTGGGACCCGACGTGACGTCGTGGGCCGCTGATCAGCCGCGGTCGACCTGGATCATGGTCATCGAGATGCGCGACATGATGGTCAGGCGCAGCGCCTCCGGCGCCTGCTCGCACTCGCACGAACGCTTGATGAGGGACTTGAGGGTCGTGTCGAGGTCGTACTCCTTGAGGCACGGCCCGCACTCGTCGAGGTGCGCCTGGATCTTGGCGCACTCGTCGGGGCCCAGCTCGCCGTCGAGGTACTCGTAGACCCTCAGCAACGCCTCGGAGCAGTCGGTGCGCGTCATCGCGCTGTCCGACGCACCCTGTCCACCCGTCGTGTGGTCGTTCATGACCGGCTTCCTTCCGTGCCAGCAGCGATCCCCGCACCCATCGCGGCACCCTCGGAGGTGCCGGCCGCAGCGAAACCGCGGTCGGCGGCATACTCCGAGAGGAGCTCGCGCAGCTGACGGCGGCCGCGGTGCAGGCGGCTCATGACGGTGCCGATGGGGGTGTCCATGATCTCGGCGATCTCCTTGTAGGCGTAGCCCTCGACGTCGGCGAAGTAGACCGCGAGGCGGAACTCCTCGGGGATCGCCTGCAGGGCGCGCTTGACGTCGCTGTCGGGGAGGTGGTCGAGCGCCTCGGCCTCGGCGGACCGGAGGCCGACCGACGTGTGCGACTCGGCCCGCGCCAGCTGGTAGTCCTCGATCTCGGCCGAGTCGGACTCGAGGGGCTGGCGCTGCTTCTTGCGGTAGCTGTTGATGTACGTGTTGGTGAGGATGCGGTACATCCACGCCTTGAGGTTCGTGCCCGGCTTGTACTGGTGGAACGCGGCGTACGCCTTGGCGAACGTCTCCTGCACGAGGTCCTCGGCGTCGCTCGGGTTGCGCGTCGTGCGCAGAGCAGCGCTGTAGAGCTGGTCGAGCAGGGGCATCGCCTCGCGCTCGAAGCGCGCTCGACGATCGTGCTCGCTCTCGCTCGCGACGTCGACGGTCGCGTCGGCGCGCGCGAGGTCGTCGGGGTCGGCGGACGGTGCAGTCGCCGACCCGCGGGTCGTCGCGCTCGTGTCGGTGCTCGGGTCCGTCAGCCGCAGGGCAGCGCTCGGATCGGTCTTCTTGTCCTTTGCCATCGCCTCCCAGCCTAGACCGGTGGGCTGCGTCAGCAGACCGTGCTCGGTCGGCACGGTCGCGACGCTCTCGGGCTCACGGGTGGGGCAGGTGACCATGCTCCGTGCAACGACACCTAGCCGGGCAGCATTCCCGCGATCGTGCCAAGGGCCTCGGTGAGGGCGCTGCGCGAGCCCTTCGGGAAGCTGTGCGCGCCGGGGACCTCGACGAGCGTCGTGCCCACCGGCAGGTGCGCGCGCACCTCGTCGGGCGTGCCGAACGTGTCGTGGGTGCCCTGAACCACCCATGACGGCTCTGGCGCGAGCGCGAGCTCGTGGGCGCGCAGCTTCTCCGGCTGACCCGGCAGGTGGAGGGGGAAGCTGAGCAGGAGGCCGGCATCGGCCTCGAGCGGTCCGGCCGTGCGGCACGCCACGCGCGCGCCCGCACTGCGGCCGCCGACGACGAGGGGGCGCGGCAGGCGGCCCCGGCCGGTCATGAGCGCCTCGACGATCGGCACCCAGGCGACGTCGAGCGTGGGCGGGCGACCGGCCACCTTGCGACCGGCCACGAGCCACGGCTGCTCGACGAGCACGACCGCCCAGCCCGCGCCGACGAGCACCTCGCGGGCGATCGCGAGGTCGATCGCTCCGAGCCCTCCCCCGGCGCCGTGGCCGAGGACGACGGTGCCGCGTGGGCGTGCGGGTCGCTGGATGTGGGCGCGTCCGGGCCCGCCGGGCGTCTCGATCTCGCGAACCGCCTCACGGGCCGGTGCGCTCACGCGCCGACCACCTCACCGGTCATCGGGTCTACGACACCCTCGAGCTCGGACTCGGGGACGGGCTCGACGAGGGCGGGACCGTTGTTGCGCGTCGCACCCACCGCACGGCTGACCGGGTGCGCCTCGAAGCGTCCGGGCGCGGCGAACTCGAGGACGCCCTGGACGTAGCCCGGGTCCTTCTCGTCGGGATCGAGCCAGTGCTCCCACTGGGCGGGCTCGAGGACGAGGGGCTGGCGGTCGTGGATGCGGTCCATGCCGGGGTCGGCGGCGGTCGTGATGATCGTGAAGGTCGTCAACCACGCCGCCGGGTCGCCCTCGGGCAGCTCGCGGTCGCGCCAGAACTCGTAGAGCCCGGCGAAGGCGACGGGGCCGCCGTCGGCGCGGTGGATGAAGAAGGGCTGCTTGCGCGGCTTGCCCTTGGCGTCGACCGCGGTCGGCGAGACCTGCCACTCGTACCACCCGTCGGCCGGCACGAGGCAGCGGCGCGAGAGGGCGGCCTTGGCGAAGGCACCCTTGCCGAGCACCGACTCCGCGCGCGCGTTGGTCATGCGCAGACCCGTCGAGACGTCCTTGGACCACGCCGGCACCAGACCCCACGTGAGCATCCGGAGCTGCCGGGCGGGGACGGCCTCCTCGTCTGCGCCGTCGGTGCCTCCGGTGCCGCGCGGCCTCCGGGTCAGGACGACCGGCGCCTGCTTGGACGGGGCCATGTTCCAGTCGGGCTCGCCGGCCGGCGGGCTCTGGGGGTTCTTGAGCACGCTGCGCGCGGGCTCGTCGGTGTGGTCCTCGTCGACGTCGAAGGCCTCGATGAGCTCGTCGGGCCGCGCGCTCGCGGCATACCTCCCGCACATGCGCCACAGCGTATGCCGGGTGGCCGACGACATGGATCGTGACGGCATACCCGTCCGTCACGACCGCGACGACCCCGAGGGCCGGCGTGGGCGGCACGTCCTGCGCCCCGGGTATGTCGATACCGTAGGTGCCCACAGGTCCACGATGGTCACGACGCGTTCGAACGGGTCGCGGCCAGAGGAGGAAAACGCATGATCGTCCGTCGTCTCGCCCGCCCGCTGCTCGCATCCGTCTTCGTCGCCGCCGGCGTGGAGGCGCTCCGCCACCCGGCTGCGCGCACCGGCCAGGCCGCCCACCTGCTCCAGAAGGTGCCGGGCCAGGTGCCGGGGGCCGAGGTCGCCGCGAAGGACCCCGACCTCTTCGTCCGGGTCAACGGCGCCGCCCTGCTCGGCGGGGGGCTCCTGCTCGCCACCGGTCGGATGCCGCGGCTCGCCTCGACGGTGCTCGCCGCCTCGGTCGTGCCGACGACGGCGATCGAGCACGCCTTCTGGGAGGAGACCGACCCCACCCGCAAGGCGCAGAGCCGCAGCCTCTTCCTCAAGAACGTCGGTCTGCTCGGCGGCCTGCTCCTCGCCGCCGTCGACACCGAGGGCAAGCCGGGCCTGGCCTGGCGCGCCCAGCACGCCACGAAGACGACGCGCCGCGAGGCCCGTCACGCCCAGCGGGCCGCCAAGCGTGAGGCGCGCCTGCTCGCCCATCGAGCCCAGGACGTCGTGAGCTGAGTTGAGTCCCGCTGATCCATCGCCCCACCCCATGCCCGTGAGGGACGGCGCCACCGACGGCGCCACTCTGACCGAGGAGCCCGACTGGGCGGCGCCGCTCGCGCCCGGACCGCTCGATGCCACGGTCGTCCTGCCGGGCAGCAAGTCCCTGACCAACCGCTACCTCGTGCTCGCCGCACTGGCCAGCGACCGTTCACGGCTGCGGGCGCCCCTGCGCTCGCGTGACACGCTCCTCATGGCCGACGCGCTGCGCGCCCTGGGCGTACGCATCGACGACGTCCAGCCGGAAGGTGAGTCCGGCAGCGGTGGGGTCGGTGCGGTCGACAGCGTGCTCGACTGGGTGGTGACGCCGCCCGAGACGCTGAGCGGTGACGTGACGGTCGACTGCGGCCTGGCGGGCACCGTGATGCGCTTCCTGCCCGCCGTGGCGGCGCTCGCCGACGGACCGGTCCGGCTCGACGGCGACCCCCAGGCGCGGGTGCGCCCGATGGGGCCGGTCACCGATGCGCTGCGCGCGCTCGGGGTCGAGGTCGACGACCACGAGGGGCACCTGCCGGTCACGGTCCACGGGCGCGGACGGGTGCCGGGCGGGTCGGTGACGATGGACGCGTCGGCCTCGTCGCAGTTCATCTCGGCGTTGCTCCTCGCCGGGGCACGCTACGACGAGGGCGTCACGGTGCACCACGACGGCAAGCCGGTGCCCAGCGAGCCGCACATTCTCATGACGGTCGAGACGCTGCGCGACGCGGGCGCGATCGTCGACGACAGCGAGCCCGACACCTGGCGTGTCGAGCCTTCGGAGATCAACGCCCTCGACGTGTCGGTCGAGCCGGACCTGTCCAACGCCGGGCCCTTCGTCGCGGCGGCGCTCGTCGTCGGCGGGACGGTGCGGGTGCCCGGATGGCCCCAGCACACGACCCAGGCCGGCGACCTCCTCCGCGAGATCCTCGACACCATGGGCGCCGACGTGCGCCTCGACCGCTCGGGACTCACGGTCGTCGGCAGCGGTGAGCTCGTCGGCATCGACATCGACCTGCACGACGCCGCGGAGCTGACCCCGACGGTGGCTGCACTCGCGGCGCTCGCGTCGACGCCGACGTGGATCCGGGGCGTGGCCCACATCCGCGGCCACGAGACCGACCGTCTCGCGGCCCTCACGGCAGAGCTCGGTCGGGTCGGGTCGCACGTCACCGAGACCGACGACGGGCTGCGCATCTCGCCGGCACCCTTGCACGGTGGCCGGTTCCGCACCTACCACGACCATCGCATGGCCACCGCAGGCGCGATCATCGGACTGCGCGTGCCCGGCGTGCACGTCGAGGACATCGACACGACCCGCAAGACGCTGCCCGACTTCGTCGGGCTGTGGCAGGGCATGCTCGACGGCTCACGCCCGGTGGTGCTCACTCGATGAGCTGGCGGGACCTCGACGAGGGAGACATCCGGGTCCGCCCCAGTCGCAAGGGGTCCCGGCCCCGCACGAAGGAGCGGCCCGCCCACGCGGACGCCGTCGTCGCCATGGTCATCGGCGTCGACCGTGGCCGCTACACGTGCCTCATCCCCATGGGTTCGCTCGGCAAGAAGGAGCCCGAGCGCGTCGTCACGGCCATGAAGGCCCGTGAGATCGGCCGCACGAGGGTCGTCGTCGGTGACGACGTCGCGCTCGTCGGCGACCTGGCAGGCGGTCCGGACGCGCTCGCCCGCATCGTGCGCATCGAGGAGCGTCGGTCGGTGCTGCGACGCACGGCCGACGACACGGACCCCTACGAGCGGATCATCGTGGCCAACGCCGACCAGCTCGTCATCGTGACGGCCCTGGCCGACCCCGAGCCGCGGCCGCGCATGGTCGACCGCTGCCTCGTCGCGGCCTACGACGCGGACCTCGAGCCGCTGCTGGCGCTGACGAAGGCCGATCTCGTCGACCCGAGCGACTTCCTCGCGCACTACACGCCGCTCGAGGTCGAGCACGTCGTGACGTCGTGGAAGGACGGCGACTTCTCCGGCCTCGAGGACCTCCGCGCCAGGCTCTCCGGCAAGGTCTCCGTCCTCGTCGGGCACTCCGGCGTCGGCAAGAGCACTCTCGTCAACGGCCTCGTCCCCGGCGCCCTGCGCGCCACCGGCGTCGTCAACGACACGACCGGCCGCGGGCGCCACACCTCGACGAACGCCGTGGCACTGCGGCTGCACGGTGCCGACGGCTCCGACGACGGCTGGGTCATCGACACGCCGGGCATCCGGTCGTTCGGACTCGCCCACATCGACGTCGACCACATCATCGACCACTTCCCCGACCTCGCCGAGGGCACCGACAACTGCCCCCGCGGCTGCACGCACGACGAGGAGGAGTGCGCGCTCGACGCCTGGGTGGCCGACGGTCACGCCGGACCGGCCGGCGCGTCACGTCTCGAGTCGCTGCGTCGCCTGCTCAGCAGCCGGAGCACGACCGAGGAGCACTGAGCCGCAGCGACCTTCGTCGTCGGGCTCATCGCCCCTGCTCGGACCGATCCCGCTAGGTTGAGCCGGTGACCTCCTACGACGACGACCTTCGTCTGGCCCATGTCCTCGCGGATGCCGTCGAGAGGGTGACGATGGCACGCTTCCGTGCCGCCGACCTCGTCGTCGAGAGCAAGCCGGACCTCACGCCCGTCACCGACGCCGACCGGGCCGCCGAGGAGCTCGTCCGGCTGCAGCTCAAGCGCACCCGACCGCGTGACGCCGTCGAGGGCGAGGAGTTCGACACGACCGGGCACGGTCCGCGGCGGTGGATCATCGACCCCATCGACGGCACGAAGAACTTCGTCCGCGGCGTGCCCGTGTGGGCCACGCTCATCGGCCTCGTCGTCGACAACGTCCCGGTGCTGGGCCTCGTCGCCGCGCCGGCCCTGCAGCGTCGCTGGTGGGCCGCGACCGGCTCAGGCGCTTGGAGCGGCCGCTCCCTGTCGTCGGCCAAGCGCATCTCGGTGTCCCAGGTCGGACGGCTCGGTGACGCGTCGCTGTCGTACTCCTCGCTCGCCGGCTGGCGGGTGCGCGGCCGGCGTGACGACTTCCTCGACCTCATGGACGACTGCTGGCGGACCCGTGCCTACGGCGACTTCTGGTCCTACATGCTCGTGGCCGAGGGTGCCGCCGACATCGCGGCCGAGCCCGAGCTCGCCGTCCACGACATGGCCGCGCTCGTCGCGATCGTGCAGGAGGCCGGTGGGCGGTTCACCGGACTCGACGGCAAGGACGGCTGCTGGAGCGGCAACGCGCTCGCGACCAACGGCCTGCTGCACGACGAGGTGCTCTCGCGCATCGGCACCACGCCTGCCTGAGGCCGCCCTGGTCGGGATGCACTGGGCGGGGTGCTCTGGGCGGGGTGCTCTGGGCGGGCTGCGCTGTCCGGCATAGCCTTTCGGCATGAGCACCGACTCCGCCGACCCCGCCGACCCCGCCGACTCCGCCGACCCCGCCGACTCCTCCGTACCCGCCCCGGCGGTCCCCGTCGCATCGGTCCGCCCTGCCCGCGAGGCTGACGTGCCAGCGCTGGCCGAGGTCGCCGCAGCGACGTTCGTGCTCGCGTGTCCGCCGTCGATGACGCGTGACCGTGTCGAGGCGTTCGTCGAGGAGGTCCTCTCCCCCGCCCGCTTCACCGACTACGTCACCGACGCCCACCGCCACGTCCTCCTGGCCGAGCGCGACGGGACCGCACTGGGGTACGCGATGCTCGTCGCCGGCGACCCACAGGACGAGGACGTCAGCGCCGCGATCCGGCTCCGCCCGACCGTCGAGCTGTCCAAGATCTACGTCCTGCCGCAGGCTCATGGCACGGGCGCTGCGGCGCTGCTCATGAGCCGATCCCTGGACTGGGCACGCGACTCCGGCGCCGCCGGCGTGTGGCTGGGCGTCAACCAGCAGAACGAGCGCGCCCAGCGCTTCTACGGCAAGAGCGGCTTCGACCGAGTCGGCACCAAGCGCTTCCTCGTCGGCGGTGTCTACGAGGACGACTACGTCATGGAGCGCCCGCTCTAAACAGCCGACACACACTCCCCGGTTCGAGGTGATGCCGAGACGCACCCGGGGGTCGGCATCACCTCGAACGCGAGGTCGTTTCGGGGTCAGGCGTCGGTGACTACGGTGACGTCGCCGAGGCCGAGGGCCTCGATGGCTGGCAGGTGGGCTGCGGCGTCTCCGACGACGACGATCGTCCACCCGGCTCCGGGTTCGCCACTGCCGATGCCGGCTCCTTCGGCGAAGCGGGCGTAGGCCGCCTCGACCCGGCTGCGGTCGACGGTCGCGAGGTCGCGGAGGTTGTCGGTCGTGAACGCGGTGGTGCGACCGTCGAGAGCCATGCCCACCGCCTCGTCGGCGATGGAGTCAGCGGTGGCGTAGCGACCCGGCGCAGTCTTGGAGATGAAGTCGACACCGGAGCGGATCTCCTTGTCGCTGAACCCGTCCCGGCCGCTCTCGAGGATCTCGACGAGGAGCCTCAGTGATTCCGCGGTCGAGTCGGCGCGCACGGAGCCGGACGTGAGGAACACACCGCCGCGACGCCGCGGGCGGAAGCTCGACCGGATGCCGTAGGTGTAGCCCTTCTCCTCGCGCAGGACGGCGTCGATGCGAGCGTTCGGAGAGCCTCCCAGGACGAAGCCGAGCACGGGGTAGGGCGCCCAGCCACCCTCGACGGAGCGGTCGGGTCCAGGCGCGCCGATGACGAACTCGGTCTGCACCGAGCCCGGGCGGGACACGAGGACGATGCGACCGCGGTCGGGCGCGAGGGCGGCGGCGTGCTGGAGGTAGCGCTCCCGGTCCCGCGGACCGTGGGCCCACCCACCGAGGGCGGCCTCGACGAGGGCCGGCACGTCGAGCCCGTCGAGGTCCCCGGCGACGACCACCGTGCCGCCGGCGGCGACGACGTGCTCCGCATGGAAGTCCACGACGTCGTCTCGCGTGATCGACGAGACGGTCTCGCGCGTGCCGCCCGTGGGCCTGGACGAGCGGTCGTCGGAGGCGTAGAACGTGCGGACGAACTCGAGCCCGGCGCGGTGCGCGGCGACCGAGCGCTCCTGCTCGATCTCGGCGAGACGGGTGCGCACCTGGCGGGCGACCTCGGTCTGCGGGAAGGCCGGCTCGGTGAGGATCTGACGGAGCAGGTCGAGCGCGGGCTCGAGGTTGCCCTTGACGACGTCGAGGTCGAGGGAGAGACCGGCGTCCGCCATCCCCGCCCCGAAGCTGACACCCTTGCGCTCGAGCAGCCGGGCGAACTCCTCGGCCGTGTGCTCTGCGGTGCCCTCGTCGAGGGTGCGGGACATGATCGAGGCCACGCCCTCGCGCTCGCGCGGCTCGTCCCGGAGCGACACGGGCAGGCCGAGGCGCACCGAGACGACGTACTGGCCGGGGACGTCGTAGGTGAGCAGGCGCAGGCCGTTGGGCAGGTCGTGGGCGCTGCCCTCGGGGAAGTCCCACGGCTCGGGCGGCGCGACGACGGGGCGGGCGACGGCGGTCATGCGGCCTCCTCCGAGTCCTTGTCGGTGCGGTCGGTGTCGTCGTGCTGGTCGGCGTCCTTGCTCGTGTCGGCGAGGTAGCGCACGACCGCCCGCGACGCGGGGTCGAGCCACGCCGCCGCGGCGGCGCGGGCCTGCTCTGCGGTCACCGCGCGGATGCGCTCGACGAAGGTGTTGACGTATGCCGGGTCGCCCGTGAGCAGCGCGTGGTGGCTGATGTGGTCGGCGCGCTCCTCGATGCTCGCGAGCGCGCTCAGCCACGAGCGTTCGGTGTCGGCGATGACCGACTCGAGCTCGGCGTCATCCGGCCCCTCCTCGATGAAGCGGCGGATCTCCTCGCACACCGCGGCCTCGACCTTCTCGACGTCGGCGCCTGCGGACACGTCCACGGTGATGGTGCCGAGGCCGACGCCGTCGACGAGTCCCATCGTCCAGCCACCCACGGCCACGGCGGTCTCGTCGGTGCGGACGAGACGGCGCACGAGCCGAGAGCTCGCCAGGCCGCCGAGCACGTCGACGGCGACCTGGCAGGCGAGGTAGTCGGGAGTCGTGTCGACGGGGAGCCGGAAGGAGACGTAGATCCGGTCGTTGGGGACGTCACCGACGCGGTCGAGCCGGACCGGCTCGGAGAGCGGTGGCAGCTGCGCGTGCCGCTCCCGCGGGTGCAGCTCGATGGCCGGGAGGCCGCCGAAGTACGTCTCGGCAGCGGCGAAGCCCTCCTCCGGGGTCACGTCGCCGACGAGGGTCAGGACGGTGTTGTTGGGCCCGTAGTGCGCGCGGAAGAAGGCGCGGACGTCCTCGAGCGTCGCGGCGTCGAGGTCTTCCATCGACCCGATCGTCGGGTGGTGGTAGGGGTGGTCCTCGGGGAACGCGGTCGCGTAGATGTCGATGAGCGCCGAGCCGTAGGGCACGTTGTCGTAGCGCTGGCGCTTCTCCTCCTTGACGACGTCGCGCTGGTTGTCGAGGTTCTCCTGCGTCACGGCGTCGAGGAGGTGGCCGTGCCGATCGGCCTCGAGCCACAGCGCGAGCTCGAGTGCACCGGTCGGCACCGTCTCGAAGTAGTTCGTGCGGTCGAACCACGTCGTGGCGTTGAGCCGCGCACCCTCGTCCATGAGGGCCGAGAAGTGCTCGCCCGACGCGACGGCGCGGCTGCCCTGGAACATCAGGTGCTCGAAGAGGTGAGCGAAGCCGGTGCGTCCGGGGGTCTCGTGGCGGGAGCCGACGCCGACCCACAGGTTCACCGCGACGTTGGGCACCGTGTGGTCCTCGCTGACGATGACGCGCAGGCCGTTGGCGAGCGTGTGCTCCGCGAGCGGGTAGGAGATCGCTGTCACGGATCGACCCTATGCGACGGAGCGCGGGAGGTGACGAGTCGTGAACGCAACACCTGGGCGTCGAGTGCGTGCAGAATGCGGAGGCACCTCCCGCCGCCACCACCCCGCCACGACTGGAGTCCTCACGTTGACCGACTCGCCACAGGACGGCTCCATGCCGAAGCCTGCACACGCCTCGAGCCTCCGGCGCTTCGGCCCGTTGCTGCTTGCGGTCCTGGCCTTTCTGGTCTTCCGCGCCGTGACCTCCGACGATGCCGCCCAAGACATCTCAACGGGCCAGTGCGTCACTGCGGACCCGGCCCGAGACGTGCGGGCCGTCGACTGCTCGGACCCGTCCGCTCTGGGCAGGGTCGTCTTCGTGCAGCGAGAAGCGTTCACCGACGACTCCTCGGTCCGCCGCATCTGCGCCGATCACGGCTCGACGCGCGCGTTCACGAGTGCCGTGTCGCAGGGCGGCACCGGGACGGTCGTGTGCGTCGTGCCGCTCACATAACCGCACCCTCGCCACACTCGCCATCTCAGATAACTAATAGTTATGCTCTTCTCGGCTAGCATCACCATGCGGTATGCTTGGGTCATGGCTGGAGCCCCGGAGAACGACCTGCTGACCACGATCCGCGCGAGCGTCATCGGCGACGACCAGGTGATGCACGGCCCCTACGGCCCGCGCCGCGTCACCTACGCGGACTACACCGCGTCGGGCCGCGGCCTGACCTTCATCGAGGACTTCATCCGCGACGAGGTGCTCCCCCGCTACGCCAACACCCACACCGAGAGCTCGGGTACCGGGCTGCAGACGACGCGACTGCGCGAGGACGCCCGGCGCACCATCCGCGACGCCGTGGGTGGTGACGACGAGACGGTCGTCGTCTTCGCCGGTTCGGGCTGCACCGGGGCCATCGACAGGCTCGTCGGCATCCTCGGCCTGCGCATCCCGTCGAACTTCGAGGACCGTTGGCACGCCAGCGATCTCGTGCCCGCCGACCAGCGGCCGGTCATCTTCATCGGGCCCTACGAGCACCACTCCAACGAGGTGATGTGGCGCGAGTGCGTCGCCGACGTCATCGTCATCCCACAGGACCTCGACGGGCACGTCGACATCGAGGTGCTCCGCGAGCGTCTCGTCGAGCACGCCGACCGGCCCCTGCTCATCGGCTCGTTCTCTGCCGCGAGCAACGTCACCGGCATCGTCACCGACACCGACGCGATCTCCTCCCTGCTCCACGCGCACGGCGCGCTCGCGTTCTGGGACTACGCCGCGGCCGCGCCGTACGTCGACATCGAGATGTACGGCCGGGGCGGCCGGGGCGTCGCCGACCCGATGGCATACAAGGACGCCATCTTCCTCAGCCCGCACAAGTTCATCGGCGGCCCGAGCACGCCCGGCGTCCTCGTCGTGCGCCGCGACCTCATGACCAACCGGGTGCCGGACGTGCCCGGGGGCGGGACCGTCGCCTACGTCAACCCCGACGCCCACGACTACCTCACCGACCCCGCGCACCGGGAGGAGGGCGGCACACCCGCCATCATCGAGGCCATCCGCGCCGGGCTCGTCTTCAAGCTCAAGGAGGCCGTCGGCGTGGAGACCATCCGCGCCCGCGAGGACCACTTCCTCCAGCGCGCGGTCACGGCCTGGCGCGACGAGCCCGCCATCGAGATCCTCGGCAACCTCGAGGCCGAGCGCCTGTCGATCGTGTCGTTCGTCGTCCACGCGCAGGGCGAGCGCTACCTCCACCACAACTTCGTCGTCGCCGTGCTCAACGACCTCTTCGGCATCCAGGCCCGCGGCGGCTGCTCGTGCGCGGGGCCCTACGGCCACTATCTCCTGGGCATCGACCTCGAGCGCTCGCACGAGTTCGAGCGCGAGATCGGGCGCGGCTGCGAGGGCATCAAGCCGGGCTGGGTGCGGGTCAACTTCAACTACTTCATCTCCGACGTCGTCGCCGACTACGTCATCGAGGCCGTCCGCCTCGTGGCCCGCGACGGCTGGCGACTGCTCGGCGACTACGACTTCGAGCCAGCGACAGGGCTCTGGCGCCACCAGGACGGGCCTGTCGAACCCCCGCTGCGGCTGCACCAGGTGAGCTTCGAGCAGGGCCACCTGACCTACCCCGCGCAGCTCGAGAGGGCTGGCGAGGACGCACTCGCCGGACACCTCGCCGACGCGCGTGCGGTCCTCGCCGCCGCGACGCCGGAGCGGTGCGACGAGGCGCACGTCAACGTCGACTTCGACCACCTCAGGTGGTTCGAGCTGCCCGTCCGCAGCCTCTCTCGCTGAGGCGGAGGGCGCCCGAGGTCAGGGGACGAGCACGAGCTTGCCGCCGGCGCGACCGCTGTCGCTCAGCGCCTGCGCCTCGGACGCCTCGGCGAGCGGCAACACGCGCGAGATGGTCGTCGTGACGGCACCGGACGCCCGCTGGGCCACGAGGTCGGCGAGCTCCTCCGCCGAACGCTGGGACGTGCCGCTGAAGGTGACGCCCGTGGTGAAGGCGGCCGGGTCGGCGATCG
Organism: Terrabacter sp. 2TAF16; assembly: GCF_052115065.1. Lineage (NCBI taxonomy): Bacteria > Bacillati > Actinomycetota > Actinomycetes > Micrococcales > Intrasporangiaceae > Terrabacter > Terrabacter sp. 2TAF16. Next base: position 253,489 of record NZ_JBFRFZ010000006.1, read on the forward strand.
TGACGAGCCGGTCGGGGCTGCCGAGGAGCTCGACCGACTGGTCGAGCACACCGGCGCCGCTCGCGTCGAGCACGGCGTCCACCCCGTTCGGCGCCAGGGCGCGCACGCGGTCGAGCCAGCCGTCGCCGTACGTCGTCGGCGTGGCGCCGAGGGCCGCGACACGCTCCTGGTTGGCGGCCGAGGCCGTGCCGATGACGGTGGCACCGCCCGCGACGGCGAGCTGGGTCGCGACCTCGCCGACCACCCCGCTGGCCCCGTGCACGAGCAGCGTCTCGCCGGGCTGCACGCCCAGGAGGCGCAGGACGCGTCGGGACGTCTCGCCCGCGACGGGCAGCGACACGGCGACGGTGGCGTCGAGCGCGTCGGGCAGGACGGCATACGTGCTCAGCACGGCGAGCTCGGCGTAGGCACCGCCCTCCGCGAACCCGACGACCCGGTCGCCCACGGCGACGTCGGTGACGCCGTCCCCCAGCGCGTCGACGACACCGGCCGCCTCGAGACCGAGCACGAGCGGGAACGTCGTGTCGGGCGGGGCCATGAGGCCGCTGCGGGCCTTGCCGTCGGCGGGGTTGACCCCGACCGCCTCGACCCGGACCCGGACCTGACCGGGGGCCGGCTGCGGGTCGGGCCGCTGCGCCTCGTGCAGCTCCTCGGGTCCGCCGAACCGGTCGATGACGATGGCCTTCATGGTGCCTCCTGCTGCCCGGGCCGCCCGACGGGCGACGTCACCCGGACAACGACGTGGACCGCTCGCGTATGCCGCCGCGTCCGGTCCCTGGTCACCGCACCCTCGCAGCGTTGTCCGCCGTCACGGCGCCATCGCGGCATACCCCGTCGCGTCGTGGACCGCGACGCCGGCGTACGTCGCGTAGGCCGAGGCACCCGAGTCGACCTGGGCGAGCTGGTCGTTCATCCGTGTCAGGGTCTGGCCGTAGAAGGTCTGCTTGACCTCGGCGGGGTCGGCCCCGAGGTCGTTCGTCTCCTGGCCGATCCGGATGGGCCTGCCGAGCGCCGCTGCGGTCCTGAGCTCGCCGGCGGCGATGGCGAGGGTGCCGTCGGGGCCGGCGGCCGTGTTGCGGTAGGCCATGATCGTCACCGCCGAGACGCGACGCATCGTCTCCGTGTCGAGGGTCGACTTCCTGCCGGCTGTGACGTGGCCGAACCAGAAGGGGATGTCCGCCTCGAGGGGGCGGCCACCACTGGCGGCCACGAGAAGGTCGAGCAGGGTGAGGTACCTCGACACGGTCGTCGACTGCCGTGTGGTCCAGGCCGGCGTCGTCCACGGCTCGACGTCGACGTGGAGGCCGGTGAACAGGCCCGTCGCGATGGTGGGCCTGACCCAGTGGTCAACGGCCCACGGAGCGTCGTCGACCCAGCCGGGGTCGCCGCCGAGCGCATCGACGCGCAGTCCAGCCGCCCTGGCCCGGGTCACGAGGGCGCGCACCGTCGGCAGCGCGGGGCTCGTCGCGAGGTCGGGCGGCACGCCCACGAAGAGCGTCCCGATGCCACGCGACTGGGCGAGCTGGACCACGGCCCCCGCGTCGGTCCACGACCACACCCACATCGCGCGGCCCGATGTCGTGGCTGCGGTCGACGACTGCGCCGACAGCACCACCGACCCGACCATGAGCATGAGCACGAGCATCGCAGCCGCGGCGGAGAGCCGGGCGCGCACCCCGGGGCGGCCCCTGTCCCGAGCCACGTGGGACCGCCCGACGCACGGCTGTCTGACGCGTGCTCGTTGTCATGACGCACCTCCTGCGCGCCGGACCCCGAGACAGCGAATGTCACGGACGTGTGCCCGGCGTGGCGGGGGAATGCGTCAGAGACGGGGGTCGACCGGTTCCGACTCGAGGGCGAGCACGGCGAAGACGGGCTCGTGGACGCGCCACAGCGGCTCGCCCCGGGCCAGTCGCTCCAGGGACTCGAGCCCGAGCGCGTACTCGCGCAGGGCGAGGGACCGCTTGTGCCCGAGGTTGCGTTCCCGGAGCCGCTCGAGGTGGTGCGGCACCGTGTAGTCGGGTCCGTAGATGATGCGGAGGTACTCCCGGCCGCGCACCTTGAGGCCCGGCTGAACGAGACCCGCGCGGGTGCGCAGCATGCCGGCAGCCGGCTTGACGACCATGCCCTCGCCACCCGAGGCGGTGAGGTCCTCCCACCACCGCACCCCGGCCGCGACCGACGACGGGTCGGCGGTGTCGACGACGAGACGGCGCGTCGTGCGGAAGGTCGTCGGGTCGGCGTCGACGAGGCGGTCGATGCGGTCGAGGTGCCACCGGTGCCCGCGGTCGTGCCACGTGCTGCCCTCGCCCGCGAGCAGCTGGAAGGGCGCGAGCCGCACGCCCTCGAGACCGTCGACGTCCCAGCAGTACCGGCGGTATGCCGCCGTGAACGCCTCGGCGTTGGCCCGCCGCGCCGTGGTGCGACCGAGCAGGGCGGCGACGTCGAGACCGCGGCCGGCAGCCCGCTCGAGCACGTCGACGGCGGCGGGCAGCGCGGCGCGTGCCGCCGCGCCGACGGACGCGTACTGCTCGCGCAGCAGCGCCTCGGCCTTGAGCGACCACGGCAGGAGCTCGGCGTCGAGCAGGAGCCAGTCGGTCCCGAGCTCGTCCCAGAGCCCGGCCTCCCCCACGGCCGTCCGCACCCGCGCGAGGAGGGACTCGGTGAGCGGGCCGTCGAGGAACGACCGACCCGTGCGGGTGTGCACGACCCCGGTCTCGCCCGACCGGGCCCCGAAGCGCCGGGCTGCCGTGGCGGCGTCGCGGCACACGAGCACGACGGCTCGCGAGCCCATGTGCTTCTCCTCGCACACGACCTCACCCACACCGGCCTCGGCGTAGGCGGCGAAGGCCTCGTCGGGGTGCTCGAGCAGGTCGGGGCGCCGCGACGTCGCAACCGGCGCCATGGTCGGCGGCAGGTAGCCGAGCCAGCGCGGGTGCACGGCGAAGCGGCTCATCACCTCGAGAGCGCCGGCGGCGTTCTCGCCGCGGATCGAGATGCGCCCGTGGTGGCCCGTCTCGACGACGCGGCGCCCGAGGACGTCCGTGAGGTCGAGGTCGTCGTCGCCACGGGCCTGACCGGCGCGGGCGTCGCCCGCGGCTCCGGTGCCCCCGCCGGCGACCGGGAACGGCTTGGACGGTGCGTACCAGACCTGCTCGGCGGTGACCTGCACGACCTCCTTCTCCGGGTAGCGCAGTGCCGTGAGGTGACCGCCGAAGGCGCACCCGGTGTCGAGGCACATCGTGTTGTTGACCCACTCGGGGTCGGGAGTCGGCGTGTGGCCGTAGAGGACCATCGCCCGGCCGCGGTAGTCGCGCGCCCACGGGTAGCGGACGGGCAGCCCGAACTCGTCGGTCTCCCCCGTCGTGTCGCCGTAGAGGGCGAACGACCGGACCCGCCCCGAGGCCCGTCCGTGGTAGGCCTCCTTGAGCCCCGCGTGGGCGACCACGAGCCGGCCGTCGTCGAGCACGAGGTGCGACACCAGGCCGTAGCACCAGTCACGCACGGCCGCGCGGAACTCGGCGGGCTCCTGCTCGAGCTGGGCGAGCGTCGTCTCGAGCCCGTGGCTCACCTGGACGCGGGCGCCGTCGAGCGCGCGGACGAGCTTGTGCTCGTGGTTGCCCGGGACCGCGAGGGCGTGCCCCGCCGCCGTCATGCCCATGGCGAGGCGCAGCACCCCCGGGGTGTCGGGACCCCGGTCGACGAGGTCGCCGACGAACACGGCACGGCGGCCCTCGGGGTGCTCGGCGTCGATGGCTCGCCCCCCGTCGTCGCGGACCATCGCGTAGCCGAGCCGGTCGAGCAGCTGCTCCAGCTCGACCCGGCAGCCGTGCACGTCGCCGATGACGTCGAACGGGCCGTGCTCGTCGCGACGGTCGTTGAGCAGTCGCTCGCGGATGACCTCGACCGAAGCGATCTCGTCGACGCCGTTCAGCACGTGGACCTTGCGGAAGCCTTCTCTCCCAAGGCCTTTGAGTGACCGACGGAGCTGGTCGTGGTGCCGTCTGACGACGTGGGCGCCGAAGTCGCGGTCGGGCCGCTCGCGGTTGCGCTCGACGGCGACGGCCACCGGCACGTCGAGGACGACGGCGACGGGCAGCACGTCGTGCGCCTTGGCGAGCTCGACGAGCTGGCGCCGAGCGTCCTTCGAGACGTTGGTCGCGTCGACGACCGTGAGCCGTCCGGCGGCGAGTCTCTTGCCGGCGATGTAGGCGAGCACGTCGAAGGCGTCCTTCGAGGCCGCCTGGTCGTTCTCGTCGTCGGACACGAGCCCGCGGCAGAAGTCGCTCGAGATGACCTCGAAGCGGCCGAAGTGCTGTGCCGCGAACGTCGACTTGCCCGACCCGGACGCCCCGACGAGGGCGACGAGGGCGAGCTCCGGGATCGCGATCGTCGTCATGCCGCACCACCTTCGCTCGTCAGGTCGGCGTCGGCCGCGGAGTCCGGAGGGAGGTCCACGCGGCGGAAGAGCGCGAGCTGGGTGGGTGACCCGACCTCCGGGTCCACCTCGCCCACGGGACGCAGCTCGACGGCGTACCCGTGGGTCTCGGCGACGGCCCAGGCCCACCGCCCGAACTCGGCCCGGGTCCACTCGAACCGGTGGTCGGGGTGTCGCATCGCGCCGGCCGCGAGACGCTCGTAGCGCACGTTGAACTCGGCGTTCGGCGTGGTCACGACGACCGCCGCCGGGCGTGCGTGGCCGAAGACGCTGCGCTCGAGGGCCGGCAGCCGATCGGGGTCGAGGTGCTCGACCACCTCCATGAGGACGACGGCGTCGAAGCCCTCGAGCGCGCGGTCGCGGTAGGTGGCCGACGACTGGCGCAGCGTCAGGCGCGCACGGACGCTGTCGGGCATCCGCTCCAGCGCGAGGCGCCGCTCGGCACGTTCGAGGGCACCGGGCGCGACGTCGACGCCGACGACCTCGGTGAACGCGGGGTCGGCCAGCAGCTCGCGCAGCAGCGCGCCCTCGCCGCAGCCGAGGTCGACGACGCGGTGCGAGGCCGTGTCGCGCAGGGCGGCGAGGACGGCGGCGGACCGGAGTCGGACGAGCGGGGTCGCCGGCTCGACATCGTCACCGTCACCGCCGGTGGTCGGCTCGGGCTGCAGCGACTCGGCGGCGACGTCGTCGAGCGCGTCGAGGCGCTCGGTGGCCTCCGCGACGAACTCGCGCTGGTGCTTGAGGTAGCGACGGGTGACGAGGTCGCGCTCCGGGTGGCTGCCCAGCCACGCGCCGGCGTTCCGGACGAGCTTGTCGACCTCGTCGGTGCTGACCCAGTAGTGCTTCGCGCCGTCGAGCACCGGCAGGAGCACGTAGAGGTGGCTCAGGGCGTCGGCGAGCGGCATGGTGCCCGTCAGCGTCACGTCGGCGTAGCGCGAGTCGCCCCACCGCGGCACCTCGGGGTCGAGGGCGACGGCGTCGGCCCGGACCTGCCAGCCGAGGGGCGCGAAGAGCCGCCGGACGAGGTCCACGCCGCCCGAGCAGGGCAGCGCCGGCACGGCGACGGTGAGCGGGAGGGCGGCGCCCTCGAGGTCCGGTCGGGCCGGGCAGCGTCCCTTGAGCGCCGTGCCCCACACCTTGCCGAGCGCCACCGCGAGCATCGACGACGCGGCATACGGACGGTCGTTGACGTACTGGGCGAGCGCGAATCCGTCGCCGCCGAAACGTTTGCCCCGGACGATGCCGACGGGGTCGACCTCGAGCAGCAACGCTGCGGTGCACCGCCGCTCGTCCGACTCGGGGTAGAAGACGTGTGCCGTGCCGACCGGCAGCTCGAAGGACTGCACACGGTCCGGGTGCTTGTGCAGCAGGTAGCCGAGGTCGCTCGCGACCGTGGTCCCCGTCGCCGTCGTCGTGATGGTCAGCAGCACGGGCTCATTGTGCACGCCACGAGCGGGATGCCGGGCGACGCGCGGACCTCCTGTGGATGAGCCGTCCTGGTCGCACGACCGCGACGATCGGGCATGCTGGGCGCATGGACGGGCCCCTTCTTCTCGCCGGCGACCGCCTCGCCGAGCTGGCGCTGGCGCCGCTGACCTATCCGGAGGTGGGTGCGAGCCTGCGCAAGGGCCCCCTCCCGGCGGGTTACGGGCACCTGCGACGGCGCGCCGTCGTCGGTCACGGCCCGGACGCCCTCGACCGTGCGACGGAGGCGCTGCTCGGGTGGGCCGTCCAGCGCGGCGCCGGCGTGCGCGTGGTCGCCTCGAGCCCGCTCGTGCTGCCCGCCGTCGTCGCCGACCTGCGCCTCGGCCCCGGGCCGCTGTCCCTCCGGGCACCCGTACGCGTCGTCGACGTCGTCGAGGGACCGCGGCGTCGCGGTTTCGCCTACGGCACGCTCCCCGGACACCCGGAGGCGGGCGAGGAGTCGTTCGTCGTGTCGCTCGGGGAGGACGGCGCGGTCACCTTCACGGTGCGCGCGTTCTCACGCCCGGACGGCGCCCTGGCGCGCCTCAGCGGCCCCGTCGGGCGCCGGGCGCAGCGTCTCGTCGCGGGCCGCTACCTGAGGTCCCTGGGGTCTCTCGTTCGGACGTCCTGAACCTCGAGGCTGGCTGGGGCGACGTGCTGGCCCGGCGACGGCCGAGGGCGACGGCCCGGGGCGACGCTCAGTGCAGGAACGTCTTGGAGACGACCATGACGACGCCGAGCAGGGCCGCTGCGAGCGACTCCCGGACGGCCCTGCGCGGGCTCGAGCCCGCGGCGCGAGCCCCGAGATAGCCGACCGCCCCGAGCTCGATGACGGTGAGCCACAGGGCGAGGTTGACCGCGAGCGCGGTATCGGCCCCGAGCAGGGAGGCGACGAGGACGACCACGATCGCCGGTACACCGCCCATGAGCACGCGCGACTCGTGGCGTACGGCGGCCACCATCCGCCGTGGCAACGGCGACCCGACGTGCGTGAACTGGTCGGAGAAGGCGCGCACGTAGACGTCGGCGAGCCAATAGACGACGAGGACGAAGACCGCCGCGAGGACGACGCGCCCCGTCGACGGCGCGTGGTTCGCGGTCGCGCTCATGACAGCGCCGGTGATGATGGCCCCGTAGAGCAGTCCGGCCGGGTTGCCCCGGGCGATGAGCCGCGTGGCCCGCTCCCGGGCTGTCTCCTCCACCACGGCCGGCTCCCCTCAGCGTGCGCCACCGGACGCGGCGCCTCGAGCCCAGCCTGCCGCGACGGCAGGTCGTTGCGCCAGTGGCTCGCCGGGGAACGACGAAGGGCCCCAGATCACTCTGGGGCCCTTCGTGTCGCTGACGCGATCAGTAGCGGGGGCAGGATTTGAACCTGCGACCTCCGGGTTATGAGCCCGGCGAGCTACCGAGCTGCTCCACCCCGCGTCGGCAAGAGCAACGTTACGCGAAACCTCGCGCAGGACCAAATCGGGGTCCGGTCGTGCTCAGATCCACCGTGGTCGACGCCGGAACGACCTGTGGCAGCACGCGATTCGCGTGCTGCCACAGGTCGTGATCGAGATCGGTCGGTCAGGGTGTCGCGGTCGGCGCCGACCGCGGTGAGGCCTCGACCGCGCGCGTCAGCGCCTCCTTGAGCTTGGCCTGCGCCTGACCGTAGGCGGCGAAGTCACCCCGCTTGAGAGCAGCCTCGCCCTCGACGTACGCCGCCTGGGCGTCCTTGAGCGCCTTCGACAGCGCCGCCGCGTCCGGGCTCCCGGGCGTCGCGGTCGACGGCGTCGGCGTCGGCGTCGCCGTGCTGCCCGGCGTGGGTGTCGGAGTCGGGGTGGGAGTCGGAGTCGTGCCGGTGTCACCGGCCTGCGCACCCGACGAACCACCGAAGAGGTCGTTGAGAGCCGCATCGAGCGAGCCGGCCCAGGCGATCTTGTCGCCGAAGGCGACCGCCACGGCCGAGAGGCGCGGGTAGGTACCCGAGCCGCTCGATCGGGCCTGGACGTAGATCGGCTGGACGTAGAGCAGTCCCCCACCGACCGGCAGGGTCAGCTGGTTGCCGAAGATGACGCTGGCCCCGGTCGACGAGGTCGTCGAGATGAACTGCGCCAGGGTCAGCTGGCGACCGAGCGACGCGTCGTTGGAGGTGACGGTCGAGGTCCGCATGTCGTTGTAGACCTGACCGGGGCCGTTGACCGACCCACCCGTCGTCTCGAGAAGGCGCATCTTGCCGTAGGCCGACGACTTCTTGCCGTCCTGGCTGCCCGCGTCGCCGTCCACGGCGAGGAAGCCCGAGAGCACGTTGCGGTCACCGGTCGGCATGAAGGTCGAGGTCAGCGAGAACGCCGGGCTCGACTGGTCGGGCATCGCGAGCGAGAGGTAGTACGGCGGCTGGAGCAGGTTGTCGGCGGGCTGCGTCGGGTCGTCGGGCACGCGCCAGAAGTTCTGGCCGCCGTAGAACGACGCTGCGTCCTGGTCGTGGTACTTCTCCAGCAGCGTGCGCTGCACCTTGAAGAGGTCCTCCGGGTAGCGCAGGTGCGCCATGAGCGAGCCCTTGATGTCGCTGAGCGGCTTGACCGTGCCCGGGAAGATCGACATCCACGCCTTGAGCACCGGGTCCTGCTCGTCCCACTGGTAGAGCGTCACCGTGCCGTCGTAGGCGTCCACCGTCGCCTTGACGGAGTTGCGGACGTAGTTGACCTGGCCGGCCTGCACGGCACGCACCGAGTTGCGGGTGCTCGTCACGGCGTCCTCGGTCGCCGTGTCGAGCGTCGTCGTCTGGGAGTACGGGTAGTTCGCCGACGTCGTGTAGCCGTCGAGGATCCACTGGACCCGACCGTCGACGACCGCGGGGTAGGCGTTGCCGTCGAGCGTCAGCCACGGCGCGACCCGCTGCACGCGCTCACGCGGCGTTCGGTGGTCGAGGACGCGCGAGTCGTTGGTCACCGCGTCGGAGAGGAGGAAGTTGATCTCGCGGTACTTCACGGCATACGCGAGGCGCCGGACGGCGTCGAGCTGCACGCCACCCACGCCGGCGTACGTGTAGTTGATCTGCCCGGTGCCCTGGGGGTCCGGGTAGTCGAACTCCTGCTTGTTGCCGCCGACGATGGAGTACTCCGGCGAGTTCTCACCGAAGTAGATGCGCGGCTCGTACTTCCCGAGCGCACCCTCGGTGCCGATCTGCGACTCGATGAAGGTCGGACGACCGTCGGGTTCCCGCGTGTTGCCCTTGGCCGCGACGACGCCGTAGCCGTGGGTGTAGACGGTGTGGTCGTTGAGCCAGTTGCGCTGGCCGTCGGGCACGCCGCTGAGGTCGAGCTCGCGGGCTGCGATGACGGTGTCCTGGGACTTGCCCTCGATCTGGTAGCGGTCGACGTCGAGCACGTCGGCGAACTGGTAGTAGCCCTTGCTCGCCTCGAGCTGCTTGAACGTGGGGCCCACGACGTTGGGGTCGATGAGTCGGATGCCCGGCACCGTGGCCGCGTCGCCACGCAGCTGGCCGGGCGCCGCGACGGTCTTCGTGTCGTACGAGTCGACGTTGATCTCACTGAAGCCGTAGGCCGCCCGGGTCGCGTTGATGTTGCGCTGGATGTACGGGACCTCGAGAGACTTCTCCGACGGACGCACCTTGAGCGACTGCACGAGGGCCGGGTAGATGCCACCGACCGCGACGACGATGACCGCCAGCACGGCGACGCCGACGAGCGGCAGGCGCCACGAGCGCGTCCAGATCGTCGTGAGGAACATGATCGCGCACATGACGGCGGCCAGCGCGAGGATGCCTTTCGTCGGGATGATCGCGTGCGACTCGGTGTACTGGATGCCGGTGATCTTCGTCGACTGCGCGGTCGCGAGGTTGTAGCGGTCGACCCAGAAGGCGACGGCGCGCACGAGCACGAGGGCGGCCGCGATGACCGACAGGTGCACGCGGGCGGCCTGGGTCGAGCGCATCTTGTTGCCGGCGACGATGCCGCCGTAGAGGTAGTGCGTGAAGGCGGCCGTGATGAAGCCGATGACGAGGATCATCGTCAGGAACGCGACGACGAAGTTGATCCACGGCAGGTCGAAGACGAAGAAGCCGATGTCGAGGCTGAACTCGGGGTCGGTGGTGCCGAACGGGCTGCCGTTGCGCCACAGCAGGAAGGTGTCCCACTGCGTCGCTGCCGACAGACCGGCGAAGAGGCCGACCGCGAGCGGTGCCGCGATCGTCGCGGTGCGACGCATCGGCTCGACGAGCTGGCGGTAGTGCTCCATGGCCTGCGTGTCGGGCGACGGGGCGTAGATCGGACGGTTGCGGAAGGCGAAGTGGATGCTCGACCACACCATCGCTGCTGTCAGCAGCCCACCGACGAGACCCAGCAGGATCTTCGTGACGATCTGGGTGCTGAAGACCCCCGCGAAGCCGACCGACTGGTACCACAGCACCTCGGTCCAGAACTGCGCCGCGATGGCGATGACCACGAGCAGCGCGGCCGCCACGACGAGGGACGTGACGAGCGGGCGTCGGGTGGGCGGCAGCGTGGCCGCGTCGGGACGTCGGGGCGAGCCCGAGTCGTCGTCGTTGAAGTTGCCCGGCGGGGGGCCGAAGTTGCTGTCGCTCACGTGGAGTGCCTTGGGTGCTGGGGCGGGCAGGTGGTCGGGCGGACCCGTGGGCAGCCTCCTGAGGCCGCCTGCGGCAACCATAACCCGCGCTCGTGCGGCACCCGCTGCGCGATACCGCAACGTGACCGGCGCGAGACCCCGAGCGTCGAGGGCGTATGCGTGCGGCCCGTCCCGAGGGCGGCGCCCGGTCCGCGCCCGGTCCGCGCCGGGCCGGCGCCGGGTCAGCGCCGGGTCAGCGCCGGCCACCCGACGGCATACGGCAGCATGGGGGCGTGAACGCGCAGCCCGTCATCGACCCTCTCGCCATCGCCGCCCTCGACACCGAGCGGCACGTCGCGGCCTCTGGCTGGGACCAGCCCGCCCGGCTCTTCGCGCTCGTGCGCACGGCTGACCTGCTCGAGCGCGAGCCGCAGCTGCGCGACCAGATGGGGCCCTCCGACCTCGCTGACGGCGCCCTGACCGCCATCGAGCAGGAGGGTCTGCCCACGACGAGCTCGCTCGAGACGCTGCTCGGCCGGCTCGCCTGGCCCGACGAGGTCGACGGCTGCGCCTTCGCGATCGAGCGCATGGTCGTGCCGCCGGAGGCCGAGCGCGAGCTGCCCTCCCGCGGCGACGACGCCGTCGACCACCTCGCGGCCCATCCGGACCGCAAGGACGTGCGGCTCGTCGTGGCCGTCCTGCGCGACGGCACCTCGATCTGCCTGCTGCGCCAGCGCGACCACGACTCGGACGACGCCGTGGCGACCGGCAAGGACATCGCGCCCGGGCTCGTCGAGGCCCTCAAGGCGACCTTCGAGGACTGAGCCGCCTGAGGGCTCACTCCCGCGACGTCAGCAGCGGGGCAGCGAGCCCGTCTGGCCCTTGGCGATGGCCTCGACCGCGGTGCGAGCCTCGTCGAACGTGCCCACCTTGAAGACGTCGAGACCGTCGGGCACGTGGCCCACCACCTCGTTGCAGTTGTCGGCCGGGGCGAGGAAGTAGGCGGCGCCGTCCGAGCGGGCACCGGCGAGCTTCTGGCGGATGCCGCCGATGGGGCCGACCTTGCCCTCGTCGTCGATCGTGCCGGTGCCGGCGACCTGGTGACCCCCGGCCAGCGGGCCGGGCGTCAGCTTGTCGTAGATGCCGAGGGAGAACATGAGTCCCGCGGACGGACCGCCGATGGCGCCGGCATCGATGGTGACCTTGGCCGGGAAGTCGTGGTCGAGCCCGAGGAGGACCCCGAGTGCCGTGCGGCCACCCTGGCCCTCGACGGTCGGGACGTCGACCGTCACCTCCTTGCCGCCGCGCGTGACCGTGAGGGACACGCTCTCGCCGGGCTTCTTCTTCTGGAGGGCGTCGCGCAGGGCCTGCGTCGTCGTCACGGGCTCGCCGTCGATGCTGACGAGACGGTCGCCGACCTTGAGCAGACCCTTGGCCTTCGACGAGTCGGTGATGCCGGCGATGGCGACGTGGGTCGGCACCTGCTTGCCGATCGCGCGCAGCGCGACGGCCGTGGCCTCCTCCTGCGAGCCCTCCATCTGGACGGCGTTCGCCTCGGCCACCTGCTCCTGGGTGACCTGCGGGTCGAAGACGTCGTCGACGGGGAAGACGTCTCGGGCGGGGTCGACCCACGCCTGCAGGATGTCCCACGCGTCGACGGGGTAGCCGGGTCCGCCCTCGACGCGGACCGTGGTGAAGCGCAGCGCGCCGTCGGTCGGGTAGGTCGGCAACCCCGAGATCGCGATGATCGGCTTGTTCTGGGCGCCGGACGTGCCGAGGGTGTCCTGCGTGGGCCCGGGGCTCATGACGGCATACGGCAGGTGGACGACCGACCCCACGACCATGAGGACGAGGATGACGAAGAACGCCGCCAGGACCGCCTTGTTGCCGCGGGTGAGCCTGCCGGTGTCCTCACCCTCGAGCACCTCGGCACGAGTGGGCAGGTCGGTACCGGTGGGCTGCTCCGGCACGCGCTTGATCGTCCTCACGGCAGGCCGACCCACTCGTCGGCGCCGTCGGCGAAGCGCTGGTGCTTCCAGATCGGGATCGTCGCCTTGAACTCGTCGATGAGCTCGCGGCAGACGTCGAACGCCTCGCCGCGGTGCTCGGCGCTGACGCCGACGACCACAGCGACGTCACCGACCTCGAGGTGACCCACCCGGTGGACGACGGCCAGCCGCACGGAGCGTCCATCGGCCGCGAGACGGTCGGCGAGCGCACGGGCCGCCTCGGCCGCCTGCGGGTGCACGGAGTAGTCGAGGGCGGACACCGTCTTGTCCGCGGTCTGCTCGGCGACGTCGCCGGCGGGCCCGTCGTGGTCGCGCACGGTGCCGACGAAGAGGCAGACGCCGCCCGCCTTGGGCGAGGAGACGCTCGTGAGCACCTCGTCGACCGACAGAGGTGTCTCACGGATCTCGGCAAGGGTGACCGTCACGCCCGCAATCGTATGCCGCCGCGCGGGCCCCCGCGTTCCGCGCCCGCGCCCGTGCCCGCGCCCGTGCTCGCGCCCGTGCCCGGGGTGGGGAACCAACGAGGTCGATCCGTGGTTGTCTTGGTGTACGGCCAGACGGCCGGCAGGAGATCCGTTCGAGTGGGGATGAGCAGGCATGGCCGACGACCGTGGACGCGGTGACGACAACCACAGCGACAAGGACGACGTGTCCGGCGAGGACCAGGGCGACGCGGGCCAGCAGGGCGACGCCAATCAGGGCGACGCCGGCCAGCAGGGCAACACCGGCGACCAGGTCGGCCCGCCCGGTGCGGGCCGGGCGCCCGGCGAGTCCCCCTTCGGCCTGCCGCTGAACCGGCCCGGCGGCGGCTCACCCGGCTCGGGAGCCGGCCCGGCTGGCTTCGGCAGCGGCTTCGGGGGCGGTTTCGGGGGCGGCTTCGGTGAGGGCTTCCCCGGGCTGCCGGACCTCGGCGGAATGGACCCGTCCGACCTGGGGGCCATGCTCGAGAAGGTGCTCGGCGAGGCCGCCGACAACCCCGAGCTGGCCGAGGTCATGAAGAGCATGGGGGTCGACCCCACCGACCCCGCGACGCAGGCGGCGATGCGGGCCCAGCTCGGCACCTTCATGGCCGCCCAGGAGTCACCCACGGGCTCGCGCGACATGGCCACCGAGGTCGCCCGCCGGCACGTGATGGCCGCGCAGGGCAACGACGTGCACGACGAGGCCGCTGCCCGGGCCGTCGCCGACGCCGTCGCCGTCGCGACCCTGTGGCTCGACGAGCAGACGACGTTGGCCTCCCCCGCCTGGCGTGCGACCGGCCTGAGCCGCGCCGAGTGGGTCGAGGCGACGATGCCGCGCTGGTTCGAGCTCATCGAGCCGGTCTCCGACGGCGTCACCGCCGCGACGTCCGACGCGATGCGCAAGCAGGTCGGCGAGCTCGGCCCGGAGGCTTTCGGCGAGGCCCTGCCCGAGGGGCTGCCGGAGGGCTTCGACCCGCGGCAGATGGTCGAGCAGTGGGCGCCGATGCTCGGCAACCTCAGCCGCCAGATGTTCTCGGCCCAGCTCGGCCAGGCCGTCGGCACGCTCGCCACCGAGGTCGTGACCGGCACCGAGGTCGGCCTCCCCCTCACCGAGCCGGGCGTCGTCGCCCTGCTTCCCGGCAACGTCGCCGAGCTCGCCGAGTCGCTCGAGATCGACATCGCGCAGGTGCGCCTCTACCTCGCGGTCCGCGAGGCGGCCCGCGTCCGCCTCTTCTCCGAGGTGCCGTGGCTCGGGCCACAGCTGCTCTCGGCGGTCTCCGACTACGCCCGCAACATCACGATCGACACCGACGCCATCGAGTCGGCCCTGTCGACGATCGACCCCTCGGACCCCGAGGCGCTGCGCACGGCCCTGCAGGGCAACCTCTTCCGGCCGCAGCCGACCCCTGCCCAGCGCGCGGCCCTCGACCGGCTCGAGACGCTCCTCGCCCTGGCCGAGGGCTGGGTCGACCACGTGACCGACCGGACGACGGCCCGGCACCTGCCGCTGTCGGCGGCGCTGGCCGAGACGATCCGCCGGCGTCGGGTGGGCGGAGCGGCTCAGAAGACATTTGCCGGGCTCGTCGGGCTCGAGCTGCGCCCGCGCCGGCTGCGCGACGCCGCGAACCTCTGGGCCGCGCTCGAGAGCGCCGGCGGGGCGACCCTCCGCGACGGCCGCTGGGCCCACCCCGACCTCGCCCCCACGTCGGCCGACCTCGACGACCCGATCGGCTACGTCGAGCGGGCGACCGGCACCTCCGCGGCGGGCGCGCTGCCCAAGGGCGGCGACAACCTGGGCGCGGACCTCGACTCCGTGCTCCAGGGCATCCTCGAGGAGGCCGACCGCGAGCGCGGCACCGACAGCGGCACCGACAGCGGCACCGACAGCGGCACCGATACAGGCACCGACACGGGCACCGACACGGGCACGGCCACCGACGACGACGACGGCGACACCAGTGGCGACACCAGTGGCGACACCGGCGCCGGCCCTCAGCGGTGACGGGGGCGCACCGCCCGCCGGTGCCGCGGGACCCGCGCGGGTCCGGCGAGCCCCTCGAGGGGCCGAACGCGGCCGCCTGGCGCCGGCTGCACGACGACGCCGTCGCACGGCTGGAGTCGTGGGCTGCGCCGGACGAGCGGCAGGAGCGCCTGCGCGGGGAGTTCCTCGACCACCTCCACGCCCATCCGGCGGCGATGAGCAAGGCCGGACCGCCGGCACACCTCACGGGCAGCGTCATCGTGCTCGACGACGACGGCGACGCCGCGCTGCTGACCCTGCACCGCCGGGCGCGGGCGTGGTTCCAGTTCGGGGGACACTTCGAGCCCGGCGACGCGTCGGTGTGGCACGCGGCCACTCGTGAGGCGCGTGAGGAGTCGGGCATTGCGGACATCACGGCCTTTCCGGAGATCGCGCAGCTCGATCGACATCTTCTTTCCGGAGATTTCGGCACGTGCCGTGAGCACCTCGACATCCGCTTCGCGGCGCGCACCCCCAGGTCGGCCGAGTCGGCTGTCAGCACCGAGTCCTTCGACGTCCGGTGGTGGCCGGTGGACGCCCTCCCCGAGGGGACACGAGAGGACCTGCGCCCCCTCGTGGACGCCGGCCTGAGGCTGCGCCACCGCTGACCCGACGCCCGTGACGCGAGCCGGCGTCACGGCATACGCGGTCGTACGCCGTCAGGCGGGGCGCGTGGTCGGGCTCACTCGTCGCTGAGGTCGAGGCCGGCGCCGGCCGAGACGCCCTGGAGGTAGCCGCGGGCCCGCTCGAGACGTGGGTAGCCCTGCAGCAGGGCCCAGAACTCCGGGCCGTGCCCGGGCTGCAGCAGGTGGGCCAGCTCGTGGAGCAGGACGTAGTCGACGACCCAGCCCGGCATGCCACGGAGCTTGTCGGACAAGCGAATCGAGCCCTCGGCCGGGGTGCACGAACCCCAGCGGGAGTTCTGGTTGGAGACCCACCGCACGCTCGCCGGAACGGCGCGCCCGCCGAGGTGCTCGCGCGACAGGGCGAGGGCGCGCTGCTCGAGGTCGCCGTCACTGCGCTGGCGGCGCTGCTCGGACGCGGCGACCCGAGCGACCATGGTGCGCACCCACTCCCCTTCCTCGGCGCGGCTCATCCGCGCCGGGACGAGGACGACGAGGCGCCCCTCCTGGCGGTAGGCCGACACGGTGCGGCGACGCTTGGCGCTGCGGCGGACCTCGACGGTCACCCCGTCGACCACCGTGTGCACCACCTCACGTCGCACCGTCGCCATGAGGGCAGGGTAGGCCAGCGTGGGGACAACGCCCCGGAGCACGGGCCCGACACGGCCGCGCTCGCGCGTCATACCTCATCGCGGACGGGCGCGCCAAGCGGGGATGAGCATGATTTCGTGCTCAGCGTGCTCTAGGGTTGAACGAGTCGAGGCACCCGTCGGATGGGTGCCATCTACAAGGAGACATCAATGGCTGACGAGACCTACAAGGGCGAGTTCTACTGCGTGAAGTGCAAGGAGAAGCGCGAGGCCGAGGGCAAGGTTGTCGTTTCTGACAACGGTCGTCGCATGGCCAAGGGACAGTGCCCCGTCTGTGGCACGAACCTGAACCGCATTCTGGGCAAGGCCTGACCAGGTCGCGGCGGCGTCGCTGACGCCGCAGATCGAGGGGGCGGGACCACACGGTCCCGCCCCCTCGCGCGTACCCCCCACGAGCCGGCCCGCGGGCCGGCTCAGGCCTCGCCGACGCCCGACCGGAGACGTCAGGTCCTCGGGCCGCCGTCAGGGGCTGTGGACGACGAGCACCGCCGCACCCGGGCGGCTGCGAGCCTGACGACCGAGGGTGGCGCACGCTGGTGGCGCCACCGGGTCTGGAGGTCCGATGTCCGCTGCTGCCGTCCCACCCCACCCCCGCGTGCCCGTCTGGCTGCGTCCGCTGACGAGACGACGCGGCGAGGTCCAGTTCGGCGTGCTCCCGGGCGGTCCTGTCGTCACGGGGGTCAGCGACACCGAGGCCGCCCTGCTCGCCCGTCTCGACGGCGCCCTCCCCTTCGTCTCGACCGAGCGCGTGGCGGCCGACGCTGGCATCGCTCCCGCACGATGGCGTGCGCTGCTCGAGCTCGTCGCCGAGCTCGGCGTGCTCACCGACCGGCTCCCGGCGGGGGTGTCCTCGTCCGGCTCCGGTGCCGCTGCACGCGCCAGCGCCCCCGGGCGGGTCGTCGTCGACGGCTGTGGCCACGTCGCCACCGACATCGCCGAGGCACTGGCGCACGCCGGCACGACAGTCGTGCACGGCCGGACCGCGGTCGACAGAGCGGTCGCCGCGCCGCTGCGCCCACGGCCCGACCTCGTCGTCCTCGTGGGGTCGCCCGTCGTCGACCCTCGTCGTGGCGACCTCTGGCTGCGTCATGGCGTCCCGCACCTGCCCGTGGCCCCGGCCGGGCCCCGTACGGTGATCGGTCCGCTCGTCGACGGCTCCCCCGGCGCGCCGTGCCTCTGGTGCCTCGACCGGCACCGGGCCGACCGCGACGACGCGTGGCCGACGCTGATGAGCCAGGCGACGCCGACACGGGCCCTCGCGCCGGCCGGGTCGCCCGAGGGCGAGCACGACGGCCTCGTTCCGGGTCTGTCCCATCTCGTCGTCGGCAGCGTGACCCTCCTCGTGAACGGGGTCCTCGAGGGCCACCCTCCCCCGCCCGGGGTGTCCGTCGAGGTGAGCCCACCGTGGCCGCGGATGGACCACCGACGCTGGCCGTCGCACCCGCTCTGCCCTGCGCACCTTGCCTCAGGCGGCACGAGCGGCCCCGGCCGCGCGTGGACTGGCACCGGGGACGCGTCGCTCCGCCGCGGGGCGTGACCGACGCGGGGCCAAGGCTGGACAGATGGTCGGGCACACCTGCCCGGGCGGGTACACATAGAGTCGAGGGTGGGCCCGATCCGCCGCCGCGCGATGTTGTCTCGTTCACCAGCGCCGGACCGACCACTCGCGCCCGCACGAGACCGTCGACCCGCCCGAGGAGGTGCGCCGTGACCGACCTGCCACGCAAGGCCGTCGTACGCTCGGCCAAGCTCGCCTCGGTGCCACTCGGCTTCGCCGGTCGGACCGCCCTCGGCCTCGGCAAACGGCTCGGTGGTCGCCCGGCGGAGATCGTGGCCGCGGAGCTGCAGGCCCGCACGGCGCAGCAGCTCTTCCAGGTCCTCGGCGAGCTCAAGGGCGGCGCCATGAAGTTCGGGCAGGCGCTCTCGATCTTCGAGGCCGCGCTGCCCGAGGACCTCGCCGTGCACTACCGGACCATGCTGACCAAGCTGCAGGACAGCGCCCCGCCGATGCCGACCACCTCCGTGCACGGCGTGCTCCGCGCCCAGATGGGCACACGGTGGCGCAGCAGGTTCGAGTCCTTCGACGACCACCCCGTGGCCTCCGCATCGATCGGGCAGGTGCACCGGGCCGTCTGGAAGGACGGTCGCGACGTCGCGGTGAAGATCCAGTACCCGGGCGCCGGCGCCGCCCTGATGAGCGACATCCGGCAGATCAGCCGGGTCGCCAAGGTCGCGGCGAGCTGGGTGCCCGGCATCGAGCTCGGCCCGATCCTCGACGAGCTGCGCGACCGGATGGCCGAGGAGCTCGACTACCGCCTCGAGGCCGAGTCCCAGGCGACCTTCGCTGCCGCCTTCGACGGCGACCCCGACTTCGCCGTGCCGCACGTCGTCGACGGCCGCGAGCACGTCATCGTCTCGGAGTGGCTCGACGGGCTCCCCCTCTCGCGGATCATCGCCGAGGGCACCCAGGAGCAGCGCGACACCGCCTCGCAGCTCTACCTGCGCTTCCTGCTCGCAGGGCCTGCCCGAGCCGGGCTGCTGCACGCCGACCCGCACCCCGGCAACTTCCGCATGACGCCCGACGGGCGCCTGGGCGTCATCGACTTCGGAGCCGTGAACCGGCTCCCGAACGGCATGCCGCCCGAGATCGGGCCGCTGCTCACCACCGGCCTCGAGGGAAGCGCCGAGGACGTGCTCGAGGGTCTGCGCGGGATCGGCTTCGTCAAGGACAACATCGACCTCGACCCTCAGCGGCTCCTCGACTACCTCGAGCCCTTCATGGCGCCGTTCCGCACCGACACGTTCACCTTCAGCCGGGACTGGCTCCGGGGCGTCTTCGCGCACATCAACGACCCGCGCCAGCCCAACTACGCCGTCGCCTACAAGCTCAACCTGCCGCCCGAGTACCTCCTCATCCACCGGGTGTGGGGTGGCGGGATCGGCGTGCTCAGCCAGCTCGGCGGCACCGTCCACGGGCGCGCCATCGTCGACGAGCTGCTCCCCGGGGCGGACCTACCGCCCGTGGGCGACGCCGACTGACGCACGCCATCGACGGACGATCGCCCGGACGGTCGCGCTCACACGGCCTTGCTCGTCACCACCAGACGGGGTCGAGCTTGCTCTCGATCGAGCGGAGGTTCTCGCGGCTGCATCGCTCGCAGGTCCAGGTCGTGCGCCCGGCGTCGCTGCCTCGGCTCCACGTGAGCCGGGCTGCCGACTGGTCCTCGGGCCGCGGGGTCGTGCCGCACCCGGAGCAGACGAGGGACTCGTCACTGGCTGCGGCGTTGGTAACTGGTTCGCTCGCCGCTTCGGTAGAGGTGTTCACGGGGTTCTCCCTTCTCCTTCTTCGAGTATCCGCCGACGTGGGGGTGGTTCGTGGCGCCACGCGGGATCTCGGCCCGGGCAAGGAGGGGGCTGGGCACGGGGTTCAGGAGCGGGGCGAACGGCCCCGAACGTGCGGAACCGCGGGTGACGTGCGCGTCACCCGCGGCTCGCTCACTCGATTCAGTTGTCCTGCAACGCGCCTCGTGGCGCGGTCGTTCACTTCTGGCTGTGGCGTCGACTGGCGCGGATCTCCTGGGCGATCAGCCGGGCGCTGCGACGGATGCCGCTGCGTTCCTGGCGCTGACTGCGCTGGTTGATCCGGTCGCGAGCCAGCATCTCGAGCTGGTTCATGACGATCTCCTGGTCTGGGATGAAAAGTGCTGGTGGTGGGCGTGGGCGTCTGGGTCATGCGTGGTCACGCAGGCTCAGGCAGCCACGGGGTGCTTGCGCGGACGGCCGCGTGGCCGCTTGCGAGCCACGATGGCGCCCTGGACGAGCAGCTGCCCGCCCCAGACTCCCCACGGCTCCTGGCGCTCGAGGGCGCCGGCGAGGCACTGGACGCGCGCCGGGCAGAGCCCGCAGAGCGTCTTGGCGAACTCGACGTCCTCGGGTCGCTCGGCGAACCAGAGCTCCGCGTCGTAGTCGCGGCACGGAATGGTCTCGCCGACCTGCTCCGCCTCGGTTCTCATGTCGATCAGTTCGCTCAGCTGCATCGTTCTCACCTCCGTCTCCTGGGCGCCCGTGGCGGGGTGCCCCTGCTCTCTCGTGTCTGGCTTGGTCCGCAGGCCTGCACCGGTGGTGCGGGTCTCGGTCCTGCTGCTCGGCATCCGGGGAGTCATCTGTGTCCCTGATCTGTCAGGCACCCGGTCGGGTGCTCATCTGTCGGTGTCGGTTGGTGCGGTGTGGGAGCGGCATTCGGCCGGGGAACTCCCCCGGGTAACACGAAGGCCGCGGACCCGGTGATGTCGGGTTCGCGGCCTGGAGGTGAGGCTTCGGGTCTTGTCAGACCGGTGGCCTCCCAGAACGGGAGCGAACGACATCGAGGGTCTTGTAGGCGGGGGCGGACGTGAGGCCGGTGACCGAGACGTCTCCCTGGATCGGGGCGCGGAAGTCGGCGACACGGCCGCCCATGACGGCGGCGATGGACACAGTGGTCCCCTGCTCCGGAGCGCGCGTGGCCGCCAGGCGGACATCGCCGGTGGTCGGCCGCAGACGCACGGAAAGGACGCAGGAGACTGCGCTCATCGTCATCGTGGTGTTGTCCATCAGGCCGACCTCCTCACTTCTGCTCACGGGCCCCAGCTGGCCACCGAGACCACTGGGCTTGACTTCGTCAAGGGTACGCGTGCGCCTCGCGGGCGAACAACTGATTTAACGAAGTTTTCCGAACTTATTTTGGGCCACTGCGTCTAACCCGCGGATTCCTTTGCCGCAGAACGGCTTTCGATGATTTCTTGCGGGTCGGCACCGGCCAGGATGGCAAGGACGTCGCTGCCGTACTGCTCGAGCTTGCGCGCGCCGACGCCGCTGATGACCGACAGACGACCCTCGTCGGAGGGCGCGTCCTCGGCGATCGCGGTGAGCGTCGCGTCGGTGAAGACGACGAATGCCGGCACGCTCGCCTCGCGCGCGACGGCAAGGCGCCACGTGCGCAGCCGCTCGAACGTCGCCTCGTCGTAGGTGGGCGGACAGTCGTCGCAGCGGCCGGTCTTGCGCTGCGCCGCGGACACGAGCTCGGCGCCGCAGCCGCGGCAGTGCGCGCGGGGTGCCACCTTCGGCGCGGACCGCTTGGACCCGCCCGACCTCGCCTCGCTGCGGGCGCCCTGACCGAGGATGTCGGCCGCCGGCGCGAGGAACCTCGAGACGCGGCGCGTGGCCCGGGCTCCCGGCGTGCGCGCGCCGGACCACGACAGGAAGAGCTGTCTGCGGGCGCGCGTGAGCCCGACGTAGAGCAGGCGTCGCTCCTCCTCGACGGCGTCGGGACCCTCGGCCATCGAGATGGGCATGAGGCCGTCGGAGGCGCCGACGAGGAAGACGGTGTCCCACTCCAGGCCCTTGGCGGCGTGCAGGCTGGCGAGCGTCACGCCCTGCACGGCCGGCGCGTGCTGCTCGGCCGCCCGCCGCTCGAGCTCGGCGACGAGCTCGGGCAGCCGGGCGTCGGGGGCCGCTGCCGCGATGTCGTCGGCGAGCGTCGCGAGCGCGGTCAGCGACTCCCACCGCTCACGGGTGGCTCCGCTGCCCGACGGGGGCTGATGCGACCAACCCGCGCCGGTGATGACGTCGCGGGTGATCTCGCCGAGCGGCTTCTCGCCGTCGTCGCTGCGGGCGGCGCCGCGCAGCAGCAGGACCGCATCGCGCACCTCCTTGCGAGCGAAGAAGCGGTCGCCACCCCGCACGAGGTAGGCCACCCCGGCGTCGGTGAGAGCCGACTCGAAGGCCTCGGACTGGGCGTTGGTGCGGAAGAGGATGGCGATCTCGGCCGCCTGGTGCCCGCCGGCGACGAGCGTGCGGATGCGGTCAGCGACGGCGGCAGCCTCGGCCGGGTCGTCGGGATAGCTCGTCAGCTCGGGCGCGGGACCCGGGTCGGACTGTGCGAGGAGGCGCACCGCCCCGTCGCGCGCTGCCTGGGTGCCGGACGCGACGATGGTGTTGGCGAGCCCGACGATCTGCGGTGTGGAGCGGTAGTTGCGCACGAGACGCACGACCTGCGCCCCCGGGAAGCGCTGGGGGAAGCCGACGAGGTGTCGCGGGCTGGCCCCAGTGAAGGAGTAGATCGTCTGGGCGGGGTCACCGACGACGCAGAGGTCCTTGCGCTCCCCCAGCCACTGGTCGAGGAGCCGCTGCTGGAGGTCGTTGACGTCCTGGTACTCGTCGACGACGAACTGGCGGTACTGGCCGCGGACGGTTCGGGCGATGTCCTCGCGCTCGTCGAGGATGCCGACGGTGAGGAGCAGGACGTCCTCGAAGTCGATGACGCCGCGACGCTGCTTGACGTCCTCGTACGCCTCGAAGAGCCGGGCCATGGCGGTGAGGTCGAGGCCCGGGGGCTCGCGTCGCTGCTCACGGGCGCGGGCGGCATACGACTGCGGCGTCAGGAGGTTGACCTTGGCCCACTCGATCTCGGCGGCGAGGTCGCGGACGGTCGTGCGGTCGAACTGCATGCGCAGCCGGCTCGCCGCCTCGGCGACGGCCGCCGCCTTGTGGCTCATCACCTCGGGGGCCGCGCCGCCGATGGCCTGCGGCCAGAAGAAGTGCAGCTGCCGGAGCGCGGCGGCGTGGAAGGTGCGGGCCTGGACGCCCTGCACCCCGAGCCCGCGCAGGCGCGTGCGCATCTCCCCGGCGGCGCGGGCCGTGAAGGTCAGCGCGAGCACCCGCTGCGGCTGCTGCGCACCCGAGTGGACGGCATACGCGATGCGGTGGGTGATGGCGCGCGTCTTGCCCGTGCCCGCACCCGCGAGGATGCACAGGGGGCCCGGCGGGGCCATCGCGACCTCGCGTTGCTCCGGGTCGAGCCCGGCGAGGATCTCGTCGGCGGACGGTACTGCGCTCAGGAGCGATCACCCTTCGAGGCGGCCAGCACGCTCGCGGCGTGGTCCGGCACGTAGTTCTGCTCGTGCTGCGGCGGGCGCTCGTAGCCGCGCGGAGCGGGGCGCTTGGGGACGGGCGGCACGACGGGCGCGACCGCGGCGTGCGGGATGGAGCTGAGCAGGTGGTGCATGACGTTGACCCGCGAGCGCCGCTTGTCCTCCGACTCGACGACGTGCCACGGCGCCCAGTCGGTGCTCGTCGCGGCCATCATGATGTCCTTGGCCTCGGAGTAGTCCTCCCACCGGGTGATGGACTCGAGGTCCATCGGCGAGAGCTTCCACTGGCGCATGGGGTCCTTGGCGCGGCTGCGGAACCGGCGCTCCTGCTCGACGTCGGAGACGCTGAACCAGTACTTGCGCAGGATGACGCCGTCATCGACGAGCATCTGCTCGAAGAGCGGGGCCTGCTCGAGGAACCGGGCGTACTGCTCGTCGGTGCAGAAGCCCATGACCCGCTCGACGCCGGCGCGGTTGTACCAGGACCGGTCGAAGAGCACGACCTCTCCGGCCGCGGGCAGGTGGGCGATGTAGCGCTGGAAGTACCACTGTGTCTTCTCGCGATCGGTCGGGGCCGGGAGGGCCGCGATCCGGGCGACGCGAGGGCTGAGGTACTCGGTGATCCGCTTGATCGCCGATCCCTTGCCGGCGGCATCGCGCCCCTCGAAGACGACGACGACCCGCTGACCCGTCGAACGCACCCACTCCTGGAACGCGACGAGCTCGGCCTGCAGCCGACGGACCTCGGTCTCGTAGACGTCGAGGTCCATCCTCGGGGATCGTTTTGCGCCGCGCTTGGCCATGGGGTCATCCTTGCACCGAGGGACGACGCCCGTGGGAGCCGTCCCCACCACCACGCACGACGTCGCGACACGAGTAGGAACCGATGCCCCAGTCCACGCAGGTCACGCCCGACGAGGGCTCGATCACGATGTTCACGACCACGTGGTGCGGCTACTGCACACGCCTCAAGGGCCAGCTGACCCGCGAGGGCGTGCCGTTCACCGAGATCGACCTCGAGGCCAATCCCGAGCACGTCGACTTCGTCGAGCACGTCAACGGCGGCAACCGCACGGTCCCGACCGTCGTCTTCCCCGACGGCTCGGCCGCGACGAACCCCTCGCTCGCCGAGGTCCGTTCGCGCCTCGCGGGCTGACGGGTACAACCCACCGGGCTCAGAAGCTCGTCCGCGTGCCCGGCTCGACGACGGACTCGACCGTCTGGCCGAGCCAGTGCTCGATGATCCGCTTGGCGATCGAGATGCCGCTCGGCGTGCGGATCGAGCCGTCGCGGAGCAGGTCGCGGTACTCCTCACGGCTCACCCAGCGCGCCTCGGCCATCTCGACGGGGTCGATCGTCAGCTCGGTCTCGCGCGTCGTCGCCTGGAATCCGATCATCACCGACGAGGGGAACGGCCACGGCTGGTTGCCGAGGTAGTGCGCCGCCTCGACGGAGATGCCGACCTCCTCGGCGACCTCGCGGGCGACCGCGGACTCGAACGACTCCCCCGGCTCGACGAAGCCGGCGAGCACCGAGAAACGACCCTCCGGCCAGTGCGCCCCCCGCCCCAGCAGCAGCCGGTCGTCCGGGTCGACGACCGACATGATGACCGCCGGGTCGGTGCGCGGATAGTGCTCGCTGCCCTCGCGCTCGCAGCGCCGCACCCAGCCACCCTGGCGGGGATGGGTCGGGGCGCCACAGCGAGGGCAGAAGCGGTGCGTCGCGTGCCAGTTGGCCAGTGCCAGCGCGGTCGTGAAGACGCCTGCGTCGCGGGGTGCGAGCGCCTCGCCCGCCTGACGCAGCGTGAGCCAGCCTTCCGGCGGCCGGTCCTCGTCGGCCGCGCTCCCGTCGTCCGTCGAGACGACGCCCACGTATGCCGTCCCGTCGCCGTCGCGGCCGAGGTGCAGTCCGAGCCGGGCGTGGTCCTCGGGCTCGGGGGCGCGCAGGACGAGCGTCAGACCGTCGTCACCGGCCGCCTCTGCGCCGTCTGGAGCCGACACCTGCATGCGGTCACCCCGGACCTCGGCGACCCGGGTCTGCGGGTCGTCGAGCAGCTCGGTGAGGACCTCGGGCCGCCGACGCTCGAGCGCCACCCGGTCCAGTGAGCTGCGCGAGAGCGCGAGGTCGGCCAGGGTCTCGTCGGTCACTGCCACGCGACCCACCCTAGGGCGGCGAGCCGGCACCGGCGCACCGGTGTCGAGCCTGCACCGAACCGACCGGCGCGGGCGTCGCCTCCCACGCTCGGCGCGCTGCTCGACCTACGGTGGACACGTGACGCGCAGCCCGCTCTTCCTCGCCGCCCTGGCGAGCTCGGCCGTGCCGGGCCTCGACCCGGTGACGGTGGAGGGTGTCCCGGGCCGTCCCGGCGACCACTTCGAGATCGCCTACGTCCAGGACAGCCAGGACCGCCGCTGGGTCGTCAAGGCGCCGTGCACGTCGGCGGCCGGCGCGATGCTCGACGACATCTCCGCCCTGTCTGGCCTGCTCGGGCGCCGGCTCGACGTGGCCATGCCGATGGTCCGCGGCCTCGCCCAGGTGCCGGAGGGCCGAGCGGCCGTCTACCTGCGCGTGCCCGGTCGACCCCTCGACTTCGCGGGGCTCCGTCCTGGCCCGTTGACGGCCGAGGTGGGTCGCACCCTCGCGCACATCCACAACGTCGAGCACCTGCTCTACGAGGAGGCCGGGCGACCCTCGTACGACGCCGAGGCGTACCGCCGCCGCCAGCTCTCCGAGCTCGACCGGGCCGCGGCGACGGGGCACGTGCCCACCGGGCTCCTCACGCGGTGGGAGCACGCGCTCGAGGACGTCTCGCTGTGGCGCTTCGCGCCGAGCACGGTCCACGGCACCTTCACCGGCGAGAACGTCCTCGCGTCGTTCGACGACGACGACGACTCGTCGAGCGGTCACGTGCGTGGCGTCCTGGCCTGGGAGGCCAGCCGCATCGGCGACCCGGCGGACGACTTCGCCGAGCTCGCCAGTCTCGCGCCGGCCGAGACGCTCGATGCCGTGCTCGAGGCCTACGCCGAGTCGCGCATCGAGCGACCTGACGTGCACCTCGTGCGCCGGGCCCGGCTCGCGGCCGAGATGGCGCCGCTGCGGACCCTGCTCCAGGCCCTCGCCTCGGGCCAGCTCGACGTCGTCGAGCGCACCGCCGACGAGCTGCGCGCCCTCGACGGCCAGGTCGAGGACGACGACCGTCGTCACGCGCAGGAGGACGCCGAGCGCAGCGAGCGCACCCGACAGGCGCGAGAGCGCGCCGCAGCGGTCCTCGACCCCGACGACCCCGAGCGGCCCGAGCCCGAGTGGGACGCGACCCAGCCGCACGTGCCCTTCCCGATGCTCGGCGCGACCCAGGCGATCTCGATGACCTCGCTGCTCGACGAGCCGGAGGCCCCCGATGACTGGACCGCCGGGGACGCCGAGGCGCCCACGACGTCGCCGGAGACGGCCGATGCGGCACCGGGTGACGCCGTCGCCGCCGACGACATGCCAGCGGTCCCCGACGGGACGGCCGAGCCGGACCGGTCACCGTGGCACGACGAGACCGTCGAGGAGTCCCAGCCCGTGCCGCTCACGGCCGCGGACGCCGACGCCTCCACCTTCGAGATCGACGAGGTCGAGGCCCTGCCCGAGGACGCCGACGGCGTGCTCGACCTCCACGAGGGCGCCTCCGACTTCGTGCCGGTCGAGCACCGTCCCGAGCACCCCGCGCACGACGCGCGCAGCTGACGGGCCCAGGCCGCGTCGTCGAGTGGCCCCGAGACCCCACCCGTCACTCCCGTCGAGTGGCCCCGGCACCCCACCGGTCCCACACGGACGGACCGGATCGGTGTGACGGGGCGGCCACTCGAGTGGGACGGGGCGCTCACTCGAGTGAGCTAGTCGGGGAGGGTGCGGAGCAGGTCGACGAGGACGCCCTCGCCCGGGAGGTCGGGACGCACCGTGACACCTTCGCCCGCGTAGTAGAACGCCGCGTCGACGAGCGACGGGTCGACGCCGCGCAGCCGGGCGAAGGCGACGGCATACGCCGCGAGCTGGAGCGCGCGGACGGTCGCGTCGCGCCCGGTCGGCCTGGCGCCCGTCTTCCAGTCGACGACCGTCCAACCGCCGTCGTCGCGAGGGAAGACGGCGTCGACCCGGCCGCGGACGGCGATCCCGTCGATGACCGTCTCGATCGACATCTCGATCTCCTCGGGGATGCGGTCGGCCCACTCGCTGGCGAGGAAGCGCTCCTTCATCCCGTCCAGGTCGCCGTCGTCGGCTGCCCCCTCGTCGGCGCTGCCTGGGAGGTCGAGCAGGTCGACGAACGCGGCGCGCGCGTAGTGCTCCTCGATCCACGCGTGGAAGGCCGTGCCCTGCCGCGCGGCGACGGCCGGCGGGCTCGGCATCGGACGCCGGAGGGACATCGCGAACGCCTCCGCGTCCCGGGCCAGCGAGACGACCGCGGACGCCGAGAGGTGGCGCGGGACGTCGACGACGGACTCATCACGAGACCGCCGGGCCGCCTGCTCGGCGAGCAGAATGCGAAGGTCGTCGACGCGCGGATCCCCTTGCGGCACAGTAGGACCCGCGTCCACGAGGGCGGCGATCCGTCGGTGCGCGTCGAGCAGGCCGGCGCGCCTCGCCCCCATCGGGTCATGCGGCCACAGCTGTGAGATCGGGACGGCCAGGTGCGGGTTGGTCGGTGCCGACGCCTTGCCCTTGTCGTCGACGACCGGCTCGGGGTCCGGCGCCCAGGCGGTGCGCACGACGGATCCGGGCAGGGTCTCCTCGACCTCGGTGATGAAGCGTGACGGCACCGACAGCGTCTTCTTCGCCGAGCCCCACAGGTGGGTCGTCAGGAGCATCGCGGACCGTGCGCGCGTCAGCGCGACGTAGGCGAGGCGCCGCTCCTCGGCCACGGCATGACGCCCACCGTCGAGCACGAACGCGTCGATGGCGGCGCTCAGCGCCTTGCGGTCGGGCACCCCGCGCCAGTCGAGGTGCGGCAGGCCGGCTCGGTCGCCGCGCAGGTCGTAGGGCAGCGAGTCGAGCCCGATGAGCCAGCCCTTGTCCTTGACCTCCCCCGAGCAGGCGTATGCCGTGGGCTCGCTGTCGGCGACGGGCGCCACCGCTGTCGCGCCGTGCGCGGGGAAGACTCCCTCGACGAGGGTCGGGACCGCGACGACGTCCCACTCGAGCCCCTTGGCCGCGTGCACGGTCAGGACCTGGACGGCGTCGGCGTCGGACTCGGTGTGCCCGGCGTCGAGACCGCGCTCCTGGTCGCGGGCGGCGTCGAGCCAGCTGAGGAAGCCGGACAGGGTGGGTCGATCGGCGGTCGTGGCATAGCGCGCCGCGACGTCGGCGAAGGCGTCGAGGTGCACGCGGGCGGTCGAGGCCGTGTGTTCGGGCCGCGAGAGCACCTCGATGTCGAGCCCGATCGCGACCTCGGCCTCAGCGACGAGGTCGACGAGGGGCAGCGCCGTGAGCCGACGGAGCCGCCGCACGACGTCGCCGAGGTCGTGCAGCCGGGCCAGTGCCTCGTCGCCGATGCGGGCGCCGTCGCGTCCGGTCCACCCGGCGCGAGGCAGGTCGTCGAGGGCCTCGACGAGCGTGGCGGTGTCGGCACTGTCGGCCGCGAGGTCGGAGCCCCGGCGGTCATCGGCTGACGCCGTGCCGCCAGCGGCACCCGCCACCTCCGCCACGACGCCGTCCGCCGGAGCGCCGTCGCCCGTGGGTGTCTGGCCTCCGGAGGGCCCGGATCCCGGGCTCCCCTGCGCGGCGACTGCGCCGGGGCCGCCGGGCGCCGGCTGGTCGGGTGCGGTCGAGGTGGCGGCCCCGACGCGGGGCGTTCGCCGGTGCAGCTCACGCGCCCACGCCCACAGCCCGGCCAGGTCGGCCGCGCCGAGACGGACGACGGGCCCGGTCAACAGGCGCATCAGCTGGTCGCCGCGGCTGGGGTCCTGCACCACCCACAGAGCGGCGACGAGGTCGCTGACCTCGGGGGTGACGAGCAGGCCACCGAGGCCGACGACCTCGACGGGCAGCTGGTGGCGGCGCAGCGCCTCGAGGACGACGGGGAAGGTCGAGCGTCGCCGGCACAGCACGGCCGCGCTGCGGCCGGTGCGCCGGCCGCTCGGGCTGAACCACTGCGCGGCGATCCAGGCCGCGAGGTGGTCGGCCTCCTCCTCGGCGGTCCCGAGCCGCGCCACCTCGATCGTGCCCCCCCCGGCGCCCGGCCGAGGCCGCAGCGGCTGCACGTGCTCGGTCGCGAGCGGCGCGGCCACGGCGTTGGCCGCATCGAGGATGAGCGAGTCGTTGCGCCAGCTCGTCGACAGCGGCAGGACGTCGGCGGGGCCCTCGTCGCCGCCGAACTCGGACGGGAAGCGCAGCAGGGTGGTCGCGCTCGCGCCGCGCCAGCCGTAGATCGACTGGTTGGGGTCGCCGACGGCGGTCAGCGCCACCCCGGAGTGGTGGAAGAGCGAGCGGAGCAGCTCGAGCTGCGCCTCGGACGTGTCCTGGAACTCGTCGAGCAGCACGGCCCGGAACCGCTCGCGCTCGATCTCGCCGACGGCCGGCACCGAACGGGTGAGCCGGGCCGCGATGGCCATCTGGTCGGCGAAGTCGAGGGACTCGCGCTCGCGCTTGAGCGCGAGGAAGGCCTCGACGATCGGCAGGACCGTGCGGCGCTCGCGCAGGACGGCGACCGCGTCTCGCGCGGCGGTGAGCGACCCACGGCCCTCGCCGTCGGGCAGGGCGTCGAGGCGCGCGAGCACGGCGTCAAGATGGTCCATCACGTCGACGGGCGTGCGCACGTGCTCGGCCATCTCGCCGGCGAGCGCCATGACGGCCTGGATGACGGTCGCCTCGCTCTTGACGACGTCGTCCATCGGACCGTCCCAGCGCGACACCGCCTCGGCAGCCAGCTGCCACGCCCCGGCCTCGGTGAGGATGCGGAACTCCGGCTCGATGCCCACCCGGAGGGCGTGCTCGCGGACGAGCCGGCCGGCATACGCGTGGTAGGTGGAGACGGTGGGCGTGCCGCCGAGCACCTCGGCGCCCGTGCCGTCGTCGGCGGGCGGCGTCCAGATGCCGGCCCGCTCGAGGCCTCGCAGGCGCTTGGCGATGCGCTGGGAGAGCTCGGCCGCGGCCTTGCGCGTGAAGGTCAGGCCGAGCACCTGGTCAGGGTCGACGAGGCCGTTGGCGACGAGCCACACGACGCGCGCCGCCATCGTCTCGGTCTTGCCCGAGCCCGCGCCGGCGACGACGAGCAGCGGGCGGGCACCCGCCTCGATGACGGCGGCCTGCTCGGCCGTGGGCGGCGGCATCTCGAGCGCCGTCGCGATGTCGAACGCACTGTGCGCCACCGTCGTCGCGGGGCGCGCCTCGGTCGTCGTCACAGGGCGTCTCCCTCGGGCTGGACGGGGCACGACGACCGCACCGGGCAGGTCTCGCAGGCCTTGCCCTGCGCAGCCCGGAACTCGGCCGCCCCCATCCCCTCGGCGGTCTCCTGCACGAGCGTCCGTGCCCACGTCGGGTCGTCGCTGCTCGCGAGCGGTGGCTGTGGCAGCACGCTCGGCTTGAGCCCGGAGAGCCCTCCCTTGCCGATGAAGGCGAGCGCCGCCCCGGCACTGCGGTCTCCGAGCGCGTGGAACCCGCCTTCCTCGACGGCCACCTGGTAGGCCCCGAGCTGGCCGTGCTGGGCCAGCTCGGCCTTGGTCGGCTTGGACTTGCCGGTCTTGAGGTCGACGATGCGCAGGCGGCC
Source organism: Terrabacter sp. 2TAF16 (assembly GCF_052115065.1). NCBI lineage: Bacteria > Bacillati > Actinomycetota > Actinomycetes > Micrococcales > Intrasporangiaceae > Terrabacter > Terrabacter sp. 2TAF16. The sequence continues at coordinate 284,375 of NZ_JBFRFZ010000006.1, forward strand.
CTCGGCGTCGCGCTCGATGCGGTCGACGCGCCCGGCCACGACGGCGCGCCCCACCTCGACCCGGAAGTCGGACTCGATCCCGACGCGCTCCCAGTCGCGCTCGGCGGCGGACCGGTAGGCCACGAACCGCGCCACCATGTCGTGCGCCTCCTGGTGGGTGCGGTCGGTGACCCAGCCGGGCTTGAGCCCGAGGCGTCCCCACCGTGCGTCGACCTCGTGCTTCAGCTCCTCGAGCGGCGCGTCGGGCAGCTCGGCGACGATGTCGTGGACGAAGGTGCCGACGGAGGCTGCGCCGAGGGACACGCCCTCGCCACCGACCGACGTGAGGAACCAGCGCAGCCCGCACTCGGCGAAGTAGGTGACCTTCGACGGCGACACGGGCACGGGCTCGTCGGGTCGGCGCACGGGACGCTCGCTCGTGACCGACCGGAGCGCCCACCACGAGGTCGCGTCGGCCCCGCGCACGCCCTCGCGCGCCGCGGCTGCGAGCAGGTTGAGGGCCGGCTCGGCGACGCCGGGGTCGGGGCTGACGGCCTCGCGCCTCAGCTCTCCGACGAGCCCCGGCAGGGCCATGGTGCGCGCCACCTCGGAGTGCGGGCGCACCTCGTCGGCCAGACGCGTCGTGGCAGGCGGGTCGACGAGGTCGAGGTAGACCGACGGCTGCTCGTCCTCGTTGCCGACGGCGGTGACGAGCAGCCGCTCGGTGGCGCGGGTGACGGCGACGAGGAAGAGGCGCGTCTCGTCGTAGCGCACCGCGGCCTGGGCGGCGCGGAAGCCGAGCGGCCGCTGGGCGACGACGTCGACGAGGTCCTCGGACCCGAGGACCGAGCCGCGCAGGCGCAGGTCGGGCCACACGCCCTCCTGCACGCCCGCGACGACGACGATGCGCCACTCCCGGCCGGCGGCGGTCTGCGGCGTCAGCAGCGCGACCCGGCCACCGGACTGACCGCCGACGAGCAGGGTGTCGCCGGGGACGTCCTGGCCCTGGATGTGCTCGAGGAACTTGTCGGGGCCGGCGGTCGGCAGCCGGTCGACGAAGGCGCCCGCCGCGTCGAAGAGCGCGAGCACGGCGTCGAGGTCGCGGTCGGCCCGCTCGCCCGACGTGCCTCCGGAGAGCGCCTGCCGCCGCCATCCGTCGGCAACCCCCGCGCCCTGCCAGATGGCCCAGAGCACGGACTCGGCCGTGACCCCGCGCGCCCACCGGCCGTCGTCGGCGACTCTCGCCGCCGCGGCGCCTGCGGCGAGCGCCGTCGCGATGCGTTCGGCGGGCCGGGCGGTCGGCCCGAGCATCCGGGCGCGGGGCTGTGACTGGAGCAGCTCGGCGAGCAGCTCGTCGCTCGATCGCCCACCCCCGGAGGCGAGCTCGTCCTGCCGGAGCAGTCGCCGCAGCCGCCGCAGACCGACGGTGTCGCTCCCCCCGACCGGCGACAGCACGAGGTCGGCGGCCCGCACGGGGTCGATGACGTGGCTCTCGCCGCGGTGCTCGGCGCGGGCGATGGCGATGCTCTCGTCGAGCAGGTGCAGCAGCGGGCGCACCGCGCTCTCGTCGCGCACCGGCGTCTCGGCGCTCCCGGCCTCGACCGGCACCCCGGCCTGCCCGAGCAGGCGACGCATCGCGTCGGCGCGGCCCGATCCGCGCACGATGACGGCCATGTCGGTCCAGGGCACGCCCTCGACGAGGTGCGCCCGGCGCAGCAGTGCCGCGACGTGAGCCGTCTCCTGGGCGGCGGACCGCAGCAGGGCCACCTCGACGGTGCCCCGCGACGGGTCGCCGGTCGCCGACGACATCCGGCGCTGCTCGCCGCCGCCGAGCGCCCCGATGCGCCGCGAGACCCGGTCGGCCACCCCCACCATGGCCGCGCCGAGCCGGTAGGTCCGGTCGAGGACGACGGTCTCGCTCGCACCGTCACCGGCGTCGTCGATGAGGTCGAAGAGCCCGCCGACGAAGCGGGGGTCGCGCCCGCTCCCCGCGAGGTCGGTCCAGCCGTCGGCGAGGAAGCGCGGGTCGGCGCCGCGGAAGGTCTGGACGGCGACGTCGGGATCGCCGAGGAGCACCACCCGAGGGCCACCGGCACCGGCGACGACGCGCAGCAGCCGCGCCGCTGCCGACGTCAGCTCCTGGGCATCGTCGACGACGACGAGGCGGATGCGCTCGTGCAGCCGGTCGAGTGCCGACGGGTCGTCGTCGAGCAGCTCGGCCACCGCGGTGAGCACCCACGCGGGGTCGTAGGAGCCGTGCCGGCTGAACGAGGTGACCTGGTCGTACTCGCGCAGCACGTGCGCCGCCGCAGCCCACTCGGGCCGGTCGTGCTCGTCGGCGAGACGAGCGAGACCGTCGGGGCCCTGCCCCAGCTCGACCGAGCGCATGAGCAGGTCGCGCAGCTCGTTGCGGAAGCCGCGGGTCGTAAGCGCCTCGCGCAGCTGCTCAGGCCATGCCGGCCCGCGCACCTCCCCCGACGCGTGCCCGGCGAGCAGGTCGCGCAGGATGACGTCCTGCTCGGGGCCGTTGAGCAGCCGAGGCGGTGGGTCGCCACGCAGCGCCGCCTCGGCCCGGAGCACCCCGAAGCCGAAGGCCTGCCACGTCCGGGCGAGCGACTCGGTGGACGTGCCGCCGAGCCGCTCCGTGACCTGCTGGCGCAGCGCGCCGGCCGCGCTGCGGCTCGAGGTGAGCACGAGGCACGAGTCGGCCCGCAGCCCCTGACGGCGCACGGCGTCGACGACGAGCTCGACCGCGACGGTCGACGTGCCGGTGCCCGGCCCGCCGAGGACCCGCAGCACCCGGGCCGAGGAGTCGAGCGCGGCCTGCTGCCGCTCGTCGAGCCGCACCTGCGCCGGGGCGAGGGCGGGAGCTCGACGGAGGATGACCACCGGAGGATTCCATCACGCCCGACCGACACCCGCGCACGACCCGATGGCGTATGCCGTCAGCCCCGTCCCGGCGGACGCGCCCCGTTCCCGTCTCGGCGGGGACCCAGGCCCTCGGTGACCCGACCTCGACCCAGCCGCCCGCGGCGCTTGCGGGCACGCGAAGGGCCCGGGACGGCATACGCCATCCCGGGCCCCGTGCGGTGCTTCAGGCCGTCACCTGACGTCGAAGCGGTCGGCCTCCATGACCTGCGACCAGGCAGCGACGAAGTCGTGGACGAACTTCTCGGCGGCGTCGTCGCTCGCGTAGACCTCGGCGAGGGCGCGCAGCTCGGAGTTGGAGCCGAAGAGCAGGTCGACGCGGCTGCCGGTCCACGTCTGCTCGCCGGCGGCGTTCGTCGCGGTGAACGTGTCGCCGCCCTCGTTCGCAGCGGTCCACGTCGTGCCGAGCTCGAGCAGGTTGACGAAGAAGTCGTTCGTCAGCGTGCCGACGCGGTCGGTGAGGACACCGGTCGTCGAGCCACCCGTGTTGGCGCCGAGGACGCGCAGGCCGCCGACGAGGACCGTCATCTGCGGGGCCGAGAGGCCGAGCAGGTTGGCACGGTCGACGAGGAGGTACTCGGCCGGCACGCGACCGGGCTTGCCGACGTAGTTGCGGAAGCCGTCGTGCCGCGGCTCGAGGTAGCCGAACGACTCGACGTCGGTCTGCTCCTGCGTGGCGTCGACGCGGCCGGCGCGGAAGGGCACCTCGACCGTGACGCCGCCTGCAGCAGCGGCCTGCTCGACCGCGACGTTGCCGCCGAGGACGATGAGGTCGGCGAGCGAGACGGTGGCGCCGCCACGGCCGTTGAAGTCGGCCTGGATGCCCTCGAGGGCGCGCAGGACGGTCGCGAGCTCGGCCGGGTCGTTGACGTCCCAGCCGCTCTGTGGCTCGAGGCGCACGCGGGCACCGTTGGCGCCACCGCGCTTGTCGCTGCTGCGGAACGTCGACGCGGACGCCCACGCGGCCTTGACGAGCTGGGTGACGGTGAGGTCGGAGTCGGCGATGGCCTGCTTGAGCGTCGCGATGTCGTCGGCACCGATCGGCTCACCGGCGGCGGTGGGGAGCGGGTCCTGCCACAGCAGCTCCTCCTGCGGCACCTCGGGGCCGAGGTAGCGCTCGACCGGGCCCATGTCGCGGTGGGTCAGCTTGAACCAGGCACGCGCGAAGGCGTCGGCGAACTCGGCCGGGTTCTCGTGGAAGCGGCGCGAGATCTTCTCGTACGCCGGGTCGACGCGCAGGGCCAGGTCGGTCGTCAGCATCGTGGGCAGGCGCTTGGCGCCGCCCTCGTTCGGGGCCGGGATGATCGCCTCGGCATCCTTGGCGACCCACTGGGCCGCGCCCGCGGGGCTCTGCGACAGCTCCCACTCGTGACCGAAGAGCACGTCGAAGAAGGTGTTGTCCCACTGCGTCGGCGTGGGCGTCCACGTGACCTCGAGGCCGGACGTGATGGCGTCCTGGAGCTTGCCGGTGCCGTAGGACTGCTTCCAGCCGAGGCCCTGCTCCTCGAGCGGGGCACCCTCTGGCTCGGTGCCGACGTACTTCAGCGGGTCGGCGGCGCCGTGCGTCTTGCCGAAGGTGTGACCACCGGCGATGAGGGCGACGGTCTCCTCGTCGTTCATCGCCATGCGGCCGAACGTCTCGCGGATGTCGCGGGCGGACTGCAGGGGGTCCGGGTTGCCGTTGGGACCCTCGGGGTTGACGTAGATGAGCCCCATCTGGACCGCGGCGAGCGGGTTCTCGAGGTCGCGGTCGCCGGTGTAGCGCTCGTCGCCGAGCCACTCGGCCTCCGAGCCCCAGTAGACGTCGGCGTCCGGCTCCCAGACGTCCTCGCGTCCGCCGCCGAAGCCGAACGTCTCGAAACCCATCGACTCGAGGGCGACGTTGCCGGTGAGGACGATGAGGTCGGCCCACGAGAGCTTCTGGCCGTACTTCTTCTTGACCGGCCACAGCAGGCGGCGGGCCTTGTCGAGGTTGCCGTTGTCGGGCCAGGAGTTGAGCGGGGCGAAACGCTGCTGCCCGGCACCCGCGCCGCCGCGACCGTCCTGCACGCGGTAGGTGCCGGCGCTGTGCCAGGCCATGCGGATCATGAACGGGCCGTAGTGGCCGAAGTCGGCGGGCCACCAGTCCTGCGACTCGGTGAGCACGGCCGCGATGTCGGCCTTGACGGCGGCGAGGTCGAGGCTGGTGAAGGCCGCGGCGTAGTCGAAGTCCTCACCGAGCGGGTTGGCGACCGCGGGGTTCTTGGCGAGGATCTTGAGGTTGAGGCGGTTGGGCCACCAGTCCTCGTTGCTCGTGCCCGCGGGGCGGGTCGACCGGTCGTGGGCCACGGGGCACTTGCTGGCCTCCGGCTCGTTCATCTCGCCGACTTCGGCGTTGGGCTGGTGGAGCTCAGACACGAGGACGTCCTTCTCTTTCTGGGGTGGGCAACTTCAGGAGGCGGCCTCGGCGGCGCACTCGGGGCAGATGCCCCAGTACGTCACCTCGGCCTCGTCGATCACGAATCCGTGGGGGTCGGATGCCGTGAGGCAGGGGGCGTGGCCGACGGCGCAGTCGACGTCGGCGATGGAGCCGCACGAGCGGCACACGACGTGGTGGTGGTTGTCGCCGACGCGCACCTCGTAGCGGGCGACGGAGCCCGTCGGCTGGATGCGGCGCACGAGTCCTGCGTCCGTGAGGGCGCGCAGGACGTCGTAGACGGCCTGGTGGGACACGTCGCCGGCGACCTCGCGAACGCGCCGGATGACCGTGTCGGTGTCGGTGTGCGGGTGGTCGTGCAGGACCGAGAGGACGGCGACGCGCTGGCGCGTGACGCGCATCCCGGACTCGCGCAGCTGCACCTCGACGTCGGCTCCGGTCATGCCCCGAGTCTCCCGGCTTGTCTGGAACAAATCAAGTCTTGACCACTCTCTGGCGACCGAGCCGGTAGAGGTGCCAGGCCACTGCGGCCATCCAGATCGGCAGCAGGACCCCGTAGAGAGCGATCGGTGCGCGGCGATGTGGGCGAGCGTGGCCCAGCCGCCCTCGGTGGGCGCGGCCGGAGCCGCCACGGCCAGGACGATGCCGGCCGTCACCATGACGACGAAGGCACCCGCCGCAGACCCCACCGATCCGGTAGAGGCGGGCCCACGACGGGTCCGACCCCGTCACCGCGGCGCTCGCGCTGCCCGGCGCAGAGGCGTACGTGGACGTGACCATCGGACCGTCTCCCTGGTGACCTGGCTGACGACGTGGCGTCACCCTCGTGAGCGACCCGCAGCCACGGGCCGCTCTCCCACCCTCACGCGCCGCGGCCCGGACCGGCAGGGCCGAAGGTCCCGGCAGGGGTCCCGACGTCCGGACGGGACCGTGCGTCCGGGATCCCGCGTCAGGTGTCAGCCGCGACGACCTCGACCTCGAAGCCCTCGCCGCTCTCGAGGTAGGCGGCGTAGTGCTGCGCGCCACCGGCATGCGGGTGGCTGTCGGCGAACATCAGCGTCCAGCCGCCCTCGCCGCAGGCGTCGACGAGCGCGTCGACCTCGGCGCGCGAACCGCCATGGAAAGCACAGTGGTTCAGGCCCGCGCGGGTGCGCTCATGGCGTCCGGCGACGACGTCGGGGCCGGCCTCGACGACGACGTAGAGCGAGCCGAGCTCCCACGCCTGGCCGTGCCCCCAGTCGTCACCGAGGTGGTAGCCGAGCCGTCCGAGCAGCCAGCCCCACTCGCGCGTGGCGGCGGTGATGTCGTCGACCCAGATCTCGATGTGGTGCAGCCCGCCGCGCGGCCCCGCTCCCCTGGTGGCACCGGACGCCGCCGGCGCTCCGCCGAAGTCCCAGCGTGCCCGGCCCATGTCGGCGCGGCCACCCTCGACGAGCCCGCCCACCATGGGCGTCCCCTCGGCCCGCCAGTGCTCGAGGGCCTCGTCCTCGAGGCCCTGCGGCGGCCGACCGTCGGAGCGGATGACCCGCCACCACGGCAGGTCGGACCCGTAGCGGCTCATCACGGTGCCCACCGTGCGCGGACCCATGCCGCCGAGGCGCTTGGAGATGTCGCCGTAGGCGAGCACCCGCCCCTCGGGGATGGTCGCGACGAGGTCGAGCACGCGCTCGGCGTGGTCCTCCAGCGGCACGGGCGTCCTCTCAGTACTCGGGTTGGCTCGGGTCGATCTCCCGGAGGTAGGCGAGTATGCCGCCCTCGACGTTCGCGACGTCCGTGAGCCCCGCGCGCAGCGCGAGCCGAGTCGCCTCGGCCGATCGGCCACCCACCTTGCAGTGGATGAGCACCCTTCTGTCCGTGGGCAGCTCGTCGAACGCCTCCCCGGACCGGAAGCGGTCGAGGTGGATCGCGACGGCGCCGGGGATCGAGGCGATGGCCCGCTCCTCGTCGCCGCGCACGTCGACGAGCAGGGGCGGCTCGTCGGCGGCGAGCTCGCCCACCATGTCGTGGACGGTGACCGTCGGCAGGTCGCCCTCGTCGAGGGCGGCGGCACCGGGCACGCCGCAGAACTCGACGTAGTCGATGAGCTCGGTGACGGTCGGCTGGTCGCCGCAGACCGGGCACTCGGGGTCGGCCCTGACCGTCAGGGTGTCCCAGGTCTGGCGCAGCGCGTCGTGGACCACGAGCCGGCCGACGAGCGGCTCGCCGATGCCGAGCAGGAGCTTGATCGCCTCGGTCGACTGGATCGACCCGATGACGGCGCACAGGACCCCGAGCACGCCGCCCTCGGCGCAGCTCGGCACCGAACCGGGCGGCGGTGGGTCGGGGAAGACGCAGCGGTAGCACGGCCCCTGACCGGCCCACCACACCGAGACCTGGCCGTCGAAACGGAGGATCGAGCCCCACACGTGCGGCTTGCCGAGCATGACGCAGGCGTCGTTGACGAGGTAGCGGGTCGGGAAGTTGTCGGTGCCGTCGACGACGAGGTCGTAGTCGCCGATGATCCCCAGGGCGTTGCCCGAGTCGAGCGCGACGTCGTGTCGGACCACCTGGACGTGCGGGTTGACGCGGTGGACGGCGGCCTCCGCGGACTCGGTCTTGAGTCGACCGATGTCGGCGTCCGAGTGGATGACCTGGCGGTGGAGGTTGGTGAGGTCCACGACGTCGGCGTCGACGACGCCGATCGTGCCGATCCCCGCCGCGGCGAGGTAGAGCAGCGCGGGCGACCCGAGACCACCGGCACCGACGACGAGCACCCGGGCGGCGGCCAGGCGCTCCTGCCCGTCGCGGCCCACGTCGGGCAGCAGCACGTGGCGGGCGTACCTCGTCGTCTCGGCCTTGCTGAGCGCCCGACCCGTCTTGACCAGCGGATCCGTCGACATGCCCTCACCGTACTGCTCGGTATGGTGAGACGGACACGGTCGTCTGCGGGGGCGGACGCCGAGGACCGACGAGCAACGCGCCCACACCCGAAGAGGATCCGCATGGCAGACGAGACCACCCCGCCGGGCCGCGGCCAGCGGCTGCCCCGATCGGAGCGGCGCGCCCAGCTGCTCGACGCCGCGCTCGGCGTCTTCGTCGAGAACGGCTACCACGCTGCCGCGATGGACGACATCGCGGCGCGGGCCGGGGTGTCCAAGCCGGTGCTCTACCAGCACTTCCCCGGCAAGCTCGAGCTCTACCTCGCGCTCATCGACCAGCACACCGGCGAGCTCGAGGAGCTCGTTCGCGACGCCCTGGCCCTGTCGGACAACAAGGCCCGCATCAACACGATGACGCGCGCCTACTTCGACTTCGTCGGCCAGGAGGGCGCGGCGTTCCGGCTCATCTTCGAGTCCGACCTCGCCAACGAGCCCGAGGTGCGCCGCCGTCTCGACCAGATCGACCTCACGTGCGCCGAGGCGATGGCCGAGATCATCCGCAGCGAGACCTCGATGGACCAAGAGGAGGCCGTCCTCGTCGGCGTGGCCTTCGTCGGCCTGGCGCAGACGTCGGCCCGCCACTGGCTGACCCACGAGGCGACGCTCTCCAAGGAGACGGCCGTGCGCCTCACCGCCGCGCTCATCCGCCGCGGCTTCGGTGCGTTCCCGGTCGTCGGACGGGGCGAGGGCCGCGGCGACGAGGGCGACAGGCCCGGCGGCGCGGCCAGGGAATCGGTCGGCACGCCGGCTCGTTAAGGTGACGACAGGACGCGGTCGACCGCGTCCACCAGAACTGAGAAAGCAGGTTTGACGTGGAGGTCCGCATCGGCGTGCAGAACGTGGCACGCGAGATCACCTTCGAGACGACCCAGAGCAGCGACGAGATCTTCGCCGCCGTCAAGGCGTCGCTCGGCTCCGAGGCCCTCGAGCTGACCGACGACAAGGGCGGTCGCATCATGGTCCCGTCCGCCTCGATCGGCTACGTGACGACGGGTGCCGAGCGCAAGTCGGGGGTCGGCTTCGGCGCTCATTGAACGCGTCCGAGGAGCACGACCCCGCCGACATTCCCGGTACCGGCCACGGCGACCGCCGCGACCCGCCGGAGGACCACCGCCCGAGGACGGGCCGTCCGGGCATGACGAAGGCCGCCGACCACCACGGTCGGCGGCCTTCGTCATGCCCGCCGAGACGGCGTCCCGACACGTCCTCCGTCGGGGTGTGGCCCGGAGCGACCATGCGGGTACAAGGTGGAGGAACGAGCCGGGATCGCCGGGTCGTCGCCGCCCGTCCTGCGGGCTCGAAGGAGGAAGCGTAGACATGATCGGAACCATCCTTGCCGCCCTCGTCGCGGGTGCGATCGTGGGACCGCTCGCCCGGCTGGTGCTCCCTGGGAAGCAGGACATGAGTGTCCTGCTCACCGTCATCCTCGGTGCCATCGGCTCCCTGATCGGCGCGTTCATCTACTACAAGGCCACCGGTGTCAACGACACCAAGGGGATCGACTGGATCTCCGGCCTCATCGGCGTCGTCGTCGCAGCCGCGCTCATCGTCGGCTACGGCATGATCACCGGCAACCGCCAGACGCGCTGACGCTTTCGGACGAGCTCCCGACCCGGGTCGCTCGTCCCCTTCGTCCCCTCGCGGGCGAATCCCCGTGGAATTGGCAGGCGCCACATCCACCACACCAGCCCCACGCGATGGGACATTGATCTCGTCGCATGTGTTGTCCGCGCCCCTCGCGGACCAAGCGGTCGCCCTGTGGCGGCCAGAAGGAGCGTCACATGATCGGAACAATCATCGGGGCCATCATCGTCGGTGCCATCATCGGTGCACTCGGCCGTCTGATCCTCCCCGGCAAGCAGAACATCTCGCTCGTCGTGACGATCCTCATCGGCATCGTCGCCAACGTCCTCGTGACGTTCGTCGTGCGCCAGCTCGGCTACTCCAACAACTCGGGCATCGCGTGGATCCCGCTGATCCTCGGCGCCATCGTGGCGGCGATCATCATCGTTCTCTACGGCCGCATGAGCCACAAGTCGGTCTGACCGACCGCACGACCGAAGGGCCCGACCGCACGCGGTCGGGCCCTTCGGCATGTCCGCCCACCCCGTGGCGTATGCCGTGTCGCCCGGTCCGAGGGACCGCGGCCTCCGTCGGTGGCCGGGAGGGCGGCATACGCCCTCTCAGGCGGACAGGCCGAGGCGCTCCATCCGGCGGGAGTGCTCGTCGGTGAGGCGGGCGAACATGCGGCCGAGCTCGGCGAGGTCGGCCCCGGCACGCCCGGGGGCCCCGACGAGGATGCTGGCCAGCGCGTCACGCTCGACGCCCACGCGCTGGGCCTGGGTGATGGCCTCGCCGACGAGGCGACGGCCCCAGAGCGCGAGCCGGCCCGCGAGGCGCGGGTCGGCGGCGATGGCCTCGCGGACGACGGTGACCGCGAAGTCGGCCTGACCGGTGTCCTCGAGGACGCTGACGACGAGCGCGCGCGTGTCCTCGTCGACGTAGCGCGAGATCTCGCGGTAGAAGTCCTGGGCGATGCCCTCGCCGACATAGGCCTTGACGAGTCCCTCGAGGAAGTCGGAGGCGGCCGTGCGCTCGTGGAAGGCGTCGACGGCCGCCACGAACGGCTCCATGGCCGACTCCGGCTCGACGCCGAGGGACTGGAGGCGCTCGGTGAGCACCGAGTAGTTCTTCAGCTCGTGGGCGGCGAGGACGGCGAGCGCCGACTTGTGGTGCAGCGTGGGCGCGAGCTCGGCGTCCTTGGCCAGCTGGCTGAAGGCACGCAGCTCGCCGTACGCGAGCGCACCGAGCAGGTCCGTGACGGCGGCGAGGTAGCCGGGCTCGTCGGTGCTCTCCTCGCGGCTCCCATGGTCCGTGTCGACGTGGGGTCCGGGCGTCGCGTCGTCGCTCATGCGCCCAATCTAGTGACGGAGTTCGGGCGTTCTGCCCGCATGCCGGTAGACTGGGCTTGACAACTCGGTGCCCGGTCGGCCCGATGGTTTGCCCAGATGGTGCTCGCGGAGTCCCCGCGCACCGGTGGAGCCCGCACGGCGTCCAAGCAGTGCGAGAGCCACCCACCGTCCCTGACAGTCTCCGATCGGCCCGTCACGCGCCACTGAGCTCCCGCACCGTCGGGGTGCTCGTGCCGATCGAGAGATGCCCATGACCCAGCCCCACGAGACCCCTGCCGACGCGGGGGTCGCCACGGACGCGCCCGAGCCCACCGTCGCCGAGACGGTCGCGGACACGGCTCCCGAGGCCCCCACCGAGTCGGCCGAGCCGCTCACCCCCGCGGCCGAGGAGCCGGTCGCCCCCGAGCTGACCTTCGCCGACTTCGACGTCCACCCCGACATCGTCGCCTCGCTCGCCGAGCACGGGATCGTCCACCCCTTCCCCATCCAGGCGATGACGCTGCCGGTCGCCCTCGGTGGCCACGACATCATCGGCCAGGCCAAGACCGGCACCGGCAAGACCCTCGGGTTCGGCGTGCCGATCCTCAACCGCGTCCTCGCCCCCGGCGACGCCGGCTTCGACGAGCAGGCCCGTCCGGGCAAGCCGCAGGCCCTCGCCGTCGCCCCGACGCGCGAGCTCGCCGTCCAGGTCGCGAGCGACCTCGAGCGGGCCGGCCGCAAGCGCGGCGTCCGCGTCCTCACCGTCTACGGCGGCCGCGCCTACGAGCCGCAGATCGAGGCCCTCAAGAAGGGCGTCGAGGTCGTCGTCGGCACGCCCGGCCGCCTCATCGACCTGGCCAAGCAGGGTCACCTCGACCTGTCGCAGGCGCGCACCGTCGTGCTCGACGAGGCCGACGAGATGCTCGACCTCGGCTTCCTCCCGGACGTCGAGACCCTCATGTCACTGACGCCGGCCTCGCGCCAGACGATGCTCTTCTCCGCGACGATGCCGGGCGCCATCGTGGCCCTCGCCCGTCGCTACATGTCCCAGCCGACGCACATCCGGGCGATGGGCGACGAGAACGAGAACGCCCACACGGTCAAGGCCGTCGAGCAGTTCGTCTACCGTGCGCACGCCATGGACAAGGTCGAGATGCTCTCGCGCATGCTCCAGGCCAACGGCCGTGGGCTGACGATCATCTTCAGCCGGACCAAGCGCACCGCCGCCAAGGTGTCCGACGAGCTCGTCGAGCGTGGCTTCGCGGCTGCCGCGATCCACGGTGACCTCGGGCAGGGTGCCCGCGAGCAGGCGCTGCGCGCCTTCCGCAACGGCAAGGTCGACATCCTCGTCGCCACCGACGTCGCGGCCCGCGGCATCGACGTCGAGAACGTCACGCACGTCATCAACTACCAGTGCCCCGAGGACGAGAAGACCTACCTGCACCGCATCGGCCGCACGGCCCGCGCCGGCAACACCGGTGTCGCGGTGACCTTCGTCGACTGGGACGACCTGCACCGCTGGGCGCTCATCAACAAGACGCTCGACCTCGGCATCCCCGAGCCGCAGGAGACCTACTCGAGCTCCGACCACCTCTACAGCGACCTCGACATCCCCACCGACGCCAAGGGCCGCCTGCGTCGCTCGCAGCAGAAGCTCGCGGGCCTCGGTGCCGAGGAGATCGAGGACCTCGGCGAGACGGGCAAGCGCCACGGCAAGTCCGGCGCGGGCGCCGGAGCCGGTCGCGGCGACCGTGACCGGGGTGAGCGCGGTGACCGCGGTGACCGTGGCGGCGACCGTGGGCGCTCGCGCTCCGACCGCGGCCGCGGCGACGCCGAGGCGAACGGCTCGTCCGGCTCGTCCGGCTCGTCCGACGCCGGTGAGACGCCGGCCGCCGAGGGCGGCGAGAACCGCCCCCGCCGCAGCCGCAACCGCCGTCGCACCCGTGGCGCCGGCGCTGCAGCCGCCGGTGCCGCAGGCGAGGCCGGTGGCTCCGAGTCGTCGGCTGCTGCCGGCAACGGCCCCGACGATGCGTCCGACGCCGCCGAGGGTGGGGCGCGTCCGCCGCGCCGTCGCCGTCGTGGCGGTGCCGGCCGCGGTGGTGCGGGTCGCGGCGAGTCCGCGCCCGCGACGGCCGCTGCCGAGTGACGCAGCGACGTCGAGCCACATCGGCTGACGTCGCCTCCAGCGCGTGAGAGGCCCGGGCCGACACCACACGGTGTCCGCCCGGGCCTTCGCACAGCCCGGGGGGCCGCTCGCGCACCCGGTCGGGTCCACGCTGCGGTCAGCCCGGGTCGGCGCCGTGACGGGCTCCTACGCTGGGGCGAGACGCCGGCACCGAGGAGGCCCACCCATGAAGCTGCACGATCGCATCGACGAGCGCCTGCGCGCCTTCATCGAGGCGCAGCACCTCTTCTTCGTCGCGACGGCGCCGCTCGCCTCCGACGGGCACGTCAACCTCTCCCCCAAGGGCCTCGACGGCACCTTCGCGGTGCTCGGCGAGCACGAGGTCGCCTATCTCGACCTCACGGGCAGCGGCTCCGAGACCGCGGCACACCTGCGCGAGAACGGTCGCGTCACCGTCATGTTCTGCGCGTTCGAGGGGCCGCCGAACATCGTGCGGCTGCACGGGACCGGTCGCTACGTGGCGCTCGGTGAAAGCGAGTTCGACTCGTACCGTGGGCTCTTCGCCGACCACCCCGGGGCACGGGGAGTCGTCGTCATCGACGTCGAACGCGTCTCGGACTCGTGCGGCTATGCCGTGCCGTTCATGAGCCACGAGAGCGACCGGGACCTACTGACCCGGTGGGCAGGCAACCGGGGTGACGAGGGCCTGGCGACCTACCGTGCGACGAAGAACGCGACCTCCATCGACGGCCTCCCCGCCCTCGACCCGACGGCCACACCATCAGCCGCAACCGACTGACGTCGCCACCCACCCCTCGAGGGGCAGGTGACGCCGGGAACGCGGACGGCCGGGCCCTCGTGGGACCCGGCCGTACGGCATACGCCCTCGGTGGGGCGACGGTTTGGATCAGGCGTTGATCGTCGCGGTGTCGATGACGAAGCGGTAGCGCACGTCGCCGGCCACGACGCGGTCGTAGGCCGCGTCGACCTCGTCGGCCGAGATCGTCTCGACCGACGCGCCGATGCCGTGCTCGGCGCAGAAGGCCAGCATCTCGGCGGTCGCGGGGATTCCGCCGATGTTCGAGCCGGCCACGACGCGGCTGCCGCCGACGACGGCACCGGGCGCGAAGTCGTAGTTGCCCGTGGGCAGCCCGACGTTGGCGATGACACCGAGCGGGCGCAGGAGGCCGATGTAGGTCTGCATCGGCAGGTCGGCGCTCACCGTGTTGATGATGATGTCGAAGGTCCCCTTGAGGCCCTTGAGGACACCCTCGTCGCCGGTCGCGAAGTAGTGCGTCGCGCCGAGCGCCTCGCCGTCGCCCTTCTTGGCGTCGGTGCGGCTGAGCACGCTGACCTCGGCGCCCATGGCGGCGGCGAGCTTGACGGCCATGTGGCCCAGGCCGCCGAGCCCGATGACGGCGACCTTCTTGCCGGGGCCGGCGCCCCAGCGCTTCAGCGGGGACCACACGGTGATCCCGGCGCAGAGCAGCGGGGCGGAGACGTCGAGCTCGATGCCGTCGGGGATGCGGACGGCGAAGCGCTCGGAGACGACGACCTGCTGGGCGTAGCCACCCTTGGTCGGCTCGCCGTCGTAGCCCTTGCCGTTGTAGGTCATGACCGCGCCCTTGGAGCAGAACTGCTCCTCGCCGTCCTTGCAGAACTCGCACTCGCCGCACGAGTCGACCATGCAGCCGACACCGACGCGGTCGCCGACCTGGTACTTCGTGACACCGTCACCGACGGCGGACACGACACCGGCGATCTCGTGGCCGGGGACCATGGGGAAGATCGCGCTGCCCCACTCCTCGCGGACCTGGTGGATGTCGCTATGGCAGATGCCGGCGAACTTGATGTCGATGAGGACGTCGTCGTCTCGCAGGTCGCGGTGCTCGACGGTCCGGGCCTCGAAGGCGGCTCCGGCGCTCGGTGCGACCAGTGCGGGGGTGGAAATCAAGGGGATTCTCCTTCGTGGTGGGTGGCGACGCTCTCAGGTGCAGCGCGCCCTCACCACGGTTCATTCCCCGTCGATGGGTCCGGTCGAACGTCTGGGACCTTGCTCACAGCCTCGCGAGCAGCGAGGCGGCGACCTCGCGGTAGGCCTGCGCGCCCTTCGACGTGCGGGCCGTCGTGAGGATCGAGCGGCCGACGGCGGGTGCCTCCGCGAAGCGCACGGTCTTGGGGATCGGTGGCTCGAGGACGGGCAGGTCGTAGCGCTCCCCCACGTCGGCGAGCACCTCGCGCGCGTGGTTGCTTCGACCGTCGAAGAGGGTCGGCAGGATGCCCCACACCTCCAGGTCGCGGTTGAGGATCTTCTGCACGTCGGCGACGGTGTCGAGGAGCTGTCCGACACCGCGGTGGCTGAGCATCTCGCAGGGCATCGGGATGATGAGGGCGTCGGCGGCCGTCAGCGCGTTGAGCGTCAGCACCCCGAGGCTCGGCGAGCAGTCGAGCAGCACGACGTCGTATGCCGTGTCGGCGCCTTCGAGGGCCGAGCGCAGGACGTACTCGCGACCGGGTCGCGGCAGCAGCATGGCCTCGGCGCCCGCGAGGTCGATCGCCGATGGCACGAGGTCGATGCCTTCCTCGCACCTGACGACGACGTCACCGAGCTCGGCGGAGCCGGTGAGGACGTCGTGGATCGACCGCTCGACGGTGTCGGGGTCGACGCCCAGCGAGAAGGTGAGGCAGGCCTGCGGGTCGAGGTCGACGAGGAGGACGCGCTGCCCGAGCTCGGCGAGCGCGGCGCCGATGCTCGCGACCGACGTCGTCTTGGCGACGCCGCCCTTCTGGTTGGCCAGGGCCACGACGGTCGGTGCTCTCTTCACGTCGCTGCTACGGCTGCGGGTCCCCATGCCCGACAGTGTGTCAGGCGCGGGGGCCCGGGATGAACAGGACGTCCGTCGTGCTCCGCAGGTCGCGGACGTCCACCTCGTCGCCGTTCACCAGCGTGGTCCCGTGGCCGAGCGCTTTCAGCGCGTCGAGGGCTGCCAGCTCCTGGGGCCACTCCGGGTGCCTGGCACCCCAACCGACCTCGCAGAGGATGACCGGCAGTGGTGACCACAGCGCGATGGACGGCAACATCCCTGCGAGCACGCGGCACTCCGCACCTTCGACGTCGATCCTGACGAGTCGGGCACGTCCGTGATCGCGAGACCGTCGAACCGGGCGACCTCGATGTCGACGGGAATCATCGCCTTGCCGGGAGGTGGGCCACGAGGCCGCCGACGCTCCACTCGGGCAGCGCGCTCGGCTGGTGCCGGGCGGCGGCGACGCCGTCCCGGGACAGGATGGCGATGACGTGATCGGTGGCCGCGAGGAACGCCGGCCGCAGGTCGCGCTCGGGTGCGGACCGGGTGGTGGGCTCAGTGGTGGGCTCAGGCATCGTCGCGCTCCGGTGGGGTCGTCTCGTAGCCGGCGGGCTCGAGGCCGGCCCAGTCGGACTTCTCGGGGCCCATCTGCTGGCCCTCGGGGCAGTGCGCGCGGAAGTCGCACCACGAACAGATCGCGGAGGTGCGCGGCGCGAACCTCGTCGACTCGACGCCGAGCTCCCTGAACTCGGCGTCGGCCCGGCGCAGGTCGGCGGCGATCGACTCGGCCTCGGCGATCTTGCGCGCGAGGGACTCGTCCGTGTGCTCGTGCGCGGCGATCGTGCCGGAGGGCACGTGGTGCAGCTCGACCCTGTGGCACGGCCGGCGGAACATCCGGGAGGCTGCGACGGCATACAACGCGAGGGGCAGCGAGGTGCGCACGTCGTCGTCGGTGGGGACCTGGCGGCCCGTCTTGTAGTCGACGACGACGAGCTCGCCCGCGCGGTCGTCGAGCCGGTCGATGCGGCCGGTGATGGCGACCTCGTCGGTCTTGAGCGAGACGCTGCGCTCGATGCCGACGGGCTGGTTGTCGCGGTCGCTGGACCGGAGGTACTCGGTGACGGCGTCGCGGACCCGCAGCCGCCACCCGGCGGACTGCTGGGGGTCACGGAAGCCCACGTCGATCCACGACGAGCGGACGAGCTCGGCGACGCCGGCCGGCGTCCGCTGGCCCACCGGGAGGTCCCAGAAGTCGCGGAGTGCGTTGTGGGTCGCGATGCCGACCGAGGTGTGGGCGCGCTGCGGGCGGGCCTGTGGGCGTGGTCGGTCGAGGTACTGCATGCGGTAGCGCCGCGGGCAGTCGAGCCACGCGAGCAGCCGCGACGGCGAGCCGGAGTAGAGCGGCGTGGGCATGCCCGCAAAGGTCGTCTGCTCAGCCGGTCCCGTCGTCACGCCGACACCCTACGACCCGCCCGCGACATCCAGCCGACGACATCCCCAGCCCCGGTCAGTGGGGGCGGGAGGCGACGCGGTCGAGGCGTGCCGCGGCGGCCCGGAACTCGCGCTCGAGCTCGTCGACGACGTCGGCGACCGGGAGCACCGACCGGATGCTCTGGAGCCCCTGCCCGGCGGCCCACAGCTGCGACCACTTCTTCGCCGGTGACTCGGCCACGTCGTAGCTGCGGACCCCGTCGTGCACGAGGTGGTCGGGGTCGAGCCCGTGAGCCCGCAGGCTCGGCCGCAGCCAGGACGCATCGGCTCCCGTGATGCCGTCGCTGACGACGAGGTCGTCGGGGCCGTGCGCGACGACCATCTGCTTGTAGTCGTCGGCGGCCCGGCTCTCCGTCGTCGCGAGGAAGCGGGTGCCCATGTAGACGAGGTCGGCACCCGCGGCCACAGCGCCCGCGACGCCGGCACCGTCCGCGATGCCCCCGCCCACGGTGACGAGACCGTCGAAGAGGTCGCGCACCGCGGAGACGAAGGCGAAAGGCGACAGGTGCCCGGTGTGTCCCCCGGCCCCGGCGCTGATGCAGGCGAGGCCGTCGACGCCCGCCGCGATCGCCTTGCGGGCGAGGACGAGGTCGATGACGTCGGCCACGACGAGCCCGCCGTAGGCCTTGACGGTGTCGATGACCGGACGCGGCGAGCCGAGGGCGGTGATGACGACGGGCGGTCGGTGCGCCGCGACGAGGGCGAGGTCGTCGGCCAGGCGCGTGTTGCTCCGGTGCGTGACGAGGTTGACCGCCCACGGTGCGTCACCCGAGCCCGAGGCGATCGCTCCGAGCCACTCGTCGAGCTGCTCGGGCGTGCGGCAGTTCTGCGTCGGGAAAGCGCCGAGGATGCCCGCCCGGGCCGCCGCGACGACGAGCTCGGGCCCTGAGACGAGGAACATCGGCGCCGCCACGACGGGGAGCCGCAGCGCCGCGAGCAGCTCCTGCGGCGTCACCCCCTCGCCCCCGGCGTCCCGGCTCCGCCAGCGTCGGGGAGGTCGCGGACCGCGGGCGCGTCCGGTTGCCGCAGGAGCCGCTTGAGCACCTTGCCGACGGGGTTGCGGGGGAGCTCGTCGCGCACCTCGAGCCGCTCGGGCAGCTTGAACGAGGCGATGCTCCGCTCCCGCAGCCACCCGACGAGCTCGTCGAGCGTCAGGCTCGTGCCCGGGCGGAGCACGACGACGGCCGCGACACGCTCGCCGAGCCGCTCGTCCGGGTCGCCGATGACGGCGACGTCGGCGACGGCCGGGTGGTCGGCGATGAGTCCCTCGAGCTCGGCCGGGGCGATGTTCATGCCGCCGCGGATCACCTGGTCGCGGGCCCGGTCGAGGTAGCGGAGGAACTGTCCGTGGTCCCCCGCGATCTCGAAGAGGTCCCCGGTGCGCAGGTAGCCGCGGTCGTCGAAGGGGCTCTGCAGCTCCTCGCCGTGGAGGTATCCGGCGAAGACGCTCGGCCCGCTGATGTGCAGCTCACCCGGGTGGCCGGGCTCGGTGACGTCCTGGCCCGTGACGATGTCGACGAGCCGGGTGTCGGTCCACTCCCCGGCCCGGGTCGACCACGTGACCCCCGGCGCGCCGAACCGCGGGAAGAACTGCGCGCGGTCGTCGGGGTCAGGGAAGTCGACAGGACTCGACAGCAGGCCGATCCCCTCGTTGGACCCGAAGAAGTTGATGACACTGATGCCGTGCCGCTCCTGCCAGCCGCGCACCATCGCGGGCTGCAGCGGCGCCGAGCCGGAGCCGATGCGCGTCAGGCTGCTGACGTCGACGGTCGCCATCAGCGCCTCGTTGCCGAGCAGCATCCACAGCAGCGCGGGAGGGGCGCATGTGTAGGTGGCGCGCTCGACGGCGACCTGGCCGAGGAACGTCGGCAGGTCGAAGGGGTGGTGCTGCACGAGGACGCAGCCGGTGAGCAGCCACGGCAGGAACATCCCGCTGATGCCGGCCATGTTGATCATCGGGAAGGGGTTGAGCAGCACGTCGTCGACCGTCACCTGTGGTGCCTCGGTGGTCGCGACGCCGACGGCGAGCCAGTCCATGTGACAGCGCGGGACGCCCTTGGGCGCGCTCTCGGTGCCCGACGTCCAGCAGATCGTCACGGCGTCGTTGGCCTCGTTGGGGTCGGCGGCGGCGCGTGCCTCGACCGCCTCGCGATCAGCGTCCGTGGCCGGGCCCGGGTGCCAGACGCGGACGCCGATGGGCACGTCGGCCGTCTCCTCCTCGGGGCCGTAGGCGATGACGGCTTGCACCGACTCCATCCCACCGAGCGCCGTCGCCGCGTCCACGGCCAGGGCCCGGTCACCGAACCGGGCACTGCCGAGGTATGCCGTCACGCCGGCCCTCGCGCACATGGCGGCCACCTCGCGCTCGCGCAGCTGCACGGGCAACGGCGACACGACGACGCCAAGGCGCCAAGCCGCGAGGTAGACCTCGACGAGCTCGACCGAGTTGGCGAGCTGGACCGCGACCACGTCACCTCGGACGAGACCGAGCGACAGCAGTCGCGCGGCGAGGGCCGTGACCTCGTCGTCGAGCTCGCGCCACGTCAGCCGTCGCGGCGCCGAGCCGAGCAGCGCCTCGCGGTTGGCGGGGTCGACGACGGCAAGGGCGTCCCCGCGGGCGCGCACCCGCTCGGCGAAGAGCCCGTCGAGGGTGTCCTCGCCCCACCAGCCCCTGGCCCGGTAGTCGGCGACCTTCTCCGGCGCGTGCAGTCCCCGTGCGTTCGCCATGGCTCGGCGCTCCTTCGTGGTTCGGCGTGAGGTGGTCACTGCGATGTGCGTGTACGTGTGCCTGAGCTGCGTTGCGGCTGCGGGTCCTTCGTCTGGGGAGTGGCTGCTCGCCTCTAGCGGTCGGACCGGCGGTGCGCGCGTGGCACGACCTCGATGTCGCTGCCGTGGAGGTCGGCCGAGCACTGGTCACAGGCGAGCGCGACGGCGAGCGGAGACCCGCACGGCACGTGCTGCTGCACGAGCGCGGGACCCTCCTCGGCGGCATACCAGTGCTGCGCCCAGTCGATGGCCACGGCGACGACCGGGTAGAAGGCGTGGCCCTTGTCGCTGAGGTGGTACTCGGCTCGGCCGTCGGCACCACCCTTCCGGCGACCCCTGGCCTCGAGCACGCCGATGTCACAGAAGGCGCGGAGCCGCTCGGCGACGAGGCTCGGCGGCGCGCCGAGTGCCTCCTCGAAGTCACCGAAGCGCGTCAGCCCCCGGAGGGAGGCGCCGATGAGGGCGGAGGACCAGCGGTTGCCGAAGATCGCCATCGTCTCGGGAAAGAGTCCCGCAGAGGACCGGTCCACGCGGGGGTCTGAGCGCCGTCGCGTCGTCGACTCCGGGACGGACCGCTCCCACGAGCCGCTCGGCCCCCACTCGGCGTGGACGTCGCCGGAGCGCACGACCTCGCGGCAGCCCGTGCATGTCAGGACCGGTGCGAAGTTCTGGCCGCAGAGCGCGTGGCGCATCGCCGGGAGCGTCGCGGCGTGCCGCGGCACCCAGCGTCGCTCCCAGTCCCAGATCGCGATGGTGACCGGCCACAGCCCACGGCCGCGCTGGGTGAGGACGTACTCGGCCCGGACGGGGCGCTCCTGGTAGACGACGCGGCGCAGCAGGCCCTCGCGCTCCATCGTCGCGAGGCGGGAGGTGAGGACCGCGTTGGAGATGGCGACCTCGTCGAGGAACTGGCCGTAGCGGGTCGTGCCGCGCAGCGCCCGCTGGAGGATGAGGAGGGTCCACTCGTCGCCGAGCAGCCCGAGCATGCGTCCGATGGCGTTCGTCGACCCGGGATCGAGCCTGGTGGGCACGGTGCCGGGGTCGACGTCGTCGACCACCGGCTCAGAGACCGATCGCATCCGCTGCCGTGTCCGCCGTGCTCCACCGTCGCAGCTCGGCACCCGGGGCCCAGGTCGAGTGGGTGCCACTCGAGATCCGCTCGGGCAGCCTGAGCTTGCAGACCGGCCCGTCGGAGACCCGGGCGGCGTCGAACACGACGCAGTAGGAGGCGTCGTCGTTCATGTCGGTCGTCAGGGTCACGAGGTAGCCGTCGTCCTCGCCGGCACTCCCGACGCGCGGCGCCATCGCGGTCTCGCTGCCGAAGACGTTGTCTCCGAAGGAGTATCGCTCCTCCGTGCCCGAGTGGAGGTCGTGCTTGACGAGGCCGTCGAAGAGGAACCAGGCGGGCTTGCCGGTCGCGGCGTAGGCATACCGGTACTTCCCACCGGCGTACGAGCCGTTCATCATGCCGAACTCGGTGATGCTGTCGGAGAGCGGCGACTCGGTGACGAGGCCGGTGCGGAGGTTGAGCCGCCAGCGGTGCAGGCGTGCCTGCATGCGGTCGAGGGCGAGGAAGCGGAAGGCCCGCTCCCACCGGTTGCCCATGCCGTTGTCCTGCGGCTCGGGGTCGCCCTGGAAGAAGCCGTCGAGGACGATCTCGTCGCCGTCCTCGTACGCGTTGACGAAGTGCAGGACGTACGTCGGGTCGGCCTCGAACCACCGGATGTCGCTCGTCTTCCCGCGCCGCGGGATGACGGCGAAGCGGCTCGGCATGTCACGGTGGAAGCGCGCGACGTGTGCGCCCTTGGCGAGGGCCTCCGGCTCCCAGAAGAGCGGGAAGTCGTTGAGCACGACGTAGTTCTCGGTGAAGGCCATGTCGTGCGGCAGCCGCGGGCCGGGCAGCGGGACGTCGACGTAGTGGACGAGGTCGTCCGCCTCGTCGACGACGCCGTAGTGCATGTACGGCGCCTCCTTGCTGTAGTTGAAGAAGAGGAGCTCGCCGGTGCGGTCGTCGACCTTCGGGTGGGCCGAGACGCCCCAGTCGAAGGGGAAGCGGCCGTTCCACGTCGCCTTGCCGAGGGTCTCGGCCGACATCGGGTCGACGCGGTAGAGGTCGCCGCACTGGTAGAAGCTCGTGAGGGCCGTGCCGCGGTGGACGATGACGTCGGTCGACGACGCGTCCTTCATCTGGCGCCGGGCGCCCCAGCCGTCCTCGCGGAGCGAGAGGTAGGGCGGTTCGGCGAGCCCGGCCCACAGCGACTGTCCTGCCTCCTGCTCGGCGAGGAAGCCGTCAGTGCGCACGAACCGGTTGCGGTAGAAGGCTTTTCCGTCACGGAAGCCGACGACGTGGACCATCCCGTCGCCGTCGAACGGGTGGTAGTGCTTGAGCGAGGGGTGGACGGGGTTCTCCGTGTTGCGCAGGTAGACCCCGTCGAGGTCGGTGGGCACCTCACCCTCGACGACGTCGAGGTCGTCCGCCCTCCACTCGGTCGTCTGCGGCTGCCACGGGCCCGTGCGGTAGGGATGGTCGTCGTCCGCGGGCAGGGTCGACAGCATCCGACCGACGATGTCGACATCCATCCGGGTCTCCTTGGCTCTCAGTGGTTTCCGTGGTTCGGGGAGTTCGCGTTCAGTCGGCGACGGCACCGACGACGAGGCTGACGGTGGTGGCGGTGCTGCCACCGAAGTTGAGCGTGCCGAAGGTGCGGGCACCCTCGACCTGGTAGTCGCCGGCAGTCCCGCTGACCTGCTTGGCCGCGTCGACGAGCATGCGGATGCCGCTGGCCCCCACCGGGTGGCCGCCGCCGATGAGCCCACCGCTCGGGTTGATGGGCAGGCGACCACCCAGCGCGATGGAGCCGTCCTCGACGGCCTTCCACGACTCCCCCGGACCGGTCAGCCCGATGTGGTCGATGGCGAGGTACTCGGTCGGGGTGAAGCAGTCGTGCACCTCGAACCCGTCGAGGTCCTCGAGGGTGACGTGGGCCCGGTCGAACGCGTCGGTCACAGCCCGGCGCACGTGCGGCAGGACGTAGAGCTCGTCGCGGTCACGGTCGAGCTTCTGCCGGAGCCCGAGGCCCACGGTGCGGTGGCCCCATCCCTCGATGCGCGCGACGGGTCGCCGCCCCGGGTGGTCGCGCAGCCACGCGTCGGAGACGAGGACCACCCCCGCGGCGCCGTCGGTGACCTGGCTGCAGTCGTAGCGGCGGATCCGGCCCTCGACGACGGGGTTTCGCGTGTCGTCGGTGGCGTCGGGGCCGTTGAGGTCCGGGACATCCCAGCCGCGGGTCTGGGCGTTGGGGTTGCGTCGGGCGTTCGCGAGGTTGAGAGCCGCGATGGCGCGCAGGTGGGCGTCGTCGAGGCCGTGCCGCCGGTCGTACTCGTCGGCGATGGCGCTGAAGACGTGGGGCCACATGAAGCGAGCGCCCTCACCGTCGTGGCCCACCCAGGCGGCCGCGCCGAGGTGCGTGGCCGCCTCGTCGCCGGGCACGGTCTTCTCGAGCTCGACGCCGAGCACGAGGGCGCAGTCGTAGTGCCCTGCCCGGAGGTCGGCCATGGCGGCGAGCAGCGCCACCCCGCCCGACGCGCACGCGGCCTCGTGCCGGGCGGCCGGAACCCCCCACAGGTCGGGCCGGACCGTCGCGGGCATCGCCCCGAGGTGGCCCTGACCGGTGAAGAGCTGGCCGAAGGCGTTGCCGACGTGGATGACCTCCACCTCGGCCGCGCCGGCGCGGCTCGCCTCGAGGGTGCGGTCGACGATCTCCCCCACGAGGTCGGAGACGTCTCGCCCCTCACGGGTCAGGTGGCGCGCGAAGTCCGTCTGCGAGCCACCGAGCACCCAGACCCCCGTCGGGGAGGTGCTCGAGCTGCCGCCCGTCATGTCCGCCTCCGCTCCCGACGCCGCCGTCGGTGCCCAGCCTTGCCCTTCTCCGGGCACGGTACTACAACTAGCAGAGTGACTCGCCGGGTGCGACGCGGCCGCTGCGGGTCCGGGCCGGCGACCAGGAGCGGCAGGTCTCGTGAGCTCCGGCAGGACCGAACGGAGGACGCATGGACGACGGCGACGACGCGTACGTCCTCGATGTCGTCCGCACCCCCCGCGGGCGCGGGTCCGCGCGCGGGTCGCTGCACGGCCTCACCGCCGTCGACCTCGTCGTGCACCTCCAACGGGCCCTCGTCGAACGCACCGGGATCGACCCGGAGCGCATCGACGACGTGACGCTGGGCTGCGCGACCCAGGTCGACGAGCAGGGCGCCGACCTCGCCCGCACGGCCACCCTCGTCGCCGGCTGGGGCACCTCCGTGCCGGGTGTCACGCTCAACCGCTTCTGCGCGTCCGGCATCGACGCCGTCGGCCAGACTGCGGCCCGGGTCCGCGCCGGCGACCTCTCGCTCGCCGTTGCCGGGGGCGTCGAGAGCGTGTCGCGCGTGCCGATGTTCGCCGACCGCGGCGCGCTGTATGCCGACCCCGCCCTCGTGCGCCGTCTCGGCTCGGTCCACATGGGCATCGCTGCAGACCTCAACGCGACGCTCGAGGGCTTCACCCGCGAGCAGCTCGACGCGTATGCCCTCGAGACGCAGGCCAAGGCGACGCGGGCCCGCGTGGAGGGTGCCTTCGCCCGGTCGCTCGTCCCGGTACCGGCCGACGACCGCGGCCCCGGCCTCGACCACGACGAGCTCGTCCGGCCCGGCACGACCGCCGAGTCCCTCGCGGCCCTGGCGCCCGCTTTCGCGCAGCTGGGGGCGGACGGCCAGGACGACATCGCGCTCGCGGCGGCGCACGGCATACGCCCCCTCGACCGGATCGAGCACCTGCACACGGTGGGCACCTCCCCTGCCGTCGCGGACGCGGCAGCGCTGCTGCTCATCGGTGCGGCGAGGGCGGCCCGGACGGCGGGGCTCGTGCCACGGGCCCGCATCGTCGCCGCCGCCTCGACGGCCGTCGACCCCGTCGTCATGCTCACGGCCGGGCAGTCGGCCGTCGAGCAGGTGCTAGCGCGGGCCGGCCTGTCTCCCAAGGACGTCGATGTCTTCGAGTTCGCCGAGGCCTTCTCTGCGCTGTGCCTGCGCTTCCGCCGCGACCTCGACGCCGGGCCGGACCGGATGAACCCCGACGGCGGCACCATGGCGATGGGGCACGCCTTCGGGGCGACGGGCGCGATCCTCGTCGGCCAGTGCGTCGAGGCGCTCGAGCGCCGCGGCGGGCGCTGGGGCGTCGCGGCCGTCAGCGGTGCCGCCGGACTCGGCACGGCCGTGCTCGTCGAGCGCGTCGACGGCTGAGCCGCCCGGCGCTTCGGCCGTCAGCCCTCGCCGTTGACGAACGCCCGCACCGAGTCGGCGACCATCTGCACGGCGATCGCCGACAGCAGCAGCCCGGCGATGCGGGTGAGCAGCATCGTGCCGCTCTCACGCAGCAGTCGGCGCACCTGCCCGGCGAAGCGGAGCACGAGGTAGACGACGAGCATCGCCCCGACGAGGGCGGAACCGACGGCGACGTACGCGCCGGTCGTGTCCGAGCCCTGCACCGCGAGCATCGTCGCGACGATGGCGCCCGGACCCGCGAGCAGCGGCGTCCCGAGCGGCACGAGGGCCACGTTGACGCCTGCGTCGGCGAGCGAGTCGGACTCCTTGCCGGTCAGCAGCTCGAGCGCGACGAGGAGCAGGAGCAGGCCGCCGGCCCCCTGAAGCGCGGCGATCGAGATGTGGAGGTAGTCGAGGATGCTCTTGCCGAAGAGCGCGAACATCCCGATGACGAAGACGGCGACGAGCGAGGCACGACGGGCCGCGACGTGGCGCTGGACCTTGGTCAGCGAACCGGTCAGGGCGAGGAAGATCGGCACTGCGCCGGGCGGGTCGAGGATGACGACCAGGGTGATGAAGGTGCTGAGGAAGACGGTCGTGTCGACGACGCTCACGGCCTGATGACCTCCGTGGCCCCGCTCGAGGCTGCCTCGATCGCCTCGAGCACCTCGAGGGTCGTCGTGTTCTCGGCGAGGCGGTTGCGCTTGCCCTCGCCGTGGTAGTCGCTCGAGCCCGTGAGGAGCAGCCCGAGCCGGTCGGCGAGCGCCGTCGCGCGGGCGACCTCCTCGGGCCCGTGGTCGCGGTGGTGCGCCTCGAGCCCCACGAGCCCGGCCTCGCGCATCCGCGCCACGAGGGCGTCGTCGAGGTCGCCCGACCGGGTCCGCGTGAAGGGGTGCGCGATGACCGGCACGCCGCCCGCTGCGCGCACGAGCTCGACGGCCCGGACGGGGTCGGGCGCGTAGTGGCCGACATAGTAGGGCGAGTCGTCGCCGAGCCACGAGCGGAACGCCTCGTCGCGGTGGCGGATCGTGCCGTTGGCGATGAGGGCGTCGGCGATGTGGGGGCGTCCCGGGGTGGCACCGGGGCCGACCTGCGCGAGCACCTCGTCGTAGCCCAGGGGTATGCCGTCCGCCGCCATGAGCGCGACCATCCGTTCGAGACGCGTCGAGCGGGAGTCTCGGGCACGAGCGAGCTCGTCCCGGAGCGGCCGGTCGTCGGCGTCGGGGAGGTAGCCGAGCAGGTGGATCGAGGAGTGGCGCCAGGCGCACGAGATCTCGATGCCGCGCACGAGCGTCACACCGTGGACACGCGCTGCGTCGGCGGCCTCGGCCCAGCCGCCGACCGTGTCGTGGTCGGTGATGGCGAGGACGTCGACGCCGGCCGTGGCTGCAGCGGCGACGAGCTCGGTCGGTGCCTCCGTGCCGTCGCTGACCGCCGAGTGGGCGTGCAGGTCGATGACCGGGCGTGGGTGCCCTGCACTGTCGGTCCCGGTCGGAGTCACGCCCCCAAGCGTAGGGGCGTCCGCGGGCCGCCTCGGCCACGCCCCGTCCGTGCCGGTGAGCGTCCGGTCACCGTTGCTGGCAACCTTTGCGGGGCACGGCCCGTAGGTAGGGCATGACGAGCACGGACAGGGGAACGACGTGAGCCGCCGCAGTGCCGCACGCGACACCGACTTCACGACCTTCATGGAGCAGGCCGGGCCCGCCCTGCTGCGCACGGCGTGGCTGCTCACGGGTGAGCACCACGCCGCCCAGGAGCTGACCCAGGCGGCGCTCGTCAAGACGTACGTCGCCTGGCCGCGGGTGCGCGAGGGCGAGGCACTGGCGTACGCCCGCCGGATCCTCGTCAACCACCGCACCGACGTGTGGCGCGCGACGCGACGCGAGCTGACGACCGACACCCCGCCGGAGACGCCCGGAGGGCGGACCCGGCGCGACGCGGTCGGGACGAGCGACGACCGCGACCTCGTCGTGCGCCTGCTGCGCACGCTCCCGGAGCAGCAGCGCACCGTCGTCGTCCTGCGCTACTACACCGACCTGTCCGAGCAGGCCACGGCCGACGTGCTCGGCATCTCGGTCGGCGCCGTCAAGAGCGCCGGCTCCCGCGGCCTCGCCTCCCTCCGCACGGCCCTGGCCGCCACGCACAGCGCCGAGGCACCTGACGCAGCCCCGCCCACCGAGACCCATGACCGCACCGATGCAGGCAGGAGCGCCCGATGAATGCAGCACCGGACACAGACGTCAGGGCGGCGCTGGCCGACGCGGCTCACGTCACGGGCCTGGCCTTCGATCCCGAGACCGTGCTGACGCGGGGACGGCGCGTCGTGCGCCGCCGCCGCGTCGCGACCACGGGCCTCGTCGCTGCTGCCGTCGCCGGCATCGCCGTCATCGCGGTCCAGCTCGGCACGGGCCAGCCCCGCGCCCTCCCGGCCGGCCCCACGACCACGAACGGTGTGGTGACCGACGCCCCCCTGGTCCTCGACGGCACGACCTTCGACGCCGGTGTGCCCCGGGTCGGGGCCGGCGTGACGGTGGACGTGTCTCCGACGGGTGCCGGTCAGGTCGTCGAGCGGTGGGAGCTGTCCGACGGTGCTGAGGTCCAGCGCACCGTGGTGCGCACCGTTCCGGCGACGCCCCTCGGTCGAGCGAGCTTCCTCATGCCGTCCGAGTCCGGCCAGCCGGGCGTGGTCTACGGCTACGCCCTCACCGGAGCCGAGGGGCCCGAGACCGGCTACGCCATGGCCCAGCTCGTGACCGCGCCGGGCCTGGCGACGGGTGGAGCCGGGAGCAGCCGGGGCACGCTCAGCGACCCGACGAGCAGGAAGGCTGTCGGGTCCGTCTTCCGCAGCGACCTGGGCTCCGCCGACCCCGAGCAGGTGATCGGGATCATCTGGAGCCGGACCCGGCCGACCACCACCGCGACACCCGCCGTCGACTGGCTCGCCGACGGCGCCGCCCTGCGAAGCGGGCGGGCGGGAGGCGTGGACGCGGCCGTGGTCACCGTGAGCGCACGGACGTCGGTCCTGCTGTGGCGCGACGGCGAGCGTTTCGGCTTCGGTCGGCGCAGCGGCCCCCTCGCCCTGAAGGACGCCGGCAGCCTGCAGGTCGGGGTCGAGCCGCACTCGGTTGCCGCGCCCGGCACGGAGCACGACCTCGCCGTCGGGTGGGTGACTGCCGGACCGATCGCCCTGACCTCGACCGACCCGGCCGACGCCTTCACGGTCGCCTACGGCCAGCCGGTCGGCGGACGCACCCCGTTCGTGGCGAGGTCGACCCAGTCCGAGGTCAAGGGCACGGTCACGGTGACCGGCGGGGGCGAGACGCAGAAGGTCGCGTCGTGGGAGTTCCCTAGCTCCTGATGTCACGCGTCCGTGGAGGTCTTCCGGCACCTGGTGCCGGGAGATCTCCACTCAACCCCCGTGGGTCAGGACTGGCCGCGTGCCTCGGGAGCCGCCTCGCGGCCGGGCCAGTTCTTGTCGGGCACCGGCACGGGGCGGCCGGGCTGCTCGCCGCCGCGGGCCTCGAGGTAGTTCTCCTTGGGCACCATGACCTTGCGCCGGAAGATGCACACCACGGTGCCGTCCTGCTTGTAGCCGATCGTCTCGACGTGGACGACGCCGCGGTCGTCCTTCGAGGTCGACTCCCACTTGTCGAGCACGGTCGTCTCGCCGTAGATCGTGTCGCCGTGGAAGGTCGGCGCGACGTGGCGCAGCGACTCGATCTCGAGGTTGGCGATGGCCTTGCCCGACACGTCCGGCACCGACATGCCGAGGAGCAGCGAGTAGACGTAGTTGCCGACGACGACGTTCTGCCCGAACTGCGTCGACCCCGCGGCGTAGTGGGTGTCGAGGTGGAGCGGGTGGTGGTTCATCGTCAGCAGGCAGAAGAGGTGGTCGTCGTACTCCGTGACCGTCTTGCCGGGCCAGTGCCGGTAGACCGCACCGACCTCGAACTCCTCGTAGCTGCGTCCGAACTGCATGCCCGCTCCTCGTCGAAGGTGGTCACCCGGCCCCGCTGGGACGAGCGGCTCCCAGCCTGCCGGAGCGGGCGGCATACGCCCATGGTCGTATGCCGTGTGCTTGCTCACGCCTGCGCGTCGGCGTCGCTCGTGGCAGCGAGGTCGCTCGTCTCGGAGAGCACCGGCGCGGTGCTGCCGGACGCGTCGGGGTCGGGGTCGGCGGGGAGGGTCGCGCCGGCGGCGGGACGCGGCCGCACGCCCTGGCTCTTGGCGACGAGCAGGCTCGCGAAGTACGTGCCGAGCGAGACGCCCGCGGCGAGCCCGAGGCCGAGCCCGAAGGACAGCAGGAGCGTCGGCACGCCGACCGCGAACCCGTTGCCGTCGGGGTTCGTGACGATCTGCGAGATGCCCTCGTAGGCCATCCGCCCTGGCAGCAGCGGCACGATCGCGGCCGTCGTGACGGCGAGCGCAGAGATGGTCAGGTGCCGGGCGACGAGCCGGGCTGCGAAGCCGATGACGAGCGCGGCCGTCGCCGACGCGCTCACAGCGCCGAGCTGCAGCAGCCGCTCCCCCAGCGCGAGGACGGCCCAGCCGAGGCCGCCCGCGACCCCGGCCACGGCGACCGCACGGCCGCTGGCGTAGGACATGACGGCGAAAGAGACGGCGATGATGACGGCGCAGACGACCTGCACGACGACGTCGTCGCTGAGCAAGGTCTGCGAGCTGATCGCGATCGGGTAGTCGAGCCGGTTGCCGAGGGAGAGCACGACGGAGATGCCGACCGCGATGCCGAGCGAGAGCACGATCACCTCGAAAGCCCGCGCGCCGGCCGTGACGTAATAGCCCTCGAGGGCGTCCTCGGCGGCGCCGACGACCGACAGTCCCGAGAGCAGCAGCACGATGCCGGACGCGACGACGAGCGAGGGTGACACGTCGCCGACGAAGGTCATCCCGGCCGACTGGGCCGCGACGACGAGGGTCGCCACTGCGGTCGGGATGGCCGCGCCGACGCACTGCGCGAAGAAGGCCGCGACGCCCGCGCCGGTCAACCAGCTGAGGACGCGGCCGACGACCGTCGCGGTGAGGAAGCTGAGCAGGATGATGAACGGCCCAGCGCCCACGAGGCCGGCGGCACCCGCCGCGAGCGCGCCGCCCGCAACGGTGACGAGCCAGCGGCGGTAGGGGTGTGGGGCCGTGATGACCGAGTCGAAGCGCACCCGGGCCTCGTCGACGGGCACCGGATCCCGTGACAGGTCGACGATGAGCCCGCGGAGGCGCTCGAGCCGCGTGTAGTCCTGCACGCGGAACCGCACGATGCGCATGACGGTGATCGGGTCGGCGTTCGGGCCGCGGTGGTAGGAGACGGTGACCGACGTGTAGGTGACGTCGACGTGGACCGAGCTGAGGCCGTACGCCTTGGTCAGGGTGAGCACGGTCGCCGTGACGTCCGCGGCGGCCGCACCGGTGGCGATCATCGCGACGCCGGCGCGCATGGCGAGGTCGATGACGGCCTGGGCGGTCACCGAGTCGACCCCGTCCGGCGTCGTCCAGATGGGGATCTCGTCGGTCGGCGGCCCGCTCGGTCTCATGGCCCGACGGGTGCTCGCCCTCAGCGAGGGCAGGCTCCGGTGGGCGGTGGTCGGCCGGGCGAGTCGGTCGGTGCGGGCCACCCCCAGACCGTATGCCACCGCCCCGGACCCGCAGGTACCCCACCGGGGTGCCCGGCGGGAGCGGGACGGGAGGTACGCGGGCGCGGGGAAACCTGGTTCGGCGG
The DNA here is from genome assembly GCF_052115065.1 of Terrabacter sp. 2TAF16. NCBI lineage: Bacteria > Bacillati > Actinomycetota > Actinomycetes > Micrococcales > Intrasporangiaceae > Terrabacter > Terrabacter sp. 2TAF16. The sequence continues at coordinate 315,728 of NZ_JBFRFZ010000006.1, forward strand.
TCCCCGTGCCGCGTGGCACCATGGCGGGGTGATGAGTGAAGAGCAGAAGACCTCTCCGAGCCGCAAGCGCCCGACAACCGACGAGTTCCGGGCCTTCGTCGCGACAGGGTGGGCGCCGCGCGACACCGGGGTGACCCCCCGGGCCGAGGTCGCCGACCACGCAGCCCGTCGCCGTGACGCCGTCAGTGCCGCCTTCCCCGGTGAGCGCCTCGTCGTCCCGGCCGGCGGCCTCAAGGTGCGCAGCAACGACTGCGACTACGTCTTCCGTCCGCACAGCGCCTTCGCCCACCTGACGGGCCTCGGCAGCGACCGCGAGCCCGACGCCGTGCTCGTGCTCGAGCCGCGCGCCTCCGCCGACGGCGAGGCCGGCGACGGGCACGAGGCCGTTCTCTACTTCCGCCCGCTCGCCGACCGCGACACCGAGGAGTTCTTCGGCGACTCGCGCCACGGCGAGTTCTGGGTCGGGGCCCGCCCCACTCTCGCCGACATCGAGTCCGAGCTCGGCGTCACGGCCCGCCACATCGACGAGTTCGGTGAGGCCGTCGGCAAGGACGCCGGCCAGGTGGCGATCCGCGTCGTGCGCGACGCCGACGCGGAGGTCGCGACCCGCGTCGACAAGGCCCGCGCCGCCGCGGCCGAGACGCAGGAGTCCGCCGAGGCCGAGACCCGCGTCGACCGCCAGCGCGAGGCCGACGAGCAGCTCGCTGCGTTCCTCTCGACGCTCCGCTTCGTCAAGGACGAGTGGGAGGTCGAGCAGATGCGCGACGCCGTCGACGGCACCCACAAGGGCTTCGACGCCGTCATCGCCGACCTGCCCGAGGCGGTCCGCCGCGGCCGCGGCGAGCGCTGGGTCGAGGGCGTCTTCGGCCTGCACGCCCGCCACCACGGCAACGGTGTCGGCTACGACTCGATCTGCGCCAGCGGCGACCACGCCAACACGCTGCACTGGATCAAGAACACCGGCGACATCAAGGACGGCGACCTGCTGCTCCTCGACGCCGGCGTCGAGGTCGACTCGCTCTTCACCGCCGACATCACCCGCACCCTGCCGGTCAGCGGCACCTTCACCGACGCGCAGCGCAAGATCTACGACGCCGTGTTCGCAGCCCAGGAGGCCGGCATCGCCGCCTGCAAGCCGGGCAACAGGTTCAGCGACGTCCACGCAGCGGCCATCCGGGTCATCGCCGAGCACCTCCATGAGTGGGGCCTGCTCCCCGAGGGCATCGACGTCGAGGGCACGCTCGACGCCGACCACGGTCAGCACCACCGCCGCTGGATGGTGCACGGCACGAGCCACCACCTCGGCATCGACGTGCACGACTGCGCCCTCGCGACCCGCGAGGAGTACTCGGACGCCGAGCTGAAGCCGGGCATGGTCCTCACCGTCGAGCCGGGCCTCTACTTCAAGGCCGACGACGAGCTCGTCCCCGACGAGTTCCGCGGCAACGGCGTGCGCATCGAGGACGACATCCTCATCACCGAGGACGGCTGCGAGAACCTCTCGGCCGCGATGCCGCGCAGCTCCGACGAGGTCGAGCAGTGGATCGCCCGCATCTGGGACGGCGCCGAGGCCTGAGCGCCTGACCGACCCTCCCCCACCTGACCGAACGCGGCTTCGGTCTCGAGCTCAGCGGCCCGAACACCGCTTTCGAGACCGAACGCCGCGTTCGGTGGGTCAGGGCGACGTCGACGACACCGAGCCGTTCAGGTCGGGACCGGGGATCCTCGCGCTCCACTGCTCGACGAGCTCGACGAGCGAGGACGCGTCGGCGGACTCGAGGTTCGAGCCGAGCACGGCCGGTGCGCAGTCCGGGTCGATGGAGAGGCGCACGGGCGGCCCCACGGCATACGTGAGCAGGAGCGTGAACCGCCCGTTGCTCGGGTTGTCCGGGCCCTGGCACGTCTGCCCTGTCGGCTTCGTCGGCAGGGCGCGCAGCGCCGCGGCGACCTCGGCCGACTTCGCGGCGTCCAGCTGCGCCGCCTTCACCGTGCCGTCCGCCGCGTCACGGCACACGGTCGCCGTCGGGTTGCCCTCCGGGGCCAGGCTCCGGTCGTCGCCCAGGCGTCCCCACGACGCCCGGTTGCACGCGGCGACCCCGGCGGAGGGAGGGGTGCGGCTGCCGAACATCTGGTCGAGCACGACCGCCGGGCCGGGACCCGACCGGAAGTCGCCGTTCGTCGACGTCGAGCAGGCGTTGGCGTCGGCCAGCGCGCCGACCCACACGATCGCGTCACCGTAGGCGGCACCGACGACGTATGCCGTCTCGTTGCCGGCCATGAGCGTGCACACCCGCTGGGCCCCGGTGTCGCGCGGCGACCACGTCAGAGCCTCCACCAGTGCCGCCCGTTGCGCGTCGCTCGCGACGGTGCGCTTGGCCAGGCGGAACGGGGCCGAGACCGGCTTCATGATGTCGGCGGCCGGATAGCCGCAGACGACGAGCGAGGTCGGGTCGCGGTCGGGCAGGAGCCGACCCGTGGCGTCCACGCCCTGCGGCTTCTGCGGCACGGGCACGGGCTTGTCGAGGGCCGCGGTGTCGATGGACTCGGGGCACCGCAGACCCCCGTCGGCCTCGACGGGCTGGCTGGTGACGGGCCGCACCGGGCCGCCGGCGAGCGACGTCTCCCCCGGCTGGGGCGCGGTGGTGGTGCCGCATGCGACGAGCGCCAGCGCGGCGGCGACGCCGGTCGCGAGGACGCGGCCGACGGCATACGGGCGAGGCCTTCGGGACTGCATCGGGCGCTCCTTCGTCGGGGATCCGTCATCGGGAAGGACACCTGGGCGAGCGCTTTCGTTGCAGCTGCGTCAGCCGGCGGGAGGCGGCGGACCCGGCTGGTCCGGACTCGACGGCTGCGTCGGCGGCGAGGTCGGAGTGACCGGGGCGATGCCGATGCCCGCCCGGCCGCCGACGCCGATGCCCGCGTCGGCGAGGATCTGGCGACCCTGCTGGGCGAACTTGTGCTCGCAGAAGACCTCGTAGCGCGTCGCGACGACCTGGCTGACCGACGAGAAGTCGCGTGCACCGCGGGTGAAGGCGTAGCCGACGAGCGACCAGATGAGGCCGAACACGGCACCGTAGAGGGCGGTGTAGAGCAGCAGGGTCAACGGGTTCGAGGGGCGGGAGAAGAGCGAGAGGATCAGGCCCACGAAGAGCCCGAGCCACACGCCGGAGAGCAGACCGCCGAGAGCGACACGTCCCCACGTGAGGCGCGCGGTCACCCGCTCCATCTGCTTGAGGTCGGTGCCGACGATGAGGCAGTTCTCGACCGGGAACTGGTTGTCGGAGAGCGTGTCGACGGCCTTCTGCGCGTCGACGTACTGCTCGAACACACCCAGCGACATGGGGTACTCCAGGGAGAGTGTCGCGAATCCCTGGCGTCCCCCCGGACCCTTCGGTTGCAGGCTCATGCGTCCATCCTCGCATCCCCGCTCCGGTGGAGAGGGGCCCTCAGGCCTTGAGCTTGTAGTCCTCGACGAGGCGGCGGCCGATGATCATCCGCTGGATGTCGGCCGTGCCCTCGCCGATGAGCAGCATCGGCGCCTCGCGGTAGAGGCGCTCGATCTCGTACTCCTTGGAGTAGCCGTAGCCGCCGTGGATGCGGAAGCTGTCCTCGACGACCTGCGAGCAGTACTCGGACGCAAGGTACTTCGCCATGCCGGCCTCGAGGTCGTTGCGCTGGCCGGAGTCCTTCTTGCGGGCGGCCTTGACCATCATCTCGTGCGCGGCCTCGACCTTGACGGCCATGTCGGCGAGGCGGAAGAGCACGGCCTGGTGGTCGACGATCTTCTTGCCGAAGGTCTCGCGCTGCTGGGCGTAGGAGATGCCGAGCTCGAAAGCCCTTCTCGCGACACCACATCCGCGGGCAGCGACGTTGACACGGCCGACCTCGACGCCGTCCATCATCTGGTAGAAGCCCTTGCCCGGCTCGCCTCCGAGGATCTGCGCGTCGGTCGTGCGGTGCCCGTCGAAGATGAGCTCGGTCGTGTCGACGCCCTTGTAGCCCATCTTGTCGATCTTGCCGGGCACCGTGACGCCCTGGGCGGTCTCGCCGAAGCCCGACTCCTTGTCGACGAGGAAGGTCGTCATGTTCTTGTAGACGGAGTCGGCGCCAGTGTCGGTCTTGACGAGGACGGCGACGAGGTTGGCGGAGCCGCCGTTGGTCAGCCACATCTTCTGTCCGGTGATCGACCACTCGCCGTCGTCGCCCTTGACGGCCTTGGTCTTGATGGCGGCCACGTCCGAACCGCAGCCCGGCTCGCTCATCGAGAACGCACCCCGGATCTCGCCCGTCGCCATCTTCGGCAGGTAGTGCTGCTTCTGCTCCTCGGTCCCGTGCTGGAGCACCATGTACGCGACGATGAAGTGGGTGTTGATGATGCCGCTGACACTCATCCAGCCGCGCGCGATCTCCTCGACGCAGAGGGCGTAGGTCAGCAGGGACTCGCCCAGGCCGCCGTACTCCTCGGGGATCATCAACCCGAAGATCCCCATCTCCTTCATTCCGTCGACGATGGCCTGGGGGTACTCGTCCCGGTGCTCGAGCTCCATGGCGACGGGGATGATCTGCTCGTCGACGAACTCACGGACGAGCTTGATCAGCTCGGTCTGCTCCTCGGTGAGGCCGTCGGTCTGCTGCAGTCGGGACATGCTCGGATCGCCACCTTGCGTCTGGGCTCTCGGACAACTGCGACCGAGTATGCCGTCGCCCCGGGCACGCGGTCAGCGCGCCCGCGTGTGAGTGTCGACACCTGTGTCCTCGGTCACCGGAGTTCGTCGGAGCCACCAGCTACCAGAGCTGGCCGAAGGCGACCTTCTTGGCCTTGACCGGACCCTCGAGCGTCGAACGCTGGCTGAAGTCGCCGTCCTTGAGCCCGGCCGTCACGGTGCGGAGCAGCTCGGTGCGGGTCGCCGTCGGGCCTGCCTTCATGGCCTTGAGGAAGAGGTAGGTGAAGGCCCCGTTGGAGCGGCCGTCGAACGTCGCGTCCGACGCCGTCTGGTTGGGCTTGCACGCCGCGAAGAGGACGGGCTTCGAGGCCGTGGCGCGGCTCTTCGTCAGCTCGACGAGCGCCTTGCGGTCGACGGTGCGCACCGGCGTGACGGCGCGGATCGCCCGGGACTGGTCGAGTCCGCGGGGGGTGGGTGGCGGAAGGTAGCGCGGTTTGCGGCCGAGGAGCTGGGCCTGGAGGATCTCGTCGAGGTCCTTGAGGCCGGTGCCGCTGTGGCACGTGTCGAGCAGCACCTCGAGCAGCACGCCGGCGGGCACGCGGGCGAAGAGGTCGCGCAGCTCGTCGTCGACGATGACGGTGTCGCGGTCCCACTGGTCGCCCTTCTGGCGGATGTCGTGGCACGCGAAGGCCTCGTCGAGACCGTCCGGCTCGTCGTCGCCACCGGGCTCGTTGGGCACCTGCGTGCCGTGGCTGGAGAAGGTGAAGATGAGGTGGTCACCGGCCTTCGCGGTGTCGACGAGCGTCGTCAGCGCCGTCATGACGGCCTTCTTCGTCGCGCCGGCGTCGGTGAGCACCGTCGTCGCGCGGGCCGTGAAGCCGAGGGGCCGCAGCGCCTTGGCGATGTCGTTCGCGTCGTTGACGCAGCCGTTGAGCCAGCTCGTCTGCGGCAGCGACTCGAACTCGTTGATCCCCACGCACAGCGCCCTGCTTGCCATGGCCGTTCCTTCCTTCTCGGAACCCCTCGGTTGAGCGGGTTCGACTGGGGTGTATGCCGTTTCACAGTGTCTCGAGGACCGCGTCGGGTCTCGCGTACACGACGTAGGCGAGCCACGTCGGGTCGTCCGCGTCCCGCGCGGCCGCCCGGGCGAGCGCGCTCGCCCGGGACATCTGGGTGCCCTTGAGCAGCTCCTCGTAGAGCGTCTCGACGAAAACCCGTGCCGGCTCCTCCTGGACCGACCACAGGCACGACACGAACGCCGAGGCACCGGCGTCGAGGAACGCCTTGGCGAAACCGCCCACCGTCGTGAAGAGCTCGCCGGACCGTCCGGTCTGGCAGGCGTTGAGGACGACGATGGGACCGACGCTGTCGGGTCCGGTCCAGTCGAGGTTCTGGGACACGTCGGTCGAGCTGAGGTACTGCTCGCGCACGGTGGTGCCGCGCCGCTGGCCCTTGAGCAGCACCTTCGCCTCGGCGATGTCGTCGGAACGTGCCGCCCCGTGGCCCGAGAAGTGGAGCAGGTCGAAGCCGCCGCCGCGCAGGAGACGCTCGACGCCGCTCGGGGTCGCCGTCACGGCCTTGGCGCCGAACCGGTCCTTGAGGTAGCCGGCCTCGGCGGCACCGACGTCGTTCTTGAACATCGGGTTGGCGTAGACGGGACAGATCGACCGTGCGTGGCCCCGCCGCACGCGGACGGCCCGGGGCGGGAAGCTGCCGAGCTGCCAGCGCACGAGCCCGCCGGACGCGAGGAAGCGTGGCGTGGTGCCGCGTTTGCCGCGAGCGGGCTTGAGGTGGACGAGCTCCCACGGCACGAACGGCTCGTCGGTGTAGACGATGAGGTCGTGCACGAGGTCGCGGTGCTCCCAGAGGTAGGCCTGCATGTCCTCGGGGAAGAACTGGTCGAAGAGCATGGTGCCGGTGTTCTGCAGCTGCGACATCCTCTGGCGCGGCGTCAGGTCGGGGTCCTTGATGACCCGCTCCACCTCGGCGATCCGGTCGCGCACGAACTCGTCGCGCCCGAGGATCGGTGCCGACTCGAAGACCCGCTCGGCCTCGCCCGGCACGAGCCGGAGCGCATAGCTGTAGACGCGCTCGCCCGTGACGCGACGACTCTCGACGATGTCGAGGCAGGGCAGGCCGTCGAGCTCTGGTGCGTCGATGCCGGTGTGGACCGTGGCGGTGACGGGCGTCGCGGCGACCAGCCCCGCAGCGGCTGCGGTCGACTCCAGGGTGACCGAGGCGACGGGCACCCAGCCCTGTCGCAGGACGACGGAGACGCGGACGGGCCCGGGCGCGAGGGCACGTACCCGGAAGGTCAGCTCGCTGGCCCAGTCGCCGCTCGGCAGGCCGAAGACCTTGGCGTCGGTCTCGAGGACCTGCACGTTGTCCTTGGCGTAGACCTGCACGCTGATCGGGCGCTCCGCGTCGACGTGGACCGTCCTCGAGACGTGGACCGTGCCCTCCGTCGGTGCCAGCGTCTGCCGTGCCAGCCGGACCCGCACCGTGGCGTCGGCACCCGGGCACACCGTGGAGGGCATCTCCGCCGCGAGCTCGGCCTCCGTCGTTCCCTCGAGAGGGCTCGTCGGTCCAGCGCTCGGGGGCTTCTCGCGGTCACGGCGCGTCGCCTTCTTCGCCGTCGCCTTCTTCGCCGTCGCCTTCGTCGCCCTCTTCGACGTCGTCTTCCGGACGCCCGTCCGCGCCGGCGGCTCCGCCCGCGGGCCAGTGGAGGGTCTCGCAGGCGGGCGTGCGGTCGAGCCGGGAGGCCTGGTCGCGGACGGCGGACGGGCGGCCGTCGGTGGCCGGGCGGCGGTGGTCGACGCCTCCATCTCGGCCATCTCGAGTCCACGCTCGTCCCCACCACCGTCGGCGCCGAGCACCGGCCCCGCGGTCATCCACTCGGGCAGGTGCGCCTCCTCCTCGGACGCGCCGAGCCCGAGGGGCAGCCACTGCGAGATCGCACCGATGACGGAGAGCTGTGAGAAGTAGTTGACGTGGTAGACGACGTCGTTGGTGCCGAGCGCAAACGTGTCGCGCACGTAGCCGCCGGTCGGCAGGCCGATCGCCGACATCGAGTCGGTGTCGACGACAAGGTCGTTGCGCCCCTTGAAGATCCCGTCGACGAAGCCCTCGGCGAGACGGACGGCGAGCTCGCGGGGGAACTCGGGCGGGTTGTGGTGGTCGTCGAGGAGCGACACGTGGAAGTCGGACGAGACGACGTACCAGCTCGTCCCGGGTCGGGGCTGGCCCGGCTGGTCCTCGTTGAGGGTCGTGACGAAGGGCCCGTCGGGCGTCATGGCGGCGAGGCCGGGCACGCCGTCGTCGCCGGCGGCATACGACACGAGGTACTTCACGAGCGCGCCGAGGCCACGGACGACACCGCTGACGACGGCCGCGAAGGGGGCCCCGCCGGGCACGAGGGAGAGACCGGCGGCGGTCACCATGACGAGGTTCGTGTAGAGGTCGACGAGGTCGTGCCAGCGCTCTGGGTCGGCGAGGTGGGTGCCGCCGTTGGTGGAGGCCACGAAGACGATGGAGTCGACCGCCACGCGCAGTCCGGCACCCGGCAGCACCGACTCGACGAACGACCGCGTGACCAGCCCGCCGCGGCTGTGCGTGATGACGTCGAGGACGAGCTCGCCGTCGTGGGGCGCGAGCAGGGCGAGCAGGTCGCGGGCGTTGCGCTCCGGGTCGACGCTGAGCGTGCGGTGGTCGAAGCCGATGACGGCGTCGTACGCGGACACGAGGGTGTCGACGAAGCCCTCCGCGCCGGGCGTGACGGCGAGAGCCCCGAAGGCACTGGTGGTCGACGAGAACGTGCCGTGGACGAGGAGCAGAACCCGTGCCGCGCGGTCGGTGGGGAGGCCCACCTCCGCGAGCGAGCCGACGGGCTTCCACGCGTCGAGCGCTCCCCCCGTGACGTGGACGAGCCCGGTGCGCACGCCCGACTCGAGTCGCTCGACGACCTTGCCGACGATGACGGGCGCGGCGAAGCGCAGCACGATCGCCTGGAGGACGCCGTGGGCGAGATCGCCGAGCAGCCCACGGTCAGCCGGTTCTGCGCCCGGCCCGTCGAGGCCCCGTGACCGCGGTCGCGGACGGCGCGGGCGCTCCGGCTGCACCGACAGGGCGAAGGACACGGTGCGGGGGCCGGGGTCGATCGACCGCGTGCGCTCGGCCGCATCGACCGGCAGGTGCCACGAGTAGACCCCGTCGCGCTCGAGCAGGATGACGGCGTCGTTGCCGGCCGGCACGTCGACGTCGAGCTTCACGGTGCCCACCCTGTTGGCCGGCGCGGGACCACCTAGGTCGCGAGATCGCTGTGGTGTCAGGTCGATCCGGTCGACGACGACGAAGTCGTCGGTGCGCAGGGCCTCGACGAGGGCGGCCCGCTCGGCCGCCCGCCGGTCTCCTGACGGCAGGTCCCGGTCGGTGCGGTCGGTCGCGGCGGACGCGTCGTAGCCGCGGGGCGCACGCACGCGCACCGCTCCCCCGCCGAAGGACGCGGACGGCATACCTGGGCTCCCTCCGAGACGTCTCCCCTGCTCCTTGCCACGGTAGAGGTGAACGGGGGGCTCGGTGATACAGATCGCGGCAAACACTCGAAGCCACGCGGAATCAATTCCGTTGCGCGGGACCCGCTGGATGCGCCAGTCTCTTCGCGAGCGCAGTGGCACACGGCCGCACGCCAGACCCCAAGGAGGGTGACATGACCATCACGGCCCCGGGCATGCCTGCCCACATCTCTTCTTCCTTGGAGTTCTCTTGTCATTCAACGCTTTTCACGACGACGACCTCGCGGTCGTCGACACCAGACTGACCGCTCGGCGCACCCTCGGCCTCGAGGACGAGCCGTACGCGGTCGACACCGACCCCGACGGCCCTCCCGAAGGTGACCGGTGGTCGAGCTGGGACGGAGCCACCCACGGCCCGAAGCCCCGCCCCGACTGGGTCATCACCGACCTCGGCGCCGTCGAGGCCGACCTCGGGGTGCTCAAGACCGGCAAGGAGGCCGACGTCCACCTCGTCCGACGGTGGGTGCCCGGCTCCGCCGACCGGGACGTGCTCATGGCCGGCAAGCGGTACCGGTCGAGCAAGCACCGCATGTTCCACCGCGACTCCGGCTACCTCGAGGGCCGGCGGGTGCGGAAGTCGCGCGAGACGCGGGCCATCCGGACCCGCACCGCGTTCGGCAAGGAGCTGATCAGCGGCCTCTGGGCGTTCGCCGAGTTCGAGACGCTGGTCCGCCTCTGGCACGAGGGGCTGCCGGTGCCCTACCCGGTGCAGATGTCCGACGACGAGATGCTGATGGAGTTCATCGGCACCCCCGACGGGCAGGCCGCGCCGCGGCTGGCGCAGGTGCGTCCGGACCCGGACCTGCTGCCGGTGCTGTTCGAGCAGCTGCGTGAGGCGATGCTGCGGCTCGCCGAGCTCGGCTGGGCGCACGGTGACCTCTCCCCGTACAACGTGCTGCTCGAGGGCCAAGGGGACGACACGCGGCTCGTCCTCATCGACTGGCCGCAGGTCGTCGACGTCATCGGCAACCCGCACGGCCCGGAGTTCCTCGAACGCGACACCCGCAACATGTGTGACTGGTTCACCCGTCGTGGGTATGCGGTCGACGAGGGCCTGCTCTTCGGTGACCTCATCGCGGCGGCGACGTCGCGGTGGTAGCGACGCTCGTCGTCACACCGACGGGCCACAGACCAGATGGAGGCCACCCGTTCGTGGGGTGGCCTCCATCGTCTGTGCGGGCGCTCTCGGTCAGTCGGTGAGGAAGTCCGCCGGGTGGCCGAACTTCCCGGAGTGGACGAAGGCCTCGAGCGGCAGGCGGGACCGCGGCAGCCGCGCCCGGGCCAGCACCCAGTCCGGCATCTCGCCGTCGTCGTCCGGGCCGGCGGGCAGTCCGAGCGCGATGCCCGTCGTGACCGCCCAGTGCGGCGGCACGGCGAACCGCTCGGTCGCCGCACCGTGGTCGAAGCCGCCGAACTGACGCACCTGCAGGCCCATCGAGCGAGCCTGCACGGTGATGTGGGCGACCGCCTGCCCGAGGTCGAACATCGCGTAGTCGCTGTAGGCGAGCTCGTGGTCCTCGTCGGTCGCGACCTGGTGCAGCGTCAGGATGATCGCCGAGGCGGACGGCGCCCACACCTGGTTGGCTGACGAGAGGACCTCGACCATGGCCGCGTGCGTGTCGTCGCCGCGCAGACCGACGATGAAGCCCCAGGGCTGCGAGTTGCCGGCCGACGGCGACCACCGCGCGGCCTCGAGGATCGCGCGCAGGGTGTCGGGGCCGAGCACGTGCGACCGGTCGTAGACCATGACGCTCTCGCGGTCGCGTAGCAGGGGCGTCAGCGTCTCCGGCTGCGCCGTGGGCGCCATCTGAACCGCGGGCGCATGCCGTCCGCCGACCACCGTCTCGTCACTCACGTCTCGATCGCCGTCCTCACGCACTCGTCAACCATGCCGCAGCCCGGCGTCTTCCCGGCCCGGGTGTGGGCGGCACCACGCCGGTGGCCGAGGGACCGGCGACGTGCCACGTCAGTAGGCGCGGCCGACGACCGCGACCACGCCGGCGTCGGACTCCGAGGTCGGCACGGAGCCGTCAGGCATCGTCAGGCACCGGACCGTCACTGCCGACTCCGCGAGCAGCGACTCTCCCTCCTCACCGAGGGTCGACCACGGGATGGTGGCCCAGCCGGCGCGGGCCGCCTCGGCGGCCTCCTCGATGGTGCTCACGGCGGCGGTGTTCGTGTCGCGGTGGGCGAGCGCGGCGGCGTACAGCGCGTCGTGGTCCTCGTCGAGCGCGCCGGTCACCGTGTCGACGACGCCGCCGAGCGGCACCGACGACTTGCCACCGGCGATGCGTCGGGCGACGGTGACGGAGCCCTCGGCGAGGTCGCGGGGACCGACCTCGACCCGCAGCGGGATGCCCTTGAGCTCGGCATCGACGGCGCGACGTCCGAACGGCGTGTCGACACGGGCGTCGAGCTCGGCCCGCACCCCGCGCGCGAGGAGGTCGGCGACGACCTGACGCGCTGCCTCGACCACGCCCTCGCCGTCCTTGACGACCATGACGAGCGCCTGGACGGGAGCGAGCCTCGGCGGCATACGCAGACCGTGGTCGTCACCGTGGCCCATGATGAGGCCGCCGAGCATGCGGGTCGAGCTGCCCCACGACGTCGTCCAGCACGTCTCCTGGCGGCCCTGCTCGGACAGGTAGGTGATGTCGAAGGCCTTGGCGAAGTTCTGGCCGAGCTCGTGGCTCGTGCCCATCTGCAGGGCCTTGCCGTCGCGCATCATCCCTTCCAGCGCAAGGGTGTTCGTCGCACCGGCGAAACGCTCGCGCTTCGTCTTGCGACCGAGGACGACGGGCATGGCGAGCATCTCGCGCATGAACGGCGCATAGACCTCCTCGTGGATCCGCTTCGCGTAGAGGCGCGCGTCCTCTTCGGTGGCGTGCGCCGTGTGGCCCTCCTGCCAGAGGAACTCGCTCGTGCGCAGGAAGATCCGCGGGCGCAGCTCCCACCGCACGACGTTGGCCCACTGGTTGAGCAGCAGCGGCAGGTCGCGGTAGCTCTGCGTCCATTTCGCCATGTACTCGCCGATGACCGTCTCGGAGGTCGGGCGCACGACGACCTTCTCCTCGAGCTCCTTGCCGCCCGCATGGGTCACGACCGCGAGCTCGGGGCTGAAGCCCTCGACGTGCTCGGCCTCGCGGCTGAGGTAGGACTCCGGGATGAAGAGCGGGAAGTAGGCGTTGCGTGCGCCGGCCTCCTTGATGCGCCGGTCCATGTCGGCCTGCATCCGCTCCCAGATCGCGTAGCCGTACGGTCGGATGACCATGGTGCCGCGCACCGGACCGTTGTCGGCGAGCTCCGCCTTGGCGACGATGTCCTGGTACCACCGGGGGAAGTCCTCGGACTGGGGTGTGAGCACGGTCTTGGCCATGGCCCCGATCCTATGATCGGCCCCGGGGGCGCCGTCACGTCGATTCCGCCTAGGCCCGCTCCATCGTGGCGACCATGAAGGCCTGCCAGGCCTCTCGGCTGTCGCCGAGCTCCGCCGGGCTGCCGGTCTGCTCGAGGATGCGGGTGGTCGCCTCCCGGGTCACGTCGTCGAAGTCGCCGGAGATCTCCACGTCGGTGCGACCCCAGACGTGCCGGCACATCGCCTGGACGGCCTGCACCTGGGCGTCGGAACGACGGATGAGGCGCGGACGCTCCGGCCCGAACCGGCCGAGGTCGACGTGGATGTGGTTGCTGTGCGCCGCGTCGAAGAGGTAGGTCAGGACGTCGGCGAACTCGTGGTGCAGTCCGGCGGCCGTGCGCCAGTAGAGCGCGAGGCGACGACGCAGCTCGGGCGCCGGTGCGTCACGCCACAGGTCGTAGCGCAGGCTCGTCAGGTCGCGGCCGTCGGCGCGCAGCCGCGCGATGTCGATGGCCTCCCCCGAGCTGTGCCACGACGTCGCCGAGCCGCGGACCCAGGCCCCGTAGGAGCGCACCTCGTCGGGCACCTGGCCGACGTGGCGCCGGTGCAGGGCGAGCCACCGGTCGAGGCGCGCCCCGAACGGCTCGGTGACGTAGTACGTGGCGGGACGGGCCGTCACCTCGTAGACGTAGGCCGCGGCCCCGATGCGCTGCCGCGCCTGCAGGGCCGAGCGGTCGACCGGCTGCGGGTCGATGCGCAGCTCCGGCGGCGTCGGCTCACCCAGGCCCGCCAGCCGCGGGAGGGACGCGAGGCCGGGACCGCGCGACACGGCATACGCCCCTCCGGCGGCGACGGCACCCACCGCGCCGAGCGTGAGCAGGCGGCGGCGGGTCAGTCCGCTCTGACCGGATCGCGGCGCGTCCGGCTCGGGGCGCCGGGCTGCCTGCTCCCCCGTCCGCATCTGCTGGCCCATGCCTGGTCCAACGTGCGAGGCGGTCAGGGTGTCCCCCGGGCAACGAAGCCGATGGGCAGACTCAAGGAAGCCAGCGGGGGGCGCCGTCCCGGGAGCAGAACGCCGCCCCGACCTCGCTCGATCGGGGCATTTCGTCGTCAGCCGGGTGCGTCCCGGCGCGCGTCGCCCCGTCGCGTGGCCGCCTGAGTCCTACGCTCCCCGCATGTCCTCCGACACCGGGCCGTCTCGACGCGTCGTCCTGCTCGGAGCGCTCGGTCTGGCGACGGCGACGACCGGGGTCGGCGGCTGCTCCGCCACCGACGGGCCGACCCTCAGCGACGGGGTGCTGTCGGACCGCTTCGGTGTCGAGGCCCCACGCTGGCGGATGGCCGTGCCCCGCGCAGGCCGAACCCGGGGGCTCGTCGTGGCGCTGCACGGTTTCGGAGGGGGCGCCGACGACGCGTTCAACCTCGGTTTCGGCGATGCCGTCGAGCCCTCCAGGATGGCGCTGGTCTCCGTCGACGGGGGCAACAGCTACTGGCACCCACGCCGCGACGGCAGCGACACCGGGGCGATGGTCCGTGACGAGCTCGTGCCGATGGCGCTGAAGGCTGCCGGGCTGCCGGCGTCCTCGCCGGTCGTCCTGCTCGGGTGGTCGATGGGCGGCTTCGGTGCGCTTCTCATCGCGAGCGAGCTCGGGCGTTCTCGCGTCAGCGGCGTCGTCGCCGCGAGCGCAGCACTGTGGCAGAAGGGCAGCGAGACGCCCGCCCGCGCCTACGACGGGCGGGCCGACTTCGACCGGCACTCGATCTTCAACCGGCTGGACCGGCTGCAGGGCATTCCCGTGAGGCTCGACTGCGGCATGTCCGACCCGTTCATCGCCGCGAACCGCGTTCTGGCCCTGCGCCTTCCGGGCACCGAGGCCCACTTCACCCCAGGTGGCCACGACGACGGCTTCTGGAGCGGCAACGTCAGCGCCGAGATGACCTGGGCGGCCGCCCGGTCCTGACGGCCCGGCTCACGCAGCGCGGTGCAGGTCGTGGGCGTCCGGCAGGCGGCGGAAGCCGGCCGAGACGTAGGCGGCGACACCACCGACGTTGGCGCTCGGGGTGCAGACCAGGCAGCTCGAGGCGCCCAGCTCCCGGAGGGTGGCCGCGCTCGCGAGGGTGATCGCGCGCCCGTGGCCGCGGCCCCGGTGGTCGCGGTGCGCCCCCAGCGGCTCGATGAGACCGGGTCGCCCCGGTCCGGCCGACCACACGGTCGCGGTTGCCACCGCGGCTCCGGACTCGTCGTAGGCGACGAGGCACCTCGCGTCGACGTAGGCAGGCCCGGACGCCATCTCCCGCCACCGCTCCTCGCTGAACGTCGAGGTCTCGAACGACGCGCGCTGGACCGCCACCCGGTCACGGAGCCGCTCCGGCTCCGGGTCCGCGCCGACGACCTCCACCCGCAGTCCGCTGTCCTCGACGGGCTCGGTCAGGTCTCGGACGAGCGGCGTCCACGGCTCGCCGTCGGCCCATCCGTCGTCCGCGAGGCGGGCGCGGAAGGCATCACCGAAACGCGCCTCCACCGAGCCCTCCCCGGCGGGGAGCACGCCACGCTCGGGACGCGACACGTCGGAGAGCAGCTGCTGCGCCAGCTCGTCGTCGTCACCGGCCTCCGGCGCGATCGCCATCCGGAGCACGCGCGGGTCGTCGAGGAACCCGACTGCGACGAGGCGCCCGTCGCGGCTCCATGTGCGAACGGCCGCCGCGGTCGCGTCGGCGCCGAAGCTCCAGTTCCAGCCGAGGTCGCCGGGGTGCAGCTGGACCGGTATCCCGTCCTGCTGCCACTCGCGCATCTCGTTCACGGCCTCGACGAGGCCCTGGACTCCCGGCGCGCTCAGCTCGATCGACATGCCCCGATCCAACACCGTCCACGCGCGAGCGCACACCTCGTTTTGCGACGGCACCGTGCCCTGCGGCGAGCGGTGTCCACGGGTGTCGGTCAGGACAGCGCGGCGATGGCCTCGGCGGTCGCGAGGACCTTGTGGGCGGTGTCGACGTGCAGGCTCTCGATGAGCCTCCCGTCGAGGGTGACGACGCCCTTGCCCTCGGCCCGCGCGGTCTCGAAGGCGGCGATCACGGCCCGCGCCTGCTCGACCTGCTCGGCGCTCGGCGCGAAGACGTCGTTGCACGCCTCCACCTGCCCCGGGTGGATCAGCGTCTTGCCGTCGAAGCCCATCTCCCGGCCCTGGCGCGCCTCGGCGAGGAAGCCGTCGGAGTCCTTGACGTCGTTGTAGACGCCGTCGACGACAGCCACCCCGGCAGCCCGCGCCGCGAGGACCGCGAGCTGGAGCGAGGTCTGGATCGCGATCCGTCCCGGGGCGAAGCTCGCGCCGAGCTCCTTGTAGAGGTCGTTCGTGCCGAGCACGAGACAGGCAAGACGGTCGGACGCGCGCGCGATCTCCTCGGCGTGCAGCACGGCCACCGGCGTCTCGACCATCGCCCAGAGCCGCGTGTGCTCCGGAGCGCCGGCGGCCTCCATCGCGGCGACGAGGCCGCGCACCTCGTCGGCCGAGCCGACCTTGGGCACGACGATCGCGTCAGGTCCGGCTGCGGCCGCCGCCGCGAGGTCGGCGTCGTGCCACTGCGACCCCAGGCCGTTGACCCGGATCGTCAGCTCACGCCGGCCGTAGTCTCCGGACTGCACTGCGGCGCATGCCTTCTCGCGCGCCGTCCCCTTCGCATCGGGGGCGACGGCGTCCTCGAGGTCGAGGATGAGGGCATCGACGGGAAGGGTCTTCGCCTTCTCCAGGGCGCGCTCGTTGGAGCTCGGCATGTAGAGCACCGAGCGTCGGGGGCGGTATGCGTCGGGCTCGACGGGCACGGCAGTCAGCCTTCCTGCGGGGCGGGCTCGGCGGCATACAGCTCGGCGAGCGCGGGGTCGGTCTGGGAGAGACGCTCGGCGAGCTCGACGATGACGAGACACTGCTTGAGGCTGGCGTCGTCCTCCATCTTCCCGTCGAGCATGACGGCACCCGTGCCGTCGCCCATCGCGGCGACGACGCGTCGCGCGTGCGCGACGTCCTCGGCCGACGGGCTGAAGACGCGTTTGGCGATCTCGATCTGCACCGGGTGCAGCGACCACGTGCCGACGCAGCCGAGGAGGAAGGCGTTGCGGAACTGGTCCTCGCACGCGACGACGTCCTGGATGTCGCCGAACGGTCCGTAGTACGGGTAGATCCCGTGCATCGCGCACGCATCGACCATGCGGGCGATCGTGTAGTGCCAGAGGTCCTGCTGCGCCGTCGCGCGCGCTCCCGTGATGTCACCGTCGACGGGGTCGGTGCGCACGAGGTAGCCGGGGTGCCCGCCGCCGACGCGGGTCGTCTTCATGCGTCGGTCGGCCGCGAGGTCGGCCGGTCCCAGCGACAGGCCCTGCATGCGCGGCGAGGCGCCACAGATCTCCTCGACGTTGACCATGCCGCGCGCCGTCTCGAGGATCGCGTGCACGAGGATCGGACGGGTCAGGCCCGCTTTCGCCTCGAGCTGGGCGAGGAGGCGGTCGACGTAGTGGATGTCCTCGGCGCCCTGCACCTTCGGCACCATGACGACGTCGAGCTTGTCGCCGATCTCCGTGACGAGGGTCGTGAGGTCGTCGAGCGCCCACGGGCTGTCCAGCGCGTTGATGCGCGTCCAGAGCTGGGTGTTCTCGCCGAAGTCGGTGGCCTTCGCGATCTCGACGAGGCCGGCCCGGGCCGCCTCCTTGCGGTCGGCCTTGACGGCGTCCTCGAGGTTGCCGAGGAGGACGTCGACGGTGCCGACGAGATCCGGCACCTTCGCGGCCATCTTCGGGTTGCTCGGGTCGAAGAAGTGGATGACCCGGGACGGGCGGGCCGGCACCTGCGTCAGGGGCGTCGGCGCCCCCACCGCGAGCGGCCGGAAGAAGTCCTTGGCGCTGCGCATGGGCGTCAACGTAGCAACGGGCGGACGGCCCGCGTTATGACGACAGTCACGCGTACCGCCGATGAGGGCGGGATCACTAAGGTGGCGGTGTGACCGAGCGCGCGACCGAGCCTGTGACCGAGCAGGGCGCAGGGACGAGCCCCGAGAAGGGCACGGGGACGGGCACCGAACAGGTGCCCTCCGCGCCCACGGCGCCGCCCACGCAGGCCGACCCGCAGTCCGCCGCGTCCGCCGCCTCCGCGACCGCCCTGCTCGGCGAGGCGATGGCGAAGTCCGGTCTGCTCTGGATCGAGGTCGCCGACGACCGCACGTGGCCGGCCTGGCACGTGTGGGACGACGGGGCGGCCCTCGTCGTGAGCGGACCGGGCGAGCAGCCACTCCCGTGGCTGCCCAAGGAGGTCAGGGTCATCCTGCGCAGCAAGGACACCGGGGGCCGCCTGCTCACGGTCCGCGCACACGTCCACGTCCTCGAGCCCGGCACCCCCGAGTGGCAGCGCGCGGCCGAGCTCCTCCGCGCGTCGCGGCTCAACTCGGTCGACGACTCGCTGACACGCTGGGCGGCCGAGTGCACCGTCACCGCCCTCGTGCCCTTCGACAGCCCGCTCGAGTCCCCCGGCGCATATGCCGCCCACGACCACCGCGAGCCCCCGGCCCGCACCGCCGCGACGACCACGTCCTGGCGCCCGTGGCACTGGGGTGGGCGCGGCGAGGAGAAGGCCGAGCGCAAGCGGGCCAAGGACGAGGCGAAGGCCGCGCGCAACGCCGCGAAGGAGCGCGCGAAGCTGCGCAAGAAGCGCCAGCGACGTGGCACCCGTCGCCGCGGACGCTGACCCCATAGCCTTGGGCCATGAGTGCGAGCACCCGCGTCTTCGTCGCGCGCCTGACCGGACTGAGCGTCTTCGACCCGCTCGGTGACCAGGTCGGGCGCGTGCGCGACGTCGTCGTGATGTTCTCGGTCAACCGACCCGAGCCCCGCGTCATCGGCCTCGTCGTCGAGGTGCCCGGTCGCCGCCGGGTCTTCGTGCCGATGACCCGGGTCACGTCGATCGACGCCGGCGCCGTCATCACGACCGGCCTGGTAAACATGCGCCGCTTCGAACAGCGCACCAACGAGGTCCTCGTCGCCGCCGAGCTGTTCGACCGGACCGTCCGCGTCACGACGGCCGAGGCCGTCGAGGCCGGCTTCGCCGACTCGCTCGTCGAGGACCTTGCCATCGAGCAGGGCCCGCGTCGCGACTGGATCGGCACGCGGGTCTTCGTCCGGCAGGCGCCGGCGGGGGTCTCGTCGGCCTCGAAGGCGATGTCCCGGCTCACGCGTCGCCGCTCGGGCAAGACGATGCTCGTCGACATCCGCGACGTCGTCGGCCTCCACGAGCAGGCCGGCGCCCAGAGCGCCGAGCGCCTCCTCGAGACCTACGACGACCTCAAGGTCGCCGACCTCGCCGAGGTCATCCACGACCTCAACCCCAAGCGCCGGGCCGAGGTGGCCGCCGCGCTCGACGACGAGCGCCTCGCCGACGTGCTCGAGGAGCTGCCGGAGGACGACCAGGTCGAGATCCTCGCCGGCCTGGCCAACGAACGCGCGGCCGACGTCCTCGAGGCGATGGAGCCCGACGACGCGGCCGATCTGCTCGCCGACCTGCCGCCCGAGCAGGCCGAGGAGCTGCTCCAGCTCATGGAGCCCGACGAGGCCGCTCCCCTGCGTCGTCTGCTCGCCTACGACGAGAAGACCGCCGGCGGCATGATGACGACCGAACCCGTCATCCTCGGACCCGAGGCGACCATCGCCGAGGCCCTCGCGACGGTGCGCCGCGAGGAGCTCGCCCCGGCGCTGGCGTCGATGGTCTACGTCTGCCGCCCGCCGCTCGAGGCCCCGACCGGCCGCTACCTCGGCCTCGTCCACATCCAGCGCCTGCTGCGCGAGCCGCCGCACGGCGCCGTCGGGTCGATCATCGACAAGGAGATCGAGCCCGTCGTGGCCACCGCGTCGCTCGAGACCGTGACGCGCACCCTCGCGACCTACAACCTCGTCTCGCTGCCCGTCGTCGACGACGACGGACGCCTCATCGGAGCGGTCACCGTCGACGACGTGCTCGACCACATCCTCCCGGAGGACTGGCGTGAGGAGCGGCACGAGCTGGGGGTGAAGCCGTGAGCGAGCGCGCCGAGCGTCGTCCTGGCGCCCGGGCGGTCCGCGGGGACAAGCTCGACCAGCCGCAGGAGAAGCGTGCCCGGGTCCTGCCCCGGATCACCCTGACCCAGGAGGCCTTCGGCGTCCTGTCCGAGCAGTTCGCCCGCTTCATGGGCACGGCCCAGTTCCTCATCGGGATGACGGTCTTCGTCGCCGCCTGGATCGCCTGGAACGTCCTCGCGCCCCCGGGGCTCGTCTTCGACGAGTTCCCGTTCATCTTCCTGACGCTCATGCTGAGCCTCCAGGCGTCGTATGCCGCACCGCTCATCCTCCTCGCGCAGAACCGCCAGGCCGACCGCGACCGGGTGGCCCTCGAGCAGGACCGGGCCCGCGACGAGCGCAACCTCGCCGACACCGAGTTCCTGACCCGCGAGGTGGCCTCCCTGCGTCTCGCCCTGCGTGAGCAGGCCACGCGTGACTTCGTGCGCTCCGAGCTGCGTTCGCTGCTCGAGGAGATGGAGGACCGCGGGATCGTCCACGGCGCCGACGACGAGCCCAAGGACAACCGGCACCGACCGTGAGCGAGCGCACCCCGGCCGTGGTCGGGAGGCCCGGCACGTCGGCATACGATGGAACACATGTCTGTCGCCGCACTGCCCAGCCGTGACGCCATGCTCACGGCGCTGTCGAAGGTCAACGACCCCGAGATCCGCAAGCCGATCACCGAGCTCGGCATGGTCAAGTCGGTCGAGATCGACGACGCCGGCAAGGTCGACCTCGCGATCTTCCTGACCGTCTCCGGCTGCCCCATGAAGGAGACGCTCACCAAGGACTCGAGCAACGCGCTCCTCGCCCTCGACGGCGTGACCTCGGTCGAGGTCGAGCTCGACGTCATGAGCGACGAGCAGCGCGCCGAGCTGCGCTCGCAGCTGCGTGGCGGCGCCCCGGAGAAGGAGATCCCCTTTGCCAAGCCCAACAGCCTGACGCGGGTGTATGCCGTGGCCTCCGGCAAGGGCGGTGTCGGCAAGTCGTCGGTGACCGTCAACCTCGCCGCCGCGATGGCCGCGCAGGGCCTGCGGGTGGGCGTCGTCGACGCCGACGTCTACGGCTTCTCGGTGCCGCGCATGCTCGGCGTCGAGCAGCGGCCCACGCAGGTCGACGACATGATCCTGCCGCCCATCAGCCACGACGTGAAGGTCATCTCGATCGGCATGTTCGTGCCCGGCAACCAGCCCGTCGTGTGGCGTGGCCCGATGCTGCACCGCGCGCTCCAGCAGTTCCTCGGCGACGTCTTCTGGGGCGACCTCGACGTCCTCCTGCTCGACCTGCCGCCCGGCACCGGCGACATCGCGATCTCCGTCGCACAGCTCATCCCGACCGCCGAGATCCTCGTCGTGACGACCCCGCAGCAGGCCGCCGCCGAGGTGGCCGAGCGGGCCGGCTCGATCGCCCTGCAGACCCACCAGCGGGTCGTCGGCGTCATCGAGAACATGAGCTGGCTCGAGCTGCCGGACGGCACCCGCCAGGAGATCTTCGGCTCCGGCGGCGGGCAGGCGGTCGCCGACTCGCTGACGAAGAGCATCGGTGCCCCGGTCGAGCTGCTCGGCCAGATCCCCCTCGACACGCGCCTGCGCGAGGGCGGCGACAACGGCACGCCGGTCGTGCTCGGCGATCCCGACACCGCTGCTGCCGTCGCTCTGCGCGGCATCGCCCGCAACCTCGGCTCTCGCGCCCGCGGCCTCGCCGGCCGTTCGCTCGGCCTCACCCCAGCCGGCCGCTGACCCAGCGGGAGGGCCCTCTGACGCATTCTCCCGCCCACCGCCTCACCACCGGACGCCGCGTTCGGTGGTGAGAGGTCAGGCGAGCGAGTCGACCCAGGCTCGGTGGAGGTCCGAGTAGCGGCCGTCGCCGGCCGCGACGAGATCGCTCGGCGCGCCGTCCTCGACGATGCGGCCGTGCTCGAGCACGAGCACCCGGTCGGCGATCTCGACCGTCGAGAGGCGGTGCGCGATGACGATGGCGGTGCGCCCGGCGAGGATCGTCCCGAGGGCCTGCTGCACGAGCCGCTCGGAGGGCACGTCGAGCGACGACGTCGCCTCGTCGAGGATGAGCACCGCCGGATCGGCGAGGAAGGCCCGCGCGAAGGCGACGAGCTGACGCTGACCGGCGCTCAGCAGCCCACCCCGGTTGGACACTGGCGTGGCATACCCCTGCGGCAGCTCCACGATGAAGTCGTGCGCGCCGAGCGAGCGGGCCGCCGCCTTGACCTCGTCGTCGGTGGCATCGGGCCGGCCGAAACGGATGTTGTCGGCGACGGTGCCGCTGAAGAGGTAGTTCTCCTGCGTCACCATGACGACGGCGCGGTGCAGGTCGTCGGACGCCAGCCGGGTCAGGTCGACCCCGTCGAGGCTCACCGTCCCGGCGGTCGGGTCGTAGAAGCGGGTCGCGAGCTTGGCGATGGTGGTCTTGCCCGCACCGGTCGTGCCGACGAGCGCGAGCGTCTGCCCGGCCGGCACGGTCAGGTCGAGGCCGGGTAGCACCGCGGTGCCCGCGACGTACTCGAAGCGGACGTCGTCGAAGCGGACCTCACCGCGGGGCGCCCCGAGAGGCATCGGGTCGATCGGCAGGGGGACGTCGGGCACCTCCTCGAGCACGCCGGAGAGCTTCTCGAGCGCGGCCGAGGCCGACTGGAAGGTGTTGTAGAACTGCGAGATCTCCATCATCGGCTCGAAGAACTGCCGCAGGTAGAGCAGGAAGGCCGCGAGCACCCCGACGGTGACCTCGCCCTGATAAGCGAGGTAGCCGCCGTAGACGAGGACGACGGCGATCGTGACGTTGCCGATGAGCCGGATGCCCGGCATGAACCACGCCACGAGCCGGAACGCGACGAGGTTGGCCCGGCGGTACTGGTCGTTGACGTCCTCGAAGATCGCCTGGTTGCGCGGCTCGCGGCGAAAGGCCTGCACGGCCCGGATGCCGTTCATCGACTCCACGAAGTGGACGATGACGAGGGCGACCTTCTCTCGGGTGGCGCGGTAGCTCTTGGCCGACGCCTTGCGGAACCAGTTGGTCAGCAGCGCGAGAGCGGGACCACAGAGGAGCGCCACGAGGCCGAGCTTGACGTCGAGGACGAGCAGCAGCACGGAGGTGCCCACGAGGGTCAGCGCGGCCGTGACGAGCCCGTCGAACCCGGTCTCGAGCATCTCGTAGATGGCGTCGACGTCGGAGGTCTGCCGGGAGATGACGCGCCCGGACGTGTAGCGGTCGTGGAAAGCCGGGCTCAGGTGCTGGAAGTGGCGGAAGACGCGTCGCCGGATCGACAGCAGGATGTCCTGGCCGATCAGGCCGGAGCGCACGAGGAAGAGGTTGCGCGAGACTGCCTGCGTCAGCGTGGCGACGAGGACGAGCCCGACGACGAGCAGGAGCGGGCCGAGGTCGCCCGACTCCCGGATCGGCGGGATGCCGGTGTCGATGCCCACCTTGACGAGGTACGGGATGGACAGCCGAGCGGCGTTCTCGATGACGACGACGACCATGAGCCACCAGAGCGCCTGGCGCCACGGCCGGAGCACGTCGCGCAGCAGCCGCCTGGAGCGGCCGGCGAGCCGGGCCGAGGTCTCGGCCGTCAGGTCGCCGTCGATGTCGTCGGCGGCGACGCCGCGCCACTGCTGGGCCGAGGCCGTCACGCCGGCACCTCCTGGGTCGCGTCGGTGGCGCGGCCGCCCGTCGCGGAGGCCTCCGCCTCCTCCACGGCGTCGGCCGCGAGCAGCTCGCGGTAGGCCGGGACGCCGTCGAGCAGCTCGCGGTGGGTGCCGACGTGGGTGATGGTGCCGTGCTCGAGGAGCGCGACCCGGTCGGCGAGCATCACCGTCGAGGCGCGGTGCGCCACGACGAGGCCGGTGGTCTCCGAAAGGACTCTCGACAGGGCCTCCTCGACGAGCTTCTCGGTGTGCACGTCGAGGGCCGAGAGGGTGTCGTCGAGGACGAGGACGGCCGGACGGGCGAGGACGGCTCGGGCCAGGGCGAGGCGCTGGCGCTGACCACCTGAGAGTGACAGGCCCTGCTCGCCGATGCGGGTGTCGAGACCCCAGGGGAGGTCGAGGACGAAGCCGGCCTGGGCGATCTCGAGGGCGGCGAGCACGTCGTCCTCCGAGGCGTCGGCGCGTCCGAGGGTGACGTTCTCGCGGGCGCTCATGGAGAAGAGCGTCGGCTCCTCGAAGGCCGTCGCGACGACACTGCGCAACGCGGCGAGCTCGAAGTCGCGCACGTCGACGCCGTCGATGGTGATGCGGCCAGCGGTGACATCGAAGAGGCGCGGGACGAGCGCGGTGAGGGCGGTCTTGCCCGAGCCGGTCGCGCCGACGAGCGCGAGGGTCTCGCCGGGAGCGACGTCGAGGTTGACGTCGCGCAGCACCGGCTGGTCGGGCGC
This sequence comes from Terrabacter sp. 2TAF16, assembly GCF_052115065.1. NCBI lineage: Bacteria > Bacillati > Actinomycetota > Actinomycetes > Micrococcales > Intrasporangiaceae > Terrabacter > Terrabacter sp. 2TAF16. The sequence continues at coordinate 339,777 of NZ_JBFRFZ010000006.1, forward strand.
GTCGGGGAAGGCGAAGTCGACGTGCTCGAAGCGCAGGTGGCCGCGGCGCGCACCGACCTCGTGCGCGCCGGAGACGATGTCGGGCTCGGTGTCGAAGATCTCGAGCACACGCGCGGCCGCGGTCATGGCCTCCTGCGCCATCGCGAGGATGACGCCGAGGGAGGACACGGGCCACACGAGCGAGAGCATCAGGGTGATGAAGGCGACGAGCTCGCCGGGCGTCAGGTCACCCTGGCCGACGCCGATGGCGCCGAGCAGGAGCACGACGACGACGGCGAGGTTGGGGATGACCTCGAGGAAGGTCCAGAACTTCGCCGAGAGGCGGACCTTGTCGAGGCTCGTCGCCCGCAGCTCGAGCGCCGCCTCGTCGTAGCGACGGGCCATGTGGTCGCTGCGTCCGAACGACTTGATGACGCGAATGCCGACCGCGCCCTCCTCCGCCTGGGTCGCGAGGTCGCCCTGCTGGTCCTGGACGCGCCGGGACATCACGACATAAGCCTTCTCGAAGCGCATCGAGAGCCAGGTGATGGGAACCGCCGTCGCCGCGACGACGAGCCCGAGCGGCCAGTACATCGTCAGGAGCACGATCGTGACGGCCGTGACCTGCAGGACGTTGACGACGAGGAAGAGCAGGCCGAAACCGCTGAACCGGCGGATGGCCGAGAGGTCGGTCGTCGCGCGGGAGAGCAGCTGCCCCGACTGCCACCGGGTGTGGAAGCTCATCGGAAGGGCCTGGAGGCGTTCGTAGAGGTCGCGGCGCAGCTGCGTCTCGAGCCCCAGCACGGCGTTGGACTGCACCCACCGGCGCACGAAGATGAGGACGGCCTCGAGCACGCCGAGGGCCAGGGCGAGCAGGCCGAGCGGGAGGACCGGCCCGAGCTCGTGCTCGGTGATCGGCCCGTCGATGACGGCCCGTGTCACGAGGGGGACCGCGATGGAGAGGCCGACGCCGGCGAGCGACGCGACGAACATGACGACGAGGGCCCAGCGGTGCGGGCGCAGGTAGCCGCGCAGCCGCCACAGGGACCGGACGGAGGCGGGCGGTTGAGAAGCAGGATCAGCAGGCATCAAGGAGTGACGATAACCCCGACCAACGACAGAGATGCCTCTGGGTCAGAGATTCACGTCGCTTCGCTGTCCCAGGGCGTCGGGACCGACGGGTCGTGGCCGCGAGGCGTGCTCACGGGCTTGTCGACGACGGGCGACTGCTGGTCGTCCTCGTCGGGTGGCGCGGAGAGCGCGTCGCGCACGATCTTGCGCGGGTCGTACTGGCGCGGGTCGTAGGCCCGCCAGTCCACGTCGGAGAACTCCGGCCCCATCTCGTCCTTGAGCTGCTGTTTGGCCCGGTCGGCCATGCCGCGGGCCTGGCGGACGAACTTGCCGAACTTGGCGGCGTACTCGGGCAGGCGCTCGGGACCCAGGATGAGGATCGCGAGCAGACCGAGCAGGAGCAGCTCCCACCCGTTGATGTCGAACACAGTCCCTCGCTTCCACGCGTACCGGCTGCGCCATCCTACGGTGGCGCGTCGTGCTCTACTTGGCCGGATCCGCTTCCAGCGTCATCTGGAGCTCGAGCTCCGTGCCGTCACGCTCGACCTTGAGGCTCACGGTGTCGCCGACGGCCCGCGCGCGGATCGAGACGATGAGCTGGTCCGGGGTGCGGATGCGCTTGCCCTCGAAGCCGATGATGACGTCGCCGGCCTTGACGCCGGCCTTGGCGGCCGGCCCCCCGGAGGTCACCGCGTCGGGCGCGTCGAGGACCTGGGCGCCGTCACCGACGAACGTGCGGCTGAGGTTGACGCCGATGACCGGGTGGGTGGCCTTGCCCGTCGCGATGAGCTGGTCGGCGGTGCGCCGGGCCTGGTCGCTCGGGATGGCGAAGCCGAGCCCGATGCTGCCGCCGGTGGAGCCGCTCGTCCCCGGAACCCGGGCGATGGCGCTGTTGACGCCGATGACCTTGCCCGTCATGTCGAGCAGCGGGCCACCGGAGTTGCCGGGGTTGATCGCCGCGTCCGTCTGGATGGCGTTGATGAAGGAGGACTCGCTGCCCTCTCCCGGCGTCACGGGGCGGTTGAGCGCGCTGACGATGCCGGTGGTGACGGTCTGGTCGAGGCCGAGCGGTGCACCGACGGCGATGACCTGGTCGCCGACGACGACCTTGTCGGACGCGCCGAGCGTCAGGGGCTTCAGGTCGGTGCGGTTGATCTTGAGCACGGCGAGGTCGTAGCTCGCGTCGCGCCCGACGATGGTCGCCTTCTCGGTGTCGCCGTTGCTCAGCACGATCTCGATGTCACCGTTGACGCCGGGCTCGACGACGTGGTTGTTCGTCAGGACGTGGCCCTTGCCGTCGATGACGAAGCCGGATCCGGTCGCCGATCCCTCGCTGCCGGCGTCGACCTTGATGGTCACGACGCTCGGCAGGGCGACGGCGGCGATGTTGGCGACCGAGCCGGCAGGTCGCTGCGTGGCGCCCGGACCGGGCTCGGGCAGGGTCGAGCCGGCGAGGTTGATGCGGTCCTCGGCGACCTGGCTCGCGATGCCACCGATGACACCGGAAAGCAGGCAGAGCCCGACGACGGCGGCGACCAGCTTGCCGCGACCGCGGCGGGCGGACGGCGCCGGCGGGTCGGCGAGTGCGACGCCCGCGGGCGGCACGGGGCCGCTCCCGAGATCAGGGTCGCCCCCCGCGGGTGCCTGGGGCACGGAGCCGAGGTGTGCCGTCCCGCCGGCTGCCGCGGCGGCGCCGGCCAGCGCGTCGCCCGGGGGGGTGGACGCACCGGGCCCGGTCGCAGAGGGCGCGTCGGCCTCGGGGGTGGGCGGGGCGTAGGCCGAGCGGTAGGCCTCCTCGGCGAGCGAGTCGGCGCGGTCGCTGCCCCAGGCGGCATCGGCCCGGGCAGGGACGCCGGCACCCTCGGTCGGGTGCTCGCCTCCGAAGACGTCGAACCACGCGTCGTCACCCGTGTCGGCGGGACGAGAGTCGGAGGCCCTCACCGGCGGCTGCGCCTCCGATGCGGTCGGGACGGGGGCCGGTGTCGTCGGCGACGCGGAGGGGATGGCCCGGGTGTCGTGCAGGTCGATGATGCCGGTCTGCTCCACGTCGGGCGCTCCTGCGTGCCCGAGGGCCTCAGTGCGCTCGTCGGTCTCGCGAGCTGCCGTGGGGTCGGGCTCCGGCGTCGTCGACTCGTCGCTCATGGCCCTGATTGTGCCGAACGGACGTTGGTGACCCGAACCGGGGCCACCAGGGCGGAGGTCGGGTCGACGGCCAGCGACGCGGTACGGGCCGACGTGCGGGTCGTGACGACCCAGTACGGGACGTTGCCGGCGCCGACGTCGCCGAGACCCTGCGTCTGACGCGTGACGGGAGAGATCCTGTTGCCGGGCAGCACGGAGCCGCCGAAGTTCACGGCGCTGACGGGACCGGCCCCGAAGTTGGCCACCGGGCCCCGCACCGAAGGGGTCCGCGAGCCGGGCACGGGCGCGATCGCGAGTCCCCACGCGGCAGCGACCGACGCGCCCGCCGCGATCGAGGCCACCACCGCAGCACGCATCGGCGAGCGGTGCAGGGCAGGAGCGGTGGGCCGAACGGTGGGCACGGGCTCGTAGGACGGCGTCGACGGCATACGGAAACCCACGGGCGGCAGCGGGATGCGGGGGGCCCTGGTCTCACGCGAGGGAGCGGGCGCGGGCTGGGGCTCACCCGAAGGAGCAGCACCGAGACCCATGAGGGAGGTGCGCAGGCTCATCGGGACGCCGGTGTCGGAGCGCAGCGACGCGACGATGCGGCGCTCCTGGTCGGCGGCGGCGCGGCAGACGGTGCAGCACACGAGGTGCTTGTCGTAGAGGTGCAGCATCGCCGGCGGCAGGGCGCGGTCGACGTAGGCGCGGACGTATCCCTTGAGGTGCGGCGTCACGACATCACCTCCGGACCCATCAGCGCGAGCTCGCCGCGACTCGGCGGCCGGGAAGGCGCAGGCCGGCGCGAGCGGCGCGCGACTCGGGCTTGGCCGTACGGGCGGCGGCGGCCACCTCGGGGGCGCGGTGCGCGAGGGCCTCGCGCAACTGGGCGCGGCCACGGTGGATGCGCGAGCGGACGGTGCCGAGCTTGACGCCGAGCGTCGCGCTGATCTCCTCGTAGCTGAGGCCCTCGATGTCGCAGAGGACGACGGCCGCGCGGAACTCCGGCGCAAGAGCGTCGAGCGCCCGCTGCACGTCGTCGTCGAAACGGGCGTCGTGGTAGGTCTGCTCCGGCCCCTTCTCGTTGCTGGGGAGCCGACCGGCAGCGTCGTCGGGCAGGGCGTCGAAGCGGATGCGCTGCTTGCGACGCATCTTGTCGAGGAAGACGTTGGTCGTGATGCGGTGCAGCCAGCCCTCGAAGGTGCCCGGCTGGTAGGAGTGCAGCGACCGGAAGACGCGCACGAAGACGTCGTGCGTCAGGTCCTCCGCGTCGTGCGGGTTGCCCGTGAGGCGGTAGGCCAGGCGGTACACGCGCGCCGAGTGCTGCTCGACGATCTCCTCCCACGTGGGGGGAGTCCACGTCGAGTCGGCCTGCTCCACCGAGGTGGGAGAGGTGGACGTCACGCTGGTGCTCACAGGGGGCTGGGCCTTTCACGGAGAGGGGTCAACGACAAGAACGCCGTCAGATCTCGTTTCGTTCCCGTCGATCGTCTCGGATTGCCCTGTCCGACCGCCAGCCAGAACCTGTGGTTCTGCTGTGGACGGGGTAGCCGGACGGCGGGCGGGGTGGTCAGCGGGACTGCTCGCTGCCGTCGTGCGGGACCGCTTCGTGGTGGGCCCGGCCGTGCGTTCGTCGGTCTTCCTTCATCTCCGCCTCGAAGAGGTGGCGTCGGCCACCGACGAGGTCGTCGCGCGCCGTCTTCTCGAGCTCCTTGAAGGTCGCGTAGTAGTCGTCGTCGTACTCCTCGACGATCTGGAAGGTCCACCGTCCCTGCACGACGTTGCGGCCGACGAGCTCGGTCTGCAGCCGGTCGGCGAGCTCGGTGTGGCCCGCCTCGCGGAAGAGGTCGACGGCCTCGCCCAGGGTGAGGTCCGCCATCCCCGTGAGCCGGTGGAAGCCGTAGAGATGGCCGCGGGCGTCCTCGACGACCTCGAGGGCCTCGGACAGCTTGCCCAGGGCCTCGACCGTGGCGTCGTCGACGCCGCCCGGACGCAGGTGCTCCGCGGTCGGCTTGTCGTGTTCGTCCATGACCTGATCCTTACCCGCTTCAGGGCGACGGGGTGCCGAATCGGCCCGGCACGTCACAGTAGGGTGACGAACATGAGCACCCAGAAGGTCGCCGCGTGGTCACACGCCGAGGAGTTCGTCACCCCGAGCGAGCACGTCGAGGAGGCCACCCACCGCGGTGAGGAGCTGGGTGCGCCGGCCGTCGGCAACGGTGTCGGCGCCGTGCTCCAGATGCTCGCGGCCGCGACCGAGGCCAAGGCGGTCATGGAGATCGGGACCGGCGCGGGCGCCTCGGGTCTCTGGCTGCTCGGCGGCATGCCCGCCGACGGCATCCTCACGACCATCGACCTCGAGACCGAGCACCAGCGGGCCGCGCGCGACGCCTTCGCGGCTGCCGGCATCGCCCACCAGCGCACCCGCTGCATCGCCGGCCGTGCCCTCGAGGTGCTCCCCCGGATGACCGACGGCGCCTATGACCTCGTCGTCGTCGACGCCGACAAGGAGGAGTACCCCGAGTACCTCGCCCAGGCCACCCGCCTGCTGCGTTCCGGCGGCACCCTCGTCATGACGTGGACCGACAAGGAGTCCGACCCCGCCAACCGGGACGCCGAGACGCGCACCCTCCGCGAGGTCGGCCGCGCGATCCGCGAGCACGACCAGTTCACGGTGTCGCTGCTGCCGGTCGGCGACGGTCTGCTCGTGGCCGTCAAGCGCTGAGCGCACGTATGCCGTCCGGCCGGCCGGACGGCATACGCCATCCTCCGCCCGGGGTGGGCATGCGAAACGGCCCCCGACCGTGAGGTCAGGGGCCGTCGAACCTGGATCAGGCGGAAGGGTCAGTTGACGCCGTCACAACCCTGGATCGCGTCACGCAGAGCTGCAGCCTCGTCGGGGGTCATCTCGACGACGAGACGCCCGCCGCCCTCAAGGGGCATCCGCAGCACGATGCCGCGGCCCTCCTTGACGACCTCGAGCGGGCCATCGCCGGTCCTCGGCTTCATTGCTGCCATGGTTCCCCTTCCCTAGGAATCCTCGGTCTTTGGCCCCATTATTCCGTGTCTCGTTTGCGAGACCTAATTGGGGATGTGACAGAGGGCACGTCCGGCCCCTCCGAGGCTCGTCACGCTTCCGCCTGGGGACGGATTGGGACAGAGTGGCGCCCATGACGCAGACGCCCGACTCCTCCTCCTCGCCCGCCACCGAGCCCCTGCTCGTCGAGGTCGCCGACGGCATCGCCTGGCTCCGGCTCAACCGCCCGGACGCCATGAACAGCCTCGACAACGCCCTCAAGGATGCCCTCGTCGCGGCGCTCCGCGAGGTCGGTGAGGACCCCGCCGTGCGGTGCGTCGTGCTCACGGGGACCGGGCGGGCCTTCTGCGTCGGGCAGGACCTCAAGGAGCACGTCCGCAGCCTCGGCGACCCGACGTCGACGCTCGAGACGACCGTGACCGACCACTACAACCCGATCGTGATCGCGCTCTCGACGATGAACAAGCCCGTCGTCGCGGCCCTCAACGGCGTGGCGGCCGGGGCGGGGATGAGCTTCGCGCTGGCGTGCGACTTCCGGGTCGCGTCGGAGCAGTCCGGGCTCAACACCTCGTTCGCGGGCATCGCGCTCTCGTGCGACTCCGGGGCCTCGTGGACGCTGCCCCGTCTCGTCGGGCCCGCCCGCGCCAAGGAGCTGCTGCTCCTGCCGCGCACGGTCTCGGCGGCAGAGGCGTTGGCGATGGGGCTCGTCACGAAGGTCGTGCCCGCTGACGAGCTCGAGGTGACGGTGACCGAGCTGGCCCGGACCCTCGCCGAGGGCCCGACGCTGGCCTACGGCTCGATCCGGCGGGCCGTCGCCTACTCGGCGGGCGCCGACCTGCCCGCGGCCCTGGCGCACGAGGCCGAGCTCATGGCGTTGACGGGTGGCAGCAGCGACCACCGGGCCGCCGTCGACGCCTTCCTCGCCAAGGAGAAGCCCACCTACACCGGCACCTGACCGCCGGACCCGCTCGCGCGCGTCTCCTGATGAACCTGCCCATGGTGCTGCATCTGGTGTGGTGGTCACCCCACCAGATGCGCGATGATCAGCCCGATCACCACGCATTTCTGGCTCAGCCCGTCACCCCGAGGGGCACGGTGGCGCGGACGCTGGCGGTGACCGGCGCTCGCACACCGGTGCGTGCAGCCGCCTCGTGAGCCCGCTCGATGCGGCGCAACTGCGCCTCGGGGTCGCGCGCGAGTGCAGTCGGGGTGACGCCGACGACCACGACGCGCATCGTCGACAGATCGGATCCCTGCTCCACGGTGGCCTCCCAGTCGAGGCCGTCGGCATGGAATCGACGAGACTGCACCATGACGGCCAGGCCCACGTCGTCGAACCAGAGATCGGGCGAGGTCAAGGTCTCGCCGCCCGGACCGGTGAGGATCGGGTTAGCCATCGGCGGGGGCAGTCGGCGCGAGGTCCGGACCAGCGCGAGCAGGTCGCTCTCGGGCACCGACCACGCGCCCTCCGCGACCTCGGCGAGAATCCGCCGCAGCCGCGCGGAGCCACGACGGCCCCTGGCATCGACCCAGTGCTCCAGGTCGTCGAGCCGGACGAGACGGCGTTGGACCGCCTCGATGACGACACCACGCGCCGCTCGCTCATCAGGAGTCTCATGTGCTGCGTCGACGACGGCGCGGGCGAGGCATCCGAGGCGGAGCGGGCCGCGCTCGACAACGCGTTCGCCCAGCAGGGTCGTGCTCCGGACGTCGACCCACGAGATCCGCCTGGACCTGCGTGGTGCACGCACGAGCACCCGGATCGGCATCGATATAGGGGCGCTCGTGATCCCGTGCAGCGAGGCGGCGGTGGATCCTGCGAGCCACGCTCCCTCGCCGCCCACGAGCTGCGCAGCGACGAGCCGCTGCCGCACCGAAGGCAGGCCGGTCTGAAGCGCGTAGACGCCGGGCAGCAGGAGCCTCCAGTCCCGACCGACCCGCCAGCGCAGGGTCTCGCGCGTGACACCGGCTTCGAGGAGCTGACGCCGGGACACCACTCCGCACTGCACCTCGGCCAGAGCAGTTGCCGCGTCCGTCAGGGTCATTCCGTCACCCTGCCCCGCTGAGGCGAGTGGCGCGCTTGCGGCGGGCGACGCTGTGGACGACGGGTCACGCCTGGTCATGGGTGTGGACCAGGCGTGACCCGCAGCATGGTCTGCGTGATGGTGGGGTGATCAGCACACTGATCGGCAGATCATCTGCCGGTCGAACCACCGAGAACGGCGGGGTCCGACCGGTGACGGGTCACGGTGGGTAGTCGCTCGGGGGGACGAAGCGCCACAGGATGTCGGTCCAGTAGTACTGGCCCACGACGCTGAGGACGAGGAGCGGGACGAAGCGCCACAGCAGCCGCTTCCACGCGTTGCCGCGACGGTCGGCCCAGCCCGCCCCGAGCACGACGACGAGGAGCGGGAAGAGCGGGATGAGGTAGCGGAAGATGCTCGTGAAGGGGTCGAGCACCGCCGCGAGGTAGGCCGGATAGGCGAGCGTCCACGTGCGCAGGTCGGCGCCCAGGTTGCGGGCCCACGGCCCGGCCACCATGGCGATGACGACGAGCGGCACGAGGACGAGCATCACCGGCCCCCACGTATCGCCGAACGCATACTCCGACATCCCGACCCACGGCGTGAACGGCTCGACGGTGCCCGAGCCACGCCACGACGCCATCGTGTCGGTGTAGGCCGACGGCACGCCGGTGCGCCACCACGCGATGGCGGGCCACAGCAGCCCGGCGACACCGCAGCCGACGAGCGAGGCGAGCATCGCGGCATACGTCCCGCGACTGATCGGACGCTCGCGGCGCGCCCGCCAACGCAGGAAGACCACGACGAGCGTCACGAGTCCCAGCGGCACGGCGATCGGTCTCGAGAGCCCGACGAGCAGGGCCACGACCGTCGCGACGAGCCACCGCTCCTTGGCCAGCGCGTAGAGGTAGCCGACGAGCAGCAGCATGGCGAGCGACTCGGTGTAGGCCAGCTGCAGCGTCACCGACGCGGGGAAGCTCGCCCACAGGGCGATGACGAGGTATGCGGCCGGGTCGCCGATGCGCTCACGCAGCAGCAGTCCCATGAGCACGGCCGCGCCGGCCCCGCAGAGGAGCGCGATCGTCGAGCCCACCGCCGGGAAGTCGAGCCCGGTCACGGCCATGCCGGCGCGGGCCATGAACGGGAAGAGCGGGTAGAAGGCCCACGGGTTCTGCTGGACGGCCCCGCTCTCGCCGACCGGAAGCTCCGAGGGGTACCCGTGCTGGGCGATCGTCTGGTACCACTGGCCATCCCAGAGTGCCGTGAACGGGAAGTAGGACACGGGCACGTCGTCGCCGCCGGTCATGCCGGACGGGACCTGGTGCTGCATGACGAGCAGCAGGATCGTCGTCGTGACGACCCGGGCCAGCGCGTAGACCGCGAGCACCCAGGCGACGAAGACGCCCCGCGAACGCAGCGAGAGCACCTCGGTCATGTGGTGCGTTCGCGGCCGACCGTCGGATCGGACGGCTCGGCCGGCTCGGGGGTCGGCTCGAGCCCCTCCGTCGCCGCCTCGGCCGCCTCAGCGGGCTCCGCCGCCTCGGCGGGCTCCGCGGGGTCGGACCGCTCGGCCGGCTCGGGCGCGGAGTGAGCCCGGGTGTCCCGGCGCAGCACGGCGATCTCCTCGTCCTTCTCGCGGAGCTCGCGCCTCAGCCGGTCGACGACCCCGTCGACCTGGCTCATCCGGTAGCCCCGGGCGCCCACGTCGAAGACGAGGTCGTCGAAGTCGGTGTCGCGGATCGGCTCGTCGGGCAGGGGCTCGTGGCTCAGGCTCGTCGTGTTGCGGCCGAGGCCACCGCCAGCGAGCCCGAGGATGAGCGCGACGACGAAGCACAGGACGACGATCCCGACGAGGAGGATGAACCACTTCACGCGCGCGGCTCCTCGTACGTGCGGATCGCCTTGACGGCCTCGTCCGGGTCGTCGGTGACGATGAGTCGCTTGAGGTCCGCCGGACTGATCATGCCGTGGTCGAGCACCGTGTCGCCCAGCCAGTCGATGAGCCCCTGCCAGTACGCGGCGCCCATGAGCACGATGGGGAACTCGGTGACCTTCTGCGTCTGCGCGAGCGTCAGCGCCTCGAAGAGCTCGTCGAGGGTGCCGAAGCCTCCCGGCAGCACGATGAAGCCGCGGGAGTACTTGAGGAACATGACCTTGCGGGCGAAGAAGTACCGGAAGTTGATGCCGAGGTCGACGTACTCGTTGAGTCCCGTCTCGAAGGGCAGCTCGATGCCGAGCCCGACCGAGGTCCCCTTCGCCTCGAAGGCACCCTTGTTGGCCGCCTCCATCGCCCCCGGCCCACCGCCGGTGATGACGGCGTAGCCCGCCTCCGCCAGCAGGCGGCCCACCTCGACCCCGATGGCGTATGCCGGGTCCTCGGGTCGCGTGCGCGCCGAGCCGAAGACCGCGGCCGCCGGTCCGAGCTCGGAGAGCGTGCCGAAACCCTCGACGAACTCGGACTGGATGCGCATGACGCGCCACGGGTCGGCGTGCAGCCACTCGCCCTGCTGGTGCGCCTCGAGCAGTCGCTGGTCGGTCGTCGTCACGGGCACCTTGTGACGGCGCAGCGTCACCGGACCGGTCTGGCGCCGGTCCTCGTGCGGGCTCCCCGAGGTGACGGGTGCAGGCTGGTGGTCGGTCACAGCGCCACCCTATGCGGAGAGGTCAGCCGAGCCAGCGCAGCAGGGCGGCCTCGGCCTCGACGTACTGCTCGACCGGGCAGCGCTCGTCGTCCATGTGCGCGAGGTTGGGGTCTCCGGGCCCGAAGTTGACGGCGGGGATGCCGAGCGCGGAGAAGCGCGCGACGTCGGTCCACCCCTCCTTCGGGTTGACGGGCACACCGAGCGCGTCGATGAACGCCTTGGCGGCGGGCAGCAGCAGACCCGGTCGCGCGCCGTCGGCCGCGTCGCCGAGCGTCACGTCGAAGCCGTCGAAGACCTGGCGCACGTGCGCGAAGGCCTCCTCGGTGTTCTTGTCGGGCGCGTAGCGGTAGTTGACGGTGACGGTGCACCGGTCGGGGATGACGTTGCCGGCGATCCCGCCGCTGATCCCGACGGCCTGGAGGGCCTCGTGGTAGTCGAGTCCGTCGACGGTGATGGTCTCGGCCTCGTAGGCGGTCAGCCGCGAGAGCACCGCCGCGGCGTCGTGGATGGCGTTGTGGCCCTTCCACGGGCGGGCCGAGTGGGCGGCGACGCCCTTGGTGACGACCTCGGCGCGGAGGGTGCCCTTGCAGCCGCCCTCGATGGCACCGTCGGTCGGCTCGAGGAGGACGGCGAAGTCGCCGGCGAGCAGCCCTGGCGAGGTGTCGGCGAGGCGGGCCAGACCGTTGTACTTCCCGTCGATCTCCTCGCACTCGTAGAAGAGGAAGGTCAGGTCACGACTCGGCTCGGGCACCTGCGCCGCGATGCGGAGCATGACGCCGACACCGCCCTTCATGTCGACCGTGCCCCGGCCCCACAGCTCGCCGTCGACGCGGCGCGTGGGCAGGTTGGGCACCGCGGTCAGCGGCACCGTGTCGATGTGTCCGGCCAGCACGACCCGCTCCGAGCGGCCGAGGGAGGTGCGGGCGAAGACGGTGTTGCCGTCGCGGACGACCTCGAGGTGCGCGAGGGGCCGCAGGGCGGCCTCGATCGCATCGGCGAGCGCCGCCTCGTCCTGGCTGACCGACTCGATGTCGCAGATCGCGGCCGTGAGCGTCGTGACATCGGCGGACAGGTCGAGGGTGGCGGCGCGGGCCCCCGTGTCGGCGGGCACGGTGGTCGGGTCGGCGGGCGGCGAGGTGGACGGCATACGCGAAGGTTATCCGGAGGCCACCAGGTCGCGGCGCCCGCGGGACCGTCCGACCGTCACCGTCCGGTGACCACGGTGCGGGTCCGCGTTTCACCGGTGCGGGCGGTCCCCATATCCTTGCGGCCATGTCGGAGCGCAACGCATGGGGACACGGACTGACGACGACCACTGATGACGGGCAGGTGCTCGACACGTGGTTCCCGCAGCCGGCGCTCGGGGAGCGCCCGGCCGGCGCGACCGTCCCCGAGGGCCTCGACGCCCTCGTCGGCACCGACGAGGCGCGCCGCGTGCGCACCGAGGTCCGGCTCGTCGAGATCGACCTCGACGCCCCCCCGGCCGACGCGCCGGACGCCTACCTGCGTCTGCACCTGCTGTCGCACTGCCTCGTCGAGCCCAACACCATCAACCTCGACGGCGTCTTCGGTGCCCTGCCGAACATCGTCTGGACGAGCGCCGGTGCGTGCGCCGTCGACGGCTTCGAGCAGACGCGGATGCGGCTGCGGGCCCGGGGCCAGCACGTCGCCGTCTACGGCGTCGACAAGTTCCCGAGGATGACCGACTTCGTCGTACCGCAGGGCGTGCGCATCGCCGACGCCGACCGGGTGCGCCTCGGCGCGCACCTCTCGGCGGGCACGACGGTCATGCACGAGGGCTTCTGCAACTTCAACGCCGGCACGCTCGGCACCTCGATGGTCGAGGGTCGCATCGTGCAGGGCGTCGTCGTCGGGGACGGGTCCGACATCGGCGCCGGCGCCTCGATCATGGGCACCCTGTCCGGTGGCGGGACGGAACGCGTCAGCATTGGCGAGCGTTGTCTCGTCGGAGCCAACGGCGGCATCGGCATCGCGCTCGGGGACGACTGCGTCGTCGAGGCCGGGCTCTACGTGACGGCGGGCACGAAGGTGACGCTGCCCGACGGCACCGTGGTCAAGGCCAGGGAGCTGTCGGGGTCGAGCAACATCCTGTTCATCCGCAACAGCGTGAGCGGTGCCGTCGAGGCCCGCGACCGCGCGGGGACGGGCATCACTCTCAACGCCGCCCTGCACGCCAACGACTGACCCAGACCGGACGCCACCGGTTCAGACCAGAGCCGGACCACCTGAGGACCCCATGCCGAAGAACCGACCGGGCCCGACCCTTGCCGACTCCCGGGGCCGCCCGCGCGCTCGTCGCCGCCCCCGCTGGGTGCCGATCCTGCTCGTGCTGGCGGTCGTCGGCACGGCCGGGTGGTTCGGCGCCCGCTTCCTCATCCAGAGCGTCGTCAACCCGCAGTGCACGATCAAGGCCGGCGGGATCACCGAGACCTTCGACCCCGACCAGACGGCCAACGCCGCCCTCATTGCGGCGCTGTCGATCAAACGTGAGATGCCGCCGCGTGCGGCCACGATCGCGTTGACGACGGCGTTCCAGGAGTCGAAGATCCGCAACCTGCGCTACGGCGACCGCGATTCGCTCGGCCTCTTCCAGCAGCGGCCGAGCCAGGGCTGGGGCACCAAGGAGCAGATCCTTGACCCCGTCCACGCGACCAACGCGTTCTACGACGCCCTCGAGAAGTACCAGGGCTACGAGACCGCCGACATCACGAAGATCGCCCAGCGCGTCCAGAAGAGCGGCTTCCCCGAGGCCTACCGCGACCACGAGGGCCAGGGCCGGGTGCTCGCCTCGACCTTGACCGGGCACTCCCCCGCCGGCCTGACGTGCCGCCTCGACGCGGTGAAGACCAGCCTCGCGCCGCAGCGCGTGGCTGCCGACCTGTCCGAGCAGATGGGCGTCACCTCGGTCCGACCCGGTGAGGGCATGCTCACCGTGACGGCCCGCGACCGCACGACCGCCTGGGCCGTCGCGCAGTGGGCCGTGGCGCGCGCCGAGATCTACGGGGCGAGCAAGGTCAGCATCGGAGACCGCGTGTGGGACCGCTCGAAGGGCGACGAGGGCTGGTCGTCCGGCTCCGACGGCACGACGGTCACGATCACCCTCGGCTGAGCCCGGCGGCATACGCCCCCGGGCGGGCTCCCTGCCGGCTCCGTGGGACGGGTCGTGGTCAGCCGGACACCCGGTCGAGGTGCTGGAGCAGGTCGTGCGCGGCGAGCTCGACGTCCTTGTGCCGCCACTCGCTCGCGCGGTAGACGCAGGCGATGAGCGCCGTTCGGTGGACTCGCCGGAAGTCGCCGACGACGAAGGCGTAGCGCGCCTTGGTCCCGTCGTTCGCGCCCTCGGTCAGGCCGAGGTGCCACGCGGCGTAGTCGTCCCACGGGTGCCGCTCGAGGTAGGCATTCTGCGCCTCTGCATCCGGCTGCACCTGTCCCCAGTCGCTGTCGAGGACGTACTGCCGCTTGTCGATGAGGTCGCGGCACCGGGCGACGGCCGCGTCGTTGACGAGGTACTTGGCCATCGCCCCATCATGCCGATGCCCCCGTCCCAGGAGGGGCGGGGGCATCGGGTGGATCTCGGGTGAGCCGACGGCTCAGGCGGGGTAGCTGCGCTGGGCCTCGCCCGTGTAGATCTGGCGCGGACGGCCGATCTTCGTCTCCGGGTCGGTCATCATCTCGCGCCACTGGGCGATCCAGCCCGGGAGACGGCCGATGGCGAAGAGCACCGTGAACATCTTCGACTCGAAGCCCATGGCCTTGTAGATGAGGCCGGTGTAGAAGTCGACGTTCGGGTAGAGCTTGCGCTCGACGAAGTAGTCGTCGGCCAGCGCGATCTCCTCGAGGCCCTTGGCGATCTCGAGCAACGGGTCGTTCTGGCCGAGCTTCTCGAGGATGTCGTCGGCGGCCTTCTTGATGATCGCGGCGCGCGGGTCGTAGTTCTTGTAGACGCGGTGCCCGAAGCCCATGAGGCGGACACCGTCCTCCTTGTTCTTGACCTTCTCCATGAACTTCTTCGGGTCGTCGCCCGACTCGTGGAGCTTGCCGAGCATCTCGAGGACCGCCTGGTTGGCGCCGCCGTGGAGCGGGCCGGACAGGGCGTGGATGCCGGCCGAGACCGAGTTGAAGAGGTTCGCGTGGGCCGAGCCGACGAGGCGCACCGTCGAGGTCGAGCAGTTCTGCTCGTGGTCGGCGTGCAGGATGAAGAGCAGGTCGAGGGCCTTGGCGACGGTCGGGTCGACCTCGTAGGGCTCGACGGGGTAGCCGAACGTCATCCGCAGGAAGTTCTCGACGAACGACAGCGAGTTGTCGGGGTACATGTACGGCTGGCCGACGCTCTTCTTGTGCGCCATGGCCGCGATGGTCGGCAGCTTGGCGAGGAGGCGGACGGTCGAGATCTCGACCTGCTCCTGGTCGAAGGGGTCGAGGCTGTCCTGGTAGAACGTGCCGAGCGCCGAGACGGCCGAGCTGAGCACGGGCATCGGGTGCGCGTCGCGCGGGAAGCCGTTGAAGAACGCGCGGAGGTCCTCGTGCAGCATCGTGTGCCGGCGGATCGAGTCCTCGAAGCGGGTCAGCTCCTCAGGCGTGGGCAGCTCGCCGTAGATGAGCAGGTAGGAGACCTCGACGAACGTGGACTTCTCGGCCAGCTCGGCGATGGGGTACCCGCGGTAGCGCAGGATGCCCTCGTCGCCGTCGATGTAGGTGATCGCGCTCTTGCACGACGCGGTGTTGACGAAGCCGACGTCATAGGTGACGAGGCCGGTCTCCTTCAGCAGGGACCCCACCCCGAGCCCGTCGTTGCCCTCGACGGCGTCGACTCCCGGGAACGTGAGTTCCTTGTCTGCGACCTTGAGTGTCGCGTCCACTGCCTTCGTCACTGTTCCTCGCCTCCTGTCACTCCGGCCCAACGGCGCCGGACGTATCCGCGAGCGACGTTACCCCAGCGTCGGGTCCGCTGAGAAAACAGGTCCACCCCATACCACCGCACGACGTCGGGCCGCAACGGGGGCCAAGACGGTCTCGGCGTCAGAGCCGGGAGCAGGCGGCGGCGATGCGTTCGTCGGTGGCCGTGAGCGCGATGCGCACGTGCTGGCTGCCGGCCGCGCCGTAGAACGCGCCCGGCGCGACGAGGATGCCGCGGTCGGCGAGATCGGAAACCGTTGTCCAGCAGTCCTCTTCGCGGGTGGCCCAGAGGTAGAGCCCGGCCTCGGAGTGGTCGACGCGCAGCCCCGCTCGGGTGACGGCGGCGAGCAGCTGCTCGCGACGGCGGGCATATGCCGTCCGCTGCGTCTGCACGTGGGTGTCGTCGCGCAGGGCGACAGCCATGGCGTGCTGGACGGGTGTGGGCATGATCATTCCGGCGTGCTTGCGCACCTCGAGGATCGCGCCGACGAGCGCGGGGTCGCCGGCGACGAACGCGGCGCGGTAGCCGGCGAGGTTGGACTGCTTGGACAGCGAGTAGACGGCGAGCAGGCCCTCGTGGGACCCGCCGCAGACGTCAGGGTGGAGGATGCTCGGCGTCGCGGTGCCGACGTGGCCCTCGCGCCAGTCGAGCTCGGCGTAGCACTCGTCGCTGGCGACGACGACCCCGTGCCCACGCGCCCACTCGACGACCTTGCGCAGGTGCGGGACGCCCAGCACCTGGCCGTTGGGGTTGCCGGGGCTGTTGAGCCACAACAGCTTCGGCGTCGTGGCCGCCGTGAGCGGGCCGAGGCTCGTCAGCGACTGGGCGACGACGCCCGTCGCGCCGGCGATGCGCGCGCCGATGTCGTAGGTCGGGTAGGCGACCGCGGGGATGCCGACGACGTCACCGGCGCGCAGGCCGAGCAGGGTGGGCAGCCAGGCCACGAGCTCCTTGCTGCCGATGGTCGGCAGGACCGCGTCGACGGTCAGGCCCGGGACGCCGCGGCGACGCTCGAACCACTCGCAGATCGCGGCCCGCAGGTCGGCGGTGCCGACGGTCAGCGGGTAGCCCGGCGCATCGGACGCGTCCGCAAGCGCCCGACGCACGACCTCGGGGGTCGGGTCGACCGGCGTGCCGACCGACAGGTCGACGATGCCCTCCGGATGTGCGACCGCTCGCGCCTTGTAGGGCGCGAGCGAGTCCCACGGGAAGTCCGGGAGGTCGAGCCCCCGCACGGACGCGCTGGGCGCGCCGGGCACGGTCACTCGTCGTGTTCCTGCGGCGGGAGCGCCTCGATGAGCGGGTGGTCCTTGTCGATGATGCCGAGCTTGGCGGCGCCACCGGGGCTGCCGAGGTCGTTGAAGAACTCGACGTTGGCGTTGTAGTAGTCGGCCCACTGCTCGGGGACGTCGTCCTCGTAGTAGATCGCCTCGACGGGGCACACGGGCTCGCAGGCGCCGCAGTCGACGCACTCGTCGGGGTGGATGTAGAGCGACCGCTTGCCCTCGTAGATGCAGTCGACCGGACACTCCTCGATGCAGGCACGGTCCTTGAGATCGACGCAAGGCTGGGCGATGACATAGGTCATGGGGAGCGGACCTCCTGCTGTGGAGCGTTCGGGAGCGGATGCTGCACGGCCTAGTATGCCGGACATGAACGGCGAGCCCACGCACGGCCCCACGGATGAGACCGACCCGGAGACGACGTCCTCGGAGGACACCACGAAGGGCTCGGAGGCGACCCCGATCTCCCCCACCGCTGCCGCGGACACCACCGGCCACCGCCTCACCGCGGGCCTGACGATCGGCAGCAGGGTCGTCGTGCGCTACCGGCTCGCCGAGGGCGCCGAGGCGGCCGCCACCGACTTCGTCGGCGAGCTCGTCGCCCGCAACGACGACTTCCTCGTCGTCGACACGAAGACGGAGCGGGTGAAGCTGATCCGTACGGACGTCGTCGCCGCCAAGGACGTGCCGCCGCCCGCCAGCCGCCCCGGCCGCGCGCACGAGCGCGTGTCGGCCGACGACCTCGAGAAGCTGATGGCCAAGGGCTGGCAGGCGCTCGACCGCGGCGGCATCGGCGACTGGGTGCTCCGCGCGTCCGACGGCTTCACGGGTCGGGCCAACTCGGCGCTCGTCGTGGGCGACCCGAGCCTGCCGGTCGACAAGGCGATCGACTTCGTCGAGAAGTGGTACGCCGAGCGCGACCGTCCGCCGATCTTCCAGGTCCACGGCGAGCGTGGGTTCGCCGTCGACGGGATCCCCGCTGCTGCTGCGCTGCTCGAGCGCGGCTATGCCATCGGCGGCGGCCGTGACGACTGGCAGCGGGTCCTCGTCATGACGGGCCTGTCCGCCGCGGTGCCGCCCCTCACCGAAGCGTCGGTCCCGGTCACCGCCGACGCGGAGCTCAAGCTCGACTGGCTCATGAGCTACGCCGAGCAGCGCACCGTCGTGCCGGGAGCGACCGAGGCGGTCCTCACGGGCAGCGACGGGCAGCTCTTCCTCTCGGTCACCGATCCCGAGTCGAAGCGGATCATCGCCTTGGCGCGCATGGCGATCCACCCCGGGTGGGCCGGCATCTTCGGGCTCTGGGTGCACCCCGACCACCGCCGCAAGGGCCTGGCCACGACCATCGTCTCGGCGATCGCCATGGTCGCCCGCGAGAACAACATGCCGGCGATCTACCTGCAGGTCTCGGCCGACAACACCGACGGTGTCGCGTTCTGGGAGGGACTGGGGTTCGGTGTGCACCACGAGTACACCTACCTCGCCCGTCCGACCGCCTGAGCACCGGGGCGCACCCGGCGTAGCACCGTCGCGGGCGCGCACCGGTCACGGCGGCGTGGCGGCGGGGTTCGTGCAGATGATGTGGTCCTCGGGCACGTAGTGGGTGCTGACCGGCTCGCTCCTGACGAGGGTGCTCGACCCGGGGCGGCGCCACTCACGCGTCACGGTGACGTCGAAGCCCGGGTTGGGCTGCTGCGGGTAGCACTTCAGGCTGTCGGTGCGAATCGTCTTGGGGGGCACGACGTTTCGCCTCGGGCCCTTGACCGACGTGATGTCCCAGGTCTTCGTGCTCCACACCCGTCCGTGGACGAAGCCACCCTCGACCCAGGTCTGCAGCAGCATCCCGTAGGGGGTGTCGTTCTTCCACTTGTTGTCGATCGTCGGCCAGTAGACGGTGGCCTCACGGCCTTCCGGGTAGCGCGGGATGAAGAACGCGTGCGGGCTGAACGCGAGGAAGTCGACACCGGCGAAGTAGGCCAGGTTGTAGACGACGGTGGACACCTGGCTGATGCCGCCCCCGGTCCCGCGTGTCAGCCTGCCGTCGATGATGACGGTGCCGTCGGCATACCCCTTGTCCTCGGTGCGCTCGCCGAGGATCCCGTTGAGGCTGAAGGTGCCCCCGGGCGGCACGTAGATGCCGTTGATGCGCTTCGTCGCGACGACGAGGTTGTTGGTGCGCGTCGCGTCGTTCGTCGGGAAGGGCGAGCGGAAGTCCGCCACGAGGGTGGTGACGCCGGCCTGCTGGGCGTCCTCGGTGGTGAAGGGTGGCTGGGCGACCGCGGGCCGCACGTCCACCGTGCGCTCGGTGCCGGAGATGGCGGCGACGACCTGCCTGGCGACCGCGTCCTCGTCGAAGGTGAGCCCGTCGACGGAGGGCACGAGGCGGGGCTTGCCGTTGTTCGGCTCGAAGACCCAGCGGGCGCTGCTCGCCGTCCGGCTCGGCACGGTCACCTTGCCGGCGACGAGCCGGGCGAGGCCGGGCTCGTCGAAGCGCGGCGTGAGCCCGCCCGACCCGTCGGGCACGACCGAGACCATCGGGGCGTACTCGGCCGGGGAGAGCAGCACGCGCGTCGAGCCGGACACGAGGGTGAGCGGCCGGGACATCGCCGTGCTGCCGAACTGCGAGCCGACCTGCTGGACGACGTCCGCGCTCACGGCGGGCGGAACCTGGCGCACCACTGCCGTGGCCTGCGTGGAGTCGGGGAAGGCGCGGCGCAGCGCGAGCTTCGTCGCGGCCACGTCGAGCGTGCTGCCCGGCGCCGGCATGTCGACGGAGACGGAGCCGTCGGGGAAGGTCACCCCGCCCTCCACGGGGGCGACGGCCAGTCCGGGTGCGAGCAGGTCGAGGTAGGCCGTGAGGGCCTCGTCGTCCGCGGCCGTGAGCAGCGGTGTCCGGACCGACCCCGTGAGCTTGTCCCACACGACCCGCGGGTCGAGCGTGAAGCCGGTGAGCCCCTCGAGGGAGCGCTCGGCGTCGACCGTGAGTCCGGCGTCACGCGGCACGACCTCGATCGGCGCGGCACGGCCCGGCACGCTGAGCACGATGGGCGTGTCGAGCAGCGACCGCGAGCCCTTGTCGATGGCCGCCCGGGCGGACTCGGGCGTCATCCCACCGACCCGGATGTCACCCACCGACACGGATGCCGGGACGTGCTGGGAGGACCACACGCAGAGGCCGGCGTAGCCGCCGCCGAGGACGATCGTGGCCACGAGCAGGCGCAGCACCGTCGAGCGCCGCTCGCGGCGCGTGTCGTCGGACCAGTCGTGGGCCATCGGCTCTCCGGGCAGGGGACATCGTGTGGCACGAAGGTAACGCCGCGGCGCTCCGATTGCAGCGAAGCACCGCGAGGTGTCGGCTCCGTGACGAGATCGTTGCCGTCGGTCAGGCGAGCAGGCCGGCCTCGCCCGCCTGCACGGGTCCACCCACGGTCTGCCACGTGAGCGGGTCGACACGCCGGAAGCCCTCGCGGGCCGTCGTCCGCGCGGCGACGAGGTTGGACAGGGCGTGCACGTCCGCGCTCGCGACGATGACCTGGGTCGCGTGCTCGCGCAACGCGTCGCTCTGGACCGTGCGCGCGGCCTCGTCGACCACGGCGTGCGTGACGCGGTCGTCGTCGACGACCGACGGCGGGAACGCGTCGTGGGCCGCGGGCACGACGAGCCGCGGCGGCGCGGGCGGCTCCGGGCCGAGATCCTGACGGCTCCACCACGCGCTGGTGTCGAGCAGGTCGGGGTGGGCGGCGGCCAGCCACGCGCGGTCCTCGCGCGCCCAGCCGAGCGGCGTGAGGATCTCGTACACGCGCGTAGGCCGGTCGGCGGCGTCGAGGAGCTCCAGGGCGCGCCGCGTGACCCGGTGGGTCTGGACGTGGTCGGGGTGGCCGTAGCCGCCGTGCTCGTCGTAGGTGACGACGACGTCGGGTCGCAGGTCGCGCACGAGCTCGGCGACGAGACCGCCGGCCACGTCGAGGTCCGCCGCCGCGAAGGCCTCGGGGCGAGCCGCAGCCGGGGAGCCGACCATGCCGGAGTCCCGGAAGCGCGAGAGCCGCCCGGCCGCCTCGTCGGCCCCGAGCACGTGCACGACGGCCCCGATCCGGTCGAGGGCGCGCGTCAGCTCACCGTGGCGGTAGGGTCCGAGCCGGTCGTCGGGGTCACCCTCGAGCTCGGCGAGCCCCGGGGGGATGACCTCGCCCTCCTCACCCAGGGTGCACGTCAGCACGTGCACCTCGTCGCCACGGGCGACGTGGTGGGCCATCGCGATGCCGCACGTCAGGGTCTCGTCGTCGGGGTGGGCGTGGACGAAGAGCAGGCGGGGCACGGTGGTCCTCTCGAAGCGTCGGGGAGCGTCGGGGAGCGTCGGGGCGCTCGGTGCGTCAGCGCACGGACACGGTGGCGAGGTCGACGATGCCACCGACGCTGTGGTCCTCGTAGGACTTGACGCCCGCTCCGTGCAGGTAGAGGGCCTTCGTCGCCGACAGCGCGATGTAGCCGCCCTCGTCGCGGATCGACCGGTCGGCCTGCTCCCACACCCTGGACCGGGCAGCGGGGTCGGCCGTGGCGTCGGCCTTGTCGATGAGCGCGTTGACGGCGTCGTTGCTGAAGTAGCCGACGTCCTGGCCCGGACCCGACGAGTCGATGTTGATGCGGGGGTCGAAGAGCGCCGGCAGCACCCCTCCGGCGGACGGCCAGTCGGGGGTCCACACCCCCCGGAAGACGTCGTAGGAGTCGACCGAGGTCGGCTTCTCGATCGTCTCGTAGTACTCCTCGGGCGGCACGCCCGTGAGCTCGACCTTGAAGCCCGCGCGCTCCCACCCGGCGGCGAGGGCGGCATACGCCTTGTCGCCGAGCACCGAGCGGGCGTAGACGACGCGCAGCGGGACGGGGAGGGTGACGCCGGCCTTCTGGAGCAGCTTCCGGGCTCCCTCGGGGTCGCCCTCGACGCCGAGGCCGGGCGGCGGCGACACGGACTCGGGGTCGACCGTCGGAGACAGGACCGACCACGTCGGCGTGCCCGCCCCCTCACCCCCGGTCGCGGTGACGTAGGTCGCGCGGTTCGTCGACAGGGACAGCGCCTTGCGCACTGCCGGGTCGGACATGACCTTGCTGCGCATGTTGACGGCGAGGTAGTCGACGTTGCCCGTGTAGGGGAAGGTGAGCCGCGTCTGGAGGTCGGTGCCGGCCTGGTTGCGCAGGGTGGGGCTCGCCTGGACCCACGACACGGCGTACGCGTCGTCGTCCTGCTGGTTGAGCAGCCGCTGGATGACCGTCGACTCCCCCAGCCCGGACGTCACGTGGATCTCGTCGGGGTAGGCGTGCCGGATCGGGTCGGTGCGGGCGTCCCAGTGCTCGTTGCGCACGAAGGTGCCGCCCTTGCCGATGACCCACGGCTCCTTGAGGCGGTAGGGCCCGCTCGACATGACGGCATACGTCGCCTTGTCGCTCGTGGTGTCGGCCGCGACCTTGCGCGGCGCGAACTCGGGCAGCGCCACGATGTGCGCGAAGTCGGGCTCGGCGTCGCGCAGCCGGAAGGTGATGGTGCGGCCCTTGCACGACACGGCGCGGTCGAAGTCGGACTGGTGGGCCCTGTCGGACGGCCCGGCGTAGACGGGCTTCTCGAGACCCTCGGGCGTCACCTTCGTCGGCATCGCGAGCAGGTAGCTCGCGTAGTTGGTGCCGCCGACGTGCGTGCGCCGGTCGAAGGTGCGCGCGACGCCGTGGCGCACGTCGTCGCACGTGATCGGCGAGCCGTCCTGCCAGGTCAGCCCCTCGCGCAGCGTGAAGGACCACGTGCGTGCGCCGTCGCTCGGGGTGCCGGTGTCGGTGGCGAGGTCGGCCTCGACGTCGCGCTGGTGCTCACCCGTGCCGTATGCCGTGAGGCCGCGGGCGAAGGTGCGCTGGGCGAAGAACGCCTCGGGCCCGACGTACATCAGCTGCGGGTCCCACGTCGCGATGGTGCCCGAGACGAGGACTTGCAGCGTCCCGCCGGGCTGGGGCTGCCCCGTCGCTGCCGATGGGGCGGCCCCCAAGGCCTCCTGGGTGCTCGTCGGGTCGCTCGACCCGGTGCACGCCGCGGCGCCCGCTGCCAGGACGGCAGCGACGACCGCGACGGCCGACGACCTCCTCAGCCCGCGCACCACGTTGCGCACGGCTCGGTCAGCCCTCGGCCTTCGCCGCCGAACGCGCCCGTGACGCGGTTCGGGCGCGCTCGCCGGCGTCGAGGACGACCTTGCGGATGCGGACCGACTCGGGCGTGACCTCGACGCACTCGTCCTCGCGGCAGAACTCGAGGCTCTGCTCGAGGCTCAGCTTGCGCGGCGGGACGATCTTCTCGAAGTTGTCCGAGGAGGAGGCGCGCACGTTGGTGAGCTTCTTCTCCTTGGTGATGTTGACGTCCATGTCGTCGGCGCGGGAGTTCTCGCCGACGATCATGCCCTCGTAGACCTCCGTCGTCGGGTCGACGAAGAGCGTGCCGCGCTCCTGGAGGTTGACCATGGCGTAGGAGGTGACGACGCCCTTGCGGTCGGAGACCAGGGAGCCGCTCGTACGGGTCGTGATGGCGCCGAACCACGGCTCGTAGTCCTCGAAGACGTGGTGGGCGATGCCCGTGCCGCGCGTCTCGGTGAGGAACTCGGTGCGGAAGCCGATGAGGCCACGGCTGGGCACGAGGAACTCCATGCGGATCCAGCCGGTGCCGTGGTTGGTCATCTGCTCCATGCGGCCCTTGCGGGCGGCCATGATCTGCGTGATGGCGCCGAGGAACTCCTCGGGGGTGTCGATGGTGAGGCGCTCGACGGGCTCGTGGACCTTCCCGTCGACCTCGCGGGTGACGACCTGCGGCTTGCCGACGGTCAGCTCGTAGCCCTCGCGGCGCATCTGCTCGACGAGGATGGCGAGCGCGAGCTCACCACGGCCCTGGACCTCCCAGGCGTCCGGACGCTCGGTGTTGAGGATGCGCAGCGACACGTTGCCGATGAGCTCCTTGTCGAGGCGGTCCTTGACCATGCGGGCCGTGACCTTCGAGCCGCGGACCTGGCCGACCATCGGGCTCGTGTTGGTGCCGATGGTCATCGAGATCGCCGGCTCGTCAACCGTGATGAGGGGCAGCGGGACGGGGTTCTCGGGGTCGGCGAGCGTCTCGCCGATGGTGATCTCGGGGATGCCGGCGACGGCGATGATGTCACCGGGGCCCGCCTCCTCGGCGGGCTTGCGCTCGAGCGCCTCGGTCATGAGCAGCTCGGTGATCTTGACGCGCTGCTGGGAGCCGTCGTGGCGGCACCACATGACCTGCTGGCCCTTCTTGATCGTGCCGTTGAAGACACGGAGCAGGGCGAGGCGGCCGAGGAAGTTGGAGGCGTCGAGGTTGGTGACGTGCGCCTGCAGGGGCGCCTCGTCGTCGTACGTCGGCGCGGGGATCGTCTGGAGGATCGTCTCGAAGAGGGCCTCGAGGTCCTCGCCCTCCGGCAGGCCACCGTTGTCGGGGCGCTCGAGCGACGCGCGGCCGGCCTTGGCCGAGGCGTAGACGATCGGGAAGTCGATCTGCTCCTCCGTCGCGTCGAGGTCGAGGAAGAGCTCGTAGGCCTCGTCGAGGACCTCGGCGATGCGCGAGTCCGGACGGTCGACCTTGTTGATGCACAGGATGACCGGCATCTTCGCGGCGAGCGCCTTGCGCAGCACGAAGCGGGTCTGGGGCAGCGGGCCCTCGGACGCGTCGACGAGCAGGACGACACCGTCGACCATCGACAGGCCGCGCTCGACCTCACCACCGAAGTCGGCGTGGCCGGGGGTGTCGATGATGTTGATCGTGACGCCGTCGGTCAGGCCGCGGTCCTGGGCGGCCTTGCCCGTGTAGTGCACCGCGGTGTTCTTCGCGAGGATCGTGATGCCCTTCTCGCGCTCG
The DNA here is from genome assembly GCF_052115065.1 of Terrabacter sp. 2TAF16. Classification (NCBI taxonomy): domain Bacteria; kingdom Bacillati; phylum Actinomycetota; class Actinomycetes; order Micrococcales; family Intrasporangiaceae; genus Terrabacter; species Terrabacter sp. 2TAF16. The sequence goes on from NZ_JBFRFZ010000006.1 coordinate 364,749, forward strand.
AGGTCACCGGAGTCCATCGCGCGCTCGTCGACGTGCTGGTGCTCGCCGAACGCGCCGGACTGCCAGAGCATCTTGTCGACGAGGGTGGTCTTGCCGTGGTCGACGTGGGCGACGATGGCGACGTTGCGGATGTCCGCGCGGGTCTTCATTGGCATGAGGGACAGTCTCTCAGGGTTTCGAGGGTGGTTCGGACCACGGCGTCGTGGGTGGTTCGCGTGTGGTTCAGGAGGCGCTTCGGGCGTCCGGGTCGGACGCAGGCGGGCGCAGCAGCTGCTCGAGCTGCTCGACGATGGGCAGGTCGGCGGGGAGCCACCCGACGGCACGGAGGTCGCCCCGGTCGAGCCAGCGCAGCTCGTCGTGGTCCTCGAGGGGCTCGGGCGTGCCCTCGACGACCTCGGCGAACCACACCAGCATCTCGTACCGATCGCCCAGCGGCCACGTGGAGCCCGGCTTCGGACCGGGCACGTGCGCGCCGAGGCGCACGCGGACGCCGAGCTCCTCGAGCAGCTCGCGGTGCAGGGCCGACAGCGGGGACTCGCCCTCGTCGACCTTGCCGCCGGGCAGCTCCCAGCCGCCGGCGAGCGCCGACGGCTCCGTGCGGCGGGCCGACAGCAGTCGGGTCGGTCGCTCCAGGTCGTCGACGACGGCGGCCCCGACGACGAGGCGTACCGGGTGCTGGACGGGGTCTGGGCTGCTCATGGCGCCACCGATGGTGCCACAGCACGAGGTCCAGGACGACCGGGCGAGCACGGTGGGGCGTTTACTGGTGACATGACACGACGGCTCACCGACGAGGAGATCGAGCGCCAGCTGGGCGACCTGCCCGACTGGACGCGTGACGACGACACGATCCGGGCTTCTTTCGAGGCGCCGGACTTCCTGACCGGCATCGCCCTCGTGCAGGAGGTCGCGTCCGCCGCGGAGACGATGGACCACCATCCCGACATCGACATCCGCTGGCGCACCGTCGCCTTCGCGCTGTCGACCCACTCCGAGGGCGGCCTGACCCAGCTCGACGTCGAGCTCGCGCACCAGATCAGCCAGGAGGCCATCCGCCGGGGCGCCGCCGCGACGGGCTGAGCCGTGCCGGCTCGGCCGAGGACCTCTGGGAGTCGCCTGAGGATCGCCCGGGTCCGGTCTGGACGTCGCCGGGTGGGCGGGTCGCGCCCGTAACTTAGGATTGCCTCATGCGATCCCACTCACGCTCCGACTCGCGTGCCGAGTCCCGGGAGGGCCATAGTCCCTGGCCGGACCCGATCCGGCCGCCCCAGACGCACCGCTCGCTCACCCGGGTGGTGAACGCATGAGCACCGCCCTCGGCATCTGCCTGGGCATCGCACTGATCCTCGCCCTGACGGCGGCGACCGGCTACTTCGTGGCCCAGGAGTTCGCCTACGTCGCCGTCGACCGCAACGCCCTCAAGCAGCTCGCGGCCGAGGGTGACGCCCCCGCCGAACGCGCCCTGCGCGTCACGTCGCAGCTGTCGTTCACCTTGTCGGCCGCCCAGTTCGGCATCACCGTGACCGCCCTGCTCGTCGGCTACGTCTCCGAGCCGCTCGTCGGCGCCGGCATCGCCGAGCTGCTCGACCCCTCGATGTCGTATGCCGCCCGGCTCAGCCTCTCGGTCACCGCCGTCCTCGTCTTCTCGACCGTCGTGCAGATGGTCTTCGGCGAGCTCGCGCCCAAGAACCTCGCCATCGCGCGGACCGTGCCCCTGGCCCGCTCCCTGAGCCGGTCGACGCTCGCCTACCTCACGGTGGCCGGCCCGATCGTGCGGCTCTTCGATCGTTCGTCGACGGCCCTGCTGCGCAGGGTCGGCATCGAGCCGGTCGAGGAGCTCGAGCAGGGCGCGACGGCCGCGGACCTCACCCGCATCATCGACGAGTCGCACGCGGGCGGCCTGCTCGACGACGACCTGTCCGACGTGCTCGAGGGCGGCCTGCGCTTCCGCGAGCTCGACGCGGGAGACGTCATGACGCCGCGCGTGCGCGTCACGACGATCCACGCCGACGCCCCGGTCTCGGCCCTCGTCGACCTGCTCGACACCGGTTGGTCACGCTTCCCGGTGACCGGCCGCGACGGTGACGACATCGTCGGGGTCGCCGGCATCGCCGAGGTGCTGGCCGTCGAGCCCGACCGGCGCCGCACGACGACGGTCGGCTCCGTCGTCTCCGACCCGACCGTCGTCCCGACGAGCGCTCCGCTGCCCCGCGTCCTCGAGCAGATCCGGGCCGACCACCGGCAGCTGGCCGTCGTCGTCGACGAGCACGGTGGCTTCGCCGGCATCGTCACCTTCGAGGACATCGCCGAGGAGGTCGTCGGCGAGATCCTCGACGAAGACGACACCCCGGAGCCGGGCGTCGTCGAGACGGGCGCCGACACGTGGCTCGTCCCGGGCCACCTGCGCCTCGACGAGCTCGACACCGCGACCGAGCTGCGCCTCGCGAGCAGCGACGAGTACTCGACCATCAGCGGGCGCATCCTCGAGGACCTGGGCCGCACGGCAGTCGTCGGCGACGAGGTCCACGTCGAGGCGCGCCGCGAGGTCGTGTCCGACGGTCACCACGGCTCCGAGGGTGACGGTGCCGACGTCCGCGCCGGTGACGCCGACGAGAACGCAGAGCCGGCCGGCGACCACGAGGCCCCGGGGCGCTCGGGCGACCCGGGTGAGCCCGACCGCGAGCACGACCGCGAGCACCGGCACCTGCCGGTCTCCGTTCGGCTCACCGTCGAGGCCGTCGAGCGACACGTGCCGTCGGTGGTGCGCGTCGAGGTGCTCGACCTCATGTCCGACCTCGAGGCCCTCGACATCGACCCCGGCTCCGACCCCGACGGGTCGGACGCCGCCGGCGGCGATGCGACCGACCGCACGGCCGGCTCACGGACGGAGTCCGGCCGATGACGACCGCCCTGCTCGTGTCCCTCCTGCTCCTCGTGCTCAACGCCTTCTTCGTCGCGGCGGAGTTCGCGCTCGTGGCCAGCAAGCGCCACCGGCTCGAGGACCTCGCCGAGCGTGGCAGCGTCGCGGCGCGGGCCGCCGTGCGCGGCAGCCGTGAGCTCTCGCTCATGCTCGCCGGCGCCCAGCTCGGCATCACGCTGTGCACCCTGGGGCTCGGCTCGCTGGCCAAGCCGGCCGTGGCGGAGCTGCTCACCCCCGTGTTCACCTTCGCGCGCGTCCCGGAGGCGGCGGCATACGTCGTCTCCGTCGTGCTGGCCGTCGGCATCGTCGTGTTCCTACACATGGTCGTCGGTGAGATGGCCCCCAAGTCGTGGGCGATCGCCCACCCCGAGCGGTCAGCGGTGCTGCTGGCGTTGCCGTTCCGCGGCTTCGCCCGCGTGATGCGCCCGGCGCTCAGCCTGCTCAACGCCATGGCCAACGGCTGCCTGCGCCTCGTCGGCGTGACGCCGCAGGACGAGCTCGGCCAGGTCCACGGCCCCAAGGAGCTGCAGCTGCTCATCGCGAGCTCGAAGGACCACGGCATGCTCGCCGAGCCCGAGCACCGCGTCCTCGCCGGTGCCATCGACCTCGACACGACACCGGTCCGCGAGGTCCTCGTCCCCATCGAGCGGGCTGTCGGGGTCGACACGACCGCGACGTGCGCCGAGGCCGAGGCCGTGTCGCGCGGCACCGGCCGCTCGAGGTTGGTCGTCCGAGAGGGCGACACGCCGGTGGGCGTCGCCCACGTGCGCGACATCGTCCGCGCGGTTCCCGGCGCGCCCGTCACCACCGTCACGTCGCCGGCGGTCCACGTCGACGCCGCGCTCTCGCTGCTCGACACCGTGTCGGCGATGCGAGCGCAGCACGTCCAGCTCGTCCTCGTCGACGGCCCGTCCGGCCCGGCCGGCCTCGTGACCATGGAGGACCTCCTCGAGCGCGTCCTCGGTCAGTTCGACGACGAGACGGACGCGTAGGCGCGCGTCCGTCCGGACCGGGCCGTACGCGTACGGCCGCGTGCGTCACGGGTGGCGCTGGGCTCCTGCTGGGAGTCCCCTCCGAGCCTCCTCCAGGCCCCCTCCGAGTTCGCTCGGAGGGGCCTCGTGGCCGTCGCGGGCGTCCGGGGTCCGCTCGCGGGCGGCCGGCCTGTCCCACGGGGGAAATCACGACGGGCTCACGACGGGCTCACGACGCAGGGCGGCGGGCGCGGGCGATCTTCCGGTCGTGCGGGCCAGGTCGCCGGAAGATCTCCTCCGAGTCACGATTCGGCCAAGTCGGTTGCTGACCGTGTAAAGCCGCTGAATGATGAAGCGCGCGGTCGTGGGGGCGGTAGGTTGCGGCTGCTACCCAGCATGTTGGAGGGCCGACCCGGTCTCCGGCACCGATCACGACCCGGAGGTGACGGCATCCATGAGCACTCCCCTTGACCTCGAGCCCGGCGCGACCTCGGCTGAGCCCGAGTCGGTCCTGCAGGGCGAGAAGCGCATCGAGGGCAGGTCGCTGGGTCAGATCGCCTGGTCGCGGCTCAAGCGCGACAAGGTCGCCCTCGCCGGCGGCTTCTTCGTCCTCTACCTCATCGTCGTCGCGATTGCCGCGCCGCTCGTCGTCGGCCTGCTCGGCCACCCGCCGAACGAGTTCCACCAGGAGCTCATCGATCCCAACACCCAGATCCCGATCGGCCCCTACGGCGGCATGTCCTGGGACTTCCTCTACGGTCTCGAGCCGGTCAACGGCCGCGACATCTTCAGCCGCGTCATCTACGGCTCGCAGGTCTCCCTGCTCATCGCCTTCCTCGCGACCCTGCTCTCGGTGGTCATCGGCACGGTCCTCGGGGTCGTCGCCGGCTTCTTCGGCGGCACCATCGACACCCTGATCAGCCGCACGATGGACGTCTTCCTCGCCTTCCCACTGCTCGTCTTCGCGCTGGCCCTTGCCGGCGTCGTGCCCGACGAGGCGTTCGGGCTCAAGGGCGACGCGCTGCGCATCTCCGTCATCGTCTTCATCATCGGCTTCTTCAACTGGCCCTACATCGGCCGCATCGTGCGCGGGCAGACGCTGTCGCTGCGTGAGCGTGAGTTCGTCGACGCTGCACGCAGCCTCGGGGCGCGCACGCCCTACATCCTCTTCAAGGAGCTGCTGCCCAACCTCCTGGCGCCGATCCTCGTCTACGCGACGCTGCTCATCCCGAGCAACATCCTCTTCGAGGCCGGCCTCTCGTTCCTCGGTGTCGGCGTCCAGCCGCCCACCGCCACGTGGGGCGGCATGCTCTCCGACGCCGCCCAGTGGTACCAGATCGACCCCTGGTTCATGCTCTGGCCCGGCCTCGCCATCTTCGTGACGGTGCTGGCCTTCAACCTCTTCGGGGACGGCCTGCGTGACGCCCTCGATCCGCGGTCTCGGTAACCCACCGCGGGCCGCATCCCGCAACACGAAGGAGCGCATCCACTCATGAGAAACACACGCGTGATGGTGGCCGCGACCGCGGCCGCCCTCGCCTTGGGTCTGTCCGCGTGCGCGGGCAGCACGACGCCGGGCACGACGCCCAGCGGCACGGCCGGCGGCGGCGGAGGTGGCACGACCCCTACCGCGAACGCCGCCCTGAGCGCGGTCTTCAACCCGTCCGACAAGAAGGGCGGAACGCTGCGTTTCGGCATCTCGAGCGACTGGGACTCCGTCGACCCGGGTGACACGTACTACGGCCTGTCGTGGGACTTCCTGCGCAACTACGCCCGTCAGCTCGTGTCGTTCAAGTCGGCGCCGGGCAAGGAGGGTGCGCAGCTCGTGCCCGACCTCGCCACCTCGCTCGGCAAGGCCAGCGACGGCAACAAGACGTGGACCTACACCCTTCGTGACGGCCTGAAGTACGAGGACGGCACGCCGATCACGAGCAAGGACATCAAGTACGGCGTCGCCCGCTCGCTCGACAAGGGAACGTTCCCCAACGGCCCGACGTACTTCAACGACTTCCTCGCCAACGTCCCTGAGGGCTACTCGGTCTACAAGGACAAGAACCTCGACAGCCTCAAGGCCATCGAGACGCCCGACGACAAGACGATCGTCTTCCACCTCAGCAAGCCCTTCGCCGGCTTCGACTACTTCGCCCAGCTGTCCAACACCTCCCCCGTGCCTCAGGCCAAGGACACCGGCTCGAAGTACAAGGAGCACGTCATCTCGAGCGGGCCGTACAAGTTCTCGGTCTACCAGACGGGCAAGCGCATCGAGCTCGTCCGCAACGACCAGTACGACCCCGCCACGGACCCGGACACGGGCCGCAAGGCGCTGCCGGACAAGATCACCGTCGAGATCGGCGTCAACGCCGCCGACCTCGACAACCGCCTCATGGCCGGTGACCTCGACATCGACCTGGCCGGCACCGGCGTGCAGGCTGCGGCGCAGGGCAAGATCCTCGCCGACCCGGCCCTCAAGGCCCGCACCGACAACCCGACGACCGCGCGCGCGAACTACGCGCAGATCAACGGCGACGTCGCTCCGTTCGACAACATCGACTGCCGCAAGGCCGTCATCTTCGCGGCCGACAAGACGGGCTACCAGCGCGCCTACGGCGGCGACATCGGCGGCACCATCGCCACCGGTCTGCTGCCCCCGATCATCCCCGGCTTCCAGGAGATGGACCTCTACAACTCCAAGTCCAAGCCGACCGGAGACGTCGACTCGGCCAAGGCCGCACTCGTCAAGTGCGGTCAGCCCAACGGTTTCGAGACCAACATCTCCTACCGCCCGGAGCGCCCGAAGGAGAAGGCCGCCGCCGAGTCCATGCAGCAGTCGCTCGCCAAGATCGGCGTCAAGCTGACGCTCAAGCCGTACCCGGCCGGTGACTACTTCAAGCTCTACGCCGGCAAGCCGGACTTCGCCAAGGCCAACAAGCTCGGCCTCATGGTGATGAGCTGGGGTGCTGACTGGCCTGACGGCTTCGGGTTCCTGCAGCAGATCGTCGACAGCCGCGTCATCCGCCCCGCGGGCAACACCAACCTCGGCATCAAGCTGCCCGAGGTCGACAAGCTCATGGACCAGGCGCTCAACGAGGCCGACACGACCAAGCGTGAGGCCATCTGGGGCCAGATCGACAAGGTCGTCATGGAGAACGCCGAGGTCATCCCCGGCGTCTGGCCCAAGTCGCTGCTCTTCCGCCCGGACACGATCGCCAACGTGTTCGTCAACGACGGCTACTCCTACTACGACTACGCCTCGACGGGCGTCGCCAACCCGTGACCCACGGACCCGTCCTCGGGTCCTCCGGTTCGAACCTTTTCATCGAAAGTAGGTGAAGGCGTGACGCGGCGACGAGCAGCATCGAGCTGCTCGTCGTCGCGTCCGGCCACCACATCGTGCTGACGTACCTGATCCGCCGGCTCTTCGCCGCCGTCCTGCTGCTCTTCATCGTGAGCGCGGTCGTCTTCGTCATCTTCTTCCTCGTACCTCGCATCGGCGGCGCGACGGCGGACGACCTCGCCTCCCGCTACGTCGGCAAGAGCGCCGGCGAGGCCCAGATCCACGCACAGGCGATCAAGCTGGGCTTCACCGACCCGATCTGGGTGCAGTACGGCCGGTTCGTCAAGGGCGTCCTCACGGGATCCGACTACGACACCGGTGCCGGCATCGACCACTGCCCGGCCCCGTGCCTCGGCTACTCCTACATCACGCAGAACCCCGTGCTGCCCGACATCCTCGACCGCCTCCCCGTCACCGGGATCCTCGCGGCGGGCGCCGCGTTCCTGTGGCTCGTCGGCGGCGTCGGCACCGGCGTCATCTCCGCGCTCAAGCGCGGGAGCGTCCTCGACCGCGGCTTCATGGGCGTCGCCCTCGCCGGCGTGTCCCTCCCGATCTTCTTCACCGGCCTGCTCTCGCTGACGATCTTCAGCTACGGCCTCAAATGGACGTATGCCGGAGGCGCCAGTCCCATGGACGCCACCGGTCCGCTCGACCTCGTCCATCGCATGCTGCTGCCCTGGATCACGCTCGCGTTCCTCTACGCGGCGTCGTACGCCCGCCTGACCCGCGCCGGCATGCTCGAGACGATGAACGAGGACTACATCCGCACGGCCCGCGCCAAGGGCCTCAAGGAGCACGACGTCGTCGTCAGGCACGGGCTGCGCTCGGCGCTGACGCCCATCCTCACGATCTTCGGTCTCGACCTCGGCCTCCTGCTCGGTGGCGCCGTGCTGACGGAGACGACGTTCTCGCTCCAGGGCATCGGCTACTACGCTGTTCAGGCGATCACGAACAACGACCTGCCGAAGGTGCTCGGCGTGACGCTCTTCGGCGCCGTGTTCGTCATCTTCGCGAGCCTCATCGTCGACCTCCTCTACGCCGTCCTCGACCCCAGGGTGCGCACCTCATGAGCCAGTCCACCAACGAGACCACGAGCCGCGCGGACGACCGCACGCGCCGCAGCGACAAGGGCGGGGCCACGTCGGCGAACACCCTCGACGGCATCGGGGGCCTGGGGGCCCCGGCCGCCGACGCGTTCCTGTCGGTGCGTGACCTCCGCGTCCACTTCCCCACCGACGACGGCGTCGTGAAGTCCGTCGACGGCCTCTCCTTCGACGTGGCCCGCGGCAAGACCCTGGGCATCGTCGGTGAGTCCGGCTCGGGCAAGAGCGTCACGAGCATGTCGATCATGGGCCTGCACAAGCCCGGCACGGTCCGGATGACGGGTTCGATCAAGCTCGACGACACCGAGCTGATCGGCGCCAAGGCCGAGCGCGTGCGCGAGCTGCGCGGCAAGCGCATGGCGATGATCTTCCAGGACCCGCTCTCGGCGATGCACCCCTTCTACACGGTGGGCCACCAGATCATCGAGGCCTACCGGATCCACAACAAGGTCAGCACGTCCGTCGCGAAGAAGCACGCGATCGACATGCTCGGACGCGTGGGCATCCCCCAGCCCTCGAGCCGGGTCGACGACTACCCCCACCAGTTCTCGGGCGGGATGCGCCAGCGCGCCATGATCGCGATGGCCCTGTCGTGCGACCCGGACCTGCTCATCGCCGACGAGCCGACGACGGCGCTCGACGTCACGGTGCAGGCCCAGATCCTCGACCTCATCCGCGACCTCCAGTCGGAGTTCAACTCGGCCGTCATCCTCATCACCCACGACCTCGGGGTCGTCGCCGAGCTCTCCGACGACATCATGGTGATGTATGCCGGCCGCTCGGTCGAGTACGCCACGGCCGACGAGGTCTTCACCCGGCCCCAGCACCCCTACACGTGGGGGCTGCTCAGCTCGATGCCCCGCCTCGACCGCGTGCGCACCGAGCGCCTGCGCCCCATCAAGGGCGCCCCGCCCAGCCTCATCAACGTGCCGTCGGGCTGCCCGTTCCACCCGCGGTGCGCCTACGCCGACCGCACGAACGGGCTGAGCCAGTCCGAGCGGCCGCCCTTCGCCGAGACGCACCCGGGCCACTACTCCGCGTGCCACCTCACTCGCGAGGAGCGGACCGCGATCTGGGAGAACGACATCAGGCCGACGCTGTGATGCCCGCGCCGTCCGTCCACACCGCGTCCGGCCGCGCAGCCCGCGACCTCAGCACAGGAGCCCCATCGTGACCACCACCCACGTCAAGCCGACCGCGTCCAAGCAGGCGGGCGAGTCGCTGCTGCAGGTCACCGGCCTGACGAAGCACTTCCCGATCACGCGTGGCCTGCTCCAGCGCCAGGTCGGTGCGGTCCAGGCGGTCGACGGCCTGACGTTCAACGTGTCGCGCGGCGAGACGCTGTCGCTCGTGGGCGAGTCCGGCTGCGGCAAGACGACGACCGGCCGCATGCTGACGCGCCTGCTCGAGCCGACCGGTGGCACGATCCTGCTCGAGGGAGAGGACATCACCCACTGGTCCGCCGGCAAGCTGCGGCCACTGCGCCGCGACGTGCAGATGATCTTCCAGGACCCCTACGGCTCGCTGAACCCGCGACACACCGTCGGCACCATCGTCGGGGCGCCGTACCACCTGCAGGGGATCAAGACCGAGCACGGCATCAAGCGTGAGGTCCAGGATCTCCTCGAGCTCGTCGGCCTCAACCCGGAGCACTACAACCGCTACCCGCACGAGTTCTCAGGCGGTCAGCGCCAGCGCATCGGCATCGCGCGCTCGCTCGCCCTCAAGCCCAAGCTCATCATCGCCGACGAGCCCGTGTCCGCCCTCGACGTGTCGATCCAGGCGCAGGTCATCAACCTCCTCGAGGACCTCCAGGACGAGCTGGGCCTGACCTACGTCGTCATCGCCCACGACCTGTCGGTCGTGCGCCACATGTCCGACCGCGTGGCCGTGATGTACCTCGGCAAGCTCGTCGAGATCGCCGAGCGCGACGAGCTCTACACGCGACCGATGCACCCGTACACGACCGCGCTGCTCTCGGCCGTGCCGATCCCCGACACGCAGCGGCGCACGAAGCGCGAGCGCATCCGCCTCGAGGGCGACGTCCCGAGCCCGGTCAACCCGCCGCCGGCCTGCCGGTTCCACACGCGCTGCTGGAAGGCCCAGGAGATCTGCAAGACGCAGGAGCCGCCGCTCGTCGAGCTCGCGCCCCTGCACCAGGTCGCCTGCCACTTCCCGGAGAACACCGACGTTCCGGCACCGGCCCGGGCGGGCGCCCCGCTCGGCGACGTCGTGCCCGACGACGCCCCCCGCGCGGACGCCACCGGTGCCCCCCTCACCCCCGAGCAAAACGCCACCGACGACGGCGACGGCTTGCGCGCCTGACCCTCGGGGAAGCAATCCCCCGTCGCCGTCGTTGAGCGGTGCATGAAGGTCGAGATCTGGTCTGACATCGCCTGCCCGTGGTGCTACATCGGCAAGCGCCGCTTCGAGAAGGCACTGGCCGCGTTCCCGCACCGCGACGAGGTCGAGGTGCAGTGGCGCAGCTACCAGCTCGACCCGACGCTGCCCGACCACCACGACGGCACGGAGCTCGACTACCTCGTCGACCGCAAGGGCATGTCGCGCGCCCAGGTGAGCCAGATGTTCGACCAGGTGACGGCGATCGCCGCCGACGAGGGCCTGCGCTACGACTTCGGGTCCGTCGTCGTGGCCAACAGCTTCGCCGGGCACGAGCTGCTCCACCTCGCGAAGGCCCGCGGCGTGGGCGAGGAGGTCAAGGAGGCGCTGCTGTCGGCGCACTTCGAGCACGGGGAGGACATCGGCGACCGTGAGGTCCTCGTTCGCATCGGCGTCCAGTCAGGGCTCGACGCCGACGAGATCGCGCGCGACCTCGCGTCACACACGTGGCGGGACGCGGTCGTCGCCGACATCACCGCCGCGAACTCCCTTGGCATCAGAGGCGTTCCGTTCTTCGTGCTCGACGAGAAGTACGGCGTGTCCGGCGCTCAGCCCACCGAGCTCTTCACCCAGGCGCTCGAGCAGGCCTGGCGCGAGTCGCACCCCCTCGTCATGCTCCAGCCCGTCGCGACGGGGATCGCCACCGACGCCACCGACACGGTCGCCTGCGGGCCCGAGGGCTGCTGAGCGCTCCCCCGGGGTCACGCCGGCCGCGCTCGCATGGCCGCGACGAAAGGTGCCACCGGGCTGAGCCGGAGCACTTCGTCGAGACGGCGCGTCACCGCCGTCGACCCGTCGAGGTGCACCCGGCCCGACCGCAGCGCCGTGGTCAGGGGCAGACGGCCGAGCCACACGGCATACAACGACGCCACGTCGCTGCTGATCGTCACGTCGACGGGGAAGCCCGGGTCGGTCATGCACACCGAGGGCGTGCCGTGCTCGACGAGGATCCAGAAGTGGCGCGCATCGTCGTCGAAACGCAGGTGGAGCACGTGCCGGTCACCCGCCAGGACGGAGGTGTCGACGCGCGTGTGCATCCACCAGACGAGCAGCTGGGCGTCGAGCTCCTCCGGCTGCGGATCGCCGAACATCCAGTCGGCTCCCCACTGCGCCAGACCGAAGACGACCGGCTCGAGCGCGCGCCCCGATGGGGTCAGCACGTAGCGGGTGCCCGACCGCTCGACGACGCCGTACCGCTCGAGATGGCGCAGCCGCTTCGTCAGCAGCGTGCGCGACAGCCCGGGCAGGCCCCGCGAGAGGTCGTTGAAGCGCGTCGTCCCCGTCAACAGGTCGCGCAGGATGAGCAGCGACCACCGCTCCCCCACGACGTCCAGCGTCCGTGAGATCGGGCAGTACTGGCCCGCCCCGGGATCATGTCGTCCCATGGCCCACCTCCGGTCGGAGGCCGCGGACCCTGACCTGCACCGCGGCCCACCGCCCAGTATCGGTCCTCGACGTGCACCGCGTCAGTCCACTTCGTGTACTGGAGCCCGCGTCGGCGGCAGCGGACGCTGGAGACAGACGGCCCGGGTGGGCCGCCGGGCCGCCGGATCGCACCGGTCCCGTCACCGATGGAGGGAACGCGAATGACGACACACACCCGGACGACGGAGGCCACCGCCGCCGACGCCGCACTCAAGGCCCGGCATGCCGCCATGTGGGCGCTCGGCGACTACCCGGCCGTGGCGCGGGAGGTCATCCCGGAGCTCGGCCGCGTGCTCGTCCATGCGTGCCGCGTCGCGGCCGGACAGGACGTCCTCGACGTCGCCGCAGGGACCGGCAACGCCGCCATCCCCGCAGCCCGGACCGGCGCACGCGTCGTGGCGAGCGACCTCGCCCCCGAGCTGCTCGACGTCGGCCGCCGGCTCGCCGCCGAGGCCGGAGTCGCGATCGACTGGGAGCAGGGCGATGCGGAGGCCCTTCCGTATGCCGACGCCTCCTTCGACGTCGTCCTCTCGTGCGTCGGCGTGATGTTCGCGCCGCACCACCGGGCCGCTGCGGACGAGCTCGTCCGCGTCGCACGACCGGGCGGAACGGTGGGGCTCGCCAGCTGGACGCCGCAGGGCTTCATCGGGCAGATGTTCGCGACGATGAAGCCGTATGCCGCGCCGCCGCCTCCGGGCGCGCAGCCGCCCCCGCTGTGGGGCGACGAGTCGCACGTACGCGAGCTCCTCGGGAGCCAGGTCGCAGACCTCACGGCCGAGAAGCGTTCGCTCGCAGTGCATTTCGAGCACCCCGAGGACTTCCGGGACTTCTTCAAGCGCGCCTACGGTCCGACGATCGTCACCTACCGCGGCATCGCCGACTCCCCGGACGCGGTCGCAGCCCTCGACGCGGCCCTGCTGGACCTGGCCCGCGACCACCTGGACGCGCACGGGCGGATGGGGTGGGAGTACCTCCTCGTCACGGCCCGACGGGCGTGAGATCCGGTCCGTCCGGCTTAAGGGTTTCTTGACCCGGGCTTGAGGCGGCTGGTCGAGCGACTCCGTAGGCTCGGGAGGATCTTCCGCCTCCGGATGGAGTCATCGTGGGCTCGACCCCCGTCGGCGGTCGGCGCATGTGGTGGGGCGGCAGGGGCGGCGCATCTCGGCGGCGACTCGCCCCTGCACTGTGGGCGCTGCTCGTCGCCGCTGCCCTCGTCGTGCCGCTGTGGGCTCTGTGGTCGGCGCCCGACGGCGCGCACCAGGGGCCGCTGAGGGTGGTCTCGCTCGTCACGGCCCTCGCCGCCGCCTCGCTGCTCGTGCTGACGTTCGTGCTGCCGAGCCGTTTCCGCCCCGTCACGGGCTACCTCGGCGTCGAGCGGCTCCTGCGCAACCACCGAGCCCTGGCGCTCGCGGCGGTGGCGCTCGTCGTCGCCCACGTCGTCGTCGTGGTCCTGCGGCCCGGCCCGGGGATCGCGCTGCTCGACCTCCGTGTCGCGCCGCCACGCGTCTGGGCCGCGACCATCGCGACGGTGGGTCTGGTCGGCGTCGTCGCGCTGGGCCTCAGCCGCCGGCGCCGGCGGCCACGGTACGAGGGGTGGCGCCTCGTCCACGTGCTGCTCGCGCACGTGGTGCTCCTCGCGACGGCACTGCACGTCCTGTGGCTGGACGACCTGACCCGCTTCTCGTCAGCTCGCCTCTGGTTCGAGGGTCTCGCCCTGCTCCTCGTCCTCGCCTTCGTGCACCGCTGGGTCTGGCGACCTCTGCGGTCCTACCGCAACCGCTATGTCGTCGACGAGGTGCGGCACGTCTCGCCGACCGCGACGACCCTCGTGCTGCACGCCGCCGGTCACTCCGGCGTGGCCTTCCGGCCCGGACAGTTCGCCTGGCTCAAGATCGGCACCTCGCCGTACGTCTTCGAGGAGCACCCCTTCACCATCGCCTCGGCCGCGACCGAGCCCTGGCGCAAGGAGTTCACGATCAAGGGCATGGGCGACTTCAGCGAGCTCATCGCGGGCCTGCGTCCCGGACGCAGCGTCTTCATCGACGGACCGCACGGGTCGTTCACCCTCGACGGACTGCGCTCCGACCGCTTCGTCCTCATTGCCGGCGGCGTCGGCATCACCCCGATGCTCAGCATGATCCGCACCCTGGCCGACCGGGGCGACGAGAGACCCGTGCTGCTCGTCGTCGCCGGCCGCACGGCCGACGACCTGCTGCACCGCGCCGACGGGGAGCACCTCGGCGAGCGACTCGACCTCCACGTGGTCGAGATCCTCGAGGAGCCGCCGGACGAGTGGGACGGCGAGGTGGGGCGGTTCACGGCGGCGGTGCTCGAGCGGGCCCTGCCCCAGCGTCGGTCCAAGCAGGTCGTCGACTACTTCGTCTGCGGACCCGGGCCCATGGTGGCCGCCGCGACCGAGATCATCGGCGACCGCGGCGTGCCCTCGCGGCGCATCCACACCGAGCTGTTCGACGTCGTCTAGGTACGCCCGCAGAGTCGCTGGGCCAGCCAGACCGGGATGGTCGAGAGGACGATGGGCACGATGCGACGACGTTGATGACGGGCGCCTGCCGGTCGTCACGTCGTCGGACCCGACGTGGGTGTCGGACGACCTGCTCCGGAGACCGCCGTTCCTCGTGCTCTCACCGCGCTGAGGCTCCACCTCAGCGGGCGGACGTCCGCGGGGGCGCCGGTCGCGCGGACGTCCCTCGCGCCCGCTCACGCCCGGCCATGGCCCTCCAGAGCAGCAGCGAGGTCCCGAGCGTGGCGGCGAGGCCGGTGAGGAGCAGCCAGGTCAGGGGACGGTCGGTGTAGAGGTCGGACCGCGCCCGCACGGCCCCGACGAGGATGAGCGTCAGCATGACGACCTCGACCTCGACCATGAGCCGCAGGCGTACCCACCTGGTGTCACGGAGCACGACGAGACCGGCGCTGCCGAGGCAGAAGACCGCACCGACGACGCGGCACGTGAGCGGTGTCAGCAGCCACGGCCAGACCGGGATCACGAGGCTCGGGACGGCGAACATCACGAGGCCCTGCGCGAGCGCGAGGCCAGCACCGCCGGCGACGACCGCCCGCGCACCCGGACGGAGGCGCAGCTCGTCGGGGCGGGGCAGCGCGGCGACCCTGGTGTTGGCCACCCAGGCCGCGAGCACGAGGAACGGGGCGACGAAGTAGAGCGTGGCCCAGAGCCAGAAGGCGACGTGGCCGTGGTTGAACCGGTCCCAGTGGATGACCGTGGCGACCCCGAGCAGGGCCGCGAAGAGGGTGACGGACAGCAGGCCGGCACCGACCCGCGCCCACCGCCGCTCACGCGCGACGCGGACGAAGAACCACGCCCCGCCGAGATAGGCCGACCCGAGCACCATGGGGGTCAGGCTCGGCCTGATCGTCCAGGCGAAGAGGCGCCCGGTGTCGGACGGGAAGCCGTAGAGGATGACGAACGCGGTGAGCAGGATCGGCACGAGCACGACGCAGAGGACCCGGGTGGCCGGCAGGACGCGGTCGTCCCTCCGAGTCGTCGAGGGCGGGGACGCAGGGTCGACGCGCCCCACGGCCCCTCAACCCCTCGATCGTCCGACCGCGTCGAGGTCGACGAGGGCGCTGGCCTGCGTGGGGTCGAGGTCGAGGCCCGCCGCCCCCGCGACGAGCGCGTAGAAGCGGCGCATCAGGTCACGCGCACGCTGGGGGTCGTTGTCGGGGAAGGGCGCCCACGCCTGGTTGGCCCGGAGCACGAGCCACGCACCGCGCAGCGTGTCGGGCCCGTTCATCCCGAAGCCCGCCGCCACCATCGCCACCGACGCCCGCAGGAACGTCGCCCATTCGTGCCGGTAGTGGGCCACCCACCCATCCGTCTCGCGCTGCCCGACGGTGACCGCGTCGAACGACCTGGGCCCGTGCGTCCGTGCTCTCATCAGGCCTCCTCGACCAGTAGCGCCCCCGCGCGACGGCGTCCGGATTCGACTGACACCGTGCGACTCCCGCTCCAGAATAGGAGCGAGGGGCGGCATGCGTGAGGAGAACGCGATGACCGGAACCGAGGGTGGGCGCACCATCGACGACGTCCTCGAGCGGATGACCGCGACCCTCGAGCAGATACCGCCGCAGCTCTCCGCCCGGCGAGCGTTCCTCGCGACCTACCAGCGCACGACGCGGGCCGTCGGCGACGCCATCGAGGCCGCCGCCTTCGAGGACCCGGAGTGGGTCGAGGTGTGGGACGTCGTCTTCGCCGACCTCTACCTCGACGCCCTCGACGCCGACCTGTCGGGTGACCCGGGACGTCAGGCACCGCGCCCGTGGCGGCTCGCGTTCGGGGCTCCCGCCGACCTGCCGCCGCTGCGGCAGGTGCTCCTCGGGATCAACGCGCACATCAACTACGACCTGCCGCAGGCCCTCCTCGGCGTCATCAGCGACGCCGACTTCGCCGACCCCGTCCGGCTCGACCGGCGGCGACGCGACCACGAGCGCATCGACGGGGTGCTGTCCGCCCGGGTCGCCGCGGAGGACGACGAGCTGGCCACCCTGAGTGCCAAGAGCGCGCTCGACCGGGTGCTGACGCCGCTCAACCGCGCCGCCTCGACCCGCTTCCTGCGCGAGGCCCGCACCAAGGTGTGGCACAACACGACCGAGCTCCAGCGGGCTCGCGTCGATGGCCCGGAGGCGTATGCCGTCCGGCTCGCCGAGCTGGAGGTGCTCAGCGCCGCTCGCATCGCCGACCTGCTCGCCCCCGGACAGGTGCTGCTCCGGCTGGCCGTGGCCGGCTTCGGCGTCGTGCTGCCACCGGCGCGCTGACGCCGCCACACGCATACGCGAGCAGGCCTCCCGGACACAGGAGAGGCGCCACTCGCTCGGGGGTCCGAGTGGCGCCTCTTCTGACCCCTCCATCGGCAGGGCCAGCCGGGGCGTTACAGCGATCCGAGAAGTTTGTTCCGCGCCATCCACCTCAGCCGCAACACGGGGCTCACGCGCTGGCAACCGCGGCGTCACGTCGGTCGGTCACCGTGGAGTGATCAGCCCCGACCCACGGAGGCCAGACCCCATGACGACGACCGAACGAGGGATCGCCCTCGTCGCCCACGACAACAAGAAGCCCGACCTGCTCCGGTGGGCTGCCTTCAACAGCGAGACGCTCGCGAAGCACCGCCTCTTCGCCACGGGCACGACGGGCACGCTGCTGCAGTACGAGCTGGGCCTGCCCGTCACCCGGCTGCTCAGCGGTCCGGTCGGTGGCGACCAGCAGATCGGCGCCCGGATCGCCGAGGGCCTCATCGACCTGCTCGTCTTCTTCTGGGACCCCCTCGAGCCCCAACCGCACGATCCCGACGTCAAGGCGCTCCTGCGGGTGGCCGCGGTCTGGAACACGGCCGTCGCCTGCAACGTCGCGAGCGCCGATCTGATGATCTCCTCGCCCCTGCTCTCGGGTCACTACACGCCGGTGCGTCCCGACTTCGGCGACCGCTCCCTGACCGACGACGCCCCGGCGGGTGGGCCACCCCTCGTGGCCTGACGTGCGCGCCGGGGACCGTGCCCGCCACGCAGGGCGTGTCGGGGCGGCCCCTTCTGGTCAGGTCTGCTGCACCGGCTCCGTGGCCGAGGTCGATCGGGTGGTGGCCGTCCGAGGAAGCCGCGCGGCAGCGGCGAGGCCCGCCATCCCGACCACGCCCAGAGCGGCCATGGCGAGTCCGTAGCCCCGTTCCGGGGTCGTCGTCAGACCGGCGACGAGGATCGTGCCGGCGACGGCCGTCCCGAGGCAGGAGCCGAGGTTGGAGACGCTTCGCGACAGGCCCGAGATCTCGCCCTGACGGTCCTGGCTGAAGCTGGACTGGACCACGTTCACCGAGGGGGTCAGCATCGTGCCGAGGCCGACGCCGATCATGAGCAGCCCCGGGATGAAGGCCCAGGCGTTCGACGACCCCGTCACCAGGGCGAGGAGCAAGGCGATGCCGCTGGTCGAGATGGCGAAGCCCGCCAGGATGAGAGTCCGCTGGGCGAGACGTTGGGCTAGACGGCCGGCTGCCAAGGAGGAGACGAGCAGGCCGACCGTGGCCGCCGTGAAGATCACGCCGGTCGAGATCGCGTCGTAGCCACGGACCACCTGCAGGTACGCCGAGACGACGAACGACACACCCATGAGGATCAGCCACTGCGCGCTCTGCGTGATGAGCCCCAGGTTCGAGGTGCGGTTGTGGAAGAGCGAGGTAGACAGCAGCGGTTCCTCGCCTGCGCGTTCCATGGCGATCACCGAGCGGAAGAACCAGAACAGCACCGCTGCACCGAGGGCGAGCAGGGCGACCATCAGCCAGCCGCTCTCGTCGGCAGCGAGGATGCCCATGACGACGAGCACGAGACCGACCGCGGACAGCACCGCCCCGCGCGTGTCGAACTGACGCGTGGGATCCGCTGGCACGGGGTCCTCGATCCGCCGGCTGAGCAGGACGATGACGCCCACGACGACGGCCTGGAACAGGAACGCTGCCCGCCAGCTGACTGCCGAGGTGATCAGGCCACCGATCAGTGGGCCGGCTGCGGCCCCGACCCCGCCGAGGGCACTGATGACGCCGAACGCGCGGGCCCGTGAGGTGGTCTCGGTGAACAGCATCGTCGTCAGGATGTAGACCGGCGGGATCAGCAGGGCCGTGCCGACCCCCTCGAGGATCGAGTTGCCGAGGATGAGGACCCCCAGACCAGGGGCCGCCGCACTCATGAGGGCGCCGATGCCGTAGAGGACGAGACCGACGGTGAAGCAGCGCCGCCGGCCGTACCGGTCGGTCAGCTTGCCGGCCGGGATCATCAGCGCGGCCATGACGAGCAGGAAGATCGTGATGGCCGTCTGCACGCCCTGCACCGTCGTGTCCAGGTCTTCGCTGATGTCGTTGATCATGACGTTCATGTTCGAGCCGGCAAAGCTGCAGATGAACTGGGCCAGGGCCAGCGGGATCAGGACCCGGCGCAGGTCGGTCGAGGTCCGGGCCACGGCTGGTGTGTCGTTCATGGCGTTGCTCCTACGTCGGTGGGATCGGGGGGCCGTCCGCGAGTGAGGCCCTCGCCCGGATGAGCTCGGCGACGGACCAGGCCTGGAAGGGGCAGCCGGTCGCGCCATGCGGCGCGTCCCCGTCCGCCGTCTCGGACACCGAGCCGAGCCCGAACTCGGACAGGTGCAGCTCGAGTCCGTCGAGGAGGCCGGTCGTGTCCTCCTGGGCACGGCGCACCGCGTCCACGTACGGACCCATGAGCCAGGGCCAGACCGTTCCCTGGTGGTAGGCCCGGTCACGGGCGGCGG
Source organism: Terrabacter sp. 2TAF16 (assembly GCF_052115065.1). Taxonomy (NCBI): domain Bacteria; kingdom Bacillati; phylum Actinomycetota; class Actinomycetes; order Micrococcales; family Intrasporangiaceae; genus Terrabacter; species Terrabacter sp. 2TAF16. The sequence goes on from NZ_JBFRFZ010000006.1 coordinate 384,181, forward strand.
GGCCGCCTCGGTGTCGGCCGAGGTAGGCGGGGTCCTCGGGCGACAAGGACCGAAGCCCGACCGAGCTCGCCAGGTCGGCGCGGCAGGCAGCGACGACAGCCGCAGCGGCCCGGGGGTCCTGCACGGGGCCGTGGGGCAGCGACGCGGCCAAGAGCTGGTTCGGGCGGCACTCGGTGCGCGCCTGTCCGGCGTCGTCGACCAGGTCGGGCAGGCCGTTCGGGCCGACGGGGAAGAGAGTCATGAAGGAGGTGATTGCCTTGTCCCGCAAAGCGACCCAGTCTTCGGTGGCGCGCCCGACCTGTTCCAGCAGGTCGATGGCGCTCCCGAGCCCGTTGATCCAGAGCGCTTCGACCTCCACGGGACAGCCGGAACGCGGGGTGACCGGCCGGCCGTCGATCCGCGCATCCATCCAGGTCAGGGCCCATCCGTCGGCCCCGCCCCGCACGAGACCGGTGGCCGGGTCGACGCGGATGCCGAAGCGGGTGCCGGCCCGATGTGCGGACAGGATGTCGACGACGGTGTCGGCGAGCTGCGCGGCCAGGTCCAGGTCAGCGGTGCCTGCGACGTGCCGACCCAGTGCGTGCAGGAACCAGAGCGTGGCGTCGACGGTGTTGTACTCCAGCGTGCCGACGTCAGCGGTGTTGGCCAGCATGCCCTCGGACACGCTGTCGGCCGCTCGGACGAGCACCGAGCGGCCCTCCTCGGCCCGGCCCGTCGCGAGGAACAGTCCCTCGTAGGAGGTGAACAGGTCACGCGACCACTCACCGAACCACGGGTAGCCGGCCACCGCGGTGGGGCCGCTCGGGGTCCGCACCACGAACCGGTCCGCCGCGACGGCCAGGGTCCGATCGACAGCGCCACGTGCACCGGCCTGCACCGCCAGCGCGTCGGCACGCGCCCGGGCGTCGGCCACGAGGGCCACCGCGTCCGGAGACGGGGCGCCCAGGTCTGTCGTAGCCGTCACCGCGAGCACGTCACCGGCCCTGAGCTCGGCGGTGAAGGTGCCTGCGGCCCAGAGGTCCTCGGTCGCACCCAGCCCTCGGGCCGCCTCCTCCCGATGGTGGACCCCGCGGTACCACTCGCCCCCGGGACGGTAGTTCGGGCCCTCCACCCGGTAGGCGGACTCGAAGACGAGGCCGGACCCGGTCGGCTCCACGTCAGGGTCGGCACCGGCGAACCGGTCACCGTGCTGGTCGCGCCACGTGCAGAGCGGAGTCAGCTCCAGGCGCGCCTCCCCGCCGAGCAGGCGGTGCACCACCGCCACCGCGCTGAGACCGTGAGCCATGGCCACCTCGACCTCGAGCTGGACGGCGCCGAGGTCGAAGCGCCATCGCGGCACCCCGTCGGCCAGGTCGAACGAGGCGAGCTGCTCGTGCCCGCGGGGATCGACGACGCCCCCTTCCCACTCGTGGGTCGACAGCCGGATGCGGCGGTCGCCGACCACCACGACCGTGTCGAGCGCGGCCAGCCCGAGCATCCGGGACGCACCAGCCGGTGCCGTGGGGGCCAACAGCAGGCCGTGGTATCGACGGGTGTGCAGGCCTGAGACCGTGCCGGAGGCGTACCCGCCGAGCCCGTCGGTCACCAGCCACTCCCTCGACGATGCCTCGTCGAGGGAGCCGCAGACACCCCGACCGAACGCGATCCCGGTGGCGGGCCTCGGGGGGCTCACGGGCCCCACGGCTGCTCGCTGCCGGCGAACGGGTCGGGCCGGCAGATCAGGTCTGCCACGAGTCCGGTCCACCCGGTCTGGTGACTGGCTCCCAGGCCGGCGCCGTTGTCGCCGTGGAAGTACTCGTAGAAGGTCACGTTGTCCCGCCATCGGGGGTCGTCCTGCAGCTTGTCGACCCAGCCGTGGCAGGGCCGACGGCCGTCGGGGCCCCTGAGGAACAACGAGATCAGACGCCGGCGCAGATCCTCGGCGCAGTCGCCCAGGCCCTGCGTGCGTCCACTGCCCGTGGGGTACTCGACCTCACCCGCTGCACCGAGTGAGTGGGCATAGCGCTGGAGGTTGCGCAGCACGAGGTAGTTGACCGGCATCCAGACCGGTCCGCGCCAGTTGGAGTTGCCGCCGAACATGCCCGTCGTGGACTCGGCGGGCTCGTAGTCGACCGTGACCGTCGACCCCGCGAGCTCGAGCGACACGGGGTGCTCGAGGTGGTACCTCGACAGCCCTCGCAGCCCGTGCGAGGACAGGAACTCGTCCTCGTCGAAGACCCGGGCCAGGACCCGGCGCACCTCCTTCGCCGGGACCACGCCCAACGCGACCGCCTCGGTGCCGGGAACCGGGACCACTCGTCCAGCGCCGCGGTCCGGGTGGCTGGAGTCCTGTCGGCCGAGGAAGCCCGAGAAGCGCTTCTGGAGGGTCGCCAGCGTTGCCAGCAGGTCGGGCCCCACGACGACCATCCCCATCAGCGGCAGCACCCCCACCATCGACCGCACCTTGATCGGGACGGTGCTGCCGTCGGTGGAGTGGAAGACGTCGTAGAAGAAGCCGTCCTCCTCGTCCCAGAGTCCCTGGGAGTGCATGGCGTCGACGATGAGGACGAAGTGCTCGATGAACTTCACCTCGATGTCGGTCCAGGCGTCGTCCTTCTCGGCGAGGATCCTCGCGATCTCCAGGAGGGTGAGCGAGTAGAACGCCATCCAGCTCGTCCCGTCCGCCTGCTCCAGTCGACCACCGGGCGGCAGGTGCGACCTGTCGATGGCGCTGATGTTGTCCAGACCGAGGAAGCCACCGGCGAAGAGGTTGTCGCCCTCCGGGTCCATCCGGTTGACCCACCACGTGAAGTTCATGAGCAGCTTGGGCATCAGGCAGGCGAGGAAGTCGGTGTCGCGCCTGCCGTCGATGTCCCACACGTGCAGGGCCGCCCAGGCGTGCACGGGCGGGTTGGCGTCGCCGAAGGCCCACTCGTAGGCCGGGAGGGCCCCGTTCGGGTGCTGGAACCACTCCCGGCAGAGCACGAGCAGCTGGTACTTGGCGAACGCCGGGTCGAGATGAGCCAGGGCGACGGTGTGGAACGCCATGTCCCAGGCAGCGAACCAGGGGTACTCCCACGGATCCGGCATGGACAGGATGTCGCGGGCGTCCACGTTGAGCCAGCCGGCGTTGCGCCCGGACCGTCGTTCCGCCGGCGGTGGGGGCTGCGTGGGGTCCCCCTCCAGCCAGCGCTTCACGTCGTAGCGGTAGAACTGCTTGCCCCAGATCATCCCCGCGAAGGCCTGCCGCGCCACCAGGCGGGCGTCCTGCTCGACGTCTGCCGGGATCACCTCGGCATAGAACTCGTCGGCCTCGGCGCGACGCTGCTCGATGACTGCGTCGAACGGCGCGCCGAAGGCGGGCGCCGAGGACGGCGCCCGGAGGCGGACGCGCACGACCTGCGTCTCGCCCGGGGCCACGGTCAGGCGGTACCAGGCCGCGCTCTTCGACCCGACCCGTTCCGGGTTGACCGTCGGCGCGCCGGTCACGACGTGGTCGTTGACCCCGTCCTTCGGGTAGTCCGCTGAGGAGTCGGAGCCGTACAGCCGCCGGCTGTTGGTCTCGTTCTCGCAGAACAGCAGCTCGGGCGACTCACCGGTGGGCCCGGGCGCGAGCTCCCACTCGAGCTCGCCGAACCGCGGGTGCTCCACCGCGACCCGGTCGGGGCCCGTCGCGCTGAGCGAGGGCCGGGTGGCGCCCACGTCCCAGGACCACGTGTTGCGGAACCACAGCTGCGGCAGGACGTGCAGCGTCGCCACGTCGGGGCCCGCATTGGTGACGCGGACCTCCATGAGCAGGTCGTACGGGTCGGCCTTGGCGTGCACGACGTCGACCACCCAGTAGCGGTCGTCGTCGAAGACACCCGTGTCCATGAGCTCGTACTCCGGCTGCGTCTGGTCGCGAAGGCCGTTCTCGGCCACGAGGGCGGCATACGGGTACTCGGCCTGCGGGTAGTGGTAGCGCCAGTGCAGCCACGCGTGGCTCGGCAGGGCGTCGAGGAACCACCAGTACTCCTTGACGTCCTCGCCGTGGTTGCCCTCGGGGCCGGTGAGGCCGAACATCCGCTCCTTGAGGATCGGGTCGCGGCCGTTCCACAGCGCCAGGGCCATGCACAGGTTCTGGTCGACGTCGCTGACGCCTGCCATGCCGTCCTCGCCCCAGCGGTAGGCCCGGGAGCGGGCGTGGTCGTGGGGGAAGTAGTCCCAGGCAGCCCCGCCGGCGCTGTAGTCCTCACGCACGGTTCCCCAGGCCCGCTCGGAGAGGTAGGGCCCCCAGTCGTACCACGGGGTGGCCCCGTGGAGGCCGTCCTCGGGGTGGCTGAACGAATCCACCCTGCTGCGTTCCGTTCCGGACATGTGGGCTCCCCTTCGTCGGACGTCCAGTACAGCGGATGAAGATGTCGACGGGATGAACTCCGTGACTCGGCGTGTTACCGGGGCGACTGCCGGTCGACCAGCCGCCCGCCTGGAGCACGTACCGCGGCGACGACCGACTCGCGGAGCTGGTGCAGGGCCGCCGCGCGGGCACCGGAGAGCTGCGGCCGGTCGCCGTCGAGAGCAGCGACGACCGGAACGGGTCGCGGCAGCTCGGCGGACCGGCGACGCAGCTCGTCGACGAACGCGACGTCGCGCCCCCAGGCGCCACCGACGACGACCATCTCCGGGTCGGCGAGCGCGATCGCCGCGCCGAGGACACCCAGGACGGCGGTGCCCAGGGCGACGAGCGTGCTGTCGCCAGCGGCGGCCTCGCCGATCCTCTTCCGCAACAGCTCGACGTCGATGGCGGTCGAGCCCGGTCGACGCAGCCCGAGGTGGGCGAAGACCTCGGTCAGACGCACGGCCCGACCGTCCGGCCCCTCCGTCAGGAGGTGGGCGATCTCCCCGGCCAGGCCGGCGTGACCACGCCGTACCTCACCGTCGGACACGACGGCGCAGCCGAGCCCTTCGTCGAGGTAGAGGTAGACGAAGTCGTGCGAGCCCCCGACGGCCCCGGCGTCGCCGGACGCACGCTCGGCCCGGGCCGCCCAGTTCACGTCGTTGTCGACGAGGACGGGCCCTTCGACGGCTCCCGCGAGCAGCGCCGGCGCGTCGAGGTCACCGACGAGGAAGGGGGCGTCGGGCAGGTGCACGAGCCGGCCGGTCCCGCGGTCCACGGGGTCGGCCGCGCTGACCACCGCCACGCGCAGCCTGGGCGCCGCGCCCGCCCCCGCACGCTCGCCGGTGCCGGCTCGTCCGCCGCCGGCGATCTCGGCGACGGCCCGCGTCAGGGCCAGGCCCACGGCGCCGACGCCGGCGTCGCGCGCCAAGGCGATCTCGGTCGCGGCGACCACCTCGCCGAAGGCGTCGACGGCCTCGGCCACGACCCCGTGCGGGGTGATGCTGACGACGAGGGCGGCGCCGGAGTCGGGCGCGAGCGTGTAGTAGGACCCGGCCCGACCACGGCCCGAGCTGCGCTCCCCCGTGTCGACGACGAGGCCGGCGTCGACGAGACGCCGCACTCCCTCGGAGATCGTCGGCTTCGAGATGCCGGTCAGGGCCGCGACCTCGGCCCGGGTGAGGCGCCCGTGCTCCATCAGGGCGTGCAGCACGTGCTCCTCGGTGAGCGAGCGGAGCAAGTCGAGGCTCGGTTTCGCGGACGACATGCACCCATTCTAGTTAGGACTCTTGCCCAAATGCGTCACGACGCGCTACCGTCATTCTTCGTAAGGAGTCCTGACCAAAGGAACCATCATGACCACCACGCACGTCACCCCCGCCGACACGGACCTCCCGCACTGGGAGACCCCGCCCGACGACCTGCCCGCAGCGATCCGCGAGGTCAAGAGCGCGATCCGGGCGCGCATCGAGGCGTCCGGCCGCACCGTCGCCGAGGTCTTCGCGGTCGTCGAGGCGCGGGTCGCCGAGCGCGTCGCCGAGATCCGCGCGGCCCGCGAGCGCGGCGAGGACGTCTGGCCCGTCATCCACTACGCCGACATCGAGCAGGGCACGGTCACCCCGGAGCAGCTCGAGGCGCTGCGTCGGCGCGGCTGCCTCGTCGTCCGCGGCCACTTCCCGCGCGAGCAAGCGCTCGCCTGGGATGCCGGCATCGTCGACTACGTCGAGGGCAACGCCTTCTTCGAGAGCTACCGGGGGCCGGGCGACGACTTCTTCGGCAGCGTCGGCTCGAAGCCCGAGATCTACCCCGTCTACTGGTCCCCCGCGCAGATGGAGGCACGACAGAGCGAGCGGATGGCCACGGTCCAGTCGCTGCTCAACGCGCAGTGGACGCACGAGTCCGACGGCGTGCAGTGGTTCGACCCCGACCGCGACTCCCTCTACCCCGACCGCATCCGCCGCCGGCCGCCGGGCGCCGACTCGAACGGCCTCGGGGCGCACTGCGACCCCGGCACGCTGGACCTCTGGATGACGCGGGGCTACCAGCAGGCCTTCCGCCACCTCTTCGACGGCAGCGTCGAGCAGTACGACCCCTGGGACGCCGCCCACCGCACCTCCGGCCCGCAGTACCCGGGCACGACGATGTGCTCGGCCTTCCGCACCTTCCAGGGCTGGACCGCGCTGTCCGACATGGACCACGACCAGGGCGTCCTGCACACGGTCCCGATCCCCGAGGCGATGGCATACCTCATGCTCCGCCCGCTGCTCGACGACGTCCCGGACGACGACATGTGCGGGGTCACGACGAACCAGGTCTTCCCGGCCAGCGAGCGGTGGCACCCGCTCCTGCTCGAGGCCCTGAGCGGCATCCCGGACGTCCGCGCGGGCGACTCCGTGTGGTGGCACTGCGACATGATCCACAGCGTCGCGCCCGTCACCGACCAGCAGGGCTGGGGCAACGTCATGTACATCCCCGCCGCGCCCTGGTGCGAGCGCAACGAGCGGTATGCCGCCAGCGTGCGTGAGGCGTTCCTCAGCGGTTCCAGCCCGAGCGACTTCCCAGAGGAGGACTACGAGCGCAGCTGGCCCGACCGGTTCGCCCCCGAGCAGCTCAACGAGACGGGACGCCGGGGGCTCGGCCTCGACTGAGCTCAGTCGGCGAGGAAGGCCGCGACCCGCTCCTTCGGCCGGCCGATGATGGCGCGGTCACCCCTGACGAGGACGGGTCGCTGGAGCAGCCGTGGGTGCTCGGCCAAGACGGCGACGACCTGCTCGCGGGTCTCGACGTCGGCGTCGGTCAGCCCGAGCCCGGCGAAGTGCGCGTCGCGGCGGACGAGGTCGGTCGGTGGGTCCTCGAGCTTGTCGAGCAGGCCGCCCAGCGCGGCCGCGTCGAGCGGGTGGCGCAGGTAGTCGACGACCTCGGCCGCGACGTGCGCGTCGTCGAGGCGCTCGAGGGCAGCCCGGGACGTCGAGCAGCGGTTGTTGTGCAGGATCGTCACGTCGCTCATGGCGCCGAACCCTAGCGTCGACCGGCGACGCACCGGGACGAGGGTGGCCCAGCCCCTTGTCCCCTCGTACGACACCGGAGGACGATCGACGGGTCAGGATGGTCCGCGGCGACGACGCGTGGTGCTCGAGGAGTGCTCATGGGGATTGGCGACAGGCTCAGCAAGGTCAGGCCACGGAAGCACGGTGACGACGCATCCGACGGGCAGGCGCTGGACGTCGCCCGATACGCCTTCCTGCTGCGCGTGGCGTCCTCGGACGCGCTCCGCCAAGCACACCGCGAAGCCTTCGCCACGCTCTCGTCGGAGCAGTCGGAGGCCCTCTTCCTGCGTCTCGCCCACGACCTGCCGGACGGACTGCGGCCGCCGACGGCAGAGCCGGCCGACCTCGCCCAGGCCGCCTTCTCGGCGGAGCTGCTCGACCACGGACATCTGGTCAGGATCCTGCGCCGCCCGGGCCAGGGTGTCACCGAAGGGCACGCGGTCGGTTCCGGCGCGGCTGAGGGTGGCGCGCTGCTCTACGCGCACTCGCTCCTCGCGTCCGTCGCCGCCGCGGTGGCCGTGTCACCTGCGGTCACGGAATGGCTCGCAGGCTTCCCCAACTCTCCGGAGGCCGCGCAGGTCGACCCTTCGCTCTTCGTCCGCAGTCCCGGCGCAGGCACCTACGGCTCGACGCTCGCCCGACACACCGGCGTCGCCGGCCACTGAGTGTCGGGGGGTGCGCCTCAAACCTGCCGCGTGGCCAGGGCCTCGAAGTTCTCGTACAGCTCGGGCACGCCGTGCTCTTCGCGCAGCTTCTTGGCTGCGGGCCCGACGCGCGACCACAGTCCCGACATCCAGAGCCAGTCGAGGACGAGGTCGGTGTCCAGGAGCCCGTTCTTCGTGAGCGTCCCGATGGTTTCACCCCAGTTGAGGACTCGGGCGACGAGCACGTCGTCGGTCGAGGCGGTCTCGGGGTCGAAGTCGTCGGACCAGATCGCCTGCTGGGCCTCCTCGATGCCCATCGTGGAGCCCCACTGGGCCACCTGCACGAGCAGTGCTCCGTCTGCCTGGTTCGGCATCTCGATCTCCCTCGTCCGGGCCCGATGTGACTCCTACGAACGCTACTCGTCGCTGTCGCGCCCGACAGGCCTTCGTCAGAACTGCGACGCAGGAGCGGCACCGAATGCACGTGGACCGTGCGCCAACGCGGTCCCCGGCGCATCTCGAGGTCCGGACACACTGGGCTCGCACCCACCGGGACGGGGTCAGGGGAGCCTGCGACTGCTACCTTCGTTCCCAGTTGCCGTCCCAGTCCGTCAGGTGCGGGCTCGGCACGACGAAGCTGCTGCGCGAAGGTTCGCGTGACGCGCCCGTCGTGACCAGCGGCAGCCTGAGGTCTCCGCACGGGAGGCCTCGCAGACAAGAAGAGGCAACACCAGTGGCAACAGGCACCGTGAAGTGGTTCAACAGCGAAAAGGGCTTCGGCTTCATTGAGCAGGACGGCGGCGGCGCCGATGTCTTCGTTCACTACTCGGCCATCGAGAGCGGCGGCTACCGCGAGCTCCAGGAGGGCCAGAAGGTCGAGTTCGACGTCACGCAGGGCCCGAAGGGCCCCCAGGCGGAGAAGGTCAAGGGCATCTGACCCCCAACAGCCTTCGGTGACTTCGGTCCCGCGCAGATCCCCGACCTTCTGGTCGGGGATCTGCTTTTTCACGGGCGAGCCCTCGCAGGCCGCACCGGCGGTGACGGCTCGCTGTCCACCGGTCGCCACGAGCAGGGAACCTCGCCATGTGTGGCGACGCGCACAGACGGCGGGCCGGTCGCGGCCGATCCTGAGGCATGGACATCACCAAGAGCTTCACGTGCATGATCGGCCGGCACCGCTGGGAGCCTGCGGCGGACGACCCGACACACGGCCGCACCTGCACGGAGTGCGGTAGGCACCGTCCCGGTGCGCGAGGCGCCCGGCTCGGCGCAGGTCGATGCGACTCCGCCGGCTTCGGGGCCGAGAGCGGTTGGGGCTACTCCAACGGCGACGGGTTCGGCGGGGGATTCTCCGGCGGCTTCGACGGGGGCGGTTTCGACGGCGGCGGCTGCGGTGGCGACGGCAGCGGCGGCAGTTGAGCGCGGGCGAGAGGACCGATCATGCGACTGAGGAACGCCCCGTGCTGGGTCATGGGGCACATGTATCGACGCCAGCCGGGTGACAAGGACGTGATCATCTGCCAGCGGTGCGGCAGCCGGGAGCTCCTCGAGGTCAAACGCATGCGTGACAGCGCGAACCGACCCTGGGGGTGAGCCGCTCAGACGTTGAAGCGGAACTCGACGCGTCGCCGTCCGTTCGCACGGTTCTAGCCGTGCTCACCACGGTGAGATTGAAGGTCACGGATCCGATGCGCCGGGACCCCTGCATACAAACCGTCGGGCGCGGTCGACTTGGCGACCACCGTCCCGGCCGCTATCACACACCCAGGCGCGACATCGACTCCTGGCAGGATCGTGACGCTGGCACCCGTCCAGGTGCCGTCGCCTATGGTGACCGATCCATAGGTTAGTGGTCCCGCTCGACGTTCACCGCGATCCAACTCATGCGAGCGAGTCAGCACCCGGCAGTATGGCCCGACCGCGACGTTACGACCGATCACAACCGGGGGGTCGCCCTCGAAGAAGCTGCCGGTGTTGATGTAGGAGCCGTCCCCGATCTGGATGTCGCGAAACCGGAACTCGACGCCAGGCTCGATCCAACAATTGCCGATTCCTACCATGCCCAGTCTGCGTAGGGTCTGAAGTCGCTGGACGCCCCCCATGTACCGACTACATGCGAACTGCTGGGCGGCGGCCGACAGACGCCACTTGATTCCAAACACCGCCTCACTCCCCCGACCCGTTACTTAGTAGTTACATTGTGCCGGAACTCCACGACGTCGCCGTCGGCCATGACGTAGTCCTTGCCCTCGATGCGGACCTTGCCGGCGGCCTTGGCGGCGTTCATGTTCCCCGCCGAGACGAGGTCGTCGAACGAGACGACCTCGGCCTTGATGAAGCCGCGCTGGAAGTCGGTGTGGATGACGCCGGCGGCCATCGGGGCGGTCCACCCCTTGCCGATCGTCCACGCACGCGACTCCTTGGGGCCGGCCGTGAGGTAGGTCTGCAGCCCGAGCGTGTGGAAGCCGGTTCGGGCGAGCTGGTCCATGCCGGACTCCTCGGCCCCGAAGCTCTGGAGCAGCTCGAGCGCCTCGTCGGGCTCCATCTCCATGAGATCCATCTCGAGCTTGGCGTTGAGGAAGACGGCATCAGCCGGTGCCGCGAGCTCACGCAGCGACGCCTGGAGGTCCGCGTCGGCGAGCTGGTCCTCGTCGAGGTTGAAGACGTAGATGAAGGGCTTGGTCGTCAGCAGACCCAGCTGCTTCGCCTCGGCCAGGTCCACCCCTGCGGCCGGCCCGGCGGCATACAGCGTGTGACCCTCCTCGAGGACCTTCTGCGCGGCGACCGCGAGGTCGACGGCGGCCTTCCTGTCCTTGTTGACCCGGGCCTCCTTCTCGAGGCGGGGCACCGCCTTCTCGAGCGTCTGGAGGTCGGCGAGGATGAGCTCGGTGTGGATCGTCTCGATGTCGCTCGCGGGACTCACCTTGCCGTCGACGTGGACGACGTCGCCGTCCTCGAAGGCGCGGACGACCTGGCAGATCGCGTCGGCCTCACGGATGTTGGCGAGGAACTTGTTGCCGAGCCCCTCCCCCTCGGAGGCGCCGCGGACGATGCCGGCGATGTCGACGAAGCTCACCGTAGCCGGGAGGATCTTCTCCGAGCCGAAGATCTCGGCGAGCGCGCCGAGGCGCGAGTCCGGCAGCGGGACGACGCCGACGTTCGGCTCGATCGTCGCGAACGGGTAGTTCGCGGCGAGCACGTTGTTCTTGGTCAGCGCGTTGAAGAGCGTCGACTTGCCGACGTTGGGGAGACCGACGATTCCGATGGTGAGTGCCACGAGGACAAGAGTTTAGTGGCGATCGGGCCCGGCTCCGACCACGAGGGCGTATGCCGCCCTCCCCCGCTCACCCCAGCGTCCAGTCCCAGCCGGGCTGCCACGCGAAGGGCGCGGTGACGAGCTGCTCGAGCGGCACCCCGTCGAGCAGGTGCTGGAGCGCCCAGCGGTTGGCGGAGTGGGCGATGAGGAGCACACGCTCGCCGTCGTGGTCGCGCCGCAGGTCGCGCAGCACGTCCGCCGTCGCGTCGACGACGTCACGGTAGCTCTGGCCGCCGCCCGGGAAGGGCACGTCGACGTGGTCGAGCCGCACGCGTTCGAGGTCGGCGACGGGCCCCCCGTTCAGCCGGCCGTAGTCGCACTCGCGCAGCCGGGCGTCGGCGTGCCGTGGCACGTCGGTGCCGCCGTAGGCGAGCTCGGCCGTCTCGACGGCACGGGCCAGGTCGGAGGTGTAGACCGCGGCGAACCCGGCCGCGGGTCGCCGTCGCCCGAGCTCGACGGCGAGACGACGACCCTCCTCCGAGAGACGACCGGGGAGCCAGCCGGTCGCGACCCCGGCCTCGTTGTCGTCGGTGATCGAGTGGGTCTCGTAGACGAGCTCGACGCTCACCCGCCGGCCTTGGGCAGCCGCACGCCGCACAGCTGGCGGGACTGCGCGACGAGGTTGCCGGCGGAGTCCCAGATCATCGCGTCCTCCTCCATCATCCCGCCGCCGAGGGTGTCGCTGCCGAGCGTCACCTGCAGCCAGCCCGGCTCGGGCCGACGGCGCACGTGGCCGGTGAACTCGAGCGTCGGGGTCCAGCCGAAGAGCCCGAGGTCGAACGCGACGGGCGGGAGGGCGTCGAGCGCCATCATGAGCATGGTCGTGTCGGGCGCGCGGCCGTCGCGCAGCCGCAGCCAGCCGCGCATGACCCCGCGCATCGAGGGCTTGCCGAGCGCCCACCCGGCCGTGCTCGGGTCGAGCCGCAGGTCGAGACGCTCGAGGAACTTCGCGTTGGCGAGGAAGTCGGGCGGCGCCTGCTCGGCCGAGACGCACTGCTCGGGCGGCGGCATCTCGGGCGGGCTCGCCTGGCGCTGCACGTCGAGGTCGGTGAGGTTGCCGAACGAGCCGATGGCGCGCATCCGCTCGACGGGCCGGCCGTCGTCGCCGGTCTGGTGGATCGTCATCTGCCCCGTCGAGAGCTTCCGGCCGCACCGCATCACCTCGGTGGTGACGGTGAACGGCCCGGGCTGCGAGGCGGTCATGAAGTACGCCGACAGCACGACGGGGTCGACGTGCTCGGTCGTCTCGGTCGGGTCGGCGGCGAGGTGCTCGCCGAGGGCCCGGAGGGCGGTCGTCATGACGAGGCCGCCGTTGACGGCGTTGCCGATCATCCACTCCTCGTGGAAGGTGCCGTGCCGCTGCGTGGGGTCGTCGCCGGTCTCGAGCCGGGTCGCGTCGTCGTACTCGCTCACGGACAAGGTGTAACAGACGTCCCCGACGCGCCGCCCACCCCGGGCGTATGCCGTCCGCCACGTCCCGCCCACCGCAGCGTTCTGCGACGTGGCCGGGTGTCGCGTCCCCACGGTGTCGGCGCCGTCTGGGACGGTGCTCGCATGGACCTCACCGCTCTGCTCGTCGGCCTCGCCATCGGGGCACTCGTCGGGGGCCTGCTGGCCTGGCTCTCGGCCCGCTCCGCGCTGCTGGCCCGGTCGGCCGGCGCCGAGGCCGAGCGGGACGTGCTCCGGGAGCGCGTGGCCGACCTCGAGGCCGCCCGCGACGTCGACGACACGACCGTGAGCCTGCTCGCCCCGCTGCGCGACACCATCGGCCGGGTCGAGCGCCAGGTCGGGGCGCTCGAGCGCGACCGGTCCCTCCAGTTCGGTCAGCTGGGCGAGCGGCTCACCGAGGTGAGCCGCTCGACCGAGTCACTCCGCTCCGAGACGGCGACGCTCGCGAGCGCCCTCAACGCCTCCACCGTCCGCGGCGCCTGGGGCGAGGTCCAGCTGAGGCGCGTGCTCGAGCTGGCGGGCCTCATCGCCCGCTGCGACTTCGACGAGCAGGTGACCCACGTCAGCCGGCACGGCGCGACGGTGCGACCCGACGCGGTCATCAACCTGCCCGGCTCCCGTCACGTCGTCGTCGACTCGAAGGCGCCGATGGCGCACTTCCTCCAGGCCCACGGCGACACCGTGTCCGAGGTCGAGCGTGCCGAGCTGCTCGCCGCCCACGCCACCTCACTGCGGCGGCACGTCGAGGGCCTGGCCGCCAAGGCGTACTGGACGGCCTTCACCCGCTCCCCCGAGGTCGTCATCTGCTTCGTCCCCGGCGAGGCGATCCTCGCGACCGCCCTCTCCGACGACCCCGGCCTCTACGAGCACGCCCTCTCGCGCAAGGTCGTCCTCGCCTCCCCGGGCACGCTCTTCGCCGTGCTGCGCACCATCGGGGCGATCTGGCAGCAGGACGCCCTCGAGCAGAACGCCCGCGAGCTGCTCGTCATCGGCCAGGACCTCTATGCGCGTCTGACGACCCTCGGCGGGCACGTGACGACGATGGGCCAGTCCCTCTCGCGCTCCGTCGAGCAGTACAACCGGTTCGTCGGCACCCTCGAGTCGCGGGTGCTCGTCACGGCGCGCCGCATGCACGAGCTGCACCTGACCACCGACGCGCCCCCGACCCTCGAGCCGCTCGAGGTCGCGCCGCGCTCGCTCAGCGCGGCGGAGCTGACCGACGACCTCGGGCGCACGGCCCGGGACGACGCGTTCCTCGGCCGTGCCGTCGGGCGCACCGGGGCGGTTGGCCAGGGGGGCACGGGCGCCGCCGGCGTCGACTCCCGTCCGGGGTCCGACGACGATCCCCGCGAGCAGTCCGCCTGAGCCGGACCGTCCGGCGCGGCCGGTCGACGCGGGAGCGCGGTCGTCGGCTCGTCGGTGTTGCAGCCGTGGGCGCCCCTGTGCGGCAGGCAGTTCGGTTCGCGGACGTCGATGTCCGATTTGTCCGGTGAGTGGACACCTGCTACGGCGCCGCGGACAATACGCGCGTGGGATTGGGTAGATCGTGACCGGGGCGGGGGGCCCGGGTCCGGAGGACTCCAGCGCGCCGACCCGGCGCATCGGTCCGTACGAGCAGAGCCTGCGCGAGTCGCGCGAGCGTCTCGAGGCGGCCGAGCGCGAGCTTGCCCGCCGGCGCCGTCGCACGCGCGTCATCGCGGCCGTCGCGACCCTCGCGGTGGTCGCCGGCGTCGGCTACGGCGCCTTCCGCTACGTCGGACTCCGTGAGGTCCCGACCGCCTTGCCCACCACCGCGGCCCAGCCGACGTCGTGCGCCGACCCGGTCAAGGTCCGGGTGTCCGTGGCCCCGGCCATCGCGCCCGCCGTGGCCGCCGCCGCCGACTCCCTCGCTGCACGGTCGGACGGCCCGTGCGCGGCCTACACGATCGACTCCGAGGAGCCCTTCTCGGTCGCCGGGTCGCTCGGTGGTGCGGGGCGCCCGGACGCCTGGATCACCGACTCGTCCGTCTGGGTCGGGCGTGCGAACGCTGTCTCCGGTTCCCCGGTCACGCCCGGTGAACCCTTCGCCTCGAGCGCCGTCCTCGTGGCGATGAAGGACGAGACCGCGTCCGGCCTCGGCAGCCGCCTGCGCTGGGCCGACCTGCTCGGCGGTCCGGTGCCGATGCGCATCCCCGACCCGAACCGGTCGGCGATCGCCCGGATCGCGCTGGGCGTCGCGTCGACGTCGCTCCCGGACGCCCGGCTGCGCACGCTCGCGGCGACGTCCGCGCCCACGGGCACCGGCGGCGTGTCTCTCGCCGGCATCGCGACGGCCGGCCGCAGCGTCGGGGCTGTCGTCTCGCAGGCGCAGCTCGTCGCGTGGAACACCGCCCACCCCGACCAGGCGCTGGCGGCCGTGGCACCGTCCGAGGGAGCCCCGGCCCTGGAGTACTCCCTCGTGTCGCTGACGAAGGATCCGGACAAGACCGGTCCCGTCACCGCGCTGGAGCACTACCTCACATCGGCGGACACGCGGAAGATCTTGCAGGACAGCGGATTCCGCACCGCCGATGGCGACCCCAAGGATCCGTCGCCGCTGTACGGCGAGATCCGCGTGGCCGGTGAGGCCGAGGGCGCCTCGCTCACGAAGGCCGCCGGCCTCTGGAATGCCGCAGCGAAGAAGACCCAGGCCCTGCTCGCCGTCGACGTCTCCGGCTCGATGCTCGACCGCACCGACAACGGCACCCGCCTCGCGATCGTTCAGAAGTCGACGGCCCGCGCCGTGGCCGCCGTCTCCCCGACGACGATGGCGTCCCTGTGGATCTACTCGCTCCACGTCGGCAGCCGCGCCGACGACTACCGGCAGCTGACCGACTACGGCAGGCTCGGCGTCAGCAAGAGCCTCGGCGCGCTGGACGACGCCGTCGCTCGGCTCGACACCTACGTCGGCGGCGGGAGCGGGCTCTACGACACCATCGCCGCCGCCTACGACCGCGCCCGGTCCGCGTGGAGGCCCGGCTACGCCAACACCCTCGTCATCGTCGCCGACGGCCCCAACGAGGACGACTACGGCCTGACCCTCGAGCTGCTCAAGAAGCGTCTTGCCGCCGCGAAGGACCCGAAGCGGCCGGTCCGGGTCGTCGTGCTCGGCATCGGCGGTCGCGCGGACGCGGCCGCGATGCGCCAGGTCGTGGCGATCACGGGTGGCCAGTACGTCTCGACCGAGACGGTCGAGGACCTCCAGCCGGCCCTGACCACGGCGCTCGGCGGCTGACGGGGCGGCGGGGACGCGAGGGCGTCGCCGCGTCAGTGGAGCGAGCCGGAGTCCTCGAAGGCGGCGTCGTGGCGCACCGTGCCGGCGTCCTCGCCCTTGGCGGCCTTGAGGTCACGGCGCAGCTCGTTGGGCAGCGAGAACAGCAGCGACTCCTCGGCCGCGATGACCGCCTCGACCTCGCCGTAGCCACGCTCCGCGAGCCACGTCAGCACGTCACGCACGAGCACCTCCGGCACGCTGGCACCCGAGGTGACACCCACGGTCGAGACACCGTCGAGCCACGCCTCGTCGATCTCGTCGGCGAAGTCGACGAGATGCCCGTCCCGGGCGCCGTGCTCGATCGCGACCTCCACGAGGCGCACCGAGTTGGACGAGTTGCGCGACCCGACGACGATCATGAGGTCGGTGTCCTTGGCCATCTGCTTGACGGCGAGCTGGCGGTTCTGGGTGGCGTAGCAGATGTCGTCGGAGGGCGGGCTCTGCAGCGCCGGGAACTTCTCCTTGAGGCGGCCGACCGTCTCCATCGTCTCGTCGACCGACAGTGTGGTCTGCGAGAGCCAGACGACCTTCTCCGGGTCGCGCACGGTGACGTTGTCGACGTCGTCGGGACCGTCGACGAGCGTGATGTGCTCGGGGGCCTCGCCCGCGGTGCCCACGACCTCCTCGTGCCCCTCGTGCCCGATGAGGAGGATGTCGAAGTCGTCGTCGGCGAAGCGGACGGCCTCGCGGTGCACCTTCGTCACGAGGGGACAGGTCGCGTCGATCGTCTTGAGGCTGCGGACCCGCGCCTCCTCGTGCACGACGGGGGCCACCCCGTGGGCCGAGAAGATGACGGTGGCACCCTCGGGCACCTCGTCGGTCTCGTCGACGAAGATCGCGCCGCGCTTCTCGAGGGTGGTGACGACGTGCTTGTTGTGCACGATCTGCTTGCGCACGTAGACCGGCGGCCCGTAGAGCTCGAGGGCCTTCTCGACGGTCACGACGGCCCGGTCGACACCGGCGCAGTAGCCGCGTGGCGCCGCGAGGAGGACCTTCTTGGCGGACGTCTGGTCGGCTGGCTCGCTCATGGGCCCATCGTACGGGGGCCGCGCTGCACAGCCGTATCCGTGCCGAGCCGGTGGACCTCCCCACGGAACCAGTTCGACCCGGTTCATCGAGCGGACCGAACCGAGCGCGTAGCGGTCGGCCACCCAGGGCGCCGTCTCGTCAGGCTCGGGGATCACCGCGCCGACGCCAGACGCGTCACATCGACCCGGCAACACCTTTAGGGTGACGCGGGTGAGCATGACGAGCCCGCTGCCCGACAAGGCCGCCGACACCACGGCCGAGCAGCCGTGGCCGGTGCGGGTGCTCAGCCTCAAGATCTCCGACTACGTCGACCGGATGAGCCAGCTGTGGGTCGAGGGCCAGGTCGTCCAGTTCAACCCACGCGGCGGCACGGCGTTCCTCACCCTGCGCGACCCCGACGTCGACATGTCCCTGTCGGTCTCCGTGCCGATGAACGCCGTCAACGCCATGCCGATCCCGCTCGCCCAGGGCGCCCGGGTCGTGCTCCAGGCCAAGCCGACGTTCTGGACCAAGCGCGGCAGCCTCCAGCTCGAGGCACGCCAGATCCGTCCCGTCGGCATCGGCGACCTCCTCGCCCGGGTCGAGATCCTCAAGCGCACGCTCGCTGCCGAGGGCGTCTTCGACGCGGGACGCAAGCGACCGATCCCCTTCCTCCCGCACCGCGTCGGCCTCATCACCGGACGCAACTCCGCGGCCGAGAAGGACGTCGTCGAGAACGCCCGGCGCCGTTGGCCCGCGGTCGTCTTCGAGATCCGCGAGGTCGCCGTGCAGGGCACGTCGGCCGTCACCGAGGTCGTCGAGGCGCTCCGCGAGCTCGATGGGATGCCGTCCGTCGACGTCATCGTCATCGCCCGCGGTGGTGGTGCGCTCGAGGAGCTGCTCCCCTTCTCCAACGAGGCGATGGTCCGTGCGGTCGCCCAGGCCCGTACTCCCGTCATCAGCGCCATCGGGCACGACGTCGACACCCCGCTGCTCGACCTCGTCGCCGACTGGCGGGCCTCGACACCGACCGACGCCGGCAAGAAGGTCGTCCCCGATGCCGCCCACGAGCGCGCCCTCGTCGACGCGGCACGCGACCGCGTGCGCCGCGCGCTCGTGCGCCGGGTGGAGGCCGAGCGGTCCGGGCTGCGCTCCCTCGTCTCCCGTCCCGTCATGGCCGACCCGGTCGCCCTGGTCCGCGCGCGTCGTCAGGAGGTCGCCGCCCTCCGGGCGCGGGCCACGACGCGCATCGAGGCCCGACTGCACCGCGCCGCCGACCAGGCCGAGCACCTCCGTCGCCAGGTCGTGGCCCTCTCCCCCCAGTCGACCCTCGAGCGCGGGTATGCCGTCGTGCAGCACCGCGACGGCCGGATCGTCATGGACCAGGACGACGTCGGGGTCGGCGAGCTGCTCCGGGTCCGCGTCGCTCGCGGCGACTTCGGCGTACGCCCCGTGACCGCTGGCGCCGAGGACGCGCCACCGAAGCCACCGAAGGCCTCGACGCGCAGGACCGCGGCTCGGAAGACGTCGAGCGCCCCTGCCAGGAAGGCGGACTCGCCACGCACGCCCCGCGCGGGCAAGCGGCCCGACACCCCGCCGGAGCCGACCGGCGGCGGCGACGCCGCGACGCCGTAGGGTGGCGCCCATGGCTGACGCGACGACCACCGACGGCTTCCCCGACATCGCCGGGATGCGCTACGAGGACGCCCGTGAGGAGCTCATCGCGATCGTCGCCAAGCTCGAGGCCGGGCAGGCCCCGCTCGAGGACTCGATGCACCTCTGGCGTCGCGGTGAGGCGCTCGCCGCGCACTGCGCGACGTGGCTCGACGGCGCCCAGGCCGAGATCGAGCGGGCGACGCGTCCGACGTCTCCCGCCGCACCGGCCGGCGAGCTGCACGCCGACGACGAGATCTTCGACGAGGACGACGAGTCGTGACCGACCGCCCCTGACCGACGGGCCTCGACCGGGTCGGGTCAGCCGGTCGTGGTCGACGGCGCGGGGGTCACGCCGGGCGCGGGCGTCACGGGCGCGAGGGCCGCGACGAACGCCTTGAGCTCGTCCTCGGGCGCGGTGCCGCTCGCCACGAGGGTCAACCCGCGAGCGCCGTCACCGCGGGCGACGTAGGCGACCTGGCCCGCGTCGTTCGCGACGAACTTCTCGAACGTGCGCCCCGAGACCGTCACGGTGCCGGCGGCGTCCCCGTCGTCGACCGAGCGGGCGACCCAGCCCTGGGTCGCGCCCGCCGCCTGCTTCAGGGCGATGTCCTTGCCGCTCGGGGTCGTCCAGACCGTCGTGAAGGTCTGGACCTTCTCGGTGCCCGGCGCATACGTCGCCACGGTCGGCACCCAGCCGTCGCCAAGGCCCCTCGGCAGCTGGACCGGCCACGACGTCTGCGCCGCGACCTGGCTCGCCTTGCCGGCCGCGTCGACGGCCGGGCGCTGCACCTGGGTGATGCGAGGGACGATCGCGACGAGCGCGAGCACGAACAGCCCGATGACGAACATCGAGCGGAACATGTTGGGGAAGGTCCCGAGCGAGTAGCGGCTCGGCGGAGCGGCCGGCGTGGTGGGGCCCGCGGCCTCCGCTGACCCGGTCGCCGGAGCGGGGGTGGTCTCTGCCGGGGGTGTCGACGGCGTCGACGGGGTGCTCATGCCCCCATGGTCCCCGACTCCCGGACGCGGTCCAAACGCGGGTGTGGCCACCGATAGGCTGGCGCCGACTCGTTCTGCGCCGACGGAGGACCTTTGATGAAGCACAGCCAGCCGGATCGCAACCTCGCTCTCGAGCTGGTCCGGGTGACCGAGGCAGCAGCCATGGCCGGGGGCCGCTGGGTCGGCCGCGGCGAGAAGAACAAGGCCGACGGTGCCGCCGTCGAGGCGATGCGCGCCATGATCTCGACCGTCAGCATGCGCGGCGTCGTCGTCATCGGCGAGGGCGAGAAGGACAACGCCCCGATGCTCTTCAACGGTGAGCAGGTCGGTGACGGCACCGGCCCCGAGGTCGACGTCGCCGTCGACCCGATCGACGGCACGACGCTGACGGCCAAGGGCATGAACAACGCCGTCGCCGTCATGGCCGTCGCCAACCGGGGCGCGATGTACGACCCCTCGGCCGTGTTCTACATGGACAAGCTCGCGACCGGTCCCGAGGCGGCCGAGGTCGTCGACATCCGGCTCCCCGTCGCCGAGAACATCCGGCGCATCGCCAAGGCCAAGAAGGAGACGCCGGCCGACGTCACGGTCGTCATGCTCGACCGGCCACGCCATGAGCACCTCGCCGAGCAGATCCGCGACACGGGCGCCCGCATCCGCTACATCGTCGACGGCGACGTCGCCGGCGCGGTCATGGCCGCCCGCCCGGGCACCGGTGTCGACCTGCTCCTCGGCATCGGCGGCACCCCCGAGGGGATCATCGCCGCCTGTGCCATCAAGTGCACCGGCGGCGTCATCCAGGGCCGGCTCTGGCCCAAGGACGACGAGGAGCGCCAGAAGGCCCTCGACGCCGGTCACGACCTCGAGCGCGTCCTGTCCACCGACGACCTCGTCGTCGGTGAGTGCTTCTTCGTCGCGACCGGCATCACCGACGGCGAGCTGCTCCGAGGCGTGCGCTACGGCGCGAAGTCGGCGCGCACCAACTCCCTCGTCATGCGCTCGCGCAGCGGCACCATCCGCACGATCGACAGCGAGCACCGCTTCGACCGCCCGGGCTGGTTCGGCAGCACCGACATGATCGAGGAGTGAGGACCGCCACGATGTCCGACCCGACACCCCCCTCGTCGCCCGTCCACACCCTCGTCGTCGGCGAGGCCCTCGTCGACGCGGTCACGACCGCCGGCGGCGACACCGCTGAGCACGTCGGCGGCAGCCCCGCCAACGTCGCCTTCGGTCTGGCGGCCCTCGAGCACCCCGTCGACCTCGCGACGTGGATCGCGACCGACGAGCGAGGTCGCCGCATCGAGGACGTATGCCGGGAGCGCGGCGTCGCCCTGACGGCGGGCTCGCAGGGTGCACCCTTCACCTCCGTCGCGCACGCGACGCTCGACGCCACGGGTGCCGCGACGTACGTCTTCGACCTCGAGTGGCAGGTGGCCGCGGTCCCCGGCCTCACGGCATACGGCCACGTCCACACGGGCAGCATCGCCGCCGTCCTCGAGCCCGGCGGCGATCAGGTGCGCGAGATCCTCACCGCGGCCCGCGAGCTGGGCGCCACCGTGTCCTACGACCCGAACGCGCGGCCGTCGCTCATGGGGCGTCCCGAGCAGGCCCGTCACACCATCGAGAGCTCGATCGCACTGTCCGACGTCGTCAAGGTCAGCGACGAGGACATCGAGTGGCTGTGCCCCGGCGAGGCCATCGACGACGTCGTCCGCGCGTGGGGCGAGCTCGGACCCTCGCTCGTCGTCGTGACCCGCGGGGGCGAGGGCACGATCGTCCGGGTCACCCGCACCGGCGAGCAGGAGGCGCTCCCGGCGCCCACCGTCACCGTCGTCGACACGGTCGGGGCCGGTGACTCGTTCATGGCGGGGCTCGTGTCGGGCCTCATCGATGCCGGGCTGCTCGGCGGACCGGACGCGCGGACCCGTCTGCAGGCGGCGTCCCTCGCCGACGTCGTGCCCGCGGTGGAGCGCGCGCTGCGCACCGGCGCACTCACCGTCGAGCGCGCCGGGGCCCATGCGCCGACCCGAAACGACCTGGCCTGAGGACAATTCGGGCATTCGACAAGAAGGCCAGCAGTCGGGCACCATTCTGCGCGACTCGCCGGGTAGTTTTGGCCGGTGGTTCACCCTGACGCCCCGGTGCCGGGGCGTCCTCATGTGAGGAAACCTCGTGTCCAACCCCACCCCTCCACAACGCCCCGTCGGCCCGTACGAGCAGAGTCTCATCGAGAGCCGCGCCAACCGTAAGGCCCTCGAGGCCAGGATTGCCGCGGCTCGCCGCAACCGCATCATCGCCGCCGTGCTCGGCGTCGTGCTGCTCGCCGGGGCCGGCGTCGGCGGCTTCGTCTGGTGGAAGGGCCGGGAGGTGGCTCCCGTCGCCGCCCTCACGGCGACTCCTGGCAAGTCGTGCCCCGACCGCACCCCGGTCTCCGTCTGGGTGTCCGAGGCGGCCCAGCCTGCGGTTCTCGCGCTCGCCAAGGAGTACCAGGCCGACCCGGACTCCCCGTGCGTCGACTACGTCGTCAAGGGCAAGGCACCGATCGAGGCCATGATCGGTCTGGGCCAGGGGCAGCCGGACCGGCCCGACGCCTGGATCCCCGACTCCCCGCGCTGGGTCGAGCGCGTCAACGAGGCCGCCAAGCTCAACGCCAAACCGGCGAGCGCCTTCGCCAAGAGCCCTCTCGTCATCGCGATGGACCCCGCCCAGGCCGACAAGCTCGGTGACCAGCCGAAGTGGCTCGAGCTCGTCGCGTCGGACAGCCCGATCCGGATGAGCGACCCCCGTTCGACCACGGCCGGCATGCTGACGCTCGCCTCGGCCCTGCCGGAGCTGTCGAACGAGCAGGGACGCGTCGTCTTCCCCAAGCTCGCCAAGGGTGCGGCCGCCTCGGTCGACGACCTCTTCAGCGCCTACAACGCCGACCCCGCGACCGCGGCGGCCTTCCCGGTGTCCGAGGCCGATCTCATCGACCACAACCGCCTCTACCCCGACCACAAGATGGTGTCGGTCACCCCGAGCGAAGGCACTCCGGCCTTCGAGTTCTCCCTCGTCAACGTCGCGACCGACCCGGTCCGCGACCAGGCCGTGGAGCTGCTCCGTGCCTACCTCATGACGCCGACCGCCGCCAAGATCTTCGCGCAGTACGGCATCCGCTCGACGGCCGTCCCCGTCACCATGCCGACGCCGGCGGGCAGCGTGGGCGAGGTCAAGATCGGGCCGAGCCCCGACGCAGAGACCGTCACCGCCGCCACCAACGTCTGGCAGTCTGCGACGACCGACTTCTCGATCCTGTCCGTCTTCGACGTCTCCGGCTCGATGAACGACAAGGTCAGCGACACGACCCGCGTCGCCATCACGCAGGAGGCGGCGGGCATCGCCCTGGCGGCCCTGCCCAAGACGACGAAGCTCGGGCTCTGGATCTTCTCCATCGACAAGGGCGGCAAGGGCCAGGACTGGCGCGAGCTCGCGCCCATCGGTCGCCTCGACGACGACTCCCACCGGGCCGTCGTCGCGACGGCGGCGAGCACCCTCGCCAAGAACGTCGGCGGCGGTACCGGGCTCTACGACACGATCTGGGCCGCCTACCAGAAGGTCAAGCAGCAGTACGACCCCAACCGGGTGAACGCCGTCGTCATCCTCACCGACGGCCGCAACGAGGACCCGAAGGGCATCTCGCTCGAGCAGCTCAAGGCGAACCTCCGGGCCGCGAGCGACCCGTCCAAGCCGATCGCCATCACGACCATCGGCATCGGTCCCGACGTCGACCCCAAGGCGCTGTCGCAGATCTCGAAGATGACCTACTCCGACTTCTACGCGGCGCCGTCCCCGGCCGACATGACCACCGTCCTCGCCCGGGCGCTCTTCGACCACGAGTGCAAGAACGGTCGCTGCGTCTGACCCGACGGTCCAGACGGCGCCGACGCCTCACCTTTCACAGCAGAAACACGCACGGCCCCCGGCCCGCCGGGGGCCGTGGCCGTTTCCCGGCCGTCCAGAGACGGCCCGTCGCGGGTAGGTCACGAGCAGGTCACCCCACTAGACCCGCCTGCGGCGACGCGGTAGGAATGAGGTGTTCCACGTGACCATGGTCACGTTGATCGGTGGGGATCGACGCACAACTCAACGACGAGGAGCGACCATGAGCGGATTTCCCAGACGCGCACTGCAAGCAGGCGGGGTGGTCGCCGCGGCAGCGTTGGTGCTGACCGGCTGTCTGCAGAACCCCAACGGGGGTGGCGGCGGCTCAGGCGGGGCAGGAGGCGCCGGCGGCTTCATCGACAGCGGCACGGCTGACGGCGACAAGGTCGTGACGATCCTCGGCGCCTTCGGCGGCGACGAGGAGAAGAACTTCAACGCCTCGCTCGCCGACTTCGAGAAGAGCAGCGGCATCAAGATCCAGTACACCGGTGACCAGGACTTCACGACGACCGTCAAGCAGAAGGTCGCGGCGGGAGACTCCCCCGACATCGGGCTCTTCCCGCAGCCGGGCGGCATGCTCGAGTTCGCGGCCCAGAAGAAGGTCTGGCCGGTCGACACGTACCTCGACTACGACAAGCTCCAGTCCACCCTGCTGCCCGGCTTCCTCGACGCCGCACGGTACAAGGGCCGGGTCTACGGCGCGCCGATGCGCAACGCCGTCAAGAGCATCGTCTGGTACCCCAAGGCGGCCTACGAGAAGGGTGGCTACGACACGGCGCCCCAAACCATCCAGCAGCTGCAGAGCAACGTCGCCGACAAGATCGCGGCGAACGGCATCACCCCGTGGTGCATCGGCTGGGGGTCCGACCAGGCCACCGGCTGGGTCGGCACCGACTGGGTCGAGGAGCTCATGCTGCGCATGTGGGGCCCCGACGTCTACGACCAGTGGACCTCCCACCGCATCCCCTTCAACGACCCGCGCGTCGTCAAGGCCCTCGACGAGGCCGCCAAGTTCAACAAGGACCCGAAGATGGTCCTCGGCGGCACCAAGGGCGTGCTCAACACCAAGTTCGGCGACGCGATGACGCCGGCCTTCTCCAACCCGCCGAAGTGCATGCTGCACCGTCAGGGCAACTTCGCCACGACGTTCTACCCGAAGAACGTCCAGGCCGACCTCGACAACCAGGTGGGCATCTACGTCTTCCCGAAGTTCTCTGGCGGCTACGACGGTCAGGCCATCCTCGGCGGCGGTGACCTCGCGGCGCTCTTCAACGGCACCGACCCGGACGCCCAGAAGGTGATGGCGTTCCTCACCTCCGACAAGTTCGGTGCACCGTGGGCCAAGGCCGGTGGCTGGCTGTCACCGCACAAGACCTTCGACCTCAACAACTACCCCAACGAGACGACGAAGAAGATCGCCGACATCGCCAACAAGTCGGCCGTGCTGCGCTTCGACGGCTCGGACCTCATGCCCAAGGCCGTCGGCTCGGGCACCTTCTGGACCGAGATGGTCAAGTGGGAGAGCGGGCAGAGCTCGCAGCAGACCGCTGACAACATCGAAGCGTCCTGGCCGAAGTCATGACCGCCGACACCAGCGCGGCAGCGCCGCGTCAACGACTGCGCACCGGGGACGACCCCGACGCGCACCTGCGCACCAACCCGATGAAGATCGGCGTCGGCCTCGTCGGCATGATCGCCGTGATCTGGGGTCTGGCCAACCTCTTCCTCGCGTTCGGCTACTACCCCCAGTGGTTCGGCAACAAGTTCGTCATCGGCATCCTCGCGATCGTCGCGGGAGTGGGTGGGGCAGCCCTGCTCTTCTACTTCCTCAACATGTTCGTCGAGGGCCTGCCGCGCCGGCTGTCGGAGGGCGTGATCCCCTACGCCTTCATCCTCCCCGGGCTGCTGCTCGTCGGGCTCATGCTCATCTACCCGACGTTCCAGACGATCAACTACTCGTTCGCCAATGCCGACAGCACCGCCTACGTGGGTCTGCAGAACTACAAGACGATCTTCGGCAGCAGCGAGTTCTGGCAGTCCATCGTCAACAACATCCTGTGGCTGCTCATCGTGCCGGCGCTCGTCGTCGCGTTCGGGGTCATCGTCGCGGTGCTCGCCGACAAGCTGTCCGCCGGCGGCGAGAAGGTCGCCAAGAGCATGGTCTTCCTGCCGATGGCGATCTCGGCCGTCGGCGCCTCCGCGATCTGGCTGCTCGTCTACGCGTACAACAACCCGGGCCAGCCCCAGACCGGTCTGCTCAACGCGATCTGGACCGGTCTCGGCGGCGACCCGCAGACGTGGCTCGCCATCGACACGCTCAAGCTCAACTCGATCCTGCTCATGGTCATCCTCATCTGGCTCCAGGCGGGCTTTGCCATGGTCCTGCTGTCCTCGGCCATCAAGGGGGTTCCCGAGGACACCGTCGAGGCGGCGCGCATCGATGGCGCCGGCGAGTTCCAGATCTTCTGGCAGGTGATCATCCCGCAGATCAAGGGGACGATCATCACGGTGTTCGTCACGGTCTTCATCACCGTCCTCAAGGTCTTCGACATCGTCTACGTCACGACGAACGGCGCCTACGGCACCAACGTCATCGCGAACCTCTTCTTCAACAAGCTGTTCGCGGCCAGCGAGGCCGGACAGGCGACGGCCATCGTCGTCGTCCTGCTCATCGCGGTGATTCCGCTCATCTGGTACCAGGTCAAGCACTTCCGCGACGAGGAGGCAGGTCGATGAGCCGATCCCTGATGAAGGACGGGCGCCCCCGCAGCCCCTTCTCGATCGTCACCATGACGATCCTGGCCCTCCTCTGGACGATCCCGACGCTGGGACTGCTCGTCACCTCGTTCCGCACCCGTGACGACGCGGCGACCTCCGGCTGGTGGACGGCGCTGTTCAACCCCTTCGGCGCCGACTGGACGACGAGCAACTACTCGGGAGCGTGGACCGGGGCGGACCTCAGCTCGGGATTCGTCAACAGCATCATCGTGGCGATCCCGGCCACCGTCATCCCGATCATGTTCGCGGCGTTCGCGGCCTACGCGTTCACCTTCATGGACTTCCCCTTCAAGGAGTTCTTCTTCCTGCTGATCATCGCGGTCATGGTGGTCCCCATCCAAGTGGCCTTCCAGCCGATGCTCAACATCCTCGGCCCGCGCGGCCTCGGCATCAGCGGGCAGTACATCGCGGTGTGGCTGCTGCACACGGGCTTCGGCATGCCGCTGTGCATCTACACCCTGCGCAACTACATGAGCACGCTGCCGCGCAGCGTCGTCGAGTCGGCCAAGATCGACGGGTGCAGCCACTTCCAGACGTTCTGGAGGCTCGTGGCGCCGATGTCGATCCCGGCCATCGCGGCGTTCGCCACGCTCCAGTTCCTCTGGGTGTGGAACGACCTTCTCATCGCCAAGCTCTTCCTCAAGAGCGAGAACACGACCGTCATCGTCAAGCTCCAGCAGCTCCTGGGCTCCCAGGGGCAGGGCCAGGAGCTCCTGACCGCGGGCGCGTTCATCACGATCATCGTCCCGATGATCGTCTTCGTCACGCTGCAGCGCTACATGATCCGCGGCATGACGTCCGGCGCGGTCAAGGGCTGAGGCACCGCCTCGCACCTGCACCGACCTGCTCGACAGTCCCCTCCCAGCCGTCACTAGGCTGGGAGGGGACTGTCGTCTGCCGTGGGGCTCGGCGGCATACGCCCGACCAGCTCGAGCCCACCTGTATCGCAAGGAGCGTTTCGTGGCCGACTTCGCCTACGAGGACCTGCTGCCCATCGGCGCCGACGAGGCGCCCTACCGGCTGCTGACGACCGAGGGCGTGCGCGCCGTCGACGGGCCGGGAGGGCGCACGTTCCTCGAGGTCGACCCGGAGGCGCTGCGGCTGCTGACCGAGACGGCGATGCACGACATCGCCCACTACCTGCGCCCGGCGCACCTGCAGCAGCTGCGCAACATCCTCGAGGACGACGAGGCCAGCAACAACGACAAGTTCGTCGCGCTCGACCTGCTCAAGAACGCCAACATCGCGGCCGGTGGCGTGCTGCCGATGTGCCAGGACACCGGCACGGCGATCGTCATGGGCAAACGGGGCCAGCACGTGCTGACGCCGGGCACGGACGAGCAGGCGATCAGCGAGGGCGTCTACGACGCGTACACCCGCCTCAACCTGCGCTACTCGCAGATGGCCCCCCTCACGACGTGGGAGGAGAAGAACACCGGCTCCAACCTGCCGGCGCAGGTCGAGCTCTACGCCGACACGCTGCCCGGCCACGAGGCGCAGTACAAGTTCCTCTTCATGGCCAAGGGCGGCGGCTCGGCCAACAAGAGCTACCTCTACCAGGAGACGAAGGCGATCCTCAACGAGGACGCCATGATGCGCTTCCTCGACGAGAAGCTCCGCTCCCTCGGCACGGCGGCCTGCCCGCCCTATCACCTCGCCATCGTCATCGGCGGCACGAGCGCCGAGTTCGCCCTGAAGACAGCCAAGTACGCGTCGGCGAAGTACCTCGACACGCTGCCCACCTCGGGGTCGCTGACGGCTCACGGCTTCCGCGACACCGAGCTCGAGGAGAAGGTGCTCGAACTGACCCGCCAGTTCGGCATCGGCGCCCAGTTCGGCGGCAAGTACTTCTGCCACGACGTGCGCGTGGTCCGCCTCCCCCGACACGGTGCGAGCCTCCCGGTGGCCATCGCCGTCTCGTGCTCGGCCGACCGGCAGGTGCTCGGCAAGATCACGGCCGAGGGCGTCTTCATCGAGCAGCTCGAGACCGACCCGGCACGCTTCCTGCCCGACGCCGGCGCCGTCGACCTCGGCGAGCACGAGGACGAGGCGGTGGGCGTCAGCTCGATCAGCAAGAACGTCGTCGTCAAGGTCGACCTGACGCAGCCGATGGACGACATCCTCGCCGAGCTCGCCAGGCACCCGGTCAAGACCCGGCTCTCGCTCACCGGTCCGCTCGTCGTCGCGCGCGACATCGCGCACGCCAAGATCAAGGAACGGCTCGACGCGGGCGAGGAGATGCCGCAGTACCTCAAGGACCATCCCGTCTACTACGCCGGCCCCGCCAAGACGCCAGCAGGTATGCCGTCCGGCTCGTTCGGGCCCACCACCGCCGGGCGGATGGACTCCTACGTCGACCAGTTCCAGGCCGCCGGTGGGTCCAAGGTGATGCTCGCCAAGGGCAACCGGAGCAAGCAGGTCACCGAGGCGTGCGATGCACACGGCGGCTTCTACCTCGGCTCGATCGGCGGCCCGGCGGCCCGGCTGGCCCAGGACTGCATCAAGCACGTCGAGGTGCTCGAGTACGAAGAGCTCGGCATGGAGGCGGTGTGGAAGATCGACGTCGAGGACTTCCCCGCCTTCATCGTCGTCGACGACAAGGGCAACGACTTCTTCGCCGAGGTGAGCAAGCCGATGGCCTTCACCATCTCGAAGCGACCCGGCCTCCAGTGACCGAAAGGACAGACATGAGCGAGAACGCCTCTGCAGGAGCGGGATTCGACGACCTCCTCGCCGCCAACCGCGCCTATGCCGACCGTTTCGAGATGGCCGGCTTCGACGGCATCGCCCAGGCCGGCGTCGCGATCGTCACGTGCATGGACTCCCGCATCGATCCCCTCGGCCTCGTCGGCCTCAAGCCGGGCGACGCCAAGATCTTCCGCAACCCGGGCGGGCGCGTGGCCTCCGAGGCCCTCGAGGCGCTCGTCCTCGCCACCCACCTGCTCAACGTGGACCGCATCCTCGTCGTGCCCCACACCCGGTGCGCCATGGCGTCGAACAGCGAGGCCGAGCTGCGTGAACGTGTGGGTGCGAGCGCCGGCAAGGACGCGTCGTGGATGACGTTCCACGCCATCGCCGACCAGGAGCGCGCCCTGCGCGAGGACCTCGCCAGGGTGCGTACGCACCCGCTCATCGCCGAGGGCGTCAAGGTCGCCGGCTTCATCTACGACGTCGACTCCGGACTGCTCCAGCCCGTCGCCTGACCCGCTCCCGGTCGGGGGTCAGGTGACCGCGCGCGTGGTCCAGACGTGGTGTGCGACCGCGGCGGCCAGCACGAGCCCCGTCGACAGCACCGTCACGCCCACCGGCGGGCCGATGGCAGCGACGCCCAGCAGGACGAGCCCGACGACGACGCCCACCCGGGTCTCGACGACGGGCGCTCCCGCCATCGCGTGCATGGCCGACAGGCACCACGCGTAGACGGCCACGGCACCGGCGAGCGCCACCCCCACGACCCGGTCCGTCGTGTGCGCCTCGCCCTGGACGAGGTCGACGGCGGCCGCGAGCGCCGCACCGGTCGCCGCCACCGAGACGAAGACGAGGTAATGGCCGTAGCCGGTGACGAACGTGCTCCGGATGCCGACCTCGAAGAGCCCCGCGTGCTCGCGCTTGAAGTAGAGCCACCACATGGAGAAGACGATGAGCAGCCCGCCGACGACGATGGCGAGCAGCCCGGCCTCCGCCCCCTGCTCCAGCGCCCCCTGGACCGCCTGCACCGAGGCGAGGATGACCTCGCCGAGCACGATGATCGTCAGCAGGGCGTAGCGCTCGGCGATGTGGTGCGGGTGGAACGGCGTGATGCCGTGCCGCTCGGCCACGATGGGCACGAGAAGCTCGAGGACGACGAGGGCGAAGAACGACACGAGCAGCGCCGTCGTCCCCTGCAGGAGCAGCCGGGCGATCCACAGCACCTGCACGATCGCGATGCCCGACGCGTACGTCAGCGCGGTGCGCCGCCCCTCGGGGTGGCCGGCCGCAGCGCGGAGCCACATGGCCACCATCGCGAAGCGCATCACGGCGTAGCCGCCGACGACGAGTCCCGACTGCTCCGTGCTGAAGAGCTCGGGGATGCCCGCGGCGAGCATGAGCGAGCCCGCCATGATGGCGAAGGTCAGCAGGCGGTACGTCACGTCGTCGCAGTCGTACGACGAGGCGAACCACGTGTAGTTCATCCACGCCCACCAGATGGCGAAGAAGACCATGACGAAGTTGACGAGGTCACCCAGGTGTCCCTCGGCGAGGCCGTGGTGCCACTGCGCGGCGGCACTGGCGATCGCGACGACGAAGACGAGGTCGAAGAGCAGCTCGAGCGGGGTCGCGACGCGATGCGGCTCGTGGGGGTCACGGGGCTGCATGCGCCGTGACAGGGGCACGACGTTGACGTGGCTCACGGGCCGAGTCTGCCAGCAGCGCGCCGGCGGGTGCCCCCGTCAGCCGAGGCCGCGCCGTTCGATGAGGTGCCGGATGTCGGCGTCGGCGCCCCGGAACTCGCGGTAGGACTCGAGCGGGTCGGCCGCGCCCCCGATCCCGACGACGTGCCGGCGGTAGTGGTCGCCGTTGGCACGGGTCAAGCCGCCGTTCTCGCGGAACCACGCGACGGTGTCGGCGTCGAGCACCTCGCTCCAGATGTAGGCGTAGTACTGCGCGTCGTAGGCGTACGAGAAGGTGTGCGCGAAGTACGTCGACCGGTAGCGCGGCGGCACGAGCGGGTTCGCGAGCCCGACCGCGGCCAGGGCGGACGCCTCGAAGGCCCCGACGTCCGTCACGTGTGAGGCCTCCTCGACGTCGATGGCGTGCCACGCCTGGTCGAGCAGCGCTGCCGCGAGGTACTCGCCCGTCGCGAAGCCCTCCCCGAACGTCTGCGCGGCGACGAGCCGGTCGACGAGCTCCTGCGGCAGGGACTCCCCCGTCTCGTGGTGGACGGCGTAGTTCCCGAGGACCTCGGGCCAGAGCATCCACATCTCGTTGACCTGGCTCGGGTACTCGACGAAGTCGCGGAAGACGCGGGTCCCGGCGAAGTGCGGGTAGGTGACCCGGGCGAGCAGGCCGTGGATCGCGTGCCCGAACTCGTGGAAGAACGTGCGAGTCTCGTCGTAGGTGAGCAGCGTCGGCTCACCCGGACCGGGCTTGGGGACGTTGAGGTTGTTGCACACGACGGCGCTCGTCCGGCCCAGCAGGGTGTTCTGGTGGACGAGGCTGTTCATCCACGCCCCACCCTTCTTCGTGTCGCGGGTGTGGAGGTCGAGCAGGTAGAGCCCGAAGGGCGTCCGGTCGGCGTCGCGCACCTCGAAGACGCGGACGTCGGGGTGGTAGCCCTCGAGGTCGTCGCGTTCGTGGAAGGTCAGGCCGTAGAGCAGCCCGGCCGCGTGGAAGATCCCGTCGTGGAGCACCCGCTCGGCCTCGAAGTAGGGTCGCATCGCCGCGAGGTCGACGGCATACCTCGACGCACGGACCTTCTCGGCCCAGAAGGCCCAGTCGTGCGCCTCGATCGGATGGCCCGCCTCGTCCTCGAGCAGCGCCCGCTCGGCCTCGATGTTGCGGGCCGCGGCCGGGGCGAGGCGCCCCAGCAGGTCCATGACGCGCTCGGGGGTGCGCGCCGTGGAGTCGGCGAGCGCCGCGGCGGCATGCGTGTCGTAGCCCAGGAGCCGGGCCCGCTCGGCCCGGAGCCGGACGGTCTCGAGGACGAGCGCCTTGGTGTCGTTCGCGTTGTCGCGGTTGCCGCGGGAGCCCTGCGCCTCGTGGAGCCGGCGGCGCAGGTCCCGGTCGGTGAGCGAGGCGAGGTGCGGGTGCCCGGTCGGCAGGACGAGCGTGAGCAGCCAGCCCCCCTCGTGCCCGTGCTCGGCCGCTGCCGCCGCGGCGGCCGAGATCTCGCCGGTGGTCAGCCCGTCGAGGGCCGCCACGTCGTCGACGAGGACGGCGAGGTCGTTGGAGTCGGCGAGCAGGCGCTTCTCGAACTGGGTGCCGAGGCTCGCGAGCCGCCCGTTGAGCTCGCGCAGGCGGTCCTTGGCGCTCTCGTCGAGCCCGGCCCCGGCGACGGTCATCTCGGTGAGGTGCCGCTCGACGAGCCGTCGCGACTCCGGGTCGAGGGCGGCCATCGCCACCTCGTCGTCGTGGACGGCCCGGATCCGGGCGTAGAGGCGCGGGTCGAGCCGGACCGCGTCAGCGTGGGCGGTGAGACGCGGCGCATACTCCTCCTCGATCGCCTGCACGGCGTCGGTGGCGAGGGAGCTCGACGTCCCGAAGAAGGCCAGGCTCGTCCGGCTCAACGTCTGCCCCGAGCGCTCCAGCGCGACGACGGTGTTCTCGAAGGTCGCGGGCGCCGGGTCGGCCGCGATCGCCTCGACCTCGGCACGGTGCTCGGCCATGCCGCGGTCGAACGCCTCGCGGTAGTGCCCGTCGCGGATCAGGGCGAAGGGCGGCAGCCCGTGGGGCAGCGGGCTCGGGTCGAGCAGCGGGTTGGCGGCCGGGGTCTCGTCGGGCATGGACCGAACCCTACGCAGCAGCGCCCCCGCGCTCGACCCCGTTTCGACCGGACCCCCGAGGGCGTATGCCGTCCGGCGGGCTCAGAGCGACAGCTCGGCCCTGACGACCCCGACGAGGCGGTCGGCGAGGGTGCGGGCCTGGTCGCCGTCGGCGGCCTCGACCATGACGCGGACGACCGGCTCGGTGCCGGACTTGCGCAGCAGGACCCGACCGCTCTCCCCCAGCTCTCCCTCCGCCGCACGCACGGCGTCGGCGACGGCCGTGTTGGCCTCGAGGGCCGACTTGTCGACGTCCTTGACGTTGACGAGCACCTGCGGGAAGTGGGTCATGATGCCGGCGAGGTCGGCGAGAGTCCGACCGGTCGCGGCGACCCGTGAGGCGAGCATGAGCCCGGTGAGGGTGCCGTCGCCCGTCGTGCCGTGGTCGAGCATGACGACGTGACCGGACTGCTCGCCGCCGAGCGCATAGCCGCCGGACTTCATCCCCTCGAGGACGTAGCGGTCGCCGACAGCGGTCTGCAGCACCTTGATGCCGGCGCCGCCGAGAGCCTGGATCATGCCGAGGTTGGACATGACGGTCGCGACGAGCGTGTCGCCGCGCAGCACCCCCTGCTCCTTCATGGCGAGCGCGAGGATCGCCATGATCTGGTCGCCGTCCACCTCGTGGCCGGCGGCGTCGACGGCGAGGCAGCGGTCGGCGTCGCCGTCGAGGGCGATGCCGAAGTCGGCGCCGACCGAGACGACGGTCTCCTTGAGGTGCTCGAGGTGCGTGGAGCCGTAGCCGTCGTTGATGTTGAGCCCGTCGGGTTCGCCGCCGATGACGGTCACCTGCGCCCCGGCCTCACGGAAGGCGCGCGGAGCGACCTCCGACGCGGCACCGTGCGCGGCGTCGACGACGACGTGCAGACCCTCGAGCCGGTGCGGCAGCACCGAGAGCAGGTGCGCGACGTAGCGGTCCGCGCCGTCGAGCAGGGGCGTGATGCGGCCGACGTCACCGCCCGTGGGACGCTGCCACTCGTCGCGCAGCCGGGCCTCGATGCGGTCCTCGAGGTCGTCGGCGAGCTTGTGCCCGCCCCGGGCGAAGAACTTGATGCCGTTGTCGGGCATCGGGTTGTGCGACGCCGAGAGCATGGCACCGAGGTCGGCGTCCTGCTCGCCCACGAGGTAGGCGATCGCTGGTGTGGGCAGCACGCCCGCGTCGCGCACGTCGATGCCCGCCGATGCGAGGCCGGCCACCGTGGCGGCCGCCAGGAACTCGCCGGACGCCCGGGGGTCGCGGCCGACGACGGCGACGGGGCGGTGACCGTTGAAGGCGCCCACCTCGCCGAGGACGTGCGCCGCGGCGACGGAGAGGTCGAGCGCGAGCTCGGCGGTGATGTCCTTGTTCGCCACACCACGGACGCCGTCCGTGCCGAAGAGTCGAGCCACGCTTGTGTGCCTTCCCGATGGGTCCGACCCACTGGGCCGGCTGATGTGCTCGCACGACGATACCGCCCCGACGGCATACGACCATCCGGCGGAGCCCCAAAGGGTCACAACGGACATACCCGCTCTGATCGTGCCGGAAAGTGGCAGGGAACTGGCAGGTGGCTCCCATCCACTTCACAGACGCACCCCGCGACGATGTGGCCATCCCGGGGCCCGACACCCGCGGGCCTTCCCGGGTCCTTCCCAGAGAGGCACTCGATGAGCACTCGACGTTCACGGCGACTGGTCGCCGCCACCGCCACCGCCGCCACCGTCCTCAGCGTGGCGACGGCGCTCGGCGCGTCCGCCGCGGCACCGAGCACGTCCGCGCCCGCTGCCGGCGCGTCCGGCGCAGGGGTGACCAACCCGTACTCTCCGGCCTACGGCCACCCCTACCGCCACGGCGCGGTGCCGACCCGTGAGCTCAACACCCAGATGCACCGGTGGGAGGCACAGACGAAGGGGGCGCGGCCCACGCAGGCCAAGACGCTCTCCTACGGCGGCGGCGTCGACGGGATCGGCGTCACGAGCGGCGGCGCCGAGAAGGTCTACCTCGTGTTCTACGGCAGCCAGTGGGGCAGCCAGGGCACCGACGCCGGCGGCAACCTCACCTTCACCGGCGACCCGAAGTCAGGGGCCCCGGTCGTGCAGAAGCTCTTCAAGGGCCTGGGGACGGGCGGCGAGGCCTGGTCGGGCGTCATGACGCAGTACTGCGACGGTCCGCTCGTGGCCAAGGGCGCGACCTCCTGCCCGTCGAGCGCTGCGCACGTGCGCTACCCGACCGGTGGGGCTCTCGCCGGCGTGTGGTTCGACCCGTCGGTCGCAGCGCCCGCGAACGCCACGGCCAAGCAGCTCGGCGACGAAGCCGTCCGCGCCGCAGGGCATTTCGGCAACAGCACCGCCGCCAGCAACCGCGACGCGCAGTACGTCGTCCTCTCCCCGACCGGCACGCACCCGGACGGCTTCAACACCTCGTCCGGGCAGTTCTGCGCCTGGCACGACTACAACGGTGACCCCTACGTCGGGTCGACCAGCCCGTACGGCGACATCGCCTTCACGAACATGCCCTACGTCATGGACATGGGCACGAGCTGCGGGCAGGACTTCGTCAACACCGGCGCCGCGGGCACCGACGACGGCTACTCCATGGTCGAGGGCCACGAGTACGCCGAGACGATCACCGACCAGAACCCGGCGGGCGGATGGACGAACACGACGTCGCGCACCTACTCCGGTCAGGAGAACGCCGACGAGTGCGCGTGGATCGCACCGGGCGGCGCGGGCGGCGCGGGCAACGTCTCGACGACGTCCGGCAGCTTCGCGATGCAGGCCACGTGGTCCAACGACACCAACCGGTGCGACCTCAGCCACGCGACGGTTGGCTGACGCGTCACCGACCCGCCCGGCGGCATACGCCCTCGGGAACGACGAAGGCCCCCGAGCAGCGCTCGGGGGCCTTCGTACAACCAGCTGGGCAGCCGACTCAGCGCGACTGGAGCCARGCGGTGATGCTCGGCGCCAGCCGAAGCATCAGCGCGACTGGAGCCAAGCGGTGATGCTCGGCGCCAGCCAAAGCATCAGCGCGACTGGAGCCAAGCGGTGACGCTCGGCGCCAGCCGAAGCATCAGCGCTTGGAGTACTGGGGAGCCTTGCGGGCCTTCTTGAGACCGGCCTTCTTGCGCTCCGGGACGCGGGGGTCACGGGTGAGGAAGCCGGCCTTCTTGAGGGCGGGACGGTTGAGCTCCTCGTCGATGCCGTTCAGCGAGCGGGCGACGCCGAGGCGGACCGCGCCGGCCTGGCCGGAGGGGCCACCGCCGTGCACGCGGACGAGCACGTCGTAGGAGCCGTCGAGCTCGAGGAGCGTCAGGGGCTCCTTGACGATCTGCTGGTGCACCTTGTTGGGGAAGTAGGCGTCGAGGGTGCGGCCGTTGATCTTCCACTCGCCGGTGCCGGGGACGATGCGCACGCGGGCGATGGCCTGCTTGCGGCGACCGGTCGCAGCGCCGGGGGTCGAGACCTCACGGGCGCGCTTCGGCTCGCCGGCGACGGAGCCGTCGGACTCCGAGGTGTACTCGGTCAGCTCGGGCTCGTCGGTGTCGAGGACTTCCTCGTTCACGATGTCAGTCACGTGTCTTGTCGCTTTCTACGCAGCAGCCGGGGGGCTTACTGCGCAACCTGGGTGATCTCGAAGGGGACGGGCTGCTGGGCCGCGTGCGGGTGCTCGGCACCGCGGTAGACCTTGAGCTTGGAGAGCTGCTGGCGGGCCAGCGAGTTCTTCGGGAGCATGCCGCGGATGGCCTTCTCGACGGCCTTCTCGGGGCTCTTGGCGAGCAGCTCGGTGTAGGAGGTCGACCGCAGGCCACCCGGGAAGCCCGAGTGGCGGTAGGCCTTCTTCTGCTCGAGCTTGGCGCCGGTCAGGGCAACCTTGTCGGCGTTGATGATGATGACGAAGTCACCGGTGTCGACGTGCGGTGCGAACTGCGGCTTGTGCTTGCCCCGGAGCAGGACAGCGGCCTGGCTCGCGAGACGGCCGAGCACGACGTCGGTCGCGTCGATGACGTGCCACGTGCGAGTGACCTCGCCGGGCTTCGGGGTGTACGTGCGCAATGGAGTCTGCCTTCGCTTCTGAAAATGGTGGAGCAGTGAATGCCGCTGGGCTCGGTCCGCGTCGCCCGTCTCGTCCACAGGGTGGTGATGACGGGTTCGCCTGACGGCCCGGTGCACAACTTCATCCATGTTACGGGGTCGCGTGCCTGTGCCCAAATCACGGGCACGGACACCGAAAACAGTGCCTGACCTGCACGGATGGCACATCGAGACCTCCGTGCACAGATCTTGTGCACATGAAGTGTGCAGAGGTATTGTGCACACTATGGCTGCACAGGACCCCTCGAACCCCTCCCCGACCGCGTCGTCCGGGCCCTCCGACGACGAGAACGTCTGGCTCACGCCGGAGAGCGTGCGCGTCCTCGCCCATCCGCTTCGGTCACGCCTGCTCGGGGCGCTGCGCCGAGGCGGCCCGTCGACCGCGACCGACCTCGCCACGCTCCTCGGCACCAACTCCGGCGCCACGAGCTACCACCTGCGCAAGCTCGAGTCCGTCGGGCTCGTCCACGACACCCAAGAGGGCGAGGGCAAGCGCCGGCTGTGGCGCGCGAGCTCCGAGTACCACTCCTGGCACCCGAGCGACTTCGAGGGTGACGAGGACTCCGAGACCGCCCTCAACTGGCTCACCCGCGACTACGCCCGCCACTTCAGCGAGCAGTACGACAAGTGGCTCGACGTCTCGACGACATGGCCCACCGCGTGGCAGGACGCCTGCGGCTCGAGCGACGCGGCCGTGCTCGTCACCGCCGAGTCCCTCGAGGCGATGCGGGAGGAGATGTGGGACCTCATCGAGCGCTACCGCCGCGTCGGACAGGGCAACCCGCAGGCGCGGCGGATCGCCGTCTACGCCTTCGCCTACCCGCTCGACCTCGACCGACCCCCGACGACGACGACGAAGGACTGAGCCCGATGAGCCCACGGGACACCCTGCTCTCCCCCACTGCGGCCCGCCGCGTCTTCCTCGCCCTGAGCTTCACCCGGTGGTTCCCGGTCGGGCTCGTCGTCGGCCTGCTCACCCTGTGGCAGCTCGAGCGAGGCCTCACCGTGGCGCAGGCGATGACCATCTCGTCCGCCGCCGGGCTGACGATCTTCGCGCTCGAGCTGCCGACGAGCGGCTTCGCGGACGCCTTCGGCCGCCGGCCGGTCTTCGTCGTCTCGGCCGTCGTCAACGTCCTCGCGAGCAGCATCCTGCTCGTGGCGCACTCCTTCTGGGCCTTCTTCGCGGCCGCCGTGCTCACCGGCATCTTCCGCGCCCTGGACTCCGGCCCGCTCGAGGCGTGGTTCGTCGACACGGTGCACGCCACGACTCCCGGCGCCGACGTCGACGGAGCCCTCGCCGCCCAGGGCACCGTGCTCGGCGGAGCCATCGCCTCCGGGGCCCTCGTCTCCGGCGGGCTCGTCTGGTGGCACCCGTTCGCGGGCGCGTCGGCGCTCGTGCTGCCCGTGGCCGTCTTCGTCGCCCTCAACGTCGTGCACCTCGTCGCGGTCCTCGTCCTCCTGCGCGAGCCGCGCGGCGCCGAGCACCTCGACGCCTCGGGTGCCCGGCGCGCCCTCGCCTCCGCGAAGGAGGCTCCCGCCGTCGTGCGCGACGGCCTGGGCCTGCTGCGGAGCAACCGCGCGCTGCGCGGCATCGTCTGCGTCGA
Organism: Terrabacter sp. 2TAF16; assembly: GCF_052115065.1. Taxonomy (NCBI): domain Bacteria; kingdom Bacillati; phylum Actinomycetota; class Actinomycetes; order Micrococcales; family Intrasporangiaceae; genus Terrabacter; species Terrabacter sp. 2TAF16. The sequence continues at coordinate 422,844 of NZ_JBFRFZ010000006.1, forward strand.
GGTGTTCTGGTCGGTGGCGATGATCGTCTTCGAGACCTTCCAGCCGATCCGTCTCGCCGAGCTGGTCGGGGGCGAGGAGCGCGCCGGCGCGATCATGGGCCCGGTGGCCGCCGCCGGGTGGGCCGTCTTCGCCCTCGGCGCGGCCCTCTCGGGATGGTCGAGCCGCCGCATCGGCGTCACCCGCACCGCGATCGCCGCTCGCGTGCTCAACGGCCTCGGCGCCGTCGTCATGGGACTCGTTGCGGGGCCTGCGGCGCTCATCGCCGCCTACGGCGTCACGTACCTGCTGCACGGCGCGGCCGGCCCGGCCCACTCCGCGCTGCTCCACCGCGAGGCCCGGGCCCGCAACCGCGCCACGGTCCTCTCGATGAACTCGATGGTCGCCTCCGCGGCCTTCGGCATCGCAGCCCCGCTCCTGGGCCTGCTCGCCGAGCGCACCTCGACACAGGTCGCCATGGTGACCGCAGGAGCCGTCAGCATCCTCGGCGCGTGGTTCTACCGGCACGCCCTGCGCGCCGAGAAGGCCCGAGCGGCCGAAAGCGTCACGACCGGGCCTGCGCTCCACCCCGCCGTCGACTGAGCCGGCCTCGACACCCACTCGAGTGGCCCCGCCGCCACACCCGCCTCCCGGGCCTGTGACGGCGGGGCCACTCGACGATCGCGGGCGTGCGCCAGGTGGGACGACGGGGCCACTCGGACGATGGGGCCACTCGACGGAAGGGGTGGGACGGGGCGCTCACTCGAGTGGGACGGGGCGCTCACTCGACGTGAAGCGGGGGTCAGGCGGGCGGGGTGGTGACGGCGTCGATCTCGGCGAGGTCCTCGACGGTGGGCTCCCACAGGCCGGCCCGGACGTTGTCGACGACCTGCTCGGGCCGCGTCGCCCCCGCGATCACCGAGGCGACCGCCGGCTGGGCCGCGAGCCCGCCGATCGCGACGTCGATGGGGCGCAGACCGCGCTGGGCGGCATACGCCTCGAGGGCCTCGATCGTGTCCCAGTCGGCGCCGCCGAGCCGGTCGGCCATCCCGGCCAGGCGCGTGCCCTCGGGGGCCGGCTCGCCACGACGGTACTTCCCGGTGAGCAGGCCGGAGGCCAGCGGGAAGAACGGGAGCAGCCCGACGCCGACGTGCTCGCACGCGGGGACGACCTCGTCCTCGACGTCGCGCTCGAGCAGCGAGTACTCGTTCTGCGCCGAGACGAACCGTGAGGTGCCGGCGGCCCGCGCCGTCCAGTCGGCGTCGACGACCTGCCAGCCCGTGAAGTTGCTGCTGCCCAGGTAGCGCACCTTGCCCTCGCGGACCAGCTCGTCGAGCGCCGCGAGCGTCTCGCCGATCGGGGTCTGCGGGTCGGGTCGGTGCAGCTGGTAGAGGTCGATCCAGTCGGTGCCGAGGCGACGCAGGCTCGATTCGACGGCCTTGCGCACGTAGCGGCGCGACCCACGCACACCCCAGTCGGGACCGTTGGCGCCCTGCATGTCCATGCCGAACTTCGTTGCCACCACGACGTTCTCGCGCTCAGATCCCAGAGCGAGGCCGAGCATCTCCTCGCTGGCGCCCTGGCCGTAGATGTCGGCGGTGTCGAAGAGCGTGATGCCGCTGTCGAGGGCCTGGCGCACCACGGCGTTCGTGCCGTCCTGGTCGAGGCGCCGACCGAAGTTGTTGCAGCCGATGCCGACGGTCGAGACGGTGAGCCCGCTGTCGCCGAGCTGCCGGTAGGTCATGTCAGGAGTCGCAGTCACCCGTCCAACCTATGCCCGGGCCCGACCGGTCGGCAGGTCCCGCACCCATGACGAAGGCCGGCCCCCGCGTCGCGGGGACCGGCCTTCGAGGAGGCCGCGTGGTCAGTTCGGCTGGACGAAGACCGCGACCGTGCGCGCGGGCACGGAGAACGAGCTGCTTCCCGCGTCGTATGCCGCCTGCTTGACGACGTTGTCGGCGCCGTTCGCCTGGACCGCGCTCAGCGAGACCGCGCCGCTGAGGCCGGGGACCTTCTGGGTCACGGCGTCGGGGGTCGCGTTGAAGACGACGACCGCTCCGCGCAGCGCCGGGTCGACGTCGACTCCCTTCGTGTCGTCGATCCGCATGACGATGACACCCTGCTTCGCGTCGGCCGTGCCGGAGACCGGGAAGGTCACCTTGGCGTTGATGGCAGCCGCGTTGCCGAGACGGAACAGCTTGGTGCTGAAGCGAAGTCGCAGCAGGTCCTGAGCCATCGCGTCGGCGCTGCGCACGTCGGCGGCGGACGGCTTGAGCGCCATGTTGGCGAGCAGCGGCTTCATGAACGGCCACTTGGCGGAGTTCTGCTCCTGCGGCGGCAGGCCATGGCCGAAGCCGTTGTCGGCGCCGGTCCAGTCGAGCCTGTTGAACCAGTCACCGCTGTCGTACGAGTCGCGGTTGAGCGACTTGCTGCGGAGCAGGTCGGCGCCGGCGTGCCAGAACGACGGCGTCTGCGCCAGAGCGGTCGTGGCGAGGGACAGGGTGTTCATCCGCACCCGGTCCTGCATCGACGTCGCGACCGGCAGCTTGTACGTCAGCGAGTCGAAAAGCGTCTCGTTGTCGTGGGCGTCGACGTAGCTGACGACCTCGTCGGGCTGGTCGGCGTAGCCGGCCGGGGACCCGTTGTAGTCGACCTGTGTGCCGTTGACGACCGTCCCGGTCTTCTGGCTGCGGAAGGTGAACGTCTTGAGGTTGCCGGCCAGGCCGAGCTGGACGAGGTCGGTGTCGCTGCCGAGGCGGGTGGCCGCGTCGGCGTTGGTCGCGGCACCGTTCGGGTCGGTCGCCTCGCCGGAGCCGAAGCCCTGACGACGCGGGTCCTCGTCGAACGGTCCCCCTCCACGCACGCCGTCACGCAGGCGGTCGGAGAAGGTGCCGATGCCCGTGCCACCGAGCTGGCCCTGCGTCGCCTGCACGAAGAGCTTGTTGTCGGCGACCTCGCCGAAGTTCCAGCCCTCGCCGTAGAGGTAGATCGACCTGCCGTCGACGCCGTCCTTCGAGAGCGTCAGGGCGTCGAGGGCCGAGCGCACGGCGAGCATGTTGGCCTTGCTGTGGTGGCCCATGAGGTCGAAGCGGAAGCCGTCGACCCGGTAGTTGCGGGCCCAGGACACCACGGAGTCGACCATGAGCTTCTGGCCCATGGCGTGCTCGGTGGCGACGTTCTGGCAGCACGTCGAGGTCTCGACGGCGCCACTCGCGTTCAGGCGGTGGTAGTAGTCGGGCACGACCTTGTCGAGCACGGACTTGTCGCCCTGGCCCGACTGGGCCGTGTGGTTGAAGACCTGGTCGAGCACGACGCGGAGGCCGTCCTGGTGCAGGGCTCCGACCATCGTGCGGAACTCGGCCACGCGGGTCCCGCCGTCGGCCGCGCTGGTGCTCGACGCGTACGAGCCGTCGGGAACGCTGTAGTGGTACGGGTCGTAGCCCCAGTTGAAGGCGTCCTTGGCCGCGACGGCCCCGACGCACTTCTGCTGCTCCTCGCTGTCGGGCGCATACGAGGCGAGGTCGCACTGCGGCGTCTGCTGCTTGGCCTTGTCCTCCTCGATCGAGGCGATGTCGAAGCTCGGCAACAGGTGCACGGTGTTGAGACCCGCCTTGGCGAGCGCCTTGAGGTGCGCCCTGCCGTCACCGTCCGCGGCGAAGGCGAGGTAGCTGCCACGCAAGGCCGCCGGGACCTTGGCGTCCGACATGGAGTAGTCGCGGATGTGCAGCTCGTAGATCGTCGAGTCGACGTCCTGGGCGAGCTTCGGCGACGGGGTGCGGCTCCACACCGAGGGCATGAACGCCGGGCTCGTCAGGTCGACGGCGACGGACCGCGTGGAGTTTTGCGTCAGCGCCACCGAGCTCGGGTCGGTGACGACGTTGGTCTCGACCGTCCCCGTCGTCGGCGCCCACACCTTCACCTCGTAGAGGTAGCGGGCGTTGAGCGCCGTCGAGGTGCTGAGGCTCGTCGTCCACGCCCCGTCGGACGAGCGCGTCATCGTCGTGCGTCGGGCCGTGTCGACCGGACGGTCCGCCGAACGGGCCGGCCAGGTGAGCAGGGTGACCTGCTGCGCCGTGGGGGCCCAGAGGCTGAACGTCGCGCGGCTGCGCGTGAAGCCGACACCGTAGGTGCGAGCGGCCGCCCTGGCGGCGTAGATCGCATCGAGGGCGATGGCCGTCTGCGCGCCCGTCGCGTCGAGCAGCTGGCCCGTCGAGGCGTACATCGCGACGGCGACCTGACCCTTGAGGATCTCGGGCATCAGCGCGGCGGTCGCCTTGTCGAGACGCAGGGCCACGGCCCCCTTGAGCTCCGGGTGGGCGGCCACGAGCGAGGCGGGCAGCCCTGCCGGGTCGCGCGTCAGGCTCGCCACGGAGCCGCCGGTGACAGCCTCCGCGTCGACGGCGAGACCGCCGTCGGCCGACCAGTGCAGGCGCCAGTCGAGCGTCGCGGGGTCGGTGCCGGCCGGCAGCGCCGATGCGGGCCAGGCGACGAGGTCGGGACCCACGACGTAGGCCTTGGACTTCGTCAGGTCGGGCGCGGCGCCCGCCTTGGACGTCTTGACCGTGACCTCGTGCGTCGAGGTCTTGTAGGTGATCGTGGTCAGCACGCCGTCGGCCGGGACCGAGAACGCGACGTTGTTGGCCGGGTAGGCCTCGGTCCAGGACAGACCCACGGCGACCTTGAACTCGTAGGAGCCCGCGGGGATCTGGTCCGTGGTGAAGACGTACGTGCCGTCACCGTCGGGGTCCTGCAGCCACGACCGCATGCAGTCGGGCGCCCAGTCTCCCGGGCAGCCGAGCTCGCTCTGGAAGCTGCCGGGAGCCGTGATGATCGGGCCCGTCGCGTCGTTGGTCACCCAGTGGGTGCGGTGGTCGTAGTAGAAGGTGATGGTCTTGCCGGCGGCTGTGTAGGCGATGTTGCCGCCGCCCTTGACCGCTCCGGCACCGTAGTTCTCGTCCCACGACTTGTCGATCGCGGCCTTGTACTCGTAGTCGCCGGCCGGGATGGCGTCGAAGGTGCCCTTCCAGATGTCGTCCTTGGCGTCGAGGGCGAGCTGCGCCTCCGCGCAGTCCGGCTGCCAGTCGCCCGGGCAGCCCATCTCGGAGTTGTGGTTGCCGGGGACGCTGACGTTGTCGGGCTGGGTGACGGGGCCGACGCCACCGCCGCCACCGCCGCCGGACGTCTCGGGCTCGCCCACGATGCCGTAGGTGGAGGTCGCCGAGACGTGGCCGGCGACGTCCTTGGCCACGATGCGGTACTCGACGAGCGTGCCCTTGGCGAGGCCGGACACGTCGTGGAAGACGCGGTAGGGCGCGTTGTCGTCCGTGCCCAGCGGCGTCCAGGCTGAGGTGCCTACCGGGCGCTGGAGGAAGGAGACCTCCGCGAACGTGTTACCGGGCAGGGCGGCGCCGATCTCCGCACGACCACCCACGACACCACCCGCGCTGGGCGACGTCGGGTAGATCGCGGGAGCCGACTTCGGCTGCGCCATGGTCGAGTTCGCCCGATAGACCGCCACCGACAGCGGCGGGACGGTCACCGTGACGCGCCCGTCGGCCGCGGCGCGCAGGTCCGAGGTGGCGCCGAGGAGCGGCACGAGCTTCGAGCCGGCGGAGTAGGTCGAGAAGGTCGCGGTCTTCGCCGTCGTGGCGTTGTTGGCGACGACGACGTACTCGCGCTTGGCCGCCTTGTCGATGCGGCTGATCGCGTAGATGCCGGCCGCGTCCGAGGCGTAGCGGTGCACCTGCGCCCCGTCCGCGAGGGCCGGGTTGGCCGCGCGGAGGGCGGAGAGCGCCTTGATCTCCCGGTAGAGCGGTGCGGACGTGTCGTAGTGCGAGCCGGAGCCGGCGGGCTTGCTGCTCCCGACGACGACGTCGTCCTGGTAGATCGGCGTCCGGCTGGCGAACATGTCCTGGCGCGCACGCTTGTCGCCGAAGTCGCTCGTCGGACCGGTGAAGCCCTGCTCGTCGCCGTAGTAGACGACCGGGTTGCCGCGGGTCAGGAACATCAGGGACGTCGCGAGGCGGTCGCGGGCCAGCAGGTCGTCACCCGTGGCGCCGCCGGCGAGCAGCATCGCGCCGACGCGACCCATGTCGTGGTTGCCGAGGAACGTCGGCAGCTCGTAGGCGTTCGAGTCCGTGTCGGTGTAGTAGTCGTCACCCGCGAAGAGGTCGCGGATGCCGGTGGTCGCCTTGCCCTGGGCGAAGCCGAGCGCCGCACCCTGGAAGCCGAAGTCGAGGGTCGCCGGCAGCGCACCCTTCGTCGTGAACTGGCTCGTGTAGGCGGGGTTGCCGTCGTAGACCTCACCGAACATGAAGAAGTCGTCGTTGCCGATCGCCTTGGCATGGCTGAGGATTGCCGGCGAGAAGGCCTGCCAGAACTGCATGTTGACGTGCTTGACGGTGTCGATGCGGAAGCCGTCGACGCCGAAGTCGACCCAGGAGTTGTAGATGTCCTCCATGCCCGTGACGACCTTGGGGTTCTCGGTGAAGAGGTCGTCGAGGCCGGAGAAGTCACCGTAGGTCGACGACTCGCCGGCATACGTGGAGTCACCGCGGTTGTGGTAGAGCGTCGTGTCGTTGAGCCAGGCCGGGACCTTGACGTCCTTGTCGGCGTCGGCGACCTTCGGCACGTACGGGAAGGACGTGCCCGCCGTCATCTTCGGGAAGCAGTCCGGCACGGTGTCGCCGGCGCAGGCCGGCTTGCCGGCGACGGCGGCGTCATCGAAGGCCTTGCCGCGGGCGTCCTTGTAGGGGCTCGTCTCCTTGTTGACGTAGGAATAGGAGCCGCCCTCGTAGGAGATGACGTCGGCCGTGTGGTTGGTGATGATGTCGAAGTAGACCTTCATCCCCTTCGCGTGGGCGGCCGAGATGAGCGCCTTCATGTCGGCGTTCGTGCCCAGGTGCGGGTCGATCCGGGTGAAGTCGGTGATCCAGTAGCCGTGGTAGCCGGCGCTCGCGTCGGAGCCGCTGCCCTGCACGGGGCGGTTCTTGAACGACGGCGTGAGCCAGATCGCGGTCGTGCCGAGGCCCTTGATGTAGTCGAGCTTGCCGGTCAGGCCCTTGAGGTCACCACCGTGGTAGAACCCCTCGTTCGTCGGGTCGAAGCCGGTGGAGAGCGGTCCGCCTGTCAGGCCGCCCTGGTCGTTGGCCGTGTCGCCGTTGGCGAAGCGGTCGGCCATGACGAAGTAGAAGCGCTCCTTCGTCGCGAGCGAGCGCAGCGACGAGGCGGCCAGCTTCGTGTCGGCCTTCGTGGCGGCACCGGGCAGGTCGGTGGGGGCGATGCCGATGGCGTGGGTCGTGTCGTCGTAGGTGAAGCGCAGCGTGGCCGGGCCGGCGAGGACGAGCGGCACGTTGCCGCCGCCCTGGCCGTAGCTCTCGTCCCACGAGTGGTTGATGGCCACCTTGAGCTCGTAGCTGCCCTTGGGCAGACGGAACTCGGCGGCATACGTCGTCGTGCCCGGCTCGAGCGCGAGGTCGGTGGCGGTGCAGTCGGGCGTCCAGTCGCCGCTGCAGCCGAGCTCGTCCTGGAGGGACCCGACGACCGTCGCGGTGCGCGGAGCGTCCGCCCGGGCGGTCGGTGCCCCGGCCAGCGGGACGGCGAGTCCCGCCATGACCAGGGCCGAGATGCTGGCGACGGACAGGGCCGGGCGACGGCGCATGCGCACTCCTTCGTGGGCTGGGTCGCTCACGCCCGCGTCTGGACGCTCGACCACCGGGGGAGAACTTAGCGCCCGAATCGGACACCGCGCCAGACCTGCACTGCAAAATTTTGCACTCAGGCTCAGGATATTGCGGTTTCTTGCGCCGAACGACAGCAGATCAGCCCACCGAGGCACCCGGGCGCGGTACGAGGGCCGTCACGGCCGCGCCGAAGTCAGCAACTCGCGTCACGGTCACCGGCCCCTCGGGCACGGCGATCCCGTCGGGCCAGCCGGGCCCGCCGATGACGACCTCGAGCGGCCAGTCGATGATCTCGAGGTCGCGCCAGAACGGCTCGGCCTGCGGGCGCGCGAGCGAGGCCCAGAGGAAGACGGCCCGCGGCTGCGACTCACGCAGCGCCGACACGAGGGCGTCGGACGGCACGCGCGGGCCGAGGAAGAGGCTCGCCACCCCGTGGCGCGCTAGCTCGGCCTCGAGCGCGAGCAGCGGGAGGTGGTGCTGCTCGTCGTCGGCGCTGGCCAGCACGACGGGCAGACCTGCGACCCGGAGCCGGTTGGCCCGCACGACCGCGCGCAGCTCGGACTGGAGCAGCTCGCTCGTCAGGTGCTCGGACTGCACCCCGAGCCGGCCCTCCTCCCAGAGGTCACCGACGCGGCGCAGTGCCGGCGCAAAGACCTCGACCCAGGCCCGACCGACGTCGCGACGGCGCATGACCTGGCGGTAGAGCAGCGCCATGGTGCGGGGGTCGAGAGCCCGGGCCGCGCCCACGATGGCCTCGACGAGGTCGGTCGCATCCTGCTCGGAGCCCTCCACCTCACCGGCGCGCGCACCACCGACACCGGGCTCACGGGGCTCACCGGGCTCACCGGGCCCACGGGACCCGCCGGGCACGCGACCCAGCCCGTCCCCCTCGCCCGGTGCTGCGAACCCGCGGTCCCCCTCGAGACGTTCGGCGATCGCCTGTGAGTCCATCGCGAGCACCGAGTCCGCGGCGCTCTGCGCGGGCACCCCCTGGGCGGTCAGGCGGGACATCAGCAGCACGCGCCGGATGTCGAGCTCGGTGTACCGGCGGTGGTTGCCCCGGGTCCTCAGGCTCGGCCCGATGCCGTGGCGGCGATCCCAGGACCGGAGCGTCGGCGCGGCGATGGCGAGTCGCTCGGACACGACTCCCACGGGCCAGCCCAGCTCGGGCGCCCGCTCCCCCGGCTCGGGGTGGTCAGGCTCCGTCTGGCCAGGCTCCCTCGAGGCTGCCGGCTGCGGGTTCATGTCGATCATCACCGTTTCACGTTGGTCACCCGCGTCGGGCGGAGCGGTCCGAGATTCCCGTCATGGACCGCTCCAGCGCCGATCGGGCTCCCCGGATCATAAACTTATGCAGACCTCTTGTGCAATGCATAAGTTCTGCGTAGGTTCTGCATCAGATCGCTCGACCGGACCGACGGAGGAAGCCATGACGATCACTCGCCTTCCGCGCCCCACCTACTCCTCGTACGAGTGGCAGGAGCAGGGTCGTTGCCGCACCAAGGCCGTCGAGCAGTTCTTCGCCGACGACCAGGAGCTCGACCAGCGCGAGCGCCGCGAGCAGACCGAGGCCGCCCGCATGGTGTGCGCCTCGTGCCCCGTCCGTGAGCGGTGCCTCGACCACGCGCTCCGGGTTCCCGAGACCTTCGGCATCTGGGGCGGCACGACGCCGACCGAACGCGCCCAGATGCTCTGGGACGTCGCCGGCTGACCGAGCCGTCAGCGCACGGCGAGGGCGATGACCTGTGCCGTCGGCAGTCCGGCGAGGGACGCCCCGTCGAGCAGCAGCTTCGCGCCGCGGACGCCGGCGCCGATGACGACCGGACCTGCCGCGACGACGGCTTCGTCGACGAGCACCGGCCAGCCCGCCGGCAGCCCGACCGGCGTGATGCCACCCTGCTGCATCCCGGTCAGCTCCTGGGCCTTCGCCTGGTCGGCGAAGGAGATCTTGCGGGCGCCGAGGTGCTTGCGCACGACGCGGTTGATGTCGGCCCGGTCGGTCGCGAGCACCATGACGGCCGCGAGGGTCGTGTCGTCACCGCGGCGTGCCTCGACGACGACGCAGTTGGCCGACGCCTCGGGCGCGACGTCGTAGGCCTCGCAGAAGGCCGCCGTGTCGGCGAGCGTGGCGTCGATCGGGGCGACCCGGACCCCCGGCACGTGCTCGAGTGCCGCCGCGACGGGCGGGGCGAGCAGGTCGGGGCGCTCGGAGGCGGCCACCCACGTCAGGTTTCCTTCGGCGCTCGGCATGGCCCGAGCGTATGCCGCCCGATTCCGCACCGCCCAGAGGGCCCGTATGCCGTCGGCCCGCCCGACGGCATACGGTCTGCGCACAACTGCAAGAACGTGCGGCACGTCAACCGCCGCGGCCGGTCCCTCGCAACTCGAAACCGGCGCTCTCACGCGGCCGACGCCCGGGTCAGTGCGAGAGCTCGGCGACGACCGTGGCCGCGGGCACCGGCCGCGCCGACCTCCAGCCCGAGCCGGCCCACAGGGCGAGCAGGTCCGAGCGCTCCGCCCGTGCCGACGCCCGCCGCAACGGCACCGTGAGGTGGTGGACCTCCGGGTAGGCGGCCGGGGCGTGGCCGTCGTGCCGACGCAGGAACTCGGTCTCGAGACCGCGGGCGAGGCGGCCCGAGTAGGCCCGCGTCACGGCGGTGCGCTCGTAGGAAGGGTCGGCGAGGGCGCGGCGGTAGGCGAGGCCGGTCCCGGCCTCAGGAGTGAGGAGCAGGGCGGTCCCGACCTGGACGGCGTCAGCCCCGGCGGCCCGCACCTGCGCGGCCCGCTCCGGGGTCGAGATCCCGCCGGCGGCGACGATCGGCACGTCCGTCTGCAACCGCACGGCGGCGACGAGGTCGAGCAGGTCGGAGGCCGACGGCTCCTTGGCCGGATCGAGGGTGCCACGGTGTCCGCCGCCCTCCGGTCCTTGGAGACAGAGCCCGTCGACGCCGGCACCGAGGGCCGCTGCCGCCTCGTCGACGTCGGTGACCGTGGCGACGGTCTCGATGCCGGCGCGGCGCAGCTCACCGAGCACCGCCGTGCTCGGCAGCCCGAACGTGAAGGACACCAAGGGAACTCGCTCCCGCACGACGAGGTCGAGCTTGCGTTCCCAGTCGTCGTCGTCGCCGGGTCTCGGCTCACCGGGCTCCACGCCGACGGACCGCGCGTCGTCGCCCAGCGTCTCGCGGTAGGCGGCCACCGCATCCGCGCGCTCGGCGCCGGTCAGCTCCCCCGGCCCGACGGCATACGCGTTCGCCTGGGCGGGCACGAAGAGGTTGACGCCGAAGGGGCGCGAGCTCGCGTCCCACACCTCGGCGATCGCCGAGGCGAGCTGAGGTGCGGTGAGGTATCCGGCAGCGAGGAAGCCCAGACCACCGGCTTCGCCGACCGCGGCGACGAGCTCGGGAGAGGTCGGGCCTCCCGCCATCGGGGCGCCGACGACACCGGTCTCGAGCGTTCGCAGCAGCATGCCCCGACGCTACTCCGCTCCCCCGCCCGCGGCACCGGGCCGTGCGGCCGGCGTGGGGAGTGTGGGCTGGGTCACCGCGGCCGGACGACCCGCCCCTCGTCCCACACCGGCTCGGTCGACTCGTAGACGCGGCCGTCGGCGCCGAAGACGAGGAAGCGGTCGAAGCCGCGCGCGAACCACCGGTCGTGGGTCACGGCCACGACGGTCCCCTCGAAGCGGTCGAGCCCCTCCTCGAGCGCCTCGGCCGACTGGAGGTCGAGGTTGTCGGTGGGCTCGTCGAGCAGCAGCATCGTCGCGCCCGAGAGCTCGAGCAGCAGGATCTGGAAGCGGGCCTGCTGCCCGCCCGACAGCGACTCGAACTTCTGCTCGCCCGAGCGTGCCAGCTCGTAGCGGTCGAGCGCGCGGGCGGCCTGCTCGCGCGGGCGCCCCTCGCGGTGCTCGTCACCCCGGTGCAGGATCTCGAGCAGCGTGCGTCCCATGAGCGAGGGGTGCTCGTGCGTCTGCGCGAACCATCCCGGACGCACGCGCGACCCCAGCCGCACGACGCCGGAGTGATCGACGGGCACCGGACGCACGTCGCCGACGGGCTGGTGCTCGCGCTCGGGATCGGTGCCACCGCACGCGAGCAGCCGCAGGAAGTGCGACTTGCCCGAGCCGTTGCTACCGAGGATCGCGACGCGCTCGCCGTACCAGACCTCGAGGTCGAAGGGCTTCATCAGGCCGGTCAGCTCGAGCCCCGTCGCGACGATGGCCCGCTTGGCCGTGCGACCCCCGGTGAGGCGCATCTTGACCGACTGCGTCATCGGCGTCTCTTCGGGCGGGCCGGCCTGCTCGAACTTCGCAAGACGGGTCTGCGCGGCCTGGTAGCGCGAGGCCATGCCGTCGTTGAACTTGGCCTTGACCTTGAGCGTCTGCACGAGGGTCTTGAGCTTGACGTGCTCCTCGTCCCAGCGCCGGCGCAGCTCCTCGAGGCGGTCGTTGCGGTCGGTGCGGGCCTGGGCGTAGGTCGCGAAACGGCCGGGGTGCACCCAGAGGGTGGCGCCGGCGGCTCCGGGCTCGAGCGTCGCAACGCGGGTGGCGACCCGGTCGAGCAGCTCGCGGTCGTGGCTGATGAAGAGCACCGTCTTGGGCGAGGCGACGAGCGCCTCCTCGAGCCAGCGCTTCGTCGGCACGTCGAGGTAGTTGTCGGGCTCGTCGAGGAGCAGCACCTCCTCGGGTCCGCGCAGCAGCGCCTCGAGCACGAGCCGCTTCTGCTCACCGCCGGAGAGCGTCGTGACCGTGCGCCACTGCGCCTGCTCGTAGGGGATGCCGAGGGCCGCGACGGTGCACTGGTCCCAGAGCGTCTCCTGCTCGTAGCCACCCGCCTCGCCCCACTCGACGAGCGCGTGGGCATAGGCCATCTGGTCGTCCTCGGAGTCGCGCTCCATCATGAGCAGCTCGCTGCGGTCGATCTCCTCGGCGGCGGCGCGGATGCGGTCGGGCGCCACCGAGACGAGCAGGTCGCGCACGGTCGTGTCGTCGCGCACCTTGCCGATGAACTGGCGCATGACGCCCAGACCGCCCGAGCGCGTCACCGCGCCCTCATGGGCCGCGATGTCGCCCGCGATGATCCGCGTCAGCGTCGTCTTCCCGGTCCCGTTGGGGCCGATGAGCGCGACCTTGGCGCCCTCCCCGACCCGCACGGAGACGTCGTTGAGCAGCGGCCTGCCGTCAGGCAGGCTGAACGAGACGGAGTTGACGTCGACATGGCCCACGAGAGTCAAGCCTGACGTATGCCGTGTGGCCGCGTCACCCGGTTAAGCATCCGGTCGCGCACGCGTCACCCCCACGCCCAGGAGTCGAGCACGGCGCGGTAGACGTCGAGCGCCTCCGGGTGGGCAGGGTCGTAGGTGAGCCGGATCGCGAAGGCCTGCTCGGTGTAGGCGACGACGTAGTAGACGTGGCGCACCTGCTCCGACTGGTCGACGACGATGCCCATCGCCCGGTAGCCGGCGATCTCGCGCTCGGGGGCCGCCATGGGCGTCAGGCCCTTGGCCTCGAAGCCCTGACGGATCCCGTCGACGACCTCTGCCAGCGAGTGCGAGCCCACCTTGATCGGGCGCTCGACCGCGATGAACGCCGGCACACCGTCGTCGTCGGGCTGCACGAGGGTGTCCGGCGGCGGGTCGAGGTCGCGCTCGGCCCGGCTCCACCCGGCGGGCTGGAGGTAGCTGTAGTCCACGCCGCGGACGCGGTCCTCGGTCATGGCCACCGGGCCGACCGCGGCGGGGAGCGACTCGATGCGGTGGCCGCCGCTGTCGGTCGTCGGCGCCGCTGACGTCGGCAGGTGGACGACGCCGACGTCGGTCGGCGTCGGCGCCACCGGGGCTGGGTCGGCGGAGCAGCCGGCGAGGCACGGGGCCACGACCAGGGCGATCGCCGGAAGCAGTGCCGCCGACGTCCTCACGCGAGATGCCATGGGGCTACGTCCACGCCCAGGTCGAGAGGAGCTCGTCGAACTCGGCCATCGCGTGCGTCGCGTCGGCCTGGGAGGAGCTGAGGGTGAGCAGGTAGATGCGGCCGCCGCGCGAGACGCCGTAGGAGCGGGCGAGCACCTTGATGCCCTGCTGTTCGAAGGTCGTCGTGAAGCCGGCGGCCGCGGAGCCCGACACGCTCTTGCCGGGAGCCGAGGACACGGTGCGTCCGGCAGCACCGAGCTGCTGGCGGCCCTTGGCCAGCTCGTCGTCGAGGACCGACTGGTCGCCGGCGGCCGAGGTGACCACGAGGTTGTTGGCGAAGGCACCGACCTTCTTGGACGAGAGGAGCACGAGGTCGATGTCGGCCACGCCGGTGGCCTTGTCGGTCGCCTCGGTCCACCCCTCCGGAGGCACCACGGTGAAGGCACCCGAGCGGCCCCGGACCTCGTCGCCCGCTGCCGTCGCGGCCGAGCCGGTCGCCGTGGACGTCGCACCCGACGCGGAGGCGGGGCTGCTCGCCGGTGGCGAGGCGGTGGTGTCCTTCGAACAGCCCGTGAGCACCAGGGCGCAGGTGAGGACGCCCACCGAGACGACACGGGTGGGGCGGGCCTTCATGCGGACGATCCAACCACAGGTGGCTGGTGACCGCCGGTCCGGTCTCGGGCCTGAGACACCGCTCAGACGGCAGAACGGCGTGCCCGCGTGGCCACGGCCCGCGCCGCCAGGCCGTCGTCGTCCGGGTAGACGACCTCCTCGAGGCTGAGGCCGTGCGGCGGCATGACGTGGATTCCCGCGGTGCGCTCGGCCCGGTCCCGGAGCGCCCGCGGCCAGTCCACAGCGCGACGGCCCTCGCCGACGGGCACGACGGCACCGACGAGCGACCGCACCATCGAGTGGCAGAACGCGTCGGCCCGCACCGTGGCGGCGAGCACGCCGTCGGCAAGGCGGACCCATGAGAAGTCGAGCAGCGTTCGCACGGTCGTCGCACCCTCCCGCTGCTTGCAGAACGCAGCGAAGTCGCGCAGCCCGACGAGCGAGCGCGACGCCTCGTCCATGGCCGCAACGTCGAGGGGCCGGCGCCACCAGACCGTGTCGTGGCGTCGCAGCGGGTCACGGTCCGCGTCGGGGTCGGCGAGGCGGTAGAGGTAGCGCCGCTCGACGGCTGAGAAGCGTGCGTCGAAGCCAAGGGGGGCCGCCACCGCACGGCGCACGACGACGTCCGTGCCCAGCAGGCCCCCGAGACGACTGACGAGGGCGACCCCCGGCTCCCGGTCGGAGCGACCCGGCAGGGCGGCCCAGGCGTGGGCGTCGAGGTCGACGTGGGCGACCTGACCGCGCGCGTGGACGCCGGCATCGGTGCGGCCGGCCACGGTGACCCGGACGGGCTCAGCGCTGCGCAGCACCGTCGACAGGGCAGCGGTCAGCTCGCCCTGCACCGTGCGCAGCGCCGGCTGGGCGGCCCACCCCGAGAAGGCTGTCCCGTCATAGGCCAGGTCGAGGCGCACGCGCAGCGTGGACCCGCTCGACTCGCTCATGGCGCCCGAGCCTAACGGGATCCGATGGGGCCGTGACGCGCGCCCGTCAACCGCGCCGGGGCCCTGCCCGTCCTATGAGTGGGACACCGGACGACCCGGTCCGGGCCCGCCAGAAGGGGGAACCTCCATGCACACCGTCACCCGCTGCCTCCTCGTCGCCGCGTGCGCGGCCGCACTCACCGCCCCGGTCGCGTCCGCCGGCACCGTCACCCCCGCCACCGCCTCGACCGCGCCCTCCTGCGGCATCACGTGGGGATCCGGCGCGAAGGCGACGAGCCCCACCCAGCTCTGGACCGGCGCCGTCACGGGGGTCCGGGCCGGCCGGCACGCCTGCTACGACCGGCTCGTCATCGACCTCGCCCGTGGCCGTGGCACCCTCGGCTACGACGTCCGCTACGTCGGCGCCGTCATCGCGCCGGGCAGCGGCCTCCCCGTGCCCGTGAGCGGTGGCGCGAAGATCCAGGTCACCGTCGACGCGCCATCGGTCCTCGGTCGGACCACGACGACCTTCTCCGGATGGACCACCTTCCGGCAGCTGCGGGGCGTCGGCAGCTTCGAGGGCTACACCGACTACGGGCTCGGCGTGCGGGCGCGGCTGCCGATGCGCGCCTTCGTCCTGACCGACGCCGACGGTGGCCGCCGTCTCGTCGTCGACGTCGCCCACCGGTGGTGAACGAGAAGGGCCCCGCACCACTGGTGCGGGGCCCTTCTCGTCGCGCCGGAGCGCGAGGTCACTCTGGGTGGCTCAGGTGGCTCAGGAGCCGGAGCCGGCCTTCGTGAAGCCGGCGGCCTCGGCGTCCTCGGCGGACTTGAACCAGAACTCGGCGATCGTCTGGTCGTACCACTGACCGTCGGCCTCGTGGTACTTGCCGGAGTCGGCGTTGCCCTTGACGGTGTAGCCGTCCTCGGGCGACGAGCCGTCCTCGTTCGCGGCGACGGCGCCCTTCGGCAGCTCGACAGCAGCCTCGGTGGCCTCGGCCTTCTCGGCGTCCTCAGCGGCCTTCGTCTCGGCAGCGGCCTGCTTCGACTCGCTCTGCTTCGCAGCGCGCTTCGTGGCGGCCTCGGCCTCCTTGACCGTCGCCTTCTTGGCCGACAGCGGCTCGCGGACGAGCTCGATGACGACCATGGGGGCGTTGTCGCCCTTGCGGGCGGCGATCTTCGTGATGCGGGTGTAGCCACCGTCGCGGGCCGCCATGTCGGGGGCGATCTCGGCGAACAGGCGGTGGACGACACCCTTGTCGCGCACGACCGTGAGGACGCGGCGACGGGCGTGCAGGTCGCCACGCTTGGCGAACGTGATGAGACGCTCGGCGAGCGGGCGCAGACGCTTGGCCTTGGCCGCGGTCGTCGTGATCTTGTCGTGCTCGAAGAGCGACGTCGCGAGGTTGGCCAGGATCAGCCGCTCGTGGGCGGGGCCGCCACCGACGCGGGGACCCTTGGTGGGGGTGGGCATTTCGTTTCTCCTAGAAGTCCGACCAGGCCGTTCTCGAGCAGTTCGCCGAGGGCTCGGTCAAGAAGCGGTTGGTCAGAGACGCTCGTCCTCGACGAACGACTGGTCGTCGTCGTCGCTGTAGTCGTCCTCGCCGTAGCCGTCGACGAGGGCAGACGGGTCGAACCCGGGCGGGCTGTCCTTGAGGGCCAGACCCATGCCGACGAGCTTGGCCTTGACCTCGTCGATCGACTTCGCACCGAAGTTGCGGATGTCGAGCAGGTCGGCCTCGCTGCGGCCCACGAGCTCACCCACGGTGTGGATGCCCTCGCGCTTGAGGCAGTTGTAGGAACGAACGGTGAGGTCGAGATCCTCGATCGGCAGGGCGAGGTCGGCGGCGAGCGCGGCGTCCGTCGGCGACGGGCCCATGTCGATGCCCTCGGCCTCGACGTTGAGCTCGCGAGCCAGACCGAAGAGCTCGACCAGCGTCTTGCCGGCCGAGGCCATGGCGTCACGCGGGGTCATCGAGTTCTTCGTCTCGACGTCGACGATGAGCTTGTCGAAGTCGGTGCGCTGCTCGACACGGGTCGCCTCGACCTTGTAGGTCACGGTGAGCACCGGGCTGTAGATCGAGTCGACCGGGATACGGCCGATCTCCTGGTCACCGGACTTGTTCTGCTGCGCCGAGACGTAGCCACGGCCACGCTCCACGGTCAGCTCCATCTCGAGCTTGCCCTTGTCGTTGAGCGTCGCGATGTGCAGGTCGGGGTTGTGCACCTCGACACCAGCCGGAGGCGTGATGTCGGCGGCGGTGACCGCACCCGGACCCTGCTTGCGCAGGTACATGACGACCGGCTCGTCGTGCTCCGAGGAGACGACGAGGCCCTTGATGTTGAGGATCATCTCGGTGACGTCCTCCTTCACGCCCGGAACGGTCGTGAACTCGTGGAGCACGCCGTCGATGCGGATGGAGGTGACCGCCGCGCCCGGGATGCTCGAGAGCAGGGTGCGACGGAGGGAGTTGCCGAGCGTGTAGCCGAAGCCGGGCTCGAGCGGCTCGATGGTGAAGCGGCTGCGGTTCTCGACCACGACCTCTTCGGAGAGCACGGGACGCTGTGCGATGAGCACTGTTCATTTCCTTCCCACGGGCGACCGCCATATGACGCCTCGTGAAACTGCCCGGTCGTGATCCGGGCGGGCCGGCTCGGCTCTGTCTGCGAGCGCGACCCCAGGCACAAGGGTCCCCGTGTGCCGTGAAGCGGGCCTCACGGCATACGGGGCCTTGATCAGTTCTTCGAGTAGAGCTCGACGATCAGCTGCTCGGTCAGCTGCGAGTCGATCTGCGCGCGCACCGGGAGCTGGTGGATGAGGATCTGCAGCGAGCCGTCGACGACCTGCATCCAGGCCGGGACGGGACGCTCGCCGAACGTCTGGCGAGCCAGCTCGAACGGGAAGCTCTCGACGGACTGCTTGCGAACCGTGATGATGTCGTACTGCTCGACGCGGTAGCTCGGGACGTCGACGCGCACGCCGTTGACCTCGAAGTGACCGTGCGTCACGAGCTGGCGGGCGTGGCGACGCGTGCGGGCCAGGCCCGCGCGGTAGACCACGTTGTCCAGACGGGACTCGAGGATCTGGAGGAGGTTCTCACCGGTCTTGCCGGGGCGCTTCGCCGCTTCCTTGTAGTAGCGGACGAACTGCTTCTCCATGACGCCGTACTGGAAGCGGGCGCGCTGCTTCTCCTGGAGCTGGGTGAGGTACTCCTTCTCCTGGATCCGGCGACGGCCGTGCTGGCCGGGCGGGAAGGGACGGAGCTCGAAGTTCTTGTCGCCGCCGACGAGGTCCATCTTGAGGCGGCGGGACTTCTTGGTGATCGGGCCGGTGTAACGAGCCATGTTTCTAGTTCTCTCTCTCGCTCAGGCCGGATCAGACGCGACGGCGCTTGGGCGGGCGGACACCGTTGTGCGGCGTGGGCGTGACGTCGCTGATCGCGCCGACCTCCAGGCCGGTGGCGGTGAGCGAACGGATCGCCGTCTCGCGGCCCGAGCCCGGGCCCTTGACGAAGACGTCGACCTTGCGCATGCCGTGCTCCATGGCGCGGCGGGCAGCAGCCTCGGCGGCCATCTGGGCGGCGAACGGGGTGGACTTGCGCGAGCCCTTGAAGCCGACCTGGCCGGCAGAGGCCCACGCGATCACGGCGCCGGTGGGGTCCGTGATCGAGATGATCGTGTTGTTGAACGTGCTCTTGATGTGAGCGTGCCCGTGGGCGACGTTCTTCTTCTCCTTGCGACGAACCTTCGTCACACGAGCCTTGGGAGGCATTTTTCTCCTACGTCAGAACTGAATGTCGGTGAGACGTGATCGCGAGGCGATCAGCGTCACTTGGCCTTCTTCTTGCCGGCCACGGTGCGCTTCGGGCCCTTGCGGGTGCGCGCGTTGGTCTTGGTGCGCTGACCGCGCACAGGCAGACCACGACGGTGACGCAGACCTTCGTAGGAGCCGATCTCGACCTTGCGGCGGATGTCGGCCTGCACCTCACGGCGAAGGTCACCCTCGAGGCGGTAGTTGCCCTCGAGGAAGTCACGAAGCGCAACGAGCTCGGTCTCACCGAGGTCCTTGACGCGGGTGTTGGGGTCGACGCCGGTGGCAACCAGCGCCTCCTTGGAACGGGTGCGACCGACACCGAAGATGTAGGTCAGTGCGACCTCGACGCGCTTCTCGCGCGGAAGGTCGACTCCAACAAGACGAGCCATGTTGGTTTGTCTCCTGATTTCTGTGACGCGGAGGTCTGGAGCAGTGCACCGATCCGGGGTCACGGTCCGCCACACAGAAGGACGGGCCACCGGTCCCCGGCCTCCGTGCCGGGGGTGACGTCCTGCGCCGACACGACGGTCGGTCATCAGGGGCCGGGTGCTGCTTTCATTCACTTGTCTTGCGTGCTGTCGAAGTTCTGTCGACGGCGAGGGTGGTGCTTCTGCTCAGCCCTGGCGCTGCTTGTGGCGCAGGTTCTCGCAGATCACCATGACCCGACCGTTGCGGCGGATCACCTTGCACTTGTCGCAGATCTTCTTGACGCTCGGCTGAACCTTCATCTGCCTGCTGTCTTCAGATCGCGCGCCTGCCACCGCGGGCCCCGGAGGGCACGTGACGATCAGGTGCTTGGTTGTGTAATCGGGAGTTGGTGCCTCGCACTCGTCCCGGCCTGACATGCCCGCTCTCGCGGACCGGTCGCGGCCGGACCCTGGTGCTCAGCGGTAGCGGAAGACGATCCGACCGCGGGTCAGGTCATAGGGCGAGAGCTCGACCACCACACGGTCCTCCGGGAGGATCCTGATGTAGTGCTGTCGCATCTTGCCCGAGATGTGTGCGAGCACCTTGTGACCGTTGGAGAGCTCCACCCGGAACATCGCGTTCGGGAGAGCCTCGACGATCGTGCCCTCGATCTCGATGACACCGTCCTTCTTGGCCATATCCTCCGTCTATCTGTTGGTGGCCGACCCGGACTGAACCGGCCTTTGGGACGTGCCTGGGTGCCGTGCTCGTCGCACAGCGAGAACTCAGGCGCCGAGGCACACGACACCCAACGCACAAGACTACGCCACGGGGGCCCGTTCCCCGAAATCGTGGCCGTGGGGGACGACCCACCCGGACCAACCCCCGTCGGGGCCCTGCGGAAGGTCCTCCCACGGGAGGATCCCGTATGCCGTCGCCTTGGGTAGCGTGCTCGCGTGACCGTCCGGCCCGCACCCCAGGCTGATGCTGCGCCGGCCGCACCCGGCGGGGCGGCCCGGCCGCTCGTCGACCGCGTCGGGGCGATCATCGCCTTGCTCTACTTCGTCACGTCGATCACGGTCGCCGCAGGGCTGGGCCGCAGCGCCTGGTGGGTCAACGTGCGGGACCAGCCTGCGGTCCTCGGCTACGTCGGCATCGGGCTCGGCGCCCTCGCCCTGCTCCTGCTCCCCCGCTTCCCTCGCGCGACGTTCGCGGCGTGCGGGGTGCTCGCCTACCTGCTGTACGCCGTCGGGGCCATGCTCGGGCTGCCGACGGTGCTCATGGCCCTGGTCGCGCTCTTCGGCGTCACCCTCTGGACCGACCGGCGCGGCGGGCTGTGGGCCCTCGCGGCGGCGCTCGGCTCGATCGGCCTCGCCACCGTGCTGCTCCTTCTCCGCTTCGGCTACCTCCTCCCGCCCCTCGAGACCTTCCTGTCCGACCGGGTCGCCGTCTTCCTCTTCAACAGTGCCGCCGTCGTCGTGCTCACCTGGGCCGTGGCCGACCAGGTGCGCGCCGCCCGGGAGCGGGCCGCGCTCCAGGACGAGTCCGCGTCGCACGCGGCCGACGCGGCCGCCCACGAACAGGCCGAGCGCGCTGCCGTGAGCCGCGCTGACGGCCTGGCCGACCGGCAGCGGATCGCCCGCGAGATGCACGACGTCGTGGCGCACGGACTCTCGGTCATGATCGTGCAGGCCGACGGTGCGCGCTTCGCGGCCGCCTCTGACCCGGACGCCGCGACGACCGCGCTCGCGACGATCGCCGCGACCGGGCGGGCCTCGTTGGCCGAGATGCGGCGGCTGCTGGGCGTGCTCCGCGACGACACGACCGGCGTCCCGGAGGCGCCGCAGCCGGGACTGGCCGACATCGAGACGCTCGTGGCGGGCCTCACCGCGGGCGGGAGGGTCGTGCACCTGCGCCAGGAGGGCGAGCTGCTGCCCCACGACGCGACCGAGGGTGACGCCGCGACCGGGCTGACGGCATACCGGATCGTCCAGGAGGCCCTGACGAACGTCATGAAGCACGCCGGCGAGGACGCGACGGCCTGGGTCAGCGTGACGGTCGGACCGAGCCGCGTCGTCGTCGAGGTCGTCGACGACGGCGCCGGCGGGGGCGACGTCGACGGCGGTGCGGGCCACGGCCTGCGTGGCATGGCCGAGCGGGTCGAGGTGCTCGGCGGCTCGCTCCTCACCGGACCTGATCCTCGCGGGGGGTACCGCGTCGTGGCGACACTGCCCCGGCTCGCGGCCGGGGCGACCCGACCCATCGAGGTCGCGCCGTGATCCGCGTCATGATCGTCGACGACCAGGCGCTGGTCCGGGCGGGCTTCGCCATGCTCGTGCGCTCGCAGCCCGACCTCGTCGTGGTCGCCGAGTGCGCCGACGGGCAGCAGTGCCTCGACACCCTCTCGACGGTGCCGGTGGACGTCGTCCTCATGGACGTCCGGATGCCACGGATGGACGGCATCGAGGCCACCCGCCTGATCGTCGAACGCGACTGCGCCACGAGAGTTCTCGTGCTGACGACCTTCGACCTCGACGAGTACGCCTTCACGGCCCTGCGTGCCGGCGCCTCCGGCTTCCTCCTCAAGGACGCGCCAGCCGAGGACCTCCTCGCGGCGATCCGGACGGTGCACGCCGGCGACGCCGTCATCGCGCCGTCGACGACGCGCCGGCTCGTCGAGACGTACGTCCGGAGCGCTCCCGTGGCGCCGGCCCTCCTCGACCGCACGACGGCCCTGACCGACCGGGAGCGCGAGGTCTGGGTGGCCATCGCCAACGGCCTGACGAACTCCGAGATCGCCGAGGCGCTCTTCGTGTCCGAGACGACGGTCAAGACGCACGTCGGCCACATCCTGGCCAAGACCGGTGTCCGCGACCGCGTCGCGCTCGTCGTGCTGGCCTACCAGACGGGCGCCGTGGCGCTGTCCTGAGCCGGGCGAGGGCGCGGACACAGCCGCGTTCTCCACCGGGCCTGCGCCGCGCTCCTCCCGGAGGAGGATGCCGAGCTCGGTCCACGGCCCGATGCGGCCTCGGGCTCGCGCTCCTAGCGTCGAGTCATGATCGAGACAGACCCGTCGGCCACCGCCGCGCTCGCACCCCCGGGGACCACCTCGATGGCCGGCGAGCTCGCCGAGGCCGTCGTCGACCACGGGGCAATCGCGGCGAACGTCCGCACCCTCCGCGCGACCGCCGGCACCCGGCTCATGGCCGTCGTCAAGGCCGACGCGTTCGGGCACGGTGCCGTGCCGGTCGCCCGCACCTGCCTCTCCGCCGGCGCGTCCTGGCTCGGGGTGACCCGCGTCGGCGAGGCGCTCGAGCTGCGTCGGGCCGGCATCACGGCGCCGGTCCTCGCGTGGCTCTTCGAGCCGTCCCGCGCCGAGGAGGCGGTCACCGCAGACGTGGACCTCTCGGTGAGCAGCCCCGGTGACCTCGCAGCGGTCGCCCGCGCGACGGGACGCCCCCGCCTCCACCTCAAGCTCGACACCGGCCTGCACCGCAGCGGCTGCCCCGGCGAGGACTGGGCCGGGCTCGTGTCGGCCGCTGCGGCCCTGGAGTCGGCCGGTCGGGTGCGGGTGGTCGGCCTGTGGTCCCACCTGTCGCACGGCGGGGAGCCGGACGCGGTCGCGACCCACCGCCAGCTGCTCATGTTCCGCGTCGGCGTCGACCTCGCCCGTGCCGCCGGACTGCGCCCCGAGGTCGTCCACCTCGCGAACACGGCTGCAGTGCAGGCGAACTCACGCCACACGGCATACGACCTCGTCCGGGTCGGAGCCGGGATCTACGGGATCGGCGACGGACTGAGCCCCGCGCTGACCCTGCGCACCCGGGTCGTGCAGGTGCGTCGTGTCGCGACGGGTCGCGGGGTCGGCTACGACCACGTCGGCCGCACGACGCGCGACACCCATCTGGCACTCGTCCCGCTCGGCTACGCCGACGGGTTGCCACGCGCCGCGACGGGGCGGGCGAGCGTGTGGGTCGGCGGGCGACGGGCCCCGCTCATCGGCCGGGTCTGCATGGACCAGGTCGTCGTCGACCTGGGCCCGGAGCCGGTCCCGGTCGGCGCCGAGGTGCTCGTCCTCGGAGCGGGCGACCGCGGCGAGCCGACCGCCCGGGACTGGGCGCGCTGGGCCGGCACCAACGAGCACGAGATCTACACGGGCATCGGCGCACGCGTCGAGCGCCGGCACGTCGGGTTCGCCGCGGGCATCCAGCGGCCCCGCGTCGGAATGGAGGAACGATGAGGGTCGCGGTCATCCACGGAGGCACGAGCACCGAGCACGCCGTGTCCGTCGCGAGCGGTCAAGGGATCATCGCCGGCCTGCGCAGCGCCGGCCACGACGTCGTTCCCGTCCTCCTCGAGCGGTCGGGCGAGTGGCGGACCGGCACCGGCTCGGGCGTGCGGCACGCCGCCGAGACCCTGCTGGGCTGTGACGTGGCGGTGCCCGCGCTGCACGGGGTCGTCGGCGAGGACGGCACCATCCAGGGGTTCCTCGAGATCCTCGGCGTGCCCTACGTCGGCTCGCCCGTGGCGGCGAGCGCCGTCTGCCTGGACAAGCAGCTGACGAAGCTCGTCGTGGCCGCGGCCGGGGTGCCGGTCGCACCGGGCCTGCTCGTGCCCTCCGAGCGGGCGGTCGCCGCGACGCGTTCGGCCGGTGAGCTCGAGCGGCTCGTCGACGACGTGACCGCGGCGGGCCTGCTCGGCCCGCTCTTCGTCAAGCCGGTGCACGGAGGGTCGAGCGTGGGGGTCACCCGGATCGACGTCGTCGCCGACCGCACGCACCGCGGGCGGCCAGGGGCCCTCGCTGCGGAGCTGTCGGCGACGCTGTCGGCTGCACTGTCGACGGCCCTGTCGACCGCGCTCGAGGGCGGGACGGACGCCGTGATCGTCGAGGCGGAGGTGGCCGGGCTCGAGGTCGACGTGCCGGTCCTCGAGCTGCCCGACGGGCAGGTGCGGTGCGGCCCGACCCTGCTCGTCGAGAGCGACCCCGACGAGCCGTTCTTCACCGAGACCGCCAAGTACGTCAGTGCCGGGACGCGGTTCACCGTGCCCGCCGGGCTCCCCCCGGAGCAGACCCGACGCCTGGAGCGGCTCGCGACCACGGCCTACCGGGCGCTCGGATGCCGGGGCCTCGCCCGCGTCGACTTCATCGTGGGGCGGGACGGACCGGTGCTCAACGAGGTCAACACCTTCCCGGGCTTCACCCCGGCCTCGCAGTTCCCGCGGATGTGGGCCGCCGCCGGTCTGACCTACCCGGAGCTCGTCGACGTCCTCGTGCGCACGGCGGCGGCACGACCGGTCTCAGCGACCGGCCATCCGGTCGACGCGACCCGCGGCGTGGTCGTCGTATGAGCGCGTCGCCGAGCGACGTCGCGCCGACCGGGTCCACCGGCCCGGTGCTGCTCGCGGACCCGAGGGTCAGCGCCATCCCCGTCGTCGAGGACGGCTCCCCTCTCGTCGACCTCGCCGGCGTCGGGCTTCGGGTCAGTTCTCAGCCGCCGCCTCCGCCGCCCGGTCTCGGCCTGCCGCCCACATCGACCGACCCGGTCCCGGGGGCACGGCCCGGATCGCACCGGCTGGTCCGACGCACGCTGGCCGAGCGTCTCGCGGAGGCGGAGACCCTGCTCCCCGACGCCCTGCGCCTGCTTGTCGTCGAGGGGCTGCGGCCGGTGGGCACCCAGCGGATGATCCATGCGGCGTACCGGGCCCGTCTCGCGACCGAGCGGCCCGGAATCGCCACGCACGCCCTCGACCGGCTCACGAGCAGGTTCGTCGCCCCACCGGCCACGGCGCCGCACGTCAGCGGGGCCGCCGTCGACGTGACGCTCGCCGACGGCGACGGCCGGCCGCTCGACCTCGGCTGTCCCGTCGACGCGACCCCGGAGGAGAGCGGCGGGGCGTGCTACTTCGACGCCCCGGGTCTCGACGACGAGGCACGCCACCTGCGGCGCGTGCTCGCCTGCGCCCTGGTCCCGGCGGGCCTCGTGAACTACCCGACCGAGTGGTGGCACTGGTCGTTCGGGGACCGCTACTGGGCCCACGTCACAGGCAGTCCCTTCGCGGTCCACGGACCGGTGGCTGCCCCGGACCACGCCTCGGACGCTGCCGCGACGCTCAGCCCTCGAGCTCGGCCCGGCGGAGGGTGACGACGCGCTCGAGGACCTCGTCGGGGATCGGCCGCTCGACGCTGAAACGGATCGTGCCCTTGCTCAGGGAGTGCCCCGTCAGGTCGGGTGCGACGGCCTCGACGACGGCGGGGCTGAACGGGAAGACCGACAGGTGCCTGGCCGCGGCCGTGATCCCGAGGAGCGGACGACCGGCGAGGCGCAGGGCCGGCATGCCGTAGCTCGTCCCCTCGTCCGCGTCCGGCGCCACCCGCCGGGCGACGTCGACGACGTGCTGCAGGGCTGCGCGCTGGTCCGGCTCGAGTCCGACGAGGTAGTCAGCGATGGTTCCCACCCGGCCATGGTGGCACCATCGTCCTCGCCACGGGCCTGTTCGAGGCACCCGCTCGCCCGGGTATGGGTGGACGACCCCTCCACGGCCGTCGTCACGACGTCCCTCCACGAAAGGCCATCCATGAGCGCTCGCACCCGCACGCGCACGCGGACCTCGACCATCGTCGTGCTCCTCTGGCTCCTCATCGGCGTCTTCGCCGCCTTCCAGCGCGGCTACTTCGGCTCGTCCGACCCGAGCTGCAGCCGGTTGGCCACGACGGCCGTGACGATCGTCGCCGGCCCGCTCAACTACGTCGGGCTCGACCCGCGCATCGGCTGCTCGACGCCCCAGCCCTCGAACTAGCCCGTGATCGAGGCGGGTGGGAGCGGCATACTGGCCGGGTGACCGAGCCCGGCGCTGACGCCCACGTCCCACCCGCCACCTCCACGCCGTCGGAGGCCCGGGCGACGTCGCCCGACCGCACCGAAAGGGTGACGGCCCCCTCGGAGGCGGAGAGCGTCGAGGACTACTTCGCGCGCATCGCGGCCGCGGCCGGCGACGACGGTCGCCTTCCCGTCGCGGTCGAGGAGATGCCCGGCTGGGACATCTACCCCTACGAGATCGAGGGCCTGCGTCTCAAGCCGGTGCAGCCTCCGGCCGACGAGGAGCCGGCCCGGCGGGGCGAGCAGGCCCGCGACTGCTGGTGCGCCGACGGCTTCGGGGACGCCGACGACCGGCTCGTCTGGTCGAACGCCCGCTGGCGCCTCACGCTCTCCGTCGACACCGGCCTGCCGGTGATGCTCATGCTCATGCCACTCGCGCACCACGACCTGCCCTCCCTGCCGGGCGACCTCGCCGCCGAGATGGGCCAGCTCGTCGTGGCGGTCTCCGACGCCGTCGAGCACGTGCCGAGCGTCGGCCGCGTCCAGCTGGCGAAGTACGGCGACGGCGGCGCGCACCTGCACCTGTTCTTCCTCGGCCGTCCCGCGCGCATGCTCCAGTTCCGCGGGTCACCCCTCATCGACTGGGAGGAGAACCTCCCCCGGGTCCCCCTCGACGTGCTCCGGGCGAACGCGCGCGTCGTCGCCGAGCGGATGGTCGTCCACGTGGGCGGCACGCCAGGGGGCCTCGGCCGCTAGAGCGCTCGCCGCTGGGCGGGTACGCCGGCGACCGCCGCGCCGTGTCGGCCCGGGTCGACGGCGCCCCGTGCCTTCCTCAGACCCGGTGGATCGCCGGTCGCTCGAAGAAGAGCACGGCGACGACGCCGATGAGCAGGACCGCGGCGGGCAGCATCATCGACTCGGCCATCGCATCGGCGAAGCCGCTCGCGACCTGCGCCGGCATCGTCGCTCCGGACCCCTGCAGTCCGCCGAGCTGGCCGGAGATGCCCGGCAGGTCGGCGGCGAGCCGGGCCTCGATGAGGGCCGCGATGGCTGCGCTGCCGAGGACGGCACCGACCTGGCGGGTCGTGTTGTAGACGCCCGACCCGGCACCGGCCGACGACAGCGGCAGGTTGCGGGTGGCGGTCGCGCCGAGCGGGCCCCACATGAAGGCGTTGCCGACTCCCATGAGGGCCATGGGCAGGAGCAGCACCCACGTCTCGGTCTCGGGGTGCATGACGAGGGCGAGCCAGAGCAGCGACAGGGCCGTGAGGCCGATCCCGGCCGCGGTGATGCCGCGCGGGTGGACCCGGTCGGCGAGCCGGCCGGACACGGGGGCCAAGCCACCCGAGATGACGGCCATCGGCGCGAGCAGGAGCGCCGAGGCGGTCGGCGACATCCCGCGCACCGCCTGGGCGTAGAGCATGAGGGGGAAGGCCATCGCCGTGATGGAGAAGCCGATGGTCGTGATCGCGACGTTGGCGAGCGAGAAGTTGCGGTCGTCGAAGAGGCGCAGAGGCAACAGCGGCTCGCGGGTGTTGTGCGCCTGCCACCAGATGAAGACGCCGAGCACGAGCAGACCGACGCCGATGAGGAGCGGCACGGAGACGAACCCGGAGATGGTCCCCCAGTCGTAGGTCTCGCCCTCCTGGACGCCGAACACGACGAGGAACATCCCGACCGCCGAGAGCGCGACGCCGATCCAGTCGAAGCTGTGGCTGTGCGTCTCGAGCCGCGGCACGAGCCGGGCGGCGAGCGCGAAGGCGACGACCCCGACGGGCACGTTGATGAAGAAGATCCACTCCCACCCGGGACCGTCGACGAGCAGGCCGCCGACGACGGGGCCCACGAGGATCGCCACGCCGGCCGTGGCACCCCACAGCGCCATGGCCTGGCCGCGGGAGGCCGCGGGGAACGTGCGGGTGATGACGGCCATCGTCTGCGGCGTCAGCATCGAGGCGCCGAGTCCCTGCACGACGCGGGCGAGGATGAGCCCGGTGATCGTGCCGGTGAGCCCGCACCACAGGGAAGCGAGCGTGAAGACCGTCAGCCCGACGAGGTAGAGGTTCTTCGGTCCGTAGCGGTCGCCGAGCCGGCCCGTGATGAGCAGCGGCGTGGCGTAGGCGAGCAGGTAGGCGCTCGTGACCCAGATGACGCTGTTGACGTCGGTGTCGAGTCCCTTGAGGATCGCGGGTGTCGCCACCGACACGATGGTCGAGTCGACGAGGATCATGAAGAAGCCGATGACCATCGCCCAGAGGGCCGGCCACGGGTTGTGCCCGTCGGGCACCCCGCCCAGCGGCGTCACGGGGGCGGCCCCGGGCGCCACGACCTCTCCCGTCGCGTCGCGTCCGGTCACGTCGGTGGTGCTGTCCTCGCCGGCCACGGTGGCCCCCTCTTCCGCTGCCTGACGCAGCACCTTCGATTGTGCACCCGGGCACCGACAGCCGTCAGGCTCCCGTCGAGGGTCCGTCCGAGGGTCCGTGCGAGGGTCCTTCGAGCGCCCCCGGGACGGACGCCCGACCGGCCCATGACGGCACGGGCCCCTCAGGCGTACGACCAGCGCGTCGCCAGCCACAGCGGGTCGTGGCCGGTGAGCGGCACCATCCGCCACGTCAGGTCGGCGTCGGCGCCGCGCAGACGCGCCTCGATGCGGAAGCGGTGGGGCGTCTCGACGGCGATGACCTCCGCTCGGAAGGTGTCCTCGTCGACCCAGCCGCCGCTCGAGACGACGGGCAGGCTCGCGCCCGCGGCCACGAGCTCCCCCTCACGCCACAGCCCTCGCCCCACAGGGACGCGCAGCCACTCACCGCGCCGGCTGAGCCCGAGCACGACGTCGGGGCCGTCGCGGGTCACGGAGACGGCGGTGTAGTCGGCCGACAGGTCGGAGCCCTCCGAGCGGGTGAACTCGGCGTACTCCGGACCGAGCGCGTCCCCGGACATCGCGGGGATCTCGAGACCGGCGAGGCGCTCGGTGAGGGCACGGTCGGAGTCGGCGGAACCGCTCCCGCTGATGGCCGGCACGACGTGGGCCCACAGCCCGTCGAGGGTGGACTGCATGCGCGACTGCTCAGCGGTGATCGCCACGACCGTGTCGTGCTCGGGCAGCACGACGAGGAACTGGCCGTAGGCACCGTCGCCGCGATAGCCGTGGCGCTGCATCCAGAACGAGTAGCCGTAGCCGCGGCGCCAGTCGTCGTCGGCGTCGGGGTCCTCGCTGACCGGTCCGAACCCGCGGGTGGCCTCGGCGACCCACGCCTCGGCCAGCAGCTGGCGCCCCTCCCACCGGCCACGGTCGAGGTAGAGCTGGGCGATGGAAGCGATGGCCTCGGTGGTCAGGTGCGACCCGGTGAACCCGAGCTCGCGCCCGAGCGGGTCGCGGTGCCAGGGGACGTCGGGCAGCCCGAGGGGCGCGAGCAGCCGCGGTCGCAGCATCTCGGCCACGCCGACCCCGACGACACGCCGCACGATGACGGCGAGCAGGTAGGTCGCCACCTGGTTGTAGGCGAAGACCGTCCCCGGCTGCCGGGTCGGCCGGGTCGCGAAGACGCGCGGGACCCAGTCGTCCCCGTCGCCGCCCTCGCTGCCGCTCAGCCGGTCGAAGACGTGTGCCCACGCGTCCTCCTCGTGCCCGACGGTCATCGAGAGGCAGTGCGTGATCCGCACGTCCTCCCAGCCGTCGGCCACCAGGGCGCGGTCGAGCTCGGGGAAGTGGTCGAGGACCCGGTCGTCGAGCGACAGGCGCCCCTCCTGCAGGAGGAAGCCGACGGCCGTGGCCGTCACCGTCTTCGAGAGGGAGTACGCGAGGTGGACGCGGTTGGCGGCGTACGGCCTCCACCAGCCCTCCGCGACGACGTGTCCGTGACGCACGACCATGAGGCTGTGCAGCCCGAGGTTGTCACGCTCGGCGGCGTCGACGAACGCGTGGATGCCGGCGGCGTCGACGCCCTGCGCCGACGGGGTGCTGCGGGGAAGGCTCACGAGCGTGAGGCTACGCGTCCGGAGCCCGTCGGTGGGTCGGTGACGGCCCCGAGTCGCGCGCGGTCAGGCGGTGACGTCGAGGGGGGCGTATGCCGCCCCGGCAGCAGCGAGGGCAGCCTGGCCACCGTCGACGGCCGTGAGGATCCACAGGCCGTCCTCGCGGACCGCGACCGAGTGCTCCCAGTGCGCGGCCCGCGTGCCGTCGAGCGTCACCACGGTCCAGTCGTCGGCGAGCACCTTGGTGTCGATGCCGCCGAGGGTGACCATCGGCTCGATGGCACCGGTGAAGCCGTCGACGAGCTTGGGCCCCGTCTCGCGCACCGCGTAGTTCGGGATCTGGGGGTCCATGTGCATCTGGGTGCCGATGCCGTGGCCGACGTACTCGTCGATGACGCCGTAGGTGCGACCGTCGCGCGCGGCGGCAGCCTCGATGCTCGCCTCGACGGCGTCACCGACGGCGTAGAGACGACCGCCGACCAGCATCGCGGCGATCCCGGCGTAGAGGCTGGCCTCGGTGGCGTCGATGAGGGCGAGGTCCTCGGGACGACCCGCCTCGCGGCCGCCGACGACGGCGGTGAAGGCCGCGTCGCCGTTCCAGCCCTTGACCTCGGCGCCGCAGTCGACCGAGGCGATGTCGCCGGCCTCGAGGACGCGCGGACCCGGGATGCCGTGGACGACCTCGTCGTTGACGCTCGTGCACAGCGTGTGGCTGTAGCCGGGGACGAGCTGGAAGTTGGGGATGCCGCCGTTGCTGCGGATGAAGTCCTCCGCGAGGCGGTCCAGCTCGAGCGTCGTCAGGCCCGGACGCAGCTCGCTCGCGAGCAGCTCCAGCGTGCGCCCGACGAGCAGCCCCGCCTCACGCATGAGGCGGAGCTGCTCGTCGGTGCGGCCCTGGAGCCGGTTCCGGCGTCCGAACATCGGTGGTCCTTCTCGGTGACGACACCTGACGACGCCTGACGGCGACGTCGCGGCGGTGTGCTCAGGCGTGCTGCGGCAGAGCCGCGATGACACGGTCGGTGACGTCGTCGACGGCACCCATGCCGTCGACCTTGACGAGCAGGCCGGCGACCTCGTAGTGCTCCGCGAGGGGTGCGGTCTCCTTGCGGTAGATCGCCTGGCGCTCGCGGATGACGTCCTCGGTGTCGTCGGCGCGACCCTCGGTCTCGGCGCGCTTGAGCAGTCGCTCGACGATGGCGTCCTCGTCGACCTCGAGCTCGAGGACCGCGTCGAGCGCGTGCCCGCGCCGCGACAGCATCTCGTCGAGCGCGTCGACCTGCCCCGCAGTGCGTGGGTAGCCGTCGAGGAGGAAGCCGTGGGCGGCGTCGTCCCAGGTGAGCCGGTCCTCGACGATCTCGTTGGTGATGTCGTCGGAGACGTAGCCGCCGGACGTGATGATCTCGTGGACCTTGACGCCGAGCGGGGTCTGGTCCTTGATGTTGGCGCGGAAGATGTCGCCGGTCGAGATGGCCGGGACGCCGAGGCGCTCGGCGATCCGGGCGGCCTGCGTGCCCTTACCGGCGCCGGGCGGGCCGAGGATGATCAGTCGCATTAACGGAGGAACCCTTCGTAGTGACGCTGCTGCAGCTGCGCCTCGATCTGCTTCACCGTCTCCAGGCCCACACCGACGACGATGAGGATCGAGGTGCCACCGAACGGGAAGTTCTGGTTGGCGCCCACGAGCACGAGGGCCACGAGCGGGATGAGCGAGACGATCGCGAGGTAGATGGCACCCGGCACGGTGATTCGGGTCAGGACGTAGTTGAGGTACTCGGCCGTGGGTCGCCCGGCCCGGATACCCGGGATGAAGCCGCCGTACTTCTTCATGTTGTCCGCGACCTCGGTCGGGTTGAACGTGATGGACACGTAGAAGAACGTGAAGAAGAGGATGAGCGCGACGTAGGTCGCCATGTAGAAGGGGTGGTCACCCTTGACGAGGTTCTCCTGCACCCACGAGACCCAGCCCGGGTTGTTGCCGTCGGCGCGGGTGTTGAACTGCGCGACGAGGCCCGGCAGGGCGAGCAGGGAGCTGGCGAAGATGACCGGGATGACGCCGGCCATGTTGACCTTGAGCGGGATGTACGTGGACGTGCCGCCGTACATCCGGCGTCCGACCATCCGCTTGGCGTACTGCACCGGGATGCGGCGCTGGGACTGCTCGACGAAGACGACCGCGGCGATGACGAAGACACCGAGGATGAGGATGCCGAGGAAGGTGCCCCAGCCCTTGTTCTCCTTGATGGCCCAGAGCGAGGCGGGGAAGCCGGCGGCGATCGAGGTGAAGATCATGAGGGACATGCCGTTGCCGACGCCCTTGTCGGTGATGAGCTCGCCGAACCACATGATGAGGCCGGTGCCGGCCGTCATCGTCAGGACCATGATGAGGATCGTGACCATCGACTGGTCGGTCATGATCGAGTCGCAGGAGCCGCCGAAGAGGCTGGACGGGTTGCGCGCGAAGGTGACGAGGGTCGCCGACTGGAGGATCGCGAGACCGATCGTCAGGTAGCGGGTGTACTGCGTCAGCTTGCTCTGCCCTGACTGGCCCTCCTCCTTGAGCGCCTCGAAGCGCGGGATGACGACCGTGAGCAGCTGGATGATGATGCTGGCCGTGATGTACGGCATGATCCCGAGCGCGAACACGGACAGCTGCAGCAGCGCACCGCCGCTGAAGAGGTTGGCCAGGTTCAGGAAGCCGCTCTGGTCGCCGCTCTGACCCTTGCTGGCCTGCAGGCAGTCCTGCACGAGGCTGTAGCTGATGCCCGGCGTCGGCACGTGTGATCCGAGCCGGAACAGCACGATGATGCCGAGCGTGAAGAGCAGCTTCTTGCGCAGGTCCGGGGTACGGAACGCGCGTGCGAAGGCGGCGAGCACTGGGTCCTCCTGGGGGGCCGCGGGGTGGCGCGGCGTAATTCATGCAATCCGTGGAAGGTTAACGCAAAGGCGCAGCGCCCCGGGCTCCCACCGCGGTGGCCGACGTCACGTCGGCTCGCGGGTCGGGCGCCCGGGGCGCTGCTCACACGAGATGTGTGGTGTTCACTGAAGCCTGGTCTCAGCCGGCGAGGGCCGTGACCGTGCCGCCGGCGGCCTCGATCTTCTCCTTGGCGGAGGCCGAGAACTTGTGTGCCTCGACCTCGACCTTGACGGAGATCTCGCCCGTGCCGAGGACCTTCACCGGGAAGCCGTCACGGACGGCACCCTTGGCGACGAGGTCGGCGACGGACACCTGACCACCCTCCGGGAAGAGCAGCTGCAGGCGGTCCAGGTTCACGACCTGGTACTCCGTGCGGAACGGGTTCTTGAATCCGCGGAGCTTCGGGAGGCGCATGTGCATCGGCATCGAGCCGCCCTCGAAACGCTCCGGGACCTGGTAACGGGCCTTCGTACCCTTGGTACCACGACCAGCGGTCTTGCCCTTGGAGCCCTCACCACGACCGACGCGGGTCTTGGCGGTCTTGGCTCCGGGGGCCGGACGCAGGTGGTGGACCTTGAGGGCGGACTCGCCCGACTTCTTGGCGTTGTCGGCCATGGTCAGTCAACCTCCTCGACGGACACGAGGTGCGTGACCGTCTTGACCATCCCGCGGATCTCGGGACGGTCCTCCTTGACGACGACGTCGCCAATGCGCTTCAGACCGAGGCTGCGCAGCGTGTCACGCTGGTTCTGCTTGCCACCGATCTCGGAACGGGTCTGGGTCACCTTGAGACGAGCCATCACGCACCAGCCTTCGCAGCCTGGGCCTCGGCCATACCGGCGGCACGGGCCTTGAGCATGGCCGCCGGAGCGACCTCCTCGAGGGTCTTGCCACGACGGGCAGCGACCGACTCGGGGCGCTCGAGCTCGCGCAGGGCCTGGGCCGTCGCGTGCACGATGTTGATGGCGTTGTCGGAGCCCAGCGACTTGCTGAGGACGTCGTGGACGCCGGCGCACTCGAGCACCGCACGCACCGGGCCACCGGCGATGACACCGGTACCGGGGGCGGCGGGGCGGAGCATGACGACACCAGCGGCGGCCTCACCCTGGACGGGGTGCGGGATGGTGCCCTGGATGCGGGGGACCTTGAAGAAGTTCTTCTTGGCCTCCTCGACACCCTTGGCGATGGCCGCGGGAACTTCCTTGGCCTTGCCGTAGCCGACGCCCACCGTGCCGTCACCGTCACCGACGACGACGAGGGCGGTGAAGCTGAAGCGACGACCACCCTTGACGACCTTGGCGACACGGTTGATGGTCACGACGCGCTCGACGTACTGGTTCTTGTCGTCACGGCTGTCGCGGTTGTCGCGGCCGCCGCGGTTGTCACGGCGGTCTCCGCGCTCGGTGCGCTCGCCGCCACCGGCGGGGCCGGTGCCTCGACGCTGCTGTCCGGGCATCAGATGTTCCTCATCTCAACAATTGCGTTCACGAAGTTGCTCACAGGGACAGACCGCCTTCGCGGGCGCCCTCGGCGATCGCCGCGACACGGCCGTGGTACTTGTTGCCACCACGGTCGAACACGACGGCCTCGATACCGGCGTCCTTGGCACGGGCGGCCACGAGCTCGCCGACCTTCTTGGCCTTGGCCGTCTTGTCACCGTCGAAGGAGCGCAGGTCGGCCTCCATCGTCGAGGCCGAGGCCACGGTCTTGCCGACGGTGTCGTCGACGACCTGGACGAAGAGGTGACGGCTCGAGCGCGACACGACGAGGCGGGGGCGCGCCGCGGTGCCGGCGATCTTCTTGCGACCGCGAACCTGGCGACGGATGCGGGCGGCAGCCTTGGACTTACCGCGCTTGATGATCATTGCCATGGCTTACTTACCGGCCTTTCCGACCTTGCGACGGATCTGCTCGCCCGCGTAGCGAACGCCCTTGCCCTTGTACGGGTCGGGCTTGCGCAGCTTGCGGATGTTCGCCGCGACCTCACCGACGAGCTGCTTGTCGATGCCCTGCACCGAGAAGCGGGTCGGGTTCTCGACGGCGAAGCTGATGCCGGCGGGAGCCTGGATGAGGATCGGGTGCGAGTATCCGAGCGAGAACTCGAGGTCCGAGCCCTTCGCGGCGACACGGTAACCCGTGCCGTGGATCTCCATCTTCTTCTCGTAGCCCTCGGTGACACCGAGGACCATGTTGTTGATGAGCGACCGGGTCAGGCCGTGGCGCGAGCGCGAGTCGCGCTCGTCGTTGGGGCGCTTGACCTCGAGGTTGCCCTCGCCCAGCTCGACCGTGATCGGCTGCACGACGGTCAGGGAGAGCTCACCCTTGGGGCCCTTGACGATGACGTCCTGGCCCTCGACCTTGACGTCCACACCCGAGGGGATGGAGACCGGAAGTCGTCCGATTCGCGACATGTCAGTGTCTCCTTACCAGACGTAGGCGAGGACTTCCCCACCCACGCCCTTCTCGTGTGCCTGGCGGTCGGTCAGCAGACCGTTCGACGTCGACAGGATCGCGACGCCGAGGCCACCGAGAACCTTGGGCAGGTTCGTCGACTTGGCGTAGACGCGCAGACCGGGCTTGCTCACGCGACGCACGCCGGCGATGGAGCGCTCGCGGTTCGGGCCGTACTTGAGGTCGATGGTCAGCGTCTGGCCGACCTCGGCCTCCTCGATCTTCCACGAGGCGATGTAGCCCTCGCTCTGGAGGATCTCGGCGATGTTCTTCTTCAGCTTCGAGTACGGCATGGAGACGACGTCGTGGTGCGCCGAGTTGGCGTTCCGGACGCGGGTCAGCATGTCCGCAATCGGGTCAGTCATGGTCATGTGGGCTCTCCGCCCTTCCTCACCGGGGTTTCGACCGGGGCTATCTGCCCGGCGACGGCTGGGCCGTCGTGTGGCCGACCTACGGTGTCAGAGGTGTGTTGGTCTTGGGGTTGCTCTGGGCTCGGGAAGCCGATTACCAGGAGCTCTTGGTCACGCCCGGCAGCTCGCCCGCGTGAGCCATCTCGCGAAGGCAGATGCGGCAGAGGCCGAACTTGCGGTACACCGAGTGCGGGCGACCGCACTTCTGGCAACGGGTGTACGCGCGGACCTTGAACTTCGGCTTCCGGTTCGCCTTGTTAACGAGCGCGGTCTTGGCCATGTCAGTTCTCCTTGAAGGGGAAGCCGAGCTGCTTGAGCAGCGCGCGACCCTCGTCATCGTTGGTCGCCGTGGTGACCACGGTGATGTCCATGCCTCGCACGCGGTCGATCCGGTCCTGGTCGATCTCGTGGAACATCGACTGCTCGGTCAGGCCGAACGTGTAGTTGCCGTTGCCGTCGAACTGCTTCGGCGAGAGGCCACGGAAGTCACGGATGCGTGGGAGGGCGATCGTCACGAGACGGTCGAGGAACTCCCACATGCGGTCACCGCGCAGCGTCGTGTGGGCGCCGATGGGCATGCCCTCACGCAGCTTGAACTGGGCGATCGACTTGCGAGCCTTCGTCACGACCGGCTTCTGACCGGTGATGGCGGTGAGGTCGCGGACGGCACCCTCGATGAGCTTGCTGTCCTTGGCCGCGTCGCCGACACCCATGTTGACGACGACCTTGACGACGCCGGGAACCTGCATGACGTTGGCGTAGCCGAACTGCTCGAGCATCGAGCTCTTGATCTCGTCCTGGTAGCGCTGCTGAAGGCGCGGCTTGGTGCTGGTGTCAGTCATTCTCAGAGGTCCTTGTCCGACTTGACCGCGACACGGACGCGGGACGCCTTCTGACGGCCATTGCGCTCGACGGTCTCGACACGCGTCTTGACGCGGGTCGGCTTCTTCGACTCGGGGTCGACGATCGCCACGTTGCTCACGTGGATCGCGGCCTCGGTGTGCGTCAGGCCACCGGTGCGGGTGCCACGGGCGGTCGCGCCGGCCTTGACGTGCTTGGTGACGCGGTTGATGCCCTCGACCAGCACACGCTGGGTCTCGGGGTAGACCGCGATGACCTTGCCCTGCTTGCCCCGGTCGCCGCCGTTCTTCTGGCTGCGGCCGGAGATGACCTGGACGAGGTCGCCCTTCTTGATCTTCATCTTGCTGATGGTGGTCTTCGCCATGTTCACAGCACCTCCGGCGCGAGCGAGATGATCTTCATGAACTTCTTCTCGCGCAGCTCACGGCCCACCGGGCCGAAGATGCGGGTACCACGAGGGTCACCGTCGGCCTTGAGGATCACCGCAGCGTTCTCGTCGAACTTGATGTAGGAACCGTCGGCGCGGCGACGCTCCTTGACGGTGCGGACGATGACGGCCTTGACGACGTCACCCTTCTTCACGTTGCCGCCAGGGATCGCGTCCTTGACGGTGGCGACGATGGTGTCGCCGATGCCGGCGTAGCGACGGCCCGAGCCGCCGAGAACACGGATGCAAAGGATTTCCTTGGCACCGGTGTTGTCGGCGACGCGCAGCCGCGACTCCTGCTGAATCACTGTCTAACTCCTGTCGTCGTGCTGGTTCTCACCGGTTGCCCGGATGAGCCTTGCCGAACGGAAATGGGGGGTGGCTTACTTGGCCTTCTCGAGGATCTCGACAATGCGCCAGTGCTTCGTCGCGGAGAGCGGACGCGTCTCCATGATGAGCACGCGGTCGCCCACGCCGGCCTCGTTCTGCTCGTCGTGCGCCTTGACCTTGCTGGTGCGGCGGATGACCTTGCTGTAGAGCGCGTGCTTGACGCGGTCCTCGACCTCGACGACGACGGTCTTGTCCATCTTGTCGCTCACCACGTAGCCCTGACGGGTCTTGCGGTAGTTGCGCTCACTCGCCTGGTCGCTCACGACCTTCTCCTGCTCGCTCATGCGTCAGCCTCCTGCGCCTTGTCAGCCTTCTTGGCCTTCTTCTCGGCCTTGTCAGCCTTCTCGGCCTTGTCAGCCTTCTCGGCCTTGTCGGCCTTCTTGTCGGCCTTGGCAGCCTTCTTCTCGACCTTCTCGGCCTTCTCCGGCGCCTTGGGGGCGGCGGGGGCCGAGCCGATGCCGAGCTCGCGCTCACGCATCTCGGTGTAGATGCGCGCGATGTCCTTCTTGACGGCGCGCAGACGGCCGTGGTTGTCCAGCTGGCCGGTGGCCGACTGGAAACGCAGGTTGAACAGTTCTTCCTTGGCCTTCTTCAGCTCGTCCGCCAGCTTCGTGTCGTCCAGACCACGCAGCTGCTCGGGAGCCAGGTCCTTGGTTCCGACTGCCATCAGATGTCACCACCCTCACGCTGAACGAAGCGGCACTTCATGGGGAGCTTGTGCATCGCGAGGCGCATGGCCTCACGCGCCACCGGCTCCGCCACGCCCGAGATCTCGAACATGACGCGACCCGGCTTGACGTTGGCGATCCACCACTCCGGCGAACCCTTACCGGAACCCATGCGGGTCTCGGCGGGCTTCTTGGTGAGCGGACGGTCGGGGTAGATGTTGATCCACACCTTGCCGCCACGCTTCATGTAGCGGGTCATCGCGATACGAGCGGACTCGATCTGACGGTTGGTCACGTAGGCCGGCTCGAGAGCCTGGATGCCGTAGTCACCGAAGGCGATCGTCGTGCCACCCTTGGCCGCACCGTGGCGGTTCGGGTGGTGCTGCTTGCGGTGCTTGACTCGACGGGGAATCAACATGGTCAGGCCTGCTCATTCTCGGTGCTGGCCGCGGCGGGGGCCTCGGCAGCAGCGGTCTCGTTCACTGCCGGAGCAGCGGCGGTCTCGTTGCGGTCACCACGACGGGCGCGGTTCGGACGGTCACCGCCGTCACGACGCGGACCACGCGACGGGCGCGGAGCAGCGGCCTGCTGGGCAGCGAGCTCCTTGGCCGTCATGTCGCCCTTGTAGATCCACACCTTGACGCCGATGCGGCCGAACGTGGTGCGGGCCTCGTAGAAGCCGTAGTCGATCTGCGCACGCAGGGTGTGCAGCGGGACGCGGCCCTCGCGGTAGAACTCGGTGCGGCTCATCTCGGCGCCGTTGAGGCGGCCGGAGACCTGCACGCGGATGCCCTTGGCGCCGGCGCGCTGGGCGGACTGCATGCCCTTGCGCATGGCGCGACGGAACGCGACACGGGCCGAGAGCTGCTCGGCGATGCCCTGGGCGACCAGCTGCGACACGATCTCGGGGTTCTTGACCTCGAGGATGTTGAGCTGGACCTGCTTGCCCGTGAGCTTCTCGAGCTCGCCGCGGATGCGGTCGGCCTCGGCGCCGCGGCGACCGATGACGATGCCGGGGCGGGCGGTGTGGATGTCCACGCGGACGCGGTCACGGGTGCGCTCGATCTCGACCGATGCGATGCCGGCGCGCTCCATGCCCTTCTCCATCAGGCGACGGATCGAGACATCTTCCTTGACGTAGTCGCGGTAGCGCTGACCCGACTTCGTCGAGTCTGCGAACCAGCGGCTCTTGTGGTCGGTGGTGATGCCCAGACGGAAGCCGTGCGGGTTGACCTTCTGACCCATCAGCGGGCTCCCTTCGTGTTCTCCGGCTGCGTGACGACCACGGTGATGTGGCTCGTGCGCTTGTTGATGCGACCGGCGCGGCCCTGGGCGCGCGGCCGGAATCGCTTCATCGTCGGGCCCTCGTCCACGAACGCGGCCGTGATGACGAGGTTGCGCTCGTCGAAGGCGACCGACTCGCGGTCAGCCTTGACCCGAGCGTTGGCGATGGCGCTCTCGAGCACCTTCTTGACCGGCTCGGAGGCCGACTGCGGGGCGAAGGTGAGCACCGTGACGGCGTCGGTGGCGGCCTTGCCGCGGATCAGGTCCACGACACGGCGAGCCTTCTGCGGGCTGACACGGACGTGCCGCGCCGAAGCCTTGGCTTCCATGACTTCTTCCTTGGATTCGGTGGCCATCAGCGACGACGACCCTTCTTGTCGTCCTTCACGTGACCCTTGAACGTGCGGGTCGGTGCGAACTCGCCGAGCTTGTGGCCGACCATCGACTCGGTGACGAACACCGGGACGTGCTTGCGGCCGTCGTGGACGGCGAAGGTGTGGCTCAGCATGTCCGGGCTGATGACCGAACGACGCGACCAGGTCTTGATGACGTTCTTGGTGCCCGCTTCGTTCTGGGCGTCCACCTTCTTCTGAAGGTGGTCGTCGATGAAGGGGCCCTTCTTCAGGCTACGAGGCATTCCAAAGGCTCCTTATCAGCGCTTCTTGCCAGTACGGCGGCGACGAACGATGAGCTTGTCGCTTTCCTTGTGTCCCTTGCGGGTCCGGCCCTCGGCCTGACCCCACGGGCTGACGGGGTGACGTCCACCGGACGTCTTGCCCTCACCACCACCGTGCGGGTGGTCGACCGGGTTCATGGCGACACCACGGACGGTCGGGCGCTTGCCCTTCCAGCGCATGCGGCCGGCCTTGCCCCAGTTGATGTTGCTCTGCTCGGCGTTGCCCACCTCGCCGACGGTCGCGCGGCAGCGCGCGTCGACGTTGCGGATCTCACCGGACGGCATACGCAGCTGGGCGTAGGGGCCGTCCTTGGCGACGAGCTGCACGCGAGCACCCGCGGAGCGGGCGATCTTCGCGCCACCACCGGGCTTGAGCTCGATCGCGTGGACGACCGTACCCACCGGGATGTTGCGCAGCGGAAGCGAGTTGCCCGGCTTGATGTCGGCCGCGGGGCCGTTCTCGATCGGGTCGCCCTGCTTCAGCTTGTTCGGAGCCAGGATGTAGCGCTTCTCGCCGTCGGAGTACTGGACGAGCGCGATGCGCGCGGTGCGGTTGGGGTCGTACTCGATGTGAGCGACCTTGGCCGGCACGCCGTCCTTGTCATGGCGACGGAAGTCGATGACGCGGTAGGCACGCTTGTGGCCGCCACCGATGTGACGCGTGGTGATGCGGCCCGCGTTGTTGCGGCCACCCGTCTTCGACAGGGGGCGGACGAGCGACTTCTCCGGGGTGGAACGCGTGATCTCGACGAAGTCGGCGACCGACGAGCCACGACGGCCCGGCGTGGTCGGCTTGTACTTACGGATACCCATGTTCGTGTGTCCTTATTCTTCGTCGATCTCAGGCGCCCGCACCGAAGATGTCGATCGTTCCCTCGCGGAGGGAGACGATCGCACGCTTGGTGTCCTTGCGCTTGCCGAGGCCGAAACGGGTGCGACGGGTCTTGCCCTGACGGTTCAGGGTGTGGACCTTGTCGACCTTGACGTTGAAGATCTGCTCGATGGCGATCTTGATCTCCGTCTTGTTCGCACGGGGGTCGACGATGAAGGTGTACTTGCCCTCGTCGAGCAGACCGTACGACTTCTCGGAGACGACCGGCGCGATCAGGATGTCGCGGGGGTCCTTGGTGTGGATGCTCACTTGGTGGCCTCCTTGTCGGCCTTGTCAGCCTTCACGGGACCGGCGACGAACGCGTCGAGGGCGGCCTGGGTGAAGACGATGTCGTCGGCGCACAGGACGTCGTACGTGTTGAGCTGGTCGGCGACCAGCACGTGGACGTTCTGCAGGTTGCGGACCGACTTGAACGCCACCTCGTCACCGCGCTCGAGCACGACGAGCAGGTTGGGGCGCTCGGTCAGACCGGCGAGCAGCGCGGCGGCGTCCTTCGCCGAGGGCAGGTCGCCCGAGACGATGGAGTCGACGACGTGGATGCGGTCGAAGCGGGCCCGGTCGGAGAGGGCACCGCGCAGGGCGGCGGCCTTCATCTTCTTGGGGGTGCGCTGCGAGTAGTCACGCGGCTGCGGGCCGTGGACGACGCCACCGCCGGCGAACTGCGGGGCGCGGGTCGAGCCCTGACGGGCGCGACCGGTGCCCTTCTGGCGGTAGGGCTTGCGCCCACCGCCGCGGACCTCGCCGCGGGTCTTCGTCGAGTGCGTGCCCTGACGAGCGGCCGCGAGCTGTGCCACCACGACCTGGTGGATCAGCGGGACGTTGGTCTGGACGTCGAAGATGTCAGCGGGAAGCGTGGGGGTCTTCGTGGCCATGTGGATCATGCACCCTTCGCAGCCGTGCGGATCAGGACGATGCCACCGCGGGGGCCGGGAACGGCACCCTTGATGAGCAGGAGGCCCTTCTCGGCGTCAACGGCGTGGATCTGGAGGTTCTGGGTCGTCTGGCGAACGCCACCCATGCGACCAGCCATGCGCATGCCCTTGAAGACACGGCCCGGGGTCGAGCAGCCGCCGATGGAGCCCGGCTTGCGGTGGTTGCGGTGCGCACCGTGGGAGGAGCTGACGCCGTGGAAGCCGTGACGCTTCATGACACCGGCGAAGCCCTTGCCCTTGGTCGTGCCCGTCGCGTCGACGCGCTGGCCGGCCTCGAAGGACTCGGCCGTGATCTCCTGGCCGAGCTCGTAGGCGGCGGCGTCGGCCGTGCGGAGCTCGACGAGGTGACGGCGCGGCGTGACGCCGGCCTTCTCGAAGTGGCCGCTCATGGGCTTGTTCACCTTGCGCGGGTCGATCGCACCGAAGGCGATCTGGACCGCGGAGTAGCCGTCGGTCTCGTCGGCACGCACCTGCGTCACGACGCAGGGGCCGGCCTTGACCACGGTCACGGGGACGAGCTTGTTGTCTGCGTCCCACACCTGGGTCATGCCGAGCTTCTCGCCGAGCACGCCCTTGACGTTCTTCTGAGCAACAGTCATCTCTACAACCGCCTCAGAGCTTGATCTCGATGTTGACGTCCGCCGGCAGGTCGAGACGCATCAGCGAGTCGACGGCCTTGGGCGTCGGGTCGATGATGTCGATGAGGCGCTTGTGCGTGCGCATCTCGAAGTGCTCGCGGCTGTCCTTGTACTTGTGCGGCGACCGGATGACGACGAAGACGTTCTTCTCCGTCGGCAGCGGGACGGGTCCCACCACGGTCGCGCCGGCGCGCGTCACTGTGTCAACGATCTTCCGCGCCGAGTTGTCGATGACCTCGTGGTCGTACGACTTCAGCCGGATGCGGATCTTCTGTCCCGCCATCTGATGAACGTCTCTCTCTCGCTTCTGACTACCGGTTCCCTTGGCCATCCGACCCCCGAGGTCGGGCGTGTCGCGCCCGCTTCGCGGTGAAAGGTGCGCACCTGAGTGCCACTTTCGTGTGGATTGCCCGGCCGAACCGGGTAACTTGCGCTTCCCTCGGGCCTCCGAGAGGAGTCCGGGCGAGTCCCCGTCAGGAGGCTCTCAAGGGGCGGCGGCACCGACATGGGTCAGCGACGCGCGTCAAGCAACCTGAACAGTGTGCCAGAGCGCGCACCGCACTATCAAATCGAGCCGGGCCGTCACTGCAGGGCCGTGCACGTGGCGCGTCGTCAGGCGGCAGGGCGGGCGCACGCGGCGGTGCCACCCGGCAGCTGGTGCCGGTGCGCGGCCACCCAGCGGTAGGCCTTGGCGGCCACCCACGAGATCCCCGGCGCCATGAGGAGGTGGCCGGCCGGTCGCCAGGCCGGGGCGCCGTGGGTCGCGGCGCTCGCGATCGCGCGGTGACCCGACAGGACGCGGCCGTCGGCGGTGATGAACTGGGCCGCCTCGTCACAGTCCTGCGCGGTGAGTCCCACGGCGGCGAGGTCGAGCGACTGCCAGGGACGCACGTCGTAGCGCTGGCGCCGGTCTACCCATCGCTCGATGAACCGCACACTGCGCGTGCAGAACCCGCAGTCGGCGTCGTAGACGAGGGTCGGCCGGTCCGGCACGACGAGCGTGGTCTCCACGCCGTGATCATCGCACCCCGCAGCAGCAGGTCCGCACGGAGCCACCTCGGCCGCGGACGTATGCCGTCGCGCCCGGGTGGCCACGGACCGTCCCGCGGGAGCGTGCTGCGACTCCCCCGCCGCGTGCTCAGGCGGGGGCGAGGAACGCGCTCAGCGCTCCGGCATACATCGCCGGGTCCTCGGCCCCCATGAGCTCGCGCGTGCTGTGCATCGACAGGGCCGCCGCCCCGAAGTCGACGGTCGTCGCGCCCGTCAGGGACGACGTCACCGGCCCGACCGTCGACCCGCACGGCAGGTCGCTGCGGGTCACGAAGGTCTGCATGGGGACGCCGGCCTGCTCGCAGGCGAGGCGGAACGCCGCCGCACCGACCGAGTCGGTCGCGTAGCGCAGGTTGGTGTTGACCTTGAGCACGGGTCCGCCGTTGACGCGGATCTGGTGCATCGGCTCGTGGCGGTCGGCGTAGTTGGGGTGGGTGGCGTGACCCATGTCGCCGGACGCGATGACCGTCGCTGCCAGGGCCCGCCAGTAGTCGTCGCGGGTGCCGCCGCCGGCCGTGACGATGCGCTCGAGCACCGAGGGCAGCAGGGTCG
This sequence comes from Terrabacter sp. 2TAF16, assembly GCF_052115065.1. Lineage (NCBI taxonomy): Bacteria > Bacillati > Actinomycetota > Actinomycetes > Micrococcales > Intrasporangiaceae > Terrabacter > Terrabacter sp. 2TAF16. The sequence continues at coordinate 467,102 of NZ_JBFRFZ010000006.1, forward strand.
AGGTGGCGCCGCGCTCGGACGTGCTGCCGATCTCCTCGTGGTCGAAGAGCACGAGGACAGGCACGTGGGCGGGCTCGGTGGCCACGGCGTCGAGCAGCGCCCGCACACCGGCATACGACGTCGCGAGGTTGTCGAGGCGCGGGGCCGCGATGAGCTCTCGCGCCCGACCGAGGCGGGTGGACGGCTGGACCGGGTGGGTCATGACGTCCCAGGACAGCACGTCCTCGCGGTCGACCCCGACCTGCTCGGCGAGGTAGCCGACGAAGTCGCCGGGCTCGTCGCCGACGCCCCAGAGCGGCTCCATGTGGGCCTGCTTGTTGAGGGTGAGCGCCTCGTTCTGGGTGCGGTCGAGGTGGATGGCGAGCTGCGCGACGCGCAGCAGCGCGTCCCGCCCGTGGAACGTCCGCGACTCGACGCCGTCGGCGCCGCGCACGGCGACCCGGCCGGCGAGACCGAGGTCGCGGTCGAGCCACGAGCTGAGGATGAGGCCGCCGTAGGGCTCGATGCCGAGCATCTGCCAGCCGGCGCGCGCGTGGTCGGGGTTGGGCTTGACGCGCAGGTTGGGGCTGTCGGTGTGGGCCCCGACGACGCGGAAGCCCGCCGCGGGACCGGCCCCGGCCCCGTGCGCGCCGGTGGTGTCCCAGGCGATGAGCGACCCGCCCCGCACGAGGTAGCGCCGGCCCGGCTCGGTGGGCCACGGCTCGGTCTCGACGACCTCGGTGAAGGCTTCAGTGACGAGCCGCGCCGCCGCCTGCTCGCACGCGTGGAACGGCGTCGGTGAGGCGTCGACGTAGTCGATGAGGCCCTGGGCTTCGGTATCCGTGTCGAACGAGTGCGCCATGGCTCCCGACCCTATCCGCCGGTCGGCCGGCGCCTCGGGTCGGGCCGGCCGGAGGGGACGCGCGGGGTCAGACGCGGCGCAGGGTCCGCAGGATGCCGTCGGCGATGGCGTCGGCGGTGTCCCAGTCGGAGGCCGAGACGGTGATGTAGGTGACGTGCCCGTCCAGCTGGACGGCGAGGGACCGGCTCGCGACGATCATCGTCGCGAGGGGCACCCGCGACCTCGCGACGAGGGCCTCACTGCTCGGCGAGCGTCCGGAACGAGTCCGGCAGCACGGAGGCGCCGGCGCGAGTAGCGGACGACGGGTCGATGGCCTGCCACCCGTCCGGCACCTCGAAGGACAGGCCCGCCCTCCGGGCCGTGACGCGGCCCGCGACGACCACCGGCGCGGCAGGGTCCGACGTCGCCGTGGCCACGGTCGAGGCCGGCGTGGCGGGCGAGGGGGTGGTCGGGACCGGGTCGGTCGGTGCCCGGGACGTCGGGTCAGCGGCGGCCGGACCCGCCTGCGATCCCGCCCGGGGAAGGGAGAAGGCGGAGCCGCCGTCCTTGGCGCACCCGGACACGGAGAGCACCAGCACGACGCCGAGCACCGAGGCCCACCGGCTCCCTCTCCCACGGCCGGGTCCCCTGCCACCTGCCGGGCGCCGCGCCGACACCCTCTCCCCTGTCGAGACCATGCGGCCAGTCATACGGCATCCGGGCACCGGCGGCAACGAACGTCGCCGCGGCCACGCCGTGGGGGCGGGTGGCAGGATCCCCCGCATGCCCGAGACCATGCTGCGTTCCCTCGTCGACGACCTGGCCTCCCCCGACCCCGCGGTGCGGGACGACAGGGCGTATGCCGCCCTGGCGCGCCTCGTGCGGGAGGGTGCCCTCGGCGCGGACGCCCGCTCGTGGCTCGCCGTGGAGATGCTCGAGCGGCTCGACCACTCACGGGTGGAGGCGCGGGCCTTCGCGCCGCTCGTCCTCGCCGCACTCGTCTCCGCCGGCGACTTCGAGCCGGGCTGGGTCGAGGACGTCACCCGGTGGTACGTCGCCGAGCCGGACCTCCGGGGGCACGACCCCGTCCTCGGGTGGGTGCACGCCGTCGCGCACGGCGCCGACTTCTTCGGGGCGTGTGGCGCCGCCGGTGTCGGCGACCCCGCGGCCCTGCTCGACGCCCTGGGTCTTCGGCTCGTCGCACCGACGACGTCCGTGTGGCGCGACCAGGAGGACGATCGGCTCGCCTACGCGATCGCCCTCGTGCTGACCCGCGACGACGTCGACGAGGCCACGGCCATCGGGTGGCTCGGTCACTCCCGCGCGATGTTCGCGGCGGGATCTCCGGGTCCGGTGCCCGCCGAGGCGAGCAACACGATGCGGACGCTGCGCTCGCTGCACGTGGCCCTCGACGAGCAGGTGCTCCGGGACGGTGAGCCGGTCGCCGTGCCGCACGGGGAGCCGGTCCGACGCGAGATCGCCTCGCTCCTGGCCGATGTGACGCCGTGGTTCTGGCGGCCGCGGACCGCCTGTGACGGGGAGAGCTCCCCATTGGCCGAGCCGGCCCACCCTGCCTAGGGTTTGGGGAGCGGCCACGCCTCGGTCGCCACGGACGCCGACAGCTCGGGGAGGGCATCAGCCGTGGTCGTGTACAAGAAGGGCGCCGATCCTGACGTCCTCGATCGCAGCGCCAGCGAGCTCGACCGCTTCGCGGGCGAGTGCCGGGCGGTACGCAACGCCGTCGACCACGCGTTCGGCGCGCTCGGAACCGCTTGGGGCGGAAGGGACTTCGACTCCTTCCGTGGCGACTGGCGGTCGTCCGCCCCCAGCATCGACGCACTGGAGCGCGCCCTGCACGGCCTCGGCGCGAAGCTGCGCGAGAACGCCGCGAAGCAGCGCGGTGCCAGCGGAAACGCCGGTGGGACAAGCGGATCCGGTGGCACCGCAGCTGGAGTTCCCTTCGGCGCCGGCGTCCCGATGTCGTTCGGCCCCACCCCGTCACCGTCGCCGGGACCCGCGCCCACCCCGTCCTCCCCTCCGCCGCCTGCCACGACGGGCACCGGTGGTCCCGTCGACGGCTACGACTTCGGTGAGCCGACGAAGCCCCACATCGAGTGGGACGAGGGGTTCGAGTACGACTCCAAGGACTCGAACTGGCACGACCACATCGCCAAGCTCGAGTGGATGGCGAAGCTCGAGGGTGGCCGCATCGTCAAGTCGGACCTCGATGACGCGACGGCGATGTATGCCCACTACTGGGACAACAACGGCGAGCCGATGCGCTTCGACTACGAGGAGGGCTACCAGGAGGACCCGTCGATCGCGGCGAACGTCAACTCCGAGGTCGCCCGCACCGCCGCGGCCGTCGACGAGATGGTCCGCAACGGCAACTCGCACTTCAGCATGACCGGGGACGCTCACCCGGCGACCGCCTACCCGACGACCGAGAACTGGCAGAAGACGATCGGCGGCTACCAGCAGTGGAGCAGCGCCGACGTCACCGCCCTGAACGGCAAGGTCTCGATGCAGGTCACGGTGCACGCCGAGGACTGCTACAACTTCAACCCCGACCAGTCCGACATCGCGAGCGGCGCCGGCGACAACGAGAACGGGCGCTTCACCGAGATCGGCTGGGCCAAGCCCTTCCCGTCGAGCGGCGACGTCACGCGTACGATCACGTGGCCGGTCGGCTCGCCGCCGCCGAGCATCGACGTGGGACCGGGGGATGTCGAGCGCACCCCGGGCCTGGGTCGGGAGGACCGAGCCGACGAACGAGGGAGCAGCCGATGAGGACCCGCCCCGCCCTGGCCGCGCTCGCGGCCGCCCTGACCGTCACCGTCACCGCGGGGTGCAGCACCGAACCCACCCCCGCCAACGACCGCACGAGGAGCACCGTGAGCAGCGCGACCAAGACCGGAACCGGCGACGTGCGCACCGACCTGGAGCCGCTGACCAAGCGCTTCAGCGCGCTCGGCACACCGGTTTCCGCGACGTGGATGTCGGGGACCCTCGGCGGCGACGCACCGGGACCGTCGACGTACTGGATCGACGCCGTCGTCGAGGTCACTCCCGAGACCGCGGCCACCCTCCGCGCAGCTTCACCGGAGCCCACCACCGAGACCCCCGACGTCGAGGACGGCGTCCGCTCCGCTCTGCCGTCGGGTCAGCTGCTCCGCTCTACCTCGCTCGACGCGCTCTTCGCCCAGGGATCCTTCCGCGCCAAGGCCTACCTCGCCGCCGACTCCGACACCGTCGTCCTCGTCGCCCTCGGCCAGTAGCCGCACCGGATCGGCGGCCGTGCAACCCGCCGGCCGGCCCCCGCCAGGAGGACCATCGGGCCATGGACCCCTCCGAACGCCGCGCCGGCGTCGCCGCGCTCTTCGACCAGCTCGCTCCCGGCTACGACCGCAGCAACGTGCCGTGGTTCGGACCCATCGGCGCCCGCCTCGTCGAGCTGACCTCGCCCCGACCCGGTGACCGCGCCCTCGACGTCGGCGCAGGCCGCGGAGCCGCGACCTTCCCGCTCGTCGACGCCGTCGGCCCCACCGGCCACGTCACCGCGGTCGACCTCTCCTCCGCCATGCTCGACCAGCTGCGCACCGAGGCCGAGACCCGAGCGGTCAGCACCCTCCACACCCGGACGGGTGAGGCCACCCCGGACACGATGCCGCCCGACACCTTCGACGTCGTCACCGCGTCTCTCGTGCTCTTCTTCGACCCCCAGCCCGCCGAGACCCTCGGCTGCTGGATCGCCCTCCTGCGCCCCGGCGGTCGCCTCGGCCTGTCGACCTTCGGTCCCACCGACCCTGCCTGGACGGCCGCCGAGGCCGTGCTCATGGCGTATGCGCCGCCCCAGGTCCTCGACGCCCGCACCACCGGTCGGACCGGCCCCTTCGCCACCACGGACTCGGTGACCGCGCTCCTCGAGTCCGCAGGGGCCACCGACGTCGACAGCCACGACGAGCCGCTCGACGTCACCCTCCCGGACGCAGCCGCCTGGCGCGCCTGGACGATGACGCTCGGCATGCGCCAGTTCTGGGCCTCCGTCCCCGACCCCGGGCTCCCCGCCGTGCTGGCCGACATCGAGTCAGCTCTCGAGCCCGACCGGGGCGAGGACGGCCTCCTGCACCTCACCCAGCAGGTCCGCTACACCACCGCCACCAGACCCTGACCTGACGCGCGGCAGAAGGACGGCGAACGTTGGCCACTCGACGGTTTGGAGGGGGCGAACTTTGGCCCTTCGACGGTTCAGGGGGCGAACTTTGGCCTCTCGACGGTTGACGCCGCTCGGGCCGTCGGGCGCCTCGCGCCGCCCGGACGGCGGAAGGGCCCGCTCCGCCGAAGCGGAACGGGCCCTACCGGTGAAGCAGTTGCTGCAGGTGCAGCGTCAGATCACTTGATGATCTTGGTGACGCGACCGGCGCCGACCGTGCGGCCACCCTCGCGGATGGCGAACTTGAGGCCGTCCTCCATGGCGATCGGCTGGATGAGCTCGACCGTCATGTCGGTGTTGTCGCCGGGCATGACCATCTCGGTGCCCTCGGGCAGGTGCACGACACCCGTCACGTCCGTCGTACGGAAGTAGAACTGCGGACGGTAGTTGTCGTAGAACGGCGTGTGACGGCCGCCCTCGTCCTTCGAGAGGATGTAGACCTGAGCCTCGAAGTCCGTGTGCGGGGTGATCGAGCCCGGCTTGCAGATGACCTGCCCGCGCTCGACGTCCTCGCGCTTCGTGCCACGAAGGAGCAGACCGACGTTCTCACCGGCGCGACCCTCGTCGAGGAGCTTGCGGAACATCTCGACGCCCGTGACGGTCGTCTTGGCCGGCGGACCGGTGTGGATGCCGACGATCTCGATCTCCTCGTTGACCTTGAGGATGCCGCGCTCGATACGACCGGTGACGACGGTGCCACGACCGGTGATCGTGAAGACGTCCTCGACGGGCATGAGGAACGGCTTGTCGACGTCGCGCTCGGGCTCGGGGATGGAGTTGTCGACGGCGTCCATGAGGTCGAGGACCGACTGGCCCCACTTCTCGTCGCCCTCGAGCGCCTTGAGCGCCGAGACCTGCACGACCGGGAGGTCGTCGCCCGGGAACTCGTACTGCGACAGGAGCTCACGGACCTCCATCTCGACGAGCTCGAGGATCTCCTCGTCGTCGACCATGTCGGCCTTGTTGAGCGCCACGACGATGTAGGGGACGCCGACCTGGCGGGCCAGGAGGACGTGCTCCTTCGTCTGCGGCATGGGGCCGTCGGTGGCGGCGACCACGAGGATCGCGCCGTCCATCTGAGCCGCACCCGTGATCATGTTCTTCACGTAGTCAGCGTGGCCCGGGCAGTCGACGTGGGCGTAGTGACGACCCTCCGTCTGGTACTCGATGTGCGCGATCGAGATCGTGATACCGCGCTGGCGCTCCTCGGGAGCCTTGTCGATGTCCTCGAACGCGAACTGGGGGTTCAGGTCGGGGTACTTGTCGTGCAGAACCTTGGAAATCGCAGCCGTCAGCGTCGTCTTGCCGTGGTCAATGTGACCGATGGTGCCGATGTTGACGTGCGGCTTGGTCCGCTCGAACTTTGCCTTCGCCACTGTGGTCCTCCTCAGGACTATCTCGTGTTACGCCGTACGACCAGGGCAGGACGTGGCGCTGTTGGGGTGGTTTCCGATGGAAGAGACTACGGGATGTCCCGCAGTCACTCCCCGCGGGTCTTCTTGATGATCTCCTCGGCAACGGCCTTGGGGACCTCTGCGTAGGAGTCGAACTCCATGGAGAAGCTCGCGCGACCCTGCGTCTTGGAGCGCAGGTCGCCGACGTAGCCGAACATCTCGGACAGCGGGACGAGGCCCTTGACGACCTTGGCACCGCTGATGTCCTCCATGCCCTGGATCTGGCCACGGCGGGAGTTGATGTCACCGATGACGTCGCCCATGTAGTCCTCGGGCGTACGGACCTCGACGGCCATCATCGGCTCGAGCAGGACGGGGTCCGCCTGCCTGATGGCCTCCTTGAGGACCATCGAGCCGGCGATCTTGAACGCCATCTCCGAGGAGTCGACGTCGTGGTAGGCGCCGTCGTTCAGGGTCGCCTTGATGCCCACGAGGGGGTACCCGGCGAGCACGCCGTACTGCATGGCGTCCTGGATACCGGCGTCGACCGACGGGATGTACTCACGCGGGACGCGACCACCGGTGACACCGTTGACGAACTCGTACATCGAGCCGTCCTCGGTCTCGCCCAGGGGCTCGAAGCTGACCTGGACCTTGGCGAACTGACCCGAGCCACCGGTCTGCTTCTTGTGCGTGTAGTCGTACTTGAGCACGGCGCGGCGGATCGTCTCGCGGTAGGCCACCTGCGGCTTGCCGACGTTGGCCTCGACCTTGAACTCGCGCTTCATGCGGTCCACGAGGATGTCGAGGTGCAGCTCGCCCATGCCGGCGATGATCGTCTGGCCGGTGTCCTCGTCGTGGTGGACCTGGAAGGTCGGGTCCTCGGCCGAGAGCTTCTGGATGGCCGTGCCGAGCTTCTCCTGGTCGCCCTTGGTCTTGGGCTCGATGGCGACCTGGATGACGGGGTCCGGGAAGGTCATCGACTCGAGCACGATCTGCTCGTTGATGTCCGACAGCGTGTCGCCGGTCGTCGTGTCCTTGAGGCCGATGGCCGCGTAGATGTGGCCGGCGAGGGCCTCCTCCACGGGGTTCTCCTTGTTGGCGTGCATCTGGAAGAGCTTCCCGATGCGCTCCTTGCGGCCCTTGGTCGAGTTGATGACGCTCGTGCCCGAGCTGATGTGGCCCGAGTAGACGCGGATGAAGGTCAGCGTGCCGAAGAACGGGTGCGTCGCGACCTTGAACGCCAGCGCGGAGAAGGGCTCCTCGGTGGACGGCGCACGGGTCAGCTCGACGGCCTCGTCGCCCGGCTTGTGACCGATCATCGGCGGCACGTCGAGCGGCGACGGGAGGTAGTCGACGACGGCGTCGAGCATCGGCTGGACGCCGCGGTTCTTGAACGCGGAGCCACAGAAGACCGGGTAGAGCTCGGAGTTGACCGTGAGCTTGCGGATGCCGGCCTTGAGCTCCTCGGGGGTCAGCTCCTCGCCACCGAGGTACTTCTCCATGAGCTCGTCGTCGGACTCGGCGACGCGCTCGACTAGGGCCATGCGGTACTCCTCGGCCTTCGCCTGGAGGTCGGCAGGGATCTCGGCGATCTCGTACTTGGCACCCATGGTCACGTCGCCCTTGGCGTCGCCGGGCCACACGAGGGCACGCATGTAGACGAGGTCGATGACACCGAGGAAGTCGTTCTCGGCACCGATCGGCAGCTGCATGACGAGCGGCTCCGCACCGAGGCGGTCCTTGATGGTCGCCACGGTGAAGTAGAAGTCGGCGCCGAGCTTGTCCATCTTGTTGACGAAGCAGATGCGCGGCACGTCGTACTTGTCGGCCTGACGCCACACCGTCTCGGACTGCGGCTCGACACCCTCCTTGCCGTCGAACACCGCGACGGCACCGTCGAGGACGCGCAGCGAGCGCTCGACCTCGACCGTGAAGTCCACGTGTCCGGGGGTGTCGATGATGTTGATCTGGGTGCCCTCCCAGAAGGAGGTCACGGCGGCAGACGTGATCGTGATGCCGCGCTCCTTCTCCTGCTCCATCCAGTCGGTCGTCGACGCACCGTCGTGGGTCTCACCGATCTTGTGGTTGACACCGGTGTAGAAGAGGATGCGCTCCGTCACCGTGGTCTTGCCAGCGTCGATGTGCGCCATGATGCCGATGTTGCGGACCTTGTTGAGGTCCGTCAGGACGTCGAGTGCCACGTCAGGTTTCTCGTCTCATTCGTCGTGGGGTGAAAATCGTGGGCGCCGTGGGCCACGTCATGTGACGGGCGGGCGCGTGCCCGGCGGTATGCCGTGGAGCGAGCTCCCCGGCATACCGACCGGACCGCTGGGTCACCAGCGGTAGTGCGCGAAGGCCTTGTTGGACTCGGCCATCTTGTGCGTGTCCTCGCGGCGCTTGACAGCGGCACCGAGGCCGTTGCTCGCGTCGAGGATCTCGTTCATGAGGCGCTCGGTCATCGTCTTCTCGCGACGCTGCCGCGAGTAGCCGACGAGCCAGCGCAGGGCGAGCGTGGTCGAGCGGTTCGGCTTGACCTCGATCGGCACCTGGTAGGTCGCGCCACCGACGCGACGGCTCTTGACCTCCATGGCCGGCTTGACGTTGTCGAGCGCACGCTTGAGCGTGGCGACGGGGTCGGTGCCGGTCTTCTGGCGAGCACCCTCGAGGGCGCCGTAGACGATCATCTCAGCGATCGACTTCTTGCCGTCGAGGAGGATCTTGTTGACGAGCTGCGTGACGAGCGGGCTCTGGTAGACCGGGTCGACGACGAGCGGGCGCTTCGGAGCGGGTCCCTTACGAGGCATCAGCTCTTCTCCTTCTTCGCGCCGTAACGGCTACGAGCCTGCTTGCGGTTCTTGACACCCTGGGTGTCGAGCGTGCCGCGGACGATCTTGTAACGCACACCCGGGAGGTCCTTCACACGACCACCACGCACGAGCACGATCGAGTGCTCCTGCAGGTTGTGGCCGACGCCGGGGATGTAGGCCGTGACCTCGATGCCCGAGCTGAGGCGCACGCGGGCGACCTTGCGGAGGGCAGAGTTCGGCTTCTTGGGGGTGGTGGTGTACACGCGGGTGCAGACACCGCGGCGCTGGGGCGAACCCTTGAGCGCCGGGGTCTTGGCCTTGCTGGCCTTGTCCTGGCGGCCCTTGCGGACCAGCTGGTTGATGGTAGGCAACCTGGTTACTCCATAACGTTGCTCGTGGTCAGTCGCCCTGGCGGGCGACTCCTTGACTGTTCGGCCCCTCGACCCCCGAGGTCGGGTGTGTCGGAACCGGTACTTCCCCCTGCACTCCCCTGCTTCACGACGGCCGGGAGGCCGTCGGTGGGAAGGGTTGCCCGGCGAAAGGTGTGCTCTGGACCGCAGTGATGTCACGTCCCGCGGTGAGCGGGCGGACAGGGCACCGAGGCCGTCATCGCGCATGCCTGATTACGTGCCTCAGACACAGTGTTCAAGCGTACCGGGGCGCGGCACGCCGACCAAATCGGTTAGACCGGCCCCTACGGGGCCGATGCGGTATGCCGTCCGGCGCGCACCCCGCCACGGCACCGACGCGCCCGGTCAGCCCAGACGCCAGTCACCGGCGTACATGTGCAGCACGGGCACGCCGAGGGCCTCCCGGGCCCGGGAGGCCCAGTCGGTGTGGAAGGTGTCCTCGACGGCGTGCGGCTCGGTGACGACGACGACCTCGAGGGCGCCGAGGCGGGCCACCTCCTCGACGAGCGTCGGCATGGGGTCGTCGGCGGTGATCTCGCCGGTCGCCACGACGTCGTGGCCCCCGAACTCAGCCAGCGTCGTCGACAACGCGGCGTCGGCATCGGTGTGGGCCTCGCTCCGGTCCACCGGGCGCAGCGACTCGAGCGCCTCTCGCATCTCGAAGAGGCTGAGGTGGTTGAGGAAGGAGCTGAGCAGGTTGCGCTCCGTGTCGGCGGGGACGAGGACCCGGTAGGTCGGCGCCTCGTCCTCGTGCAGCCCGATGATCTTGTCGACGTCGACGGGCTTGAGCGCCTCCTCGGTGAGCACGATGATCGTCGGTGCGGGACCGCTGTCGCTCTCGTCCGTGCGACGGTCGGCCGGCCCGGCAGCGGGCTCCGCGGCAGACTCGACACCAGGCGCGTCGGTGGTGGGCTCGGTCGCCGCGGGCTCGGCGGTCTCGGGCGCGTTCGGCACGTCGGCCGTGGGCTCGGTCATGCGACCACCCTACCGAGGCAGCAGGTCTCACGGCTCAGCGGTTGGTCATGCGCCAGCGCGCGAGCAGCACGCCGAGACGGTCCTCGACCGGCCGCGGCGAGGTGACGGAGTAGCTGCTCATCATGACGAAGACGTAGCGGCGGCCGTCCGAGCCCGTGACATGGCCAGCGAGAGACGTGACGCCGGTCAGGCTCCCGTTCTTGGCGCGCAGGTTGCCCGCAGCCGCGGTGCCCCGCATGCGGCTCGCCAGGGTCCCGCCGGTCCACCGGGCCGGGTCGGCCCCCGCGACCGGCAGCGCGGCACGGAAGATGGGCCACCACGACGTGCGCTGGACCTTGTCGAGGAGGCTCGCGAGCTGGGGGGTCAGGCGGTCGGCCCGGGCGAGTCCCGAGCCGTCGACGAACCGCAGTCCCGCGGTGGGGAACCGATGCGAGACGCGTAGTCGCGCAGTACCTTCGTGCCGTCCGCCCAGCTGCCCGGACGCCCCGACCGGGCCGCGAGGGTCTTCGTGATGGCCTCAGCGTGGCCGTTGTTGCTCAGCTTGAGGAACGGCACGAGCAGCTGCCCCAGGGTCATCGACGTGTGCCGCGCCAGCAGCGCCTGACCGGCCGGCGTCCTGCCGCGCACGACGGTCCCGTCGACCTGGATGCCAGCGGCCACGAGCCGCGCGCGCAGCGCACGCGCGGTCATGAGGGCGGGGTCGTCGACGGTGACCCACTTCTTGGCGGCCGAGTGCTCGAGCGGCACCTGACCGGAGACCGTCAGCGTGTTGGTGCCGACCGTTCGGGCGACCGAGATCGTGGTCGCCGACCCGGTGGCGGAGGTAGGCGACCTGTAGACCAGGCGCACGTGCGAGGCCGCGGACGCCGGCGTCACGGTGAGCCGCGGCGCGCTGGCGGTGCTCGTGCCGGGCGTCGCGGTGACGATGACGGCGCCGGCGTCGTAGTCGGTGTCCGGGGCCAGCGTCAGGGCCGACACCTGCGCGGCGTAGTAGCTCGACGCGTACGACGTCGGCCAGTAGGGGTTGTAACGCACCTCGTCGAAGGCGGACGCGTCGCCGACGACGTCACCCGTGACCCGCGTGACCCCCTTGGCCCTCAGTGCGCTCGCCAGCGACGTCAGGTCGCGCTCGAGCAGTGTCGGGTCGCCGCTGCCCTTGAGATAGAGCCGTGAGACCGCTCCCCCGTTCGGTGCCGACGGGGCGTAGACGTCGGTGCGCCAGCGGTAGCCGCTGCCGAGGGTGGACATCGCCGCGGCGGCGGTGAACGTCTTCTGCGTCGACGCCGGCGCGAGCGGGGTGTTGGCGTAGCGGACGTAGACCGGCGTACGCGTGGAGGCGTCGGCCACCACGACTCCCACGTGCGCCGTCGAGGCCGTCACGCTCGGGTCGGTCATGAGCCGGCCCACCTCGCGGCGCAGGGCGGCGTCGCGCGCGGAGTAGACGGTGGCGCCGGAACCCGCCCGTCCCGGATACGCCGAGGGCCGGCTCCCCTGTCGGGGAGCCGGCCCAGCGGCATACGTGGTGGTCGTCGTCCGCCGCKAGTACATCGCGGCCTTGGCTTCCTCGGTGGGCTCGACCTTGACGTTCCGGTAGCGGGGCAGACCCGTGCCGGCAGGGATGAGCTTTCCGAGGATGACGTTCTCCTTGAGGCCGAGCAGCGGGTCGGACTTGGCCTCCATGGCGGCCTGCGTGAGCACGCGGGTCGTCTCCTGGAAGGACGCGGCCGACAGCCACGACTCGGTCGCGAGCGAGGCCTTGGTGATGCCCATGAGCTCGGGACGACCGGCGGCCGGACGCCCACCCTCGGCCATGACCTTGCGGTTCTCCTCCTCGAAGCGACCACGCTCGGCGAGCTCGCCGGGCAGCAGGTCGGCGTCGCCGGCCTCGATGATCGTCACGCGACGCAGCATCTGTCGGACGATGACCTCGATGTGCTTGTCGTGGATCGACACACCCTGCTGACGGTAGACCCGCTGCACCTCGTCGACGAGGTGCTTCTGGGCGGCACGCGGGCCGAGGATGCGAAGGACCTGCTTCGGGTCGATCGCGCCCTGGACGAGCTTGTCACCCACGGTCACGTGGTCACCGTCGCCGACGAGCAGGCGCGAACGCTTGCTCACCGGGTAGGCGTGCTGCTCGGAGCCGTCGTCCGGCGTGAGCAGGACGCGACGCGCCTTGTCGGTGTCCTCGATCTCGACGCGGCCGGTGGCCTCGGCAATCGGGGCGACACCCTTGGGCGTCCGCGCCTCGAAGAGCTCGACGACACGCGGCAGACCCTGGGTGATGTCGTCGGCCGCGGCCGCACCACCGGTGTGGAAGGTACGCATCGTCAGCTGCGTGCCGGGCTCACCGATCGACTGGGCCGCGATGATGCCGACGGCCTCGCCGATGTCGACGAGCTTGCCCGTCGCGAGCGACCGGCCGTAGCAGGCCGCACACGTGCCGACCTTGCTGTCGCAGGTGAGGACCGAACGGATCCGGACCTCGTCGACACCCGCCGCGTAGAGCGCGTCGATGACGACGTCACCGAGGTCGATGCCGGCCACGGCGAGCGTCTCGCCGTCGACGACCACGTCCTCGGCCAGCGTGCGGGCGTAGACCGAGGCCTCGACGACCTCGCTCGGCGACCGGGTGCCCGTGGTCTCGTTGACCTGGGCGATCGGCAGCTTGAGGCCGCGCTCGGTGCCACAGTCGTCCTCACGGATGATGACGTCCTGCGACACGTCGACGAGACGACGCGTGAGGTAGCCCGAGTCGGCGGTACGAAGAGCCGTGTCGGCCAGACCCTTACGGGCACCGTGCGTCGAGATGAAGAACTCGAGCACCGTGAGGCCCTCACGGAAGTTCGCCTTGATCGGGCGCGGGATGATCTCGCCCTTCGGGTTGGCCATGAGGCCACGCATGCCGGCGATCTGACGGATCTGGAACCAGTTACCACCAGCACCCGAGGACACCATCCGGTAGATGGGGTTCGTGCGCGGGAAGTTGGTCTCCATCTCCTTGGCGACCTGGTTGGACGCCTGCGTCCAGATCTCGACGAGCTCCTGACGACGCTCGTCGTCGGTGATGAGACCGCGCTCGTACTGCGTCTGGACCTTGGCGGCCTTCGTCTCGTAGCCCTCGAGGATCGCCGTCTTGTTGTCCGGCGTCGTGACGTCGGAGATGGCGACGGTGCAGCCCGAGCGGGTGGACCAGTGGAAACCGGCCTCCTTCAGGGCGTCGAGGGACGCGGCGACCTGGACCTTGGAGTAGCGCTCCGCGAGGTCGTTGACGATCGCCGAGAGGCGCTTGCGGTCGACCGGGCGGTTCTCGAACGGGTAGTCGAGCGGCAGCGTGTCGTTGAAGATCGCGCGGCCGAGCGTCGTCTCGAGCGTGATGCTCTTGACGATGCCGTCCTCGCCGGCCTCGACACCCTCGGGCAGCTCGAAGCCGGCCGGGGGCACCGCGTCCGTCAGGCGCAGCTTGATCGCCGAACCGAGCAGGATCTCGCCACGGTCGAAGGCCATGCGGGCCTCCGAGGGGGACGAGAACGCGCGACCTGCACCGATGCCGCCACCGTCGACCGCGTCGGTCAGGTGGTAGATGCCGGTGATCATGTCCTGGGTCGGCATGGTCACGGGGCGACCGTCAGCCGGCTTGAGGATGTTGTTGCTCGACAGCATGAGGATGCGGGCCTCGGCCTGCGCCTCTGCCGACAGCGGCACGTGGACGGCCATCTGGTCACCGTCGAAGTCGGCGTTGAAGGCCGAGCAGACGAGCGGGTGGATCTGGATGGCCTTGCCCTCGACGAGCTGCGGCTCGAACGCCTGGATGCCGAGACGGTGCAGCGTGGGTGCGCGGTTGAGCAGCACCGGGTGCTCCGTGATGACCTCTTCGAGGACGTCCCACACGACCGGGCGAGCACGCTCGACCATGCGCTTGGCCGACTTGATGTTCTGCGCGTGGTCGAGGTCGACCAGACGCTTCATCACGAACGGCTTGAAGAGCTCGAGCGCCATCTGCTTGGGCAGACCGCACTGGTGCAGCTTCAGCTGCGGGCCGACGACGATGACCGAACGGCCGGAGTAGTCGACGCGCTTGCCGAGCAGGTTCTGGCGGAAACGACCCTGCTTGCCCTTGAGCATGTCGGACAGCGACTTGAGCGGCCGGTTGCCGGGGCCCGTGACCGGGCGACCACGACGGCCGTTGTCGAAGAGGCTGTCGACGGCCTCCTGGAGCATGCGCTTCTCGTTGTTGACGATGATCTCGGGGGCACCGAGGTCGAGCAGGCGCTTCAGGCGGTTGTTGCGGTTGATGACGCGACGGTAGAGGTCGTTGAGGTCCGAGGTCGCGAAGCGGCCACCGTCGAGCTGCACCATGGGGCGCAGGTCCGGGGGGATGACCGGGATCGCGTCGAGGACCATGCCCGACGGGTGGTTCGTCGTCATCTGGAAGGCGTTGACGACCTTGAGGCGCTTGATCGCACGGGTCTTCTTCTGGCCCTTGCCGGTGGCGATGATCTCCTGGAGGAGGTCCGCCTCGGCGTCGAGGTCGAAGGACTCGAGGCGCTTCTGGATCGCCGCGGCGCCCATGCCGCCCTCGAAGTACAGACCGAAGCGGTCACGCATCTCGCGGTAGAGGATCTCGTCGCCCTCGAGGTCCTGGACCTTGAGGTTCTTGAAGCGGTCCCAGACCTGCTCGAGGCGCTCGACCTGCTGGTCGGCACGCTTGCGGATGTTGTTCATCTCGCGCTCGGCCTGGTCGCGGACCTTGCGCTTCGCGTCGGCCTTGGCACCCTCGGCCTCGAGCTCGGCGACGTTGCGCTCGAGCAGCTGCGCGCGCGACTCGACGTCGGCGTCGCGGCGGTTCTCGATCTCCTTCTTCTCGACCTGGATCTGCGCCTCGAGCGACGGCAGGTCAGCGTGACGCTGGTCCTCGTCGACGGACGTGATCATGTAGGCCGCGAAGTAGATGACCTTCTCGAGGTCCTTCGGGGCGAGGTCGAGCAGGTAGCCGAGGCGGCTCGGGACACCCTTGAAGTACCAGATGTGGGTGACGGGGGCGGCGAGCTCGATGTGGCCCATCCGCTCACGCCGCACCTTGGCGCGCGTGACCTCGACGCCACAGCGCTCACAGATGATGCCCTTGAAGCGGACACGCTTGTACTTGCCGCAGTTGCACTCCCAGTCCCGGGTGGGGCCGAAGATGCGCTCGCAGAACAGGCCCTCCTTCTCGGGCTTGAGCGTGCGGTAGTTGATGGTCTCCGGCTTCTTGACCTCGCCGTGGCTCCACTGGCGGATGGATTCCGCGGTGGCGAGGCCGATGCGCAGCTCGTCGAAGAAGTTGACGTCGAGCACGTGGTTCCTTCTCTCGTAACTCTCGTTAAGTCTTTGGTCTGAGTGGTGTTCGTTGACGAGGGGGCGTATGCCGCTGAGCGGGCCCAGCGGCATACGCACCGCTTGTCGTTAGGGGGCCTTCTCAGACCTCTTCGACGCTGGACGGCTCACGCCGGCTCAGGTCGATGCCGAGCTCCTCCGCCGCGCGGAAGACCTCCTCGTCGGACTCCTTCATCTCGATCGTCGTCCCGTCGCTGCTCAGGACCTCGACGTTGAGACACAGGGACTGCATCTCCTTGAGGAGGACCTTGAACGACTCCGGGATGCCCGAGTCGGGGATGTTCTCGCCCTTGACGATGGCCTCGTAGACCTTCACGCGGCCGGGAACGTCGTCCGACTTGATCGTCAGCAGCTCCTGGAGCGTGTAGGCGGCGCCGTACGCCTCGAGGGCCCAGACCTCCATCTCACCGAAGCGCTGGCCACCGAACTGGGCCTTACCGCCGAGCGGCTGCTGGGTGATCATCGAGTAGGGACCCGTCGAACGAGCGTGGATCTTGTCGTCGACGAGGTGGTGGAGCTTGAGGATGTACATGTAGCCGACCGCGACGGGCTCCGGGAACGGCTCGCCGGAGCGGCCGTCGAAGAGGCGCGTCTTGCCCGAGGCATCGATGAGGCGGACCCCGTCGCGCGTCTTGAGCGTCGAGTCGAGCAGACCCGTGACGACGTCCTCGGAGGCACCGTCGAAGACCGGCGTCGCCACGCGCGTGCCCGCAGGGGCCTCGTGCGCGTCGGGCGCGATCTCCTTGGCCCACTCCGGGCTGCCCTCGATCTTCCAGCCGCGCGAGGCGGCCCAGCCGAGGTGCAGCTCGAGGATCTGGCCGAGGTTCATACGACGGGGAACACCGTGCGGGTTGAGCACGACGTCGACCGGCGTGCCGTCCTCGAGGAAGGGCATGTCCTCGACCGGGAGGATCTTGGAGATGACGCCCTTGTTGCCGTGGCGGCCGGCGAGCTTGTCACCGTCGGTGATCTTGCGCTTGTTGGCCACGTAGACGCGGACGAGCTGGTTGACGCCGGGCGGCAGGTCGTCGCCCAGGTCGGCACGGAACTCCTTGACGCCGATGACCGTGCCGGTCTCGCCGTGGGGCACCTTGAGCGACGTGTCGCGGACCTCGCGGGCCTTCTCACCGAAGATGGCGCGCAGCAGGCGCTCCTCCGGCGTCAGCTCGGTCTCGCCCTTGGGCGTGACCTTGCCGACGAGCAGGTCGCCGTCACGGACCTCGGCGCCGACGCGGATGATGCCGCGCTCGTCGAGGTCGGCGAGGACCTCCTCGGAGACGTTCGGGATGTCCCGGGTGATCTCCTCGGGGCCGAGCTTCGTGTCGCGGGCGTCGACCTCGTGCTCCTCGATGTGGATCGAGGAGAGGACGTCGTCCTGGACGAGACGCTGGCTGAGGATGATCGCGTCCTCGTAGTTGTGGCCCTCCCACGACATGAACGCCACGAGCAGGTTGCGCCCGAGCGCCATCTCGCCACCCTCGGTCGCGGGACCGTCGGCGATGACGCCACCGGCCTCGAGACGGTCGCCCTCGTTGACGACGACGACCTGGTTGTAGCTCGTGCCCTGGTTGGAGCGCGCGAACTTGGCGATGCGGTACGTCTGGTACGTGCCGTCGTCGTTGGCGACGGTGACGAGGTCGGCCGACACCTCCTGGACGACACCGGCCTTCTCGGCACGGACGACGTCGCCCGAGTCGAGGGCGGCGCGGAACTCCATGCCGGTACCGACGATGGGCGCCTCGCTCTTGACGAGCGGGACGGCCTGACGCTGCATGTTGGCGCCCATGAGGGCACGGTTGGCGTCGTCGTGCTCGAGGAACGGGATCATCGCGGTCGCGGCCGAGACCATCTGGCGCGGTGAGACGTCCATGTAGTCGACCTCGTCGCCGGGGACGAGCTCGACCTCTCCACCCTTGGTGCGCACGAGCACGCGGTCCTCGGTGAAGTTGTTCTGCTTGTCGAGCGGCGCGTTGGCCTGGGCGACGACGTAGCGGTCCTCCTCGTCGGCGGACAGGTAGTCGACGTCGTCGGTCACGTGACCGCCGGTGACCTTGCGGTACGGCGTCTCGATGAAGCCGAACGCGTTGATGCGACCGTAGGACGCGAGCGAGCCGATGAGGCCGATGTTCGGGCCTTCCGGCGTCTCGATCGGGCACATGCGGCCGTAGTGCGACGGGTGGACGTCACGGACCTCCATCTGGGCGCGGTCACGGGAGATACCACCCGGGCCGAGCGCGGACAGACGACGCTTGTGCGTCAGACCCGCGAGCGGGTTGTTCTGGTCCATGAACTGCGAGAGTTGCGACGTGCCGAAGAACTCCTTGATCGAGGCCACCACGGGGCGGATGTTGATCAGGGTCTGCGGGGTGATCGCCTCGACGTCCTGCGTCGTCATGCGCTCGCGGACGACACGCTCCATGCGCGACAGGCCCGTGCGGACCTGGTTCTGGATGAGCTCGCCGACGGAGCGGAGGCGACGGTTGCCGAAGTGGTCGATGTCGTCGACCTCGACGCGGACGTCGATCTCCTCGGCGTTCTTGACGCCCTTCATCGAGTCCTGGCCGTCGTGCAGCGTGACGATGAACTTGATCGTCTTGACGATGTCGTCGATCGACAGGGTCGAGTCGTTGATCGAGGCGTCGAGACCGAGCTTCTTGTTCACCTTGTAGCGGCCGACCTTGGCGAGGTCGTAGCGCTTGCCGTTGAAGTAGAGGTTGTCGAGCAGGGTCTGCGCGGCCTCCTTGGTCGGCGGCTCGCCCGGGCGCAGCTTACGGTAGATGTCGAGCAGCGCGTCGTCCTGGCCCTGGGTGTGGTCCTTCTCCAGGGTGAGGCGCATCGACTCGAACTCGCCGAACTCCTCGAGGATCTGGGCCTCGGTCCAGCCGAGGGCCTTGAGGAGGACGGTGACCGACTGCTTGCGCTTGCGGTCGACGCGGACGCCGACCATGTCGCGCTTGTCGATCTCGAACTCGAGCCAGGCGCCGCGGCTCGGGATGATCTTGGCCGTGTAGATGTCCTTGTCGGACGTCTTGTCGGGCGTGCGCTCGAAGTAGACGCCCGGGCTGCGGACGAGCTGCGAGACGACGACACGCTCGGTGCCGTTGATGATGAAGGTGCCGCGCTCGGTCATGAGCGGGAAGTCGCCCATGAAGACCGTCTGGCTCTTGATCTCACCCGTCTGGGCGTTCATGAACTCGGCGGTGACGAAGAGCGGTGCGTCGTACGTCTGGTCGCGCTCCTTGCACGACTCGATCGTCTTGCGGGTCTCCTCGAAGCGGTGGTCGCGGAACGACAGCGACATCGAGCCGCTGAAGTCCTCGATCGGGGAGATCTCCTCGAAGATCTCCTCGAGCCCGGACCGGTCCGGGACGTCGGTGCGTCCCTCGGCCTTGGCCGCGGCGACGCGAGCCTGCCAGCGCTCGTTGCCGAGCAGCCAGTCGAAGCTCTCCGTCTGAAGCGCCAGGAGGTCGGGGACCTCGAGTGGTTCGCGAATCTTCGCGAAGGACAGACGCCCCGAAGGGGTCTGTGCGGTGGACATGTTCGTCGCAGTACGCGAGGCAGCCAAGGAGGGTCCTTCCACGGGCCTTTTTCGAATCTTCAGATCCGCGTTGCCGCATGGCTCCGCTCGCGGGTCCCGAGGTCATACCGGATGCCGGATGGCATGGTGTTGGGCCTGACCGAGGTCGCGAAGGGTGGGCATGGGCAGCGCAAAGGCCTAGCCTACCGGTAAAGGGCAGGAGTGTCCAGCCGGGTCAAGGGACGGAGATCGTCTCCCGAGGTGCCCACCCGGTCTCGAACGACCGGGCGCCCTCGACGTGACCTGCCACGCCCCCCGGACCGGGAGCTCGCGATGCGAACGCGACGAATATGGCCCTCCGCGGGCCGGACGTCAAGACCCTCGCCCTCGCAGGCGCGTCGCGACACGCCGCCGAGGACCGCCCGGAACCCCGCTGACCTGCACGAACACGGCGGCGGCGGGCCTCGTTGAGGACCGTCGGGACGGCCCCCGCCCTAGCATGGAGCACGCCAGAGATCCGTTGACGTCTCCTTCCGAGAGGGAAGCCATGTCCGATCCGAACCCGCCCGAGCAACCGTCCTTCAACCAGCCCGCCGGGAGCGACCCCACCACGCCGATCCCGAGCAGCCAGCCCGCCTCGCCCGGACCGGCGGCACCTGGCGCACCCGGCGCCGCCGGCGCACCTGTGGGCGGCAGCACGCCTCCCCCGCCGCCGCCCGTGGCTCCGACGGGTGGACCGAGCGGGATGTCGAGCATCCCCGACCCCACGCGGGAAGGGGCCGGCTTCTTCACGGCTCTCTTCGACTTCAGCTTCACGAACTTCGTCACGCCGATCCTCGTGCGCTTCGTCTACCTGCTGGCGACCGTCGCGCTCGTCGCGAGCTGGCTCATCTTCGTCTTCGCCGGCTTCGCCAACAGCGTCGGGACCGGTCTCGCCGCGCTCATCCTCGGTCCGATCTTCGTGATCATCTACCTCGCCGTCATCCGCATGACCCTCGAGTTCTACCTGTCGGTCGTCCGGATGAGCGAGGACATCCACCAGCGCCTCCCCCAGGCCTGACCGCCCGGGCGACGCCCGTACCACCACGTCGAGTGGGCACGTCCCTGTGGGGGACGTGCCCACTCGGCGTTCCGGGGCTCCCGTCGGACGGGAGTGTGCGCCCGCCTCAGAGGGAGGGCTGCTGCTGGGTGATGCAGTGGATGCCGCCGCCACGGTCGAAGAGCGGCCGCGCGTCGACGCCGACCACCCGTCGGCCCGGGTACGCGTCGGCGAGGACACCGAGGGACGCGTCGTCCTGCTCGTCCCCGAAGGTGCAGGCGATGACGCCGTCGTTGACGACGAGGTGGTTGATGTAGGACCAGTCGACGGGCCCCTCGGCGTCGGCCAGGGTGCGCGGAGCCGGCACGCCGACGACCTCGAAACGCTCGCCACGAGCGTCCCGCGCCTCCTCGAGGAGCTCGCGCAGGGTGCGCGACACCGCGTGGTCGGGGTGGGAGGGGTCCCGCTGCTCGTGGAGCAGCACGACGCCCGGGCTCGCGATGGTGGCCACGATGTCGACGTGGCCCCGGGTGCCGAACTCGTCGTAGTCGCGGGTCAGGCCCTGCGGCAGCCAGATGCATGTCGTGGCGCCGATGGTGCGGGCGAGCTCCGCCTCCACGTCGCTGCGCGCCAGCCCCGGGTTGCGGCCCGGGTCGAGCTGGACGGTCTCGGTGAGCAGCACCGTGCCCAGCCCGTCGACGTGGATGCCCCCGCCCTCGTTGACGAGGGACGAGCCGACGACCTCGGCCCCGGACAGGCCGCCGACGAAGGCACCGATCCGGGCGTCGTGCTCCCACGTGGCCCAGGACTGCGCGCCCCAGCCGTTGAAGACCCAGTCGACCGCCCCGAGCCGCGAGCCGTCGGCCGAGCGGACGAAGGTCGGGCCGATGTCGCGCATCCACGCGTCGTCGAGGGCGGCCGGGACGAGCTCGACGTCGGGGTGCAGGTGGCCGGCGGCCACCTCGAGGTCGGCGGGGACGACGACCATGCGCACGGGCTCGAACTCGACGACCGCGTTGGCGACCGCGGCCCACGTGCGACGCGCCGCGGCCACCTCTTCGGTGGTCTCGCCGAGCGTGTAGCCCTGGCTCGGCCACGCCATCCACGTGCGGTCGTGCCGGGCCGTCTCGGACGGCATCATCCAGCCGGGCGCTGCCCCACCGGCCTCCGCCGCAGAAGCGTCGGTCACGGCGGTGTCGGTCACGGCGTCACCTCGCGACGGTGCTCCTCGCGCACGGGGGCGGTCAGGGCGGCATACGAGTCGGGACGACGGGTGGCGAGGAAGGGGAAGAGCTCGAGCCAGTCGCGACGCTGCGCCAGGTCGAGGTCGGCGACGAGGACGGCGGCCTCGTCGCGGGGGGCCTGGACGAGGACGCGGCCGTACGGGTCGGAGATGAACGAGCTGCCGTAGAAGGTGATGAGCCCCTCCGTGCCGAAACGGTTGGGCACGACCATGAAGAGGCCGTTGGCGATGCCGTTGCCGACGATGACCTGCTGCCACAGCGGCTGGGTGTCGAAGTCCGGGTGGTCGGGCTCGGAGCCGATCGCCGTGGGGTAGCAGAGCACCTCGGCGCCGCCGAGCGAGTAGAGACGGGCGACCTCGGGGAACCACTCGTCCCAGCAGGTCGGCAGGCCGAGCTTGAGCGACGGGTCGCCCAGTGCCACAACCGGATACGCATCCTCGGACGGGCCCGGACGGAAGTACTTGTCCTCGTAGTAGCCGGCCGTGACGGGGATGTGGGTCTTGCGGGTGCGGGCCACGACCTCCCCGCTCGGGGCCACGACGACCGCGGTGTTGAAGCCGAGCCCGTCGCCCTCGTCGGCGCGCTCGTAGAGAGAGGCGTGGACGTGGACGTCGAAGTCACGGGCCGCGTCGCGGGCGAAGGTCACCGTGGGGCCCGTCTCGAGGTCCTCGGCCGTCGCGGACGGGGTGCCCTCGGGCAGGGTGTCGGCCGGGTAGCGCGACAAGGTCAGCTCGGGCAGGAACACGATGGTGGCGCCGGCCTCGGCGGCCGTACGGATGCCGTCGCGGAGGGTCTCGACGAGGGCCGCGGGGTCGTCGACCCACTCGTGCTGCACGACGCCGACGCGCACGGGCGTGGCCTCCGGCTGGTCGACGCGGGCGAGGGACTCTGGGACGCCATTGGCCTGGATGAGCTTCACAGCGTGCAGTATGCCGCAGCGCCCAGCGGGCGGTCCGGGCCACGACTCACGGCGCCCGTCAGCGTCACCGCCCGGGGTGCAGCGTCCGGCGCGCCGCCGTGGGCCGCTCGGTCCCGGGCGACCTCTCGGGCGCCCGGGACCTTCCCCCCTCGTTCCCCCGTCAGAAGGCGGACAGCTCGCTGACGAGCCAGCGGTCGCCCACCTTCCGCATCGTGGCGATGACCCGGTTCTGGTCGATCGCCGGTGCCTGCTGGGCCTTGGTGGTCGTGGCCTGGTTGACGAACGCCATGACCCGCACGGTCGTCCCCTCGCCGCCGTCGCCGTCGGCGTCCATGACGCCTGCGTCGTAGACCTTGGCCTGGACGGTGGCGTCGTTCTTGACGGCCATCGGCTTGATGTCGGTGGCGGCGACTTTGGTGAACTGGTCCTTGAAGGGGGCGGTCAGCTGCGGGGTGACCTCCCCGATGTGCTTGTCGAACGCGGAGCCGCTGTAGCTGAGCAGGCTCTCCAGAGTGGTCCGCGCCGAACCCACCGCGGCCGTCCGGTCGGTGTCGGACACCCCGGGGCGCAGGCCGTAGACGAGCGAGGCCGCGAGCAGGGCGAGCGCCAGGGTGGCGCCGATGGCGGACGCCCAGAGTCCGGCAGTGCCGCGCGAGCGCGAGGCGTCCTCTGTCTGCGCGTCGTCTGCGTCCACTTCCTGTGCGCCGGTCGGGCCTACCTGGCGCTCGACGACCACTGCCTCGCGGTCGCCGGTGCTGGTGGTGGTGGTCGTGCCGGCGGTGTCACCTGCGGAGGGACCACCACGGCTCTCGTCGGTGGTGGACGAGCCCCGGTCGAGGACGATCGTCGAGGTCGCAGGGGCTCCGGCGCCGGAGGACCGGCGGCGGGCACCAGCCACGCGCTTGCGCGAGCTCGCGGCGGACGAGGCCGACACTGCGAGGGGACGGCGGGGGTCAGCTGACGAAGTCAAGGGTGCTCACCTTCCAGGCGTCGCCGACCTTCACGAGGTCGAGCCGGAGCCGGTACGTCTTCTTCTCGGCCTTGGGGGTCGAGGCGTTCGAGGTCGGCGCGACGACCCCGACGATGACCTTGGCCGAGTCGTCGTCGCCCGACACGAGCGAGGCCTCGGCCCGCTCGACGGTCGAGACGGTCTTGTTGGCGGTGACGACGGGCTTGAGCTGGGCCAGCGTGGAGGCGTACTCCTTGCGGAAGGCCCCGGTCGAGTCGTCGAGGACGCGCTGGGTGTCGGCGTCGAACGTCGTGGCGTTCATCGTCACGAAGTTGACGGCGATCTGCCGCCCGGCGGCGAGGGCAGCGGCGCGGTTGTCGGCCTCGCGCTGCTGCTGCCACGCGGTGCGCCCCAACGTCGCCGTGACGGCGACCGCCGCGAGCAGCAGCACGGCCGTGACGATCCACAGCAGGCGCGGGGTGGGGCGCCACGTGCGGACACCCCTAAGGCCCGCACGTGGCGCGTCGGGGGGACCGGAGCCAACCGCGGCCTCAGCGGGGTCGTGAGGCTCGTGGCGCTCGTCGAGCTCATCGGGCTCGCGGTCGGTGGAGCTCTCGGGCGACCGCTGCGATCGCGGCGATCGCTCGGTCTCCGAGCGGGTGGTGACCATCGTCATCGAGGGGATTCCTTCCGTCACCGGCTAGCGGAGCGCCTCCTGCATCATCCAGAGCCAGCTCGTGCCGTTGTCGGTCCGTTCGTCGCCACCGGCCGGAGCGACCGGCGACTGGACTGACAACGACTCAGGGCTGCCGGAGGTCACGGCCCGGTTGCCGAGGGCGACCGGGGTCGCCCCGAAGGACATCGGGTAGCTCTGCCCGCTCTGCCCCCCTCGGGTGGGTTTGGGGGCGTTCTGGGCCCCGCGCACGTTGACGCCCGAGCCGCGAGAGGCCGCGCAGTGCGCGTCGAGGTTGACGGGCGGCAGGCCCGTCGTGCGGTGCGGGTCGACCTTCGTCGTGCCCTCGTAGCCGGCCTCGCACGCCTTGGGGTCGTCGACGTTGAGCACGAGCCCGAAGTGCGCGGTGCCGTCGCCGGGCACGACGCTGAAGCCACCCGTCACGACGTCGGGGTAGGTGACGAGGAGCTGCTCGATGCCGTCGAGCCGCGCCGTCGTCACGTTGCCGATGGTGATGAAGTTGGCGAGGAGCGCAGCCAGGCTCTGCTTGTTCTCCGAGATGAGGGCATCGAGCTGTTCGACCGCGACGGACCCTCGGTCGAGGACGACGCGCAGGTCGGGGTCGGCCTGACGGAGCGCGTCGGCGACGTTCGCGAAGCCGGACACGCTGGTGCGGATGTCGTCGCCGCTCTTGACCTGCGTGTCGAGGACGATCCGTCCGTCGTCGATGAGACGGGTCGTCTCGGGAAGCGCCTCGGAGGCGGCCGCGGTCAGGGCGTCACCCGAGTCGATGAGCCGCTGCAGGTCGGAGCCACCACCCTTGAACGCCTCGGCCAGCTCGTCGACCGTCGTCACGAGGGCGTCGCGCGGCACCGACGACACCGTGTCGTCGACGTGCTGGAGCAGCTGGTCGATACGGAGCGGGAACGCGGTCCGGTCGCGCGGGATGACGTCACCGGCGGCGAGGTAGGGCGCCCGAGGCGTGCGTGGCTGGAGGTCGAGGTACTGCTCCCCCACCGCCGAGCGGTTCTCGACGACGGCCCTCGTGTCCTTGGGGACCTCCGTGCCGCGGTCGAGGCGCGCGTCGACGACGACGCCGTCGCCCGCCAGGCGCATCCCGTCGACCTTCCCGACCGTGACGCCTCGGTAGGTGACCTCGGCGCCGACGAAGATGCCACCCGACTGGGCGAGGTCGGCGGACACGACGTAGCTCCCGCCGGCGATCTTGTCGGTGAGATCGACGTAGTTGGCCGACAGGATCGCGACGAGGGTGATGGACAGCAGGGCGAAGGCGGCCAGCTGGAGTCGGACGGTGCGGGTGATCATCGAGAGCCTCCCGTGGGGAAGAGCGTGGACCACGACGCCGCGTCGGCGGTGCCGGCTCCCGAGCCGGGCCGGCTCGAGCCGAGCAGGCCGCCCGGCAGCGTCGTCGGCAGGGGCACCCCGGGCACCGAGGGCACGGTGACGCTCGGCAGCGGGACCGAGGGCAGCGGGACCGAGGGCAGCGGCACCGACGGCAGTGGCACGGAGGGCAGCGGCACCCCCGGGATGCCCGGGAGGTTCGGGAGCTTCCCGACGCCGAGGTTGCCGGCGATGGTGTCGAGGTTGGTGTCGAGGGTGGCCCAGAGGTTCGTGAAGTCACCCTTGATCGTGTTCTGGGCGTTGTTGGGGAAGGGGTAGGTCAGGAGCAGCTGGTAGCTCTTCGGCAGGTCGTCACCGGCCTTGTTGAGCTGGCGCAGGATCGGGCTCACGGCCCGGAGGTTGGCCTCGAGGTCGGCGCGCGACCCTCGGATCACCCGGGTGCCGACCTCGCCGAGGTCACGCAGCGCCGTCAGCATCGCCGTCAGCTGCCGACGCTGGTCGGCGAGGATCGTCAGGCCCTTGGGCAGCTCGTCCAGTGCCGCGGCGATCTTGGCCTGGTTCCGGGCCAGGGTCGACGAGAGCCGGTCGATGCTGTCGATGGCCCGGACGATCTCGCCCTTCTGGGCGTCGAGTCCCCCGACGAACGTGTTGAGCTGCGTGACGAGGTCCTTGACGTCGCCGGTGCGACCGCGGAGGGCGTTGTTGAGCTCGGCCTCGATGGTCTTCAGCTGTGCGACACCACCACCGTTGAGCAGCAACGACATCGCGCCGAGGACCTCCTCGACCTCGGGGTTGCGGCTCGTGCGCGACAGCGGGATGCGGTCACCCTGCCCGAGGCGGCCCTGGGCCGGCACGTCGGTGGGGGCCGCCAGCGCGACGTACTTCTCGCCGAGCAGCGAGGTCTGCTTGAGCTCGGCCGTGGCGTTGTCGGGCAGCACGACGTTGCCGGGGAGCCGCAGCCGGACCGTCGCGGTCCACCCGGTCACCTGGATGTCCTCGACGGACCCCACGGTCACCTGGTTGACCTTGACCGACGACTGCGGCACGAGGTCGAGCACGTCGGCGAACTCGGCGGTGACCGTGTAGGAGTCGTCGCCGGTGCCGGCGCCACCCGGCAGCGGGAGGTCGTAGGCGCTGCAGCCCCCGAGAGCGAGGGAGGCCAGCACGACGACGGCGGACCGGCGTCGGGAACGGGAGCGGACGGCATACGTCATCGGGAGCCTCCGAGCAGTCCGCCGAGGGTGGGGTCGGCGCCACGCAGGTTGACGAGGCCGCTCGACTGCGGAGTGCCCTGCAGCGCAGTGCCGCTCGGCAGCGACGGCAGGGTGGGCAGCTTCGGCAGCAACGCCTTCTTGAGGGAGTCGCACAGCTTGGTGTTGCCGGTGTGCGTCGGGCCGGTGAGGATCGAGCACACGAGCAGCAGCGGGTCGTCGAGGCCCTTGGCGTTGTTGCGGGTGTCGAGGGTGCCGGTCTCGGGGTGGTAGGCGTTCTGGAGGTTCGACAGCGCGACCGGGGCGTTCTCGAGGAGCTGGGCCAGGGCCTGACGGTTCTTCGCGAAGGCGTTGGTGACGGTGACCGCCCGGTCGAGGTTGCTCTTGAGCAGCGCCCGGTTGTCGGAGACGAAGCCCGACACCTCGTCGACCGCGACCCCGAGGCTCTCGAGCGTCGCCTTGAGGTTCTCGCGCTCCTCGCTCAGCTGGGTCGCCACGGTCGCGAGGTCGGTGTTGAGCCGCCGCACCTGCGCGTTGTTCGTCGCGAGCATCGAGGTGAAGGACTGGAGGTTCTTCACGGTGCCGAAGAGGTCGTCGCGGCTGCCGGACAGGGTCGAGAGCGCGGTCGAGAGGTCGTGCACCGTGCCGTTGATCTTGTCGCCGTTGCCGTCGAGGTTGGCGGCAGAGGTGCGCAGCAGCTCGTTGAGAGCACCGTCCTTGTTGGCCCCGTCGGGACCGAGCGCCACCATGAGGTCGTCGAGGCTCTGCGACACACGGTCGAGCTCGACCGGAACGGCCGTGCGTTCCAAGGGGATTCGCGTCCCGGCAGCCAGGGCCGGGCCCGCCTCGTAGACGGGGAGCAGCTGGACGTAGCGGTCCGAGACGAGCGACGGCGCGACGATCGCGGCCTTGGCCGAGGCGGGAACGCGGTACTTGTCGTCGTAGCTGAAGGTGACGTGCACGTGGTCGCCCTCGGGCGTCACGGTGTCGACCTGGCCGACCTTGACCCCGAGGATGCGCACGTCGGACCCGGGGTAGAGACCGACGGCGCGCGTGAAGTCGGCGCTGACCGACGTCTGGCCCTGGCGGGGCCAGAAGACGATGCCGGCCGCGACGAGCGCGACGACGACGAGGCCGCTGACGACCTTGCCGAGCACGGTGGCGGGGCCGTGCAGCCGGCCGAACGGGATACGGGATCCTTGGCGCGCAGGCATCAGCGACCACCTCCGGAGGTGCCGGGAAGGAGCAGGTCGGGCAGCTTCGTGCCGGGCAGGGCGAGCCCGGGCGTGCCGACCGGCACGACGAGGTTGGAGACCCACGTGTCGAACCAGCGTCCGGTGCCCAGGGTGTTGGCGTAGACCCGCGTGAAGGGCGCCATCGCCTGGATCGTCTTCTGGAGGTCGGCGTCGTGCTTCTGGAGCATGGCGAGCGTCGTGTCGAGCTGGGCGAGGGCCGGCTTCAGCTGTGCCCGGTTGTCGCGCGCGAGGCCGGTCAGCTGCTTGGCGAGCGCCGAGGTGTTGCGGAAGAGCGTGCGGATGTCGTCGCGACGCTTGACGAGCTCGACCATGAGCAGGTCGGCGTCACGGATGAGCGTGCTGACCTGCTCGTTGCGGCTGCGGACGAGGCCGGTGACGCCGTTGGCCCGCTGGAGCAGCGAGCCGAGCTCGGCGTCGCGGCTCGCCACCGTGCGGGAGAGGCGTGAGAGGCCGTCGAGCGTGGCCTTGACGTACTGCGGGCTGTCCTTGAACTCCGTGGCGATGACCGTCAGGGACTTCGCGAGCTGGTCGGTGTCGATGCGCTCGGTCGTCGTCGTGAGGTCCTGGAAGGCGTTGATGACGTCGTAGGAGCTGACGGTGCGCGAGACCGGGATCTGCGCGTCGGCGGCGAGCTGGCCCTGCCCCTTGGGGTCGAGCGCGACGTACTTCTCCCCGAGGATCGTCTTCATCCGGATCGAGGCACCGGTCTGCGGGCCGAAGCTCGCGTCCTCGGTGATGGTGAAGTCGACGCGGACGTGGCCGTCCTCGAGGTCGACGCCGGTCACCTTGCCGACCTTGACCCCGGCGATGCGCACGTCGTCGTCGGGCTTGATGCCGCCGGCCTCCGAGAAGGCCGCGCTGTATGCCGTCCCGCCGCCGATGAGCGGAAGGCTGGAGGCGTTGAACGCCAGGTAGAGCACCACCGCGATGACGAGCAGGCCGATCGCACCGATCGGGACCGGGTTGCGCTCTCGGAAGGGGATGCTCATGACTCGCACCTCGCTGACGAGACGTCGTAGGTGGGGCTCACGCCCGGGAGGATCGGGCTCAAGGCGTCGAACTTGCAGAGGTAGAAGTTGAACCAGGACCCGTAGGTCGCCGTGCGCGTCAGCGTGGCGATGCGCCCCGGCGCGCCGGTGATGAAGTCCTCGAACTCCTTGACGTTGGCCGGCTTGTTGAGCGTCGTGGCCAGCGTGCGCAGCTGGGAGACGTCGTCCTTGATGAGCGGGCGCGTCGAGACGAGCAGGTCGGCGGTCTCGGCCGAGAGGGTGTTGATCCCGGACAGCGAACGGCCGATCGTCTCGCGGTCGGCCGCGAGCCCGCTCGTGAAGCGCTGGAGCTGGTCGATGAGCGAGAGCAGCTGCTGGTCGTGGGCATCGACGGTGCCGAGCACGGTGTTGAGGTTGTCGATGGTGCGGCCGATGACGGCGTCGCGGTCGGCGATGGCGGACGTGAGGCTGGCCGTCTTGGCGAGCAGGGTGTTGACGTCGCCGCCCTCCCCCTGCAACGTCTGGATGAGCAGGCCCGAGAGCTCGTTGACGTCGCTCGGCGACAGCGCGGCGAAGAGCGGCTTGAAGCCGTTGAAGAGGACGGTGAGGTCGAGCGCGGGGTGGGTGCGCGAGAGCGGGATCGTCGAGCCGTCGGCGAGCGGGGCGGGGGCGCCGGTGCCCTGGCTCAGCGCGAGGTAGCGCTGGCCGACGAGGTTGCGGTACTTGACCGTCACCTCGGTGCCCTGCGTCAGCACCGAGCTCTTGAGCACCGAGAAGTCGATCTCGGCCGTGGCGCCCTCGGACGTCGCGTCGTGGGCGACGCGGACGTCGGTGACCTCGCCGACCCTGACACCGGCGATGCGGACGTCCTGCCCGGCGATGACACCCGTCGCGTCGGTGACGACGGCCGTGTAGGTCGACTTGGAGCCGAGCTGGATGTTGGCGATCGTCAGCGCGAGAACGCTCGTCGCGAAGAGCGTGACCGCCGCGAAGACGATGAGCTTGATGAGTGAGCCCTTGACCTTCATCGGGTGCTCACCACCGTGCCGCGCATCATCGGCCCGGCGAGCAGGGTCTGGATGCCGCTCTCGCCGCCGTCGGACGGCTGTCCGCCGTGGGCCAGCAGCGCCCCGACGACGCGCTGCTCGTCGACCGTGCCGGCGCTGCCGGAGTCGGCCGCGGAGGCGTCGCCGAGCAGTGCCTGGGGCACGGACGAGAAGGGCGTCGCGTCGCTCGCGGGCTGGGTGCCGTCGTCGAAGTGGTTGCCCGCGAAGGGGTTCGCCTGTGAACCGTCGGGCGTGGGCAGGCCGTAGCAGTGGGGCCCGCGCTGGTCGTCCCAACGGGGCTCCTCCCCCGGCCTGTACGGCTGTCGGGGAGGCACGACCTCGAGGGTGATGTGGAAGGTTCCGCCGGCGAAGGCCGCGTTGGCGCGCGGCAGCCAGTTGACCAGGCCCGAGGCCACGCAGGGGTAGATCGGAGAGTACTCGGCGAGCAGCTGGAGCGTCGGCTTGCTGACCTGGCCGACCTGGATGATGCGCTGCTCGTTGTCGCGCAGGAAGCCGGCCGCCTCGTTGGCGAACCCTGCGGTGCCGACGAGGAAGGCCGCGAGCTGCTGGTCCTTCTCGACGATGGTCTTGTTCGTGACGCGCAGCGACTCGGTCAGACGGAAGAAGTCGGGCGCGACGCCGGCGTAGAGGTCGGCGGTGTCGGCGAGCAGCGAGATGTCTTGTCGGATCGTGGGCATGCTGGGGTTGAGCGCCTTGAGGTAGCGGTCGACGAGCACGAGGTTGCGGCCGATCTGGTCGCCGCGGCCGTCGAGCGTGGTCGACAGCGCGTTGAGGGTGGTCGCGAGCTTGGCCGGCTGCACCGTGCGCAGCAGCGGGTAGAGGTTGTCGAGGACCGTCTCGAGCTCGATGGACACCCGGCTGCGGTCCTGCGGGATGGTGTCCCCCGCCTCGATGGGCCGGGCGTTCGACGTGGCCGTCACGAGGTCGACGTAGCGCTCGCCGAAGAGCGTCTTGGGCAGCAGCCGTGCACTGACGTTGGACGGGATCTTTGCGACCTCGTCGGGCTGAAGGGCCAGCTCCAGACGCGCTCCCGTGGGGGTGGCCTCGACGTGGCGCACCTCGCCGACGAGCAGGCCGCGCAGCTTGACGTCGGAGCTCTCCTGCAGCTGGCTGCCGAGGCGGTCGGTCTCGAGCGTGACCATGACGACGGGCGTGAAGCGCTTCTGGAAGGACGCGATGGCCAGGCCCACGAGCAGCGCCAGCACGAGGAGGAAGACGATGCCGTAGGCCTTCACGCCGATGCGCCACCGCGTCAGCTGGGTGAGCGGGCCTGGACTGGTGTCGCTCATCCGGCGATCCTCACGCTCGTCGTCGCGCCCCAGATGGCCAGGGAGAGGAAGAAGTCGACGATGTTGATGGCGACGATCGACGTGCGCACCGCGGTGCCGACGGCGACGCCGACCCCGGCCGGGCCGCCCGACGCCGTGTAGCCGTAGTAGCAGTGGATGAGGATGATGACGACCGCGAAGACCATGACCTTCGAGAACGACCAGAAGACGTCACCCGGTGGCAGGAACAGGTGGAAGTAGTGGTCGTAGGTGCCCTCCGACTGCCCGAAGTACGCCGTCGAGATGAAGCGCGTGGCGGCATACGAGCTGAGCAGCCCGAGGACGTAGAGCGGGATGACGGCGATGAAGCCGGCGATCATGCGGGTCGTGACGAGGAACGGCAGCGACGGGATGCCCATGACCTCAAGCGCGTCGACCTCCTCCGAGATGCGCATGGCGCCGAGCTGGGCGGTGAAGCCGCAGCCGACCGTGGCCGCGAGCGCCAGTCCCGCGACGAGCGGGGCGATCTCCCGGGTGTTGAGGTAGGCCGAGAAGAAGCCCGTGAAGGCCCCGGTGCCGAGCTGCTCGAGCGAGGAGTAGCCCTGCAGGCCGACCTCGGTGCCGGTGAAGAAGGCGAGGAAGGCGATGACGCCCACCGTGCCGCCGATGACCGAGAGCGCACCGGTGCCGAGGGAGACCTCGGCGAGCAGCCGGATCACCTCCTTCTTGTACCGGCGGATCGTGCGTCCGCTCCACGCGAGGGAGCGCACGTAGAAGCGCATCTGCTCGCCCAGCGAGTCGAGCGCGCGGGAGGGCCGGCTCGCGAGGTGGAGCAGCCGCTCCGAGCCCGGTCGAGTCCGGTTCTGGGTCCTGGTCGCCATCGCCCTCTCCTCAGATCTTCTGCGGGACGACTTGGAAGTACACGGCCGTGATGACGAAGTTGACGACGAAGAGCAGCATGAAGGTGATGACGACGCTCTGGTTCACCGCGTCGCCGACGCCCTTGGGACCACCGCCCGCGTTGAGCCCCTTGTAGGCCGCGACGACGGCCGCGATGGCACCGAAGATCAGGGCCTTGATCTCGGCGGTCCAGAGGTCGGGCAGCTGGGCCAGCGCGGTGAAGCTCGCGATGTACGCGCCCGGTGTGCCGCCCTGGACGATGACGTTGAAGACGTAGCCGCCGACGACGCCGACGACCGACACGAGCCCGTTGAGCAGGACCGCGACGAGCATCGAGGCGAGCACGCGCGGCACGACGAGGCGCTGGATCGGGCTGATACCGAGCACCTCCATCGCATCGATCTCCTCGCGGATCTTGCGCGAGCCGAGGTCGGCGCAGATGGCCGAGCCACCCGCGCCGGCGATGAGCAGCGCTGTGACGATGGGGCTGGCCTCGCGCAGCACGGCGAGGACGCTAGCCGCGCCGGTGTAGGACTGGGCGCCGAGCTGACGGGTCAGGGTGCCGAGCTGGAGGGCGATGACCGCGCCGAACGGGATGGAGACGAGGGCGGTCGGCAGGATCGTCACGCTCGCGATGAACCACGCCTGCTGGATGAACTCCTTGACCTGGAACGGGCGCTTGGGCAGGGCCCGGAACACGTCGAGGGCGAGTGCGAAGAGCGAGCCGGACTGGCGCAGGGCGCCCGTGAGGGGTGCGGCCACGTCAGCTCACCCCCGCCCGGACACCGGGGATGCCGGCGTTGCGCGACTCGAAGGAGCCGGGAGGCGGGGTGATGCCGTTGTCGCGGCACCAGCCGCCGGCGGGCCGCTCCGCGCGACGCGGCTTGCCGTCGCTCGTCGGGAGCTGGAGGGCGATCGGCGGCAGGGGCGGCAGCTCCTGACCGGACTCGGCGGCCAGCTCGTCGGCGTCCTTCTCCTCCGACATGCCGATCGGGCCGATCGTCTGTGCGTTGAGGAACTGCCGCACGACGGGCTCCTCCGAGCTGAGCAACATCTCGCGCGGCCCGAACATCGCGAGGTGCTTGTGGTAGAGCAGGCCGATGTTGTCGGGCACCGTCCGGGCCGTGTTGATGTCGTGCGTGACGATGAGGAACGTCGCGTCGATCTGCGCGTTGAGGTCGACGAAGAGCTGGTTGATGTAGCTCGTGCGCACCGGGTCGAGACCGGAGTCCGGCTCGTCGATGAGGAGGATCTCGGGGTCCAGAACGAGCGCCCGGGCCAGTCCGGCGCGCTTGCGCATGCCGCCTGAGATCTCTCCCGGGAGCTTGCCCTCGGCACCGGACAGACCGACGAGGTCCATCTTCTCGGTCACGATGCGCTTGATCTCGGCCTCGGTCTTCTTCGTGTGCTCGCGCAGCGGGAAGGCGACGTTGTCGTAGAGGGTCATCGACCCGAACAGGGCGCCGTCCTGGAAGAGGACGCCGAAGAGCTTGCGCACCTCGTAGAGGTCGGCCTCGCGCAGGCGGGTCAGGTCACGTCCGTTGATGACGATCGACCCGGCATCGGGCTTGAGCAGGCCGACGAGCGTCTTGAGGAACACGGACTTGCCGGTGCCCGAGGGCCCGAGCATGACCGAGATCTCTCCCGCGGGAAGCGTGAGGGTCACGTCCCGCCAGATCGTCTGCGAACCGAAGGTCTTGGTCAGACCTTGCACCGCGATCTCCACACCCATGTGGCATCCACCTATGTCTTCCTGGCCGTCTCGACTCGGCTACGGGGGAAACGAGGGCGCCGGGCGGAAGTTACGCGCCAGTCGGGTTCTCCCGGCCAGGCGGCTCCCCCACGGTTAACCTGTGCGAGTCATGTGGAGCCAGGAGGATGCATGCGCGCAGAACTGCGGCCGTCACAGGTCGCACCGGGGGCTCTGCTCGAGGTCGAGGGCAGCACGTACCGGGTCGTCGGGACCGTCCGGTTCGACCTCGGCGGCACTCGGTGGGGCGAGCACTGCATCACCTCGTCGGGGCCGCGGGAGTGGCTCTCGCTGCAGCCGCGCGGCGCCGGGTGCGTCATCCACTGGCGGACTCGGGATGACCTCTTCGGCGACCCGGAGCACGGGGCCATGAGTCTCGACGGCCGCGACTGGACGCTGCTCGAGGCCGGGTCGCTCACCTACACGGCCGAGGGTGACACGGGTCTCGGCGTCCGGGGCACGTGCGATTTCGTCGAGTTCGTCGCGACGGACTCATCCGATGCCGTCCTCGTCTACGAGAGCTTCGACGGCGGCATGTGGGAGATCAGTGTCGGTCGACTCGCCGACCCGGCACGCGTGCGCGGCTACCGCGAGGTCGCCGGCGACTGACCTCCGTCGTGCGTGGCCGTGACCTCGTGGGTCACGACGTCCCCGTCGACGCGCAGGGTGACCGCAGCGACGCGGTCGGCCCCCTCGAGGTCCGCGAGGCGGGCGAGCAGGTCGGCGATCCGGCCGAAGGTCTCGGGGCTGGGCACGGGTGCCCGGCCGTCGGCGTTGCCCGACAGCCCCGTCAGTCGGTGGTCGGCGTCCATCGTCAGGGCTGCGGTCATCCGCTGGACCGGCGCGCCCCGCTGCTCCTCGACGCCGCGGCGCAGGGTCGTCGCCAGCTCGTCGAGCAGCCCGTCGAGCCGCGTGGGGGGCGTATGCCGTCCGCCCGCCGCTGCGTCCGACGTGACCGACGGGGTCGGCGGGGTCGGCTCCGTGGCGGGGTCGGTGACCGGCTCGTCCATGGGATCGGTGACGGGCGTCGCGGGGGCCTCGGTGGCCGGCTCTGCCGTGGCTAGCGGGGCGTGGCCCTCGCTGAGGAAGCCGATCGCGGCGAACTGGATCTTGGCGAAGTCGACCTCGGCGTCGCGGGCCAGCGAGTTGTCGATGACGTAGGCGAGGTTGACGGCGAGGTCGGCCATGCCCGGGTGCAGCTGCTGGCCGACGAAGCGCGCACACAGCAGCAGCGCGTGCACGCGCACCATCGTCCGGCCCTTGCGGTCCTGCACCTGCTGCTCTGGCTCAAC
Source organism: Terrabacter sp. 2TAF16 (assembly GCF_052115065.1). Lineage (NCBI taxonomy): Bacteria > Bacillati > Actinomycetota > Actinomycetes > Micrococcales > Intrasporangiaceae > Terrabacter > Terrabacter sp. 2TAF16. The sequence continues at coordinate 502,536 of NZ_JBFRFZ010000006.1, forward strand.
GCGACGCAGGTCGAACCCGTCGCGGGGGTAGAAGTGCAGCGGGCGTTCGAGGACGAGCAGCGAGTAGTCCGGCCGGTCAGAGCCCGGCATGAGCCGGTACAGCTCGCCGTTGAGCGGCAGCTGCCACTCCAGCTCGGGCGGCGCGCTGTCGAAGCGCGTCACGCACACCAGGGGCCCGTAGCGTCCTGTCGGACTCGAGGCGTCGGTCGTCGGTCTCGAGGCGTCGGCCATCGGGCCCGCCGTCGGGGTCGGAGGCGCCGTGCGGATCGAGGCGGTCAGTGCCCCGAGAGGGCTGGTTGCCGCAGCAGGGCCGGGCGCGGCGGCCGGGCTGTGCGCTTGGGCGGGCACCGTCGGCGCCGCTGCCACCTCGGGCGCGTCGGGGTCAACGGGGGGCGCCTGCTCGGCGGCGGTGTCCGCGTCGTCGTCAGCAGCGGGCCTGAAGGTGCGCGACAGCCATCCCATGCGGGCAAACCTACCGGGGCCCATCGGCGGATCGCGGGACGGCGTACGCCATCTCCTCGCCCGGGACGCCCGCGCCCACCGGTCGTGGTTACGGTGGACCGGTGACGACAGTGAGCAAGGACGCTCCCGACCTGCGCGCCCTCGAGGGGCTCGCCGAGTCCCTGACGCCCGGCGCGTTGCTGACCGACCCCGACACCGTGGCGGCCCACCGCTTCGACTACACGGCTGACGCCGGAGCCGGTGTGCCGCTCGCCGTGGTCCGCGCGACGAGCGCCGCCGACGTGCAGGCCACCGTGCGCTGGTCCGGGGAGCACGAGGTCCCCGTCGTGCCCCGCGGTGCCGGCAGCGGGCTCTCAGGGGGCTCGAACGCCGTCGACGGCTGCATCGTGCTGAGTCTCGAGCGGATGCGGACCGTCGAGATCGACCCGACCACGCGCACGGCGGTCGTCGAGGCCGGAGCCCTCAACGTCGAGGTCAAGCAGGCGGCCGCCGAGCACGGGCTCTGGTACCCGCCCGACCCGTCGTCCTTCGAGATCTGCTCGATCGGCGGCAACGTCGCGACGAACGCGGGCGGCCTGTGCTGCGTCAAGTACGGCGTGACGACCGACTACGTGCTCGGCCTCGACGTCGTCCTCGCGGACGGGACGCTCGTGCACCTCGGCGGCCAGCGCGTCAAGGACACCGCAGGCCTCTCGCTCGTCAAGCTCTTCGTGGGCAGCGAGGGGACTCTGGGCGTCGTGACCCGGGCGACGCTACGTCTCGTCCCCGCGCAGGCGCCGCCCGCCACCCTCGTGGCCACCTTCGACACCGTCGAGGACGCCGCGCGGGTGGTCGTCGCCATCGGCAACACCCTCCGCGCGTCGATGATGGAACTCATGGACCGGGCGTCGGTCAACGCCGTCGAGGACCACCGCAGCATGGGGCTCGACCGCGAGGCCGGAGCCATGCTGCTCGCGCAGTCCGACGCCCCCGGCGCGGCCCGCGGCGAGGAGATCGCCGTGATGGAGCGGCTGTGCAGGGATGGCGGCGCGCGCGAGTGCTTCACGACGACGGATGCCGCCGAGGGCGAGATGTTCGTCGCGGCCCGCAGAGCCGCCATCGTCGCCATCGAGCGGCGAGGTGCGATCATGCTCGAGGACGTCGGCGTGCCGGTGCCGCGCCTCCCCGACCTGCTGACCGGCATCGCCGACATCTCACGCAGATACGACCTCGAGATCCCCGTCGTGGCCCACGCCGGCGACGGCAACACGCACCCCGTCATCGTCTATCCGCCGGGCGACACGGACGCCGGTTCCCGTGCGGCACAGGCCTTCTCGGAGGTCATGAGCCTCGCGATCGGGCTCGGCGGCACCATCACCGGCGAGCACGGCGTCGGCCGGCTCAAGCGCGCGGCCCTGCCCGAGCAGCTCGGGCCCGACGTCATGGCCCTCACCCACCGCATCAAGAACGCCCTCGACCCGCAGGGCATCCTCAACCCCGGAGCAGGATTCTGATGACCGCGACCCCGCCCGTCACGACCCGCCGCCCGATCGCCGACCGGCACCTCTTCGGTCCCGGTCCGTGCAACCCCTACCCCGAGGCGACCCTCGCCCTCGCAGCACCTCTGCTCGGACACCTCGACCCCGACTTCCTCGCGATCATGGACGAGACGTGCGACCTGCTCCGGTACGCCTGGGGCACCGACAACCGCCGCACCCTCCCACTCTCGGCCACCGGGTCAGCGGGCATGGAGGCCGCCTTCGTCAACACCGTCTCCCCCGGCGACGTCGTCGTCGTGGCGGTCAACGGGCTCTTCGGGGAGCGCATGGTCGACGTCGCGGGCCGTCACGGCGCCGAGGTGGTCCGCGTCGACCACGAGTGGGGCACACCCGTCGATGCCGAGAGGGTCGCCGCCGCCCACCCCGCACCGAAGATCATCGCCGCAGTCCATGCCGAGACGTCCACCGGCGTCCGCTCCGACGTCGCCGCCCTCGGCGCGGTCAAGGGCGACGCCCTGCTGCTCGTCGACGCGGTCACCAGCATCGGCGGGATCGAGCTGCGCGCCGACGACTGGGGCATCGACATCGGCTACGCCGGCACCCAGAAGTGCCTGGGCGTCGCGCCCGGCCTCGCTCCCTTCACCATCAGCGACCGCGCCTTCGAGCGCCGCGTCGAGAAGCCGTCGTCCTGGTACCTCGACCTCGGCCTGCTCGGCGGCTACGTCGGTGAGGCCTCTGGCTCGGGCAAGCGCACCTACCACCACACGGCGCCGACCGCGATGGTCGCGAGCCTCCATGCAGGCCTCCAGCGCATCGCCGACGAGGGCCTCGAGAAGGTCTGGGACCGCCACGCCGAGGCCGGCCGCCTCCTCCAGTACGGCCTCGAGGAGATGGGCCTCGCCCTCTTCGCCGCCGAGGGCTCCCGCCTGCCCGAGCTGACGACGGTCCGCGTGCCCGACGGGGTCGACTCAGCCGCCGTCCGCGCCTACCTGCTCGAGCGCCACAACCTCGAGATCGGCGCCGGCGTGGGCGAGTTCGCTTCCACCGTCTGGCGCATCGGCCTGATGGGCCACAACGCGCGCCCCGACCGCGTCGCCCTCGTCCTCGCCGCCCTGAAGGACGCCATGGCCCACGCCGCCTGACGCAGCCCCCCGTTCGAGGGGCGCGGGGCGTGGCGGTGGTCGCGGCATCGACGGCGGGCGCTGACGCTGGGAGCGAGCGTGCCGGCATACGCCCCGCCGACGCTCCACGCCGCGAGCGCCGTCGCGCCGCACGACCGCCCAACCAGCAACCCCCGCAAACCGGGACAGCGAAAGGCGGGCCCGACCGTGTGGTCGGACCCGCCTTCGCGGTAGAGCAGTGATCCCGGCAGAGCCGGGTCAGATCACTTGAGCTCGACGGACGCGCCGGCGCCCTCGAGCTGCTCCTTGGCCTTCTCGGCCGCAGCCTTGTCGACACCCTCGAGGACGGGCTTGGGGGCGCCGTCAACGAGGTCCTTGGCCTCCTTGAGGCCGAGGCTCGTGAGCGCGCGGACCTCCTTGATGACCTGGATCTTCTTCTCGCCCGCGGCGGTGAGAACGACGTCGAACGAGTCCTTCTCCTCCTCCTCGACGGCGGCAGCGCCGCCACCGGCAGCGGCGGCAACCGCGGCAACGGGGGCAGCAGCGGTGACCTCGAAGGTCTCCTCGAACTGCTTCACGAACTCGGAGAGCTCGATGAGGGTCATCTCCTTGAAAGCGTCAAGGAGCTCGTCGGTGCTGAGCTTCGCCATGGTGGCTTCCTTCCTAGATATTGCCGTGAGTGGCGTGTTGTTGAATCGAGCTGGTGCGCAGGAGCGCAATCAACTCTCGTCGCCACCCTCGGCGACGTCGGTGGTTGCCTCGGCGGCCGGAGCGGCCTCCGTGGCGGGACCCTGCGCCTCGACCTTCTGGCGCAGGGCGTCGACCACGCGGGCCGTCTGCGACAGAGGAGCGACGAAGAGGTAGGCGGCCTTGTTGAGGGAGCCCTTCATGGCGCCCGCAAGCTTGGCCAGGAGAACCTCGCGGGACTCGAGGTCCGCGAGCTTCGTGATCTCCTCGGGAGACAAGGTCTTGCCGTCGAGGACGCCAGCCTTGATCACGAGGAGGGGGTGTGCCTTGGCGAAGTCACGCAGACCCTTGGCCGCCTCGACCGGGTCACCGGTGATGAAGGCGATGGCCGAGGGGCCCTGGAGGTGACCGTCGAAGGCCGTGATACCGGCCTCCTTGGCGGCGCGCTCCGTGAGCGTGTTCTTGACCACGGCGTAGGTGGCGTGTTCCCGGATCGAGGTGCGCAGCTGCGAGAGCTGGGCCACGGTCAGACCGCGGTACTCGGTGAGAACGGCCGCACCGGACTCACGGAACTTGTCCGCGATCTCGGCAATGGCAGCCGTCTTCTCGGAGTTCGCCATCTGGGCCTCCTTCCCTTGCGTGGTGCCGCCTGTCGAAGGGGCCCGGAGGGCCTGCACGAAAAGAGCCCCGGCGCAGGGCGCTCGGGGCTCGCAGCGACATACTCGAGGTATGCCGTGAGGCTGAGTGTCCTGCGCTGGCTGCCCGCATCGTGCGGAACCTTCGGGAGATCGTGGTTGCCCACGCCCTCCAACCGGCGGTCATTGGTCGTGGACCACAGTACGGGCTGGACCGCTGCGGACCAAATCGAGCCCGGGCCCTGTCGGCGGGTCCGACGCACGATCCCCCACCACACCGGGTACGTGACCTAGCGTGACCCCCATGGCGAGTGGCAGCGCAGTCCGCCGCCCGACCCCGTCACGGCGGCAGGCGATCCGCCGCCGCCGGACGTGGGCGGGTCTGGCCGTCGTGCTGTGCGTGGCTGCCGACCTCTGGGTCGTGACGTCGGCCGGCGCCGACGAGCCGGTCCCCGAGGGCGCGGTCTCACGTGCCGCGCGGGTCTCCCTGACGGCCGGCACGGCACCCGCGGTCCCCATCGACCAGGTCGAGCGAGTGCCCGAGGCCGCGACGGACTCGCAGGTCGACGGCTCCGCCTCGACGGGTGCGACCGGTGCGGCAGGCACCACGGGCTCGACGTCGTCGGACGACGCGGTGGCCGCCGGGAAGAACGACGGCAAGGACGACGGCAAAGACGACAAGGGCGCGGTCGTCCAGGCTGGGTCCGGGAGGTTCACGGTCGTGGCCATGCCCGCGGCCGCCCTGCGCCCGACCCCCCCGAGCGGCCGCACGGTGCGCTACACCGTGGAGCTCGAAGGTGGTCTCGACATCAAGGCCGCGGACCTGGCCACCACGGTGGGGAGCGTGCTGACCGATCCGCGGGGCTGGCAGGCGAAGGACGGCGTCCGCTTCGTCAACGTCTCCCCCGCCGCAGCCGCCAAGGGTGCCGCGGTCGACCTGCGCATCTCGCTCGCGAGCCCCGACACGACCGACCGGCTCTGCGCGCCGCTGCAGACCCGCGGCCAGGTCAGCTGCCACAACTCCGGGCGGGTGGTGCTCAACCTGCGACGGTGGGTCCTCGGCGCGGAGGCCTACGGCACCGACATCGCCGGCTACCGCACCTACCTCGTCAACCACGAGGTCGGCCACGGCATCGGGCACGCGCACGCCTACTGCGGCGGCTCGGGCAAGGTGGCCCCGGTCATGATGCAGCAGACCTACGGCCTCAAGGGCTGCACGGCGTGGCCCTGGCCGACCCCCAAGCCGGCCTGACCTCCCACGTCGCGGCCGGCATATGCCCTCTCTCCCCCAAATGACGGGCCGCGGTCGGTGATGCCGACCGCGGCCTCGTCACGATGGGTGCCGCCTCAGAGCAGCGAGCTCGCGGAGTAGCCGACCCGGACGACGGAGCCCGTCGGCAGCGAGCCCAGCACGCGGTCGGTGACGACCTCGATCATGACGACCTCGACCGACGTCGCGGTGCGGGTCACCTTGTGCAGGGTGACCCGGCCGAGCCCCTGCACGGTCACGACCGTGTTGGGCTTGACCGTCGAGGTGATGGAGGGCAGACCGGTGATGCGCAGCCCGACGAACCGCGAGGCGTCGGTGGTCACCGGGGTGGCGCCCGCGCTCGACTGGGCCGCCGAGGTCTCGGCGACGATCGTGTCGGCGCTGATGAGGCCGTTCAGCACGCGGGGCGCACCGATGGTGCTCTTCACCTGGCTGCGACGGGACGTGGCCGTGATGGTGGAGATGACGTCTGTCGTCGTCGTGCCGGTCGACACGACCCCCGGCACCCCTGCCGTGGCCACCGTCGCACGTCCCGAGCCTCCGGTGCACGGGGGGTACGCGAGAGCGGTCCGGCTCGAGGACACGGCGCCGTCGGCGAGGTTGGCCGACGTGGCGTAGCCCATGCCGGAGACGAGCCCGACCACCGGTCGCGACAAGGAGGTATTGGCGACCCCGACGTCGATGCGTGACCCGACCGGCAGGCCGAGGGAGTTCTGTGCGGTGATGACGACCCGCAGGGCCGTCGTGCTGACTCGCCAGTCGTTGCCGGAGAACGCCTTCGTCTGCGTGTTGAGGTAGACCGTGGCGAGAGCGGCCCCGGCCGAGGTCCGCAGCGGGATCGCCGAGTTCGGAGCCGGGTTCGCATTGAGGGCACGCCCGCCGATCTTGAGGCCGATCAGCTCGGCGCGGTTGCCGCCGCCGTAGACGCCTGACGTGCTCAACGTCGCCGTGCTGGCCCCGGTGACGGCATCGGCTCGGACGAGCCCGCCGAGGAGGTTGACCGCCCCCGTGGTCGCCGTGGCACGGCTGATCTTGTAGGTCGTCGTCGTCGAGGTCGCGGCCGAGGTGCGCGTCGCCCCCACCGACCCGGCCGTCGGGACGGTGACTGCCGCCGTGGATCCCGTGGCCGTGTGGCCGAAGGCAGTCGTGCAGCCGATCGAGGCGAGAGCCGTGGGCCCGGAACGCACGAGGCCCCCGACCACGACGTAGGTGCCGTAGGCGAGGGCCGAGACTCCGGTCGCCGGCGGTGCTGCGGATGCCGGTGCGGCACCGAGGGGCGCGGCCATCGTGGAGATGGCCGCTGCTGCGAGGATCGCCGTGAGTTTCCTGTTCATGGTCGTGCTCCTGTCATCGATGCCCTGCTCATCGATCCCCTGACCGATGTACTCATGTCAACGACACGGACTCTCGGCGTGTTATGGGCTGGATGCGTCAATCACAAGGTTGGTGTGGTAATGCGCTGATTGCGATTTCAAGCACCTGCCGGAGCCCTGGCACACAGGTGAGGCCGGCCCCGTCGGGACCGGCCTCACCCGTCGCGTGGGTCTCGTCGTCAGGTCAGCGGGGGTGCACGACCATGGCCGAGCCGCCGCCACGACGCGTCGTCTCCGCGGCAGCCTCGAACAGGCCCCCGCGCAGGCTGCGGATCGCCGTCACGGCACCGATCTCGTTCGGCGTGCCCGCCGATGCCAGCTTGTGGCCCATCGCCGTCAGCGCCGCACCGGTCGGACCGCTGAGGATCGCGGGCTCGGCGCCCTCGCTGGAGCCGTTGCGTGAGCTGAGGCGCGGCACCGCGATCGCGTCGACGAGCGACAGGTCGCGGTCGAGGTAGCCGAGGATCGTCTGCGACACCGACGTGATGATCGTGGCACCGCCCGGCGAACCCACCGCGAGGAAGGGCTTGCCGTCGTCGAGCAGGATCGTCGGGCTCATCGACGACCGCGGACGCTTGCCGGGGCCGGGCAGGTTCGGGTCCGGGACGCCCGGGGTCAGCGGCGTGAAGTTGAAGTCGGTGAGCTCGTTGTTGAGCAGGAACCCGTACCCGGGGACCGTGATGCCCGAGCCACCGGTCTGCTCGATGGTCAGGGTGTACGACGCGACGTTGCCCCAGCGGTCGGTGGCCGTCAGGTGCGTCGTCGACTGCCCCTCGTAGGGCTCGCTCTGCGCGACCGTGCCGGGCGTGCAGGCGGTGTAGGCACCGTCGGGCGAGCCGAACGGGATCGGACGGGCCTGGGCCTTCATCGGGTCGAAGAGGCAGGCGCGCTCTGCGGCGAAGGCAGGATCGGTCAGCTCCTTGACCGGCACGTCGGGGACGTCACCCACCCAGCGGTTGCGGTCGGCGAAGGCCGTCGCCGACGCCTCCGAGAACCGGTGCAGGTAGTCGACGTCCGACAGGTCGGACGTCGAGACGCCCGTGCGGTCCTCGTAGGCCTGGACGAGGTTGAGGATCTCGGCCACCGCGATGCCGCCCGAGCTCGGGACCGGCATGCCGTAGACGTCGTAGCCCTTGTACTGCGAGTGGATCGGGGCCTTGGTCAGGGCGCGGTAGGCGCGCAGGTCGGCCGTCGTCATCCTTCCGCCCATGACCGAGGAACCCGCCTTGGTGTGCGGCGCCCGGGACTCGGCGACGATCGCCCGTCCGAGCGCGCCGGCATACAGCGCCTCCGTGCCCTGGGTGCGCAGCGTCCGGTACGCCCTGGCCATGTCGGGGTTGGTGAAGACCGAGCCCACGGCCGGAGCCTGGCCGCCCCGCAGGAAGACCTTCGCCGTCTCGGGGAACACGGAGAAGCGTGCGGCGTTGGCTGCCGTCTGGTCGGCGAACGTCTGGTCGACGACGAAGCCCGTGGCGGCGAGGCGCTCGGCCGGCTTGAGCGCCGCGTTGAGCGACAGCGTTCCGTGGTCGCGCAACGCCTTGGCCCACAGGGCGGGCGTGCCGGGTACGCCGATCGACAGCCCCGAGTTCACCACGGTGTTGAAGTCCATCGCCTTGCCCGTGGCCGGATCGGTGAAGGTCTTGCCGGTGAACGTCGCCGGAGCCGTCTCGCGGCCGTCGATGGTCGAGACCTTCCTGCTGCGCGCGTCGTAGTAGACGAGGAAGCCACCGCCGCCGATGCCGGCGCTGTAGGGCTCCGTGACGCCGAGCGCCGCTGCGGTCGCGACCGCAGCGTCAGCTGCGTTGCCCCCGCGGGCGAGGACGTCGATGCCGACCTGCGAGGCGTCGCGGTCGACCGAGCTGACGGCACCCCCGGAGCCCGTCATGACGGGGACCTTCGGTAGCGGGGTGGGCTGGCCGTGCCAGCCGCGGTCAGCCGCTGCGGCGGCGGGCGCGACCGCCGGCTGCGCGCCGGCCGTGGCCGGCAACAGGGAGAGAGGGAGCCCGACGACGAGAGCGCCGAGGACCCATCGGGAACGTGTCGTGGTGCATACGCTGTGACGACTCATCTTTCGACCGTACCCGCGCAAACGCCGCAGATCGCCCCGAGAACCCCGCCGATCCGAGGTCTGGGACAGGGTGTGACCACGAGGCCACTCGACTGGGACGGGGCGCTCACTCGAGTGAGCGAATGGCGTCGGCGCCGGGAGCGTCCCCAGCCAGGACGGTCGGAGACGCACGAGAGCCCGCCACCCCCGGAAGGGTGACGGGCTCTGCGTCGGGTGCGTCAGGCGGTCAGGCCTGGTCCTCCTCGGCGAGGAGGTTGCGCGTCTTGGAGAAGTCGAGCGGGATGCCCGGGCCCATCGTCGTGGAGACGGTGGCCTTCTCGATGTAGCGGCCCTTGGAGCTGGCCGGCTTCAGACGCAGGATCTCCTCGAGGGCAGCGGCGTAGTTCTCGACGAGCTTCGTCTCGTCGAAGGAGGCCTTGCCGATGATGAAGTGGAGGTTCGCGTGCTTGTCGACGCGGAACTCGATCTTGCCGCCCTTGATGTCGGCGACGGCCTTGGCGACGTCCATCGTCACGGTGCCGGTCTTCGGGTTCGGCATGAGACCACGCGGGCCGAGGACCTTGCCGAGACGACCGACCTTGCCCATGAGGTCAGGCGTGGCGACGACCGCGTCGAAGTCGAGCCAGCCGCCCTGGACCTTCTCGAGCAGGTCGTCGGAGCCGACGTGGTCGGCGCCGGCCTCACGGGCGGCCTCGGCCTTGTCGCCGTTGGCGAAGACGAGGACGCGGGCGGTCTTGCCCGTTCCGTGCGGCAGGTTGACCGTGCCGCGGACGGCCTGGTCGGCCTTGCGGGGGTCGACGCCGAGGCGCATGGCGACCTCGACGGTCTCGTCGTACTTGGCCTTGGCGGTCTGCTTGGCGACGCGGACGGCCTCGAGCGGGGCGTAGACCTTGCCGGGCGTGACGAGCTCGGCGGCTGCGCGGTAGTTCTTGCTGCGCTTCATGACTGCTCCTGCTTTCTTCGTGGAGTCGTGGTGCGACCGTGCGCTGGTCTCCCACGGGACCTCACGGCCGTATGCCGTGTGGCCCGGTCCGGGGGTGCCCGCCCTCACGCGGAGGGCGGGCGTCCCGGCGTCTGGTGACGCGAGCTCGTCAGAGCTCGGTGTCGATGCCCATCGAGCGGGCGGTGCCGGCGATGATGCGCGCCGCCATCTCCTCGTCGTGGGCGTTGAGGTCTTCCATCTTCTGACGGGCGATCTCGAGGACCTGGTCGCGCGAGAGCTTGGCGACCTTGGTCTTGTGCGGCTCGCCCGAGCCCTTGGCGACGCCGGCGGCCTTCTTGATGAGCTCGGCGGCCGGCGGGGTCTTCGTCACGAAGGTGAACGAGCGGTCCTCGTAGACCGTGATCTCGACCGGGATGACGTTGCCGCGCTGGGACTCCGTCGCGGCGTTGTACGCCTTGACGAACTCCATGATGTTGACGCCGTGCTGACCGAGGGCGGGGCCGACGGGCGGGGCGGGGGTGGCCTGACCGGCCTGGATCTGCAGCTTGATGAAGCCGGAGACCTTCTTCTTGGGGGGCATGGATGCCTACCTTCTGTGTTGCTGGGCCGACGCCTTGGGCGATGACCCGGTTGCATGTCCTCGTGCGGTCAGCCGCACGAGGTCGTACGACCCTCGATCAGATCTTGGCGACCTGGGCGAAGGAGAGCTCGACCGGGGTCTCCCGGCCGAAGATGGAGACGAGCACCTTGAGCTTCTGGGTGTCGGGGTTGATCTCGGAGATCGTCGCGGGAAGGGTCTCGAACGGGCCCTCCATGACGGTGACGGACTCGCCGACCTCGAAGTCGACGACCCGCACGTCCTTGCCGGCGCTCGAGCTCGACGACGCGCCGGAGCCGTCGGCGGCCGCAGCGGCCTCGAAGTTCGGGGCGAGCATCGTGAAGACCTCGTCGATCGACAGCGGCACCGGCTGGTGGGCGTTGCCGACGAACCCGGTGACGCCGGGCGTGTGGCGCACGGCGCCCCAGCTCTCGTCGGTGAGGTCCATGCGGACGAGGACGTAGCCGGGCATCCGGACGCGACGGACCTGCTTCTTCTGGCCGTTCTTGATCTCGGTGACCTCCTCCATGGGGACCTCGATCTCGAAGATGAAGTCCTCCATGTTGAGGGTCTGGATGCGCGTCTCGAGGTTGGCCTTCACGCGGTTCTCGTAGCCGGCGTAGGAGTGGATGACGTACCAGTCACCGAAGCGCGTGCGCAGGTCGGCCTTGAAGTCGGCGACGGGGTCGCCGCTGCCCTGGGCCACCGGCTCGTCGTCACCGGAGGTCTCGGACGTCTCGGAGTCAACGGCGGCATCGACGTCGTCGCCGGACTCGTCGCCGGACTCGTCGTCGGTCTCCGCTTCGACGGTGTCGAGGTCGGAGTCGGTGGCGTCGTCCTCAGCACCCGACTCGACGTCGGAGGCCGAGAGGTCGTCGGTCTCGACCGCGGGGTCGACGACGTCGCTCTCGGTGCTCTCGCCGTTCGGGGCGCCCTCGTGGGCGAACTGCTCGGACACGCTCTGACCTACTTCCTTGCTCGTGGACCGGCCGTGACGGCCGGCAGTGACATCCCGGTCGGGTGCCGGTGGCTCGTGCCTCAGGTGGCCGAGCCGGTGAAGACCCAGGAGACCAGTCGGCTCAGACCGAAGTCGAGCGTTGACACGAGCGCCATCATGATCACGACGAACACGACCACGACGGTCGTGTAGCGCACGAGTTCAGGACCCGTCGGCCGCACGACCTTGCGCAGTTCGTCGAGGATCTGGCGCACGAAGAGGCTGATCGCGCCGAAGAGGCGCGATACGGGGTTGCCGCCGCGAGCCTTGTCGGCACGGCCGGACCCGCGCTTGGCGCTCGTCTCCGTCACGATTCCTTCTTTCTGCCTGGGTGTCGGCCCGCGGGCGCCACACCCGGACCGTGGAGTCCCACGTCAGGGCAGAAGCCGCGTGCCGCCTTGCACGACGACCACATCACTGGGATGCGCAGGGCAAGAGGGACTCGAACCCCCAACCGCTGGTTTTGGAGACCAGTGCTCTACCAATTGAGCTATTGCCCTTCGCCGGGGACGTTGGGTGTCCACGGCGGGACGGCATGCGTCAGCATGGCCAGCGAAGCCGTCCGAGGGACGATCATACGGGACGGATGCGCCCCAACGCGAACCGACCCGAAACCCCTCCGCGGGCCCTCCCCCGTCGCCGGCACGTGACCCTTCGGGAAGCCTTCGGGCACCTGCCGCGCCCGCGGGGGGAACCGCGCGACCCGGCATACGGACTCGGCCGCCCCACCCGGCCGCCGCAGTGGCAGGATCGAGAGGTGACGAACCCGCGCACCCCCCTCGCGTCCCTGTCCGACGACGACCTGGCCGGCTTCCTCGCCGAGCAGCGTGAAGCCTACGCGGCCCTGCAGTCGCGCGGTCTCAGGCTCGACCTGACGCGGGGCAAGCCGTCCGCCGCGCAGCTCGACCTCTCCGACGACCTCCTGCGCCTGCCGACCACGACGAAGGACCGCGCCGGGGTCGACGTGCGCAACTACGGCGGACTCGAGGGCCTCGCCGAGCTGCGCGATCTCTTCGCCGAGCTGCTCTGGGTCGAGCCCAGCCAGGTCGTCGCCGGCGGCAACTCGAGCCTGACGATGATGTACAGCACGATCGTCGACTTCCTCCTCTTCGGCGGCGTCGACTCGCCGCGGCCCTGGTCGCAGGAGGAGAAGGTCCGCTTCATCTGCCCCGTCCCCGGCTACGACCGCCACTTCTCGATGCTCGCGTCGTTCGGCATCGAGATGGTCACCGTCGACATGCACGCGGACGGCCCCGACATCGCCGCCGTCGAGGCGCTCGTCAAGGACGACCCGAGCGTCAAGGGCATCTGGATCGTCCCGACCTACGCCAACCCGTCCGGTGCCGTCGTCTCGCAGGAGATCGCCGCCCGCCTCGCGGCCATGCCTGCAGCGGCGCCCGACTTCACGATCTTCTGGGACAACGCGTACGCCTTCCACCACCTCACCGAGGACGAGGCCAAGAGCGCCGACATCCTCAGCCTCGCCGCCGCCTCCGGGCACCCGAACCGGCCGATCATGTTCGCCTCGACCTCGAAGATCACCTTCGCGGGCGCCGGAGTCGCCGTCCTCGCCGCGAGCGCGGCCAACGTCACCTGGTACCTCGGACACCTCGCGATGGGCTCCATCGGTCCCGACAAGGTCAACCACCTGCGTCACGTCGAGTTCTTCCACGACGCCGACGGCGTGCGTGCGCACATGCGCAAGCACCGCGAGATCATCGCGCCGAAGTTCGCGGCGGTCGCAGAGGCGCTGACGAACGGCCTCGCGGGGCTCGAGGTCGCCGAGTGGAGCCACCCGACCGGGGGCTACTTCGTCAACCTCGACGTGCTCGACGGGACCGCGTCCCGGGTCGTCGCGCTCGCCAAGGAGGCCGGCATCGCGCTGACGCCGGCGGGCGCGTCCTTCCCGCTGGGCCACGACCCGCGCGACCGCAACATCCGCCTGGCCCCGACCTTCCCCGTGCTCGACGAGGTGCGCACGGCCATGGCCGGCGTCGCGACGTGCGTCGCCCTCGCCGCTGCCGAGAAGCTGACGCAGGACCGCGCCGCGGGGGTAGGGGCAGAGGGCGACGGCGAGACGCCGTCGGCCGGGGACGCCACGAGCCCCTCGCACACCGCCACCGAAGGAGCCTCGCGATGAGCGACCAGGATCCCAACGAGACCATCGACGACGAGCTGACGACCTACAGCGTCGACGACGAGGACCAGCTCCAGCCCGAGGACACCCTCGACGACGGTGACCTCGAGGACGTGCTCGACCGCGGCTACTCGCCCAACGACCGGCCGCAGGGCGTCACCGCCCACGGCACGACCGCCTACGAGGAGTCCGTCGACGAGACCATCGACGAGCGCATCCGCCAGGAGGTGCCGGACCCCGACTCCGCCTACGGCGCGCCCGACAACGAGAGCGGCCTCGACGGCGACCGCGTCGGTGGCGACGACCCCGACGCCATCGACGCCGAGGACGACTGGCTCGGCGACCACGAGGTGGGCGACGCCCGCGCCGGTCGCCTCGTGGCCGACGACGAGGGCGCCCACGACGACGACGAGAAGCAGGCCTGGGCCAGCGACGTCGGCGTCGACGGGGCCGGCGCGTCGGCCGAGGAGGCCGCGATGCACATCGTCGACGAGATCGCTGACGAGCCCGACGAGGACTGAGTCCCGCCCGACCCGCAGAGAGGCCACGGCCCGGCACCAGCCGCGCCGTGGCCGCTCTGCGCCGCCCGGGACCGGATGACACACTGACCCGCATGACGCGTGCGGTGCAGGACCTGCCCAAGGCGCACCTGCACCTGCACTTCACGGGCTCGATGCGCATCGACACGGTGCGAGACCTCGCCGCCCGGCACGGCATCCGCCTGCCCGACGCCCTCGTGACGGGCTGGCCGCCTCGACTCGCCCGAGCCACCGACGAGCGCGGCTGGTTCCGCTTCCAGCGCCTCTACGACGCCGCCCGGTCCTGTGTGCGCGGGGAGGACGACATGCGCCGGATCGTGCGCGAGGCCGCGGCCGACGACGCGGCCGAGGGGTCACGCTGGCTCGAGATCCAGGTCGACCCGACGTCGTACGCCCCCTTCGTCGGCGGGATCACGCCGGCGCTCGAGATCGTGCTCGACGAGGCACGCGCCGTGTCGGCCGCGGGGGACATCGGGGTCGGAGTCGTCGTCGCGGCGAGCCGCATGCGCCACCCCCTCGAGGCCCGCACGCTCGCTCGCCTCGCCGCCCACCACGCGGGCGAGGAGGCCGGCGACGTCGTCGGCTTCGGCCTGTCCAACGACGAGCGGCGCGGAGCCGTCGCCGACTTCGCGCCGGCCTTCGCCATCGCCCGCCGGGCCGGTCTGGCCCTCGTGCCGCACGGCGGCGAGCTCCTCGGCGCCCAGTCCGTCATGGAGACGCTCGAGCACCTCGCCCCGGACCGCATCGGGCACGGCGTGCGCAGCGTCGAGGACCCACAGGTGCTCGACGCCGTCGCCGAGGCCGGCGTGACCCTCGAGGTGTGCCCGGGCAGCAACGTCGCCCTCGGGGTCTACGCCGACGCGGGCGACGTCCCGTTGCGCCGGATCGTCGAGGCCGGCATCCCCGTGGCGCTCGGCGCGGACGACCCGCTCCTCTTCGGGTCCCGCCTGGCCGCGCAGTACGCCGCGGCCCGAGAGCTCGGCTTCGACGACGACGGCCTCGCCGCGCTCGCCCGCGGCTCCCTCGAGGGCAGCCGGATGCCCGACCGCCTGCGCAAGGCCGCGCTCGCCGACGTTGACGCCTGGCTCGCCGGGCCGGCGTGACACCGACCACACGCAGGACCGGGTCGTAACCGGTCATAACGGGCCGCTCCCCACGGAGCCGGCCTGCTCGCCCATCCCCACCGGGTTTGCTCAGGATCGGTGCGCCCGGTCATGCTGGTCGGGAGATGAAGACTTCTGCCCCCGCCACCACCCGCCCATCGACCGCCTCCGGCGCCCGTCTGCGACGACTCGCCGTGGTCGGTCTCGTCGCCCCCGTCGTCGCGCTCGCGGCGTGCAGCGGGGAGTCGCCCGTGACCGCCGACCCGACGGCGCCGGCCGGCACGACCCCGGCCGCGACGAGCACCTCGACGACGTCCACGACGACCGCAGCGCCCACCACGGCCGCGCCGACGACCGCCGCCCCGGCGAAGTACTCGACGCGCACCGTCAAGGCCGTCATCAAGGACCCTCAGCTGGGCCACACGATCACGGCCATGCGCGTCTCGCGCGGCCTGCCGTTCCCGAAGAACCAGCCCGTCGGGGCCGAGGCCTTCGAGATCGTCGGGGTCAAGGTCGAGTTCGCCGCCGGCTCTCGATACTCGGCGTCGCTCGACCCGAAGATGCTGACGCTCATCGCGACGAAGCCCAAGCAGAACGTCGCGCCCACGGCCGAGTTCGGCAAGGCGTACAAGGCCGACCCGCTGCTCACGACGAAGCGCGACGAGCGCGACCGTGGGTGGGTCTTCTTCAAGGTCGACAAGGGCACGACGACGGCCCTGCGCCTGGCCTTCAACCGGCCGGCCTACGCCGTCAGCACGACGGACAAGAGCATCCCGGCCAAGACCTTCTCCGTCGTCCTGACGAAGTAGTCGCGGCCCGCGGTCTGACGCGAAAGGCTCCGGTTCCCAAGGGAACCGGAGCCTTTGCCGGGTGATCGAGCGCTCGCCGGAACTGCTCTCAGAGCTGGTCGCCGACGATGACCGGCTCGTTGACAAGCGTCACGCCGAAGGTGTCGCGCACCCCGTCGCGCACCTGCCGGGCGAGGGCGAGGACGTCCGCGGTCGTGGCACCGCCCCGGTTGGTCACGGCCAAGGTGTGCTTCGTGGACAGCGCCGCAGGCGCCGGCAGGCCGAAGCCCTTGGCGAAGCCGGCGTGGTCGATGAGCCACGCGGCGCTCGTCTTGACCCGGCCGTCGGGCTCGGGGAAGCGCGGAGGCGTCGGCCCCTCCCACCCGAGCCGCTCCCCCACGCGCTCGACGAGGTCGTCGAACTCGTGGCGGCTGAGGATCGGGTTGGTGAAGAACGACCCGCACGACCACGTGTCGGGGTCGGCGTCGTCGAGCACCATGCCGCGGGACCGGCGCTGCGCGAGGACGGCCTCACGGGCGTCCTGGAGGGGCACGCGCGTGCCGAGCTCGACCCCGAGACCCTTCGCCAGGGCGGCATACGCCACCGGGCGGCTGAGGTCGGCGACCTCGAACTGGAACACCACGTCGAGCACGACGTAGCGCGAGTGCCCCTTGAAGCGCGAGTGGCGGTAGGTGAAGGCGCAGTCGGCGTTCATGAAGGTGCGCACGGCCTGCTCCTGCCGGTCCCACGTGCGCACCTGCGCGACCGTCTGCGAGACGTCCTGGCCGTAGGCGCCGACGTTCTGGATGGGCGTGGCCCCGGTGAGGCCGGGTATGCCGCTCAGCCCCTCGACGCCCGCCCATCCCTGCACGACGGCGTGGGCCACGACGTCGTCCCACGCCTCGCCGGCGGCCACCCGGACGACGGCTCCGCCGCAGTAGTCGGCGGACTCGGGCGTGATGCCCGACGTGGCGACGCGCACGACCGTGCCCTCGAAGCCGTCGTCCGAGACGAGGAGGTTGGAGCCGCCCGAGACGACGAGCAGCGGCTCGTCGGCGTCGTCGACCTCACGGACCGCGTCGACGAGCTCGTCGGTGGTCGTGGCCGTGACGACGCGCGCGGCCGGGCCACCGACCCGCATCGTCGTGAGGGTCGAGAGGAGGACGTCGTGTTGCTCCTGCACGCGGTGGACCGGCCGGCTCAGTCGAGGACCGCGACGGCGAGCGCCCGGCCGAGGACCTTCTCGCCGGCCGCGGTGGCGGTCAGCTCGACGGTGACCCGCTTCGTCTCGGGGTCGACGGACTTGACGACGCCCGAGACCTCGATGTCGGCGCCGGCGTCGTAGGGCACGACGACGGGGCGGGTGAAGCGCACGCCGTACTCGACGACGCGGCCGGCGTCGCCCACCCAGGCGGTGACGAGCGTGACCGCCGAGCCCATCGTGAACATGCCGTGAGCGATGACGTCGGGCAGCCCGACCGCCTTGGCGAAGGGCTCGTCCCAGTGGATGCGGTTGCGGTCGAGGGAGGCGCCGGCGTACTGGACCAGGCGCGCCCGGTCGACGTGGACGGTCGTCGCGGGCAGCGCGTCACCGACGGAGACCTCGGAGAAGGACCGCACGGCCGCCGGCGTCGTGCTCGGAGTGCTCGGAGTGCTCGGAGTGGTGCTCATCACTCGCCCCCTCGGATGACGATGGTCGACGTGGCCGTGCAGACGGCCTCACCCGCCTCGGTGGCGAGCTCGGTGCGGGTCGTGACCATGGCGTGGCCGCCGGCCTCGCGCACGGTGTCGACGTGGAGCGTGCCGACGACGGCGTCGCCGGCGGTCAGGGGGCGGTGGTGGACGAAGCGCTGCTCGCCGTGCACGACGCGGGAGAAGTCGATGCCGGCCTCGGGGTCGCGGATCAGCTGGCCGTCGCACTGCTGGGCGATGAGGACCGCGAACGTCGGAGGCGCGATGACGTCGGCGTAGCCGCGGGCCCGGGCGACCTCGGCGTCGACGTGCACCGGGTCGGCCGAGCCGACGGCCTCGGCGAACTCACGGATCTTGGCGGCACTGACCCGATAGGTCTCGGTGGGCGGGTAGACCCGGCCCTGGAAGTCTGAGTTCACCGGCATACGGGCAGCCTATCGACCGCTGCCGACCGGCGCCCGCGCCGCCCGGTGGGCGTCCGGGAACGACGACGCTCCCCCGGCCGATGGCCGAGGGAGCGTCGAGGAACGCGATGGTTCAGCGGGTCTCGCGGTGCTCCGTGTGCTTGCCGCACTTCGGGCAGAACTTGTTCATGGCGAGACGGTCGGGGTTGTTCCGACGGTTCTTCTTGGTGATGTAGTTGCGGTCCTTGCAGTCCACACACGCCATCGTGATCTTCGGACGGACGTCGCTGCTCTTGCTGGCCACGGCAACCTGCTCTTTCGGGAACGTACTTTGGGTGTTCGGTCGTCTTGCGACGGGTGTCGCGCGGCGCGTCACGCGTTCCGGGCGGCATCCCGGGGTGACACGCAGGCGCGACGTCCAAGGCTACGCGACACCCCGATGATTCGAGAAATCGAACCGGGTGCGCGCGGAGGTGGTAGCGGGAGCGGGGCTCGATCCCGCGACCTCACGATTATGAGTCGTGCGCTCTAACCAGCTGAGCTACCCCGCCATGGGCTGTCGTCCCCCGGCCCGCCGCAGAAGCGACGAGGCCGGGAACCGACCGACCAGAGCCCCAATAGGGAATCGAACCCTAGACCTTTTCCTTACCATGGAAACGCTCTGCCGACTGAGCTATTGGGGCGCGGCCGACACCGAGAAACGTTGCGAGAACGTCTTCAGGACGACCTGTTGTGCGACGGTGAGACTACACGGTCGGCGGCGCGGATACGAAATCGAGCAGATGACCGACGGCCGGCGTCCCAACTGGGAGGATCAGGGCATGAGCGGTCTCATCGACGGCCAGCACGACCCGGGTCCGGCCACCGAACCGCCGGACCCACCGGTCGGGTCCGGGGGCCCACCGCCCGGCACCGACGTCGGTGACGTGGACACCCGCCTGGTCGACGTCCAGGTGCGCTTCGACCGGCGCAGCGTGTGGCGCGCGGGCTGGCTCGCGGTCGCCATCGTCGCGATCGCCGCCCTCGGCAAGTTCGTCATCGACGACGGCGGCTCGGTCATCTTCACCCTCATCATGGCCATGCTCGCCTCGATCGCGATGGAGCCGGCCGTCGCACGGCTCTCGCGCCGGATGCGGCGCGGCATGGCGACCATGATCGTCATGCTCGGCGTGCTCGTCTTCTGCATCGTCTTCATGCTCGCCTTCGGCAACCTGCTGGCCGACCAGCTGGCCACCTTCGTCGCCTCGATCCCCTCGCTCGTCCAGAGTGCGACGACGTGGGCCAACGAGACCTTCGGCGTCGAGCTCAGCCCCGACAAGCTGCTGGCCCAGTTCACGAGCGACGTCGGCGGCCTGAGCACCCTGGCCGGCAGCGTGGCCGGCGGCCTCATCGGTGCCGTCGCCACGGTGCTCGGCGCCTTCTTCTCGTCGATCACCTTCTTCTTCTTCACCTTCTACTTCTCCGCCGACAGCCTGCGCCTGCGTCGCTGGGTCGCCCAGCTCGCCCCGCCGCGCCAGCAGGCGGTCATCGGGGTGGCGTGGGACCTCGCGGTGATCAAGACCGGCGGCTACGTGTCGGCCCGGCTCGTGCTCGCCGGGATCTGCGGCGGACTGTCGAGCCTGTTCATGCTCATCATCGGCATGGACTACTGGTTGGCCCTCGGCATCTGGACCGGCCTCGTGGCCCAGTTCGTGCCGACCATCGGGACCTACATCGCGATCGCGCTGCCGGTCTTCGTCGGCCTCGTCGGACCGGAGCCGTGGCAGGGGCTGGCGCTGCTCGGCTTCGCCCTCGTCTACCAGCAGATCGAGAACGTGACGATCGAGCCGCGCATCTCGGCCGACGCCGTCGACGTGCATCCCGCGGTGTCCTTCGCAGCCGTGATGTTCGGCGCGGCGCTCTTCGGCGTCTCGGGGGCCTTCGTGGCGGTGCCCGTGGCCGCGCTGATGCTCGCCCTCTTCGACATCTACTCGCGCAAGTACGAGCTGCTCCCCCAGCTCGCCGCGCCGCAGCCCGGTGAGCGCCAGAAGGCCGACCACCAGCACGCGTCCTTCACGGCCCGCCTCCCGGTGCTGCCCGGAGCCCGGGCGAAGGCACCCGAGCCGCCGACGCCCGCGGCGGCGCCGGAGCCGACGGGTCTGCGCGCGACGCTGCGCCACTGGTTCTCCCGGCACGACACGTCGGGCCCGGAGACGTAGCCCGCACCCGAGGCCCTGACGGCCGCTGTCACTCCCCGTCGTGCGCGTCGTGGGCATCCAGCGCCTGCTGGGCCGTGGCCTCCTCCGCCTCACGGCGACTGCGTATGCCGCCCGCCTCGTCGAGCTCACCCGTGACCTTCTCGAGCCGGGACCTCGCCGTCGCGAGCCGCCGCTCGAGGTCGGCGATGCCCTCCGTGACCTCCTCCTGCCGGGCCGTGAGGACCGCCACCTGTCGGTCGGCGGACCGCAGGTCGGCCCGTGCGGTCTCGAGTGTCGACTGGAGTCGGGCCCGCTCGGCGGCGCGCCGGCTGCGTCGTCGCTCCTCGAGGTCGACGGCGTCCCCTCCTCCCCCGCCGGGCAGGACCGAGAGCGACGGTCGGGCGCGGTCGGGCACGGACGACCCGAGCTCCTCGGGGTCCGTGATGGCGACGACGTCGGCCACGTCGACCGAGCCGAAACCCGAGTAGCTGAGCGCCTTGACGAGCGCGCCCGTGAGGACCGAGGCCTCGGCGTCCTCGTCGGCGATGAGCGCGGTCAGCGTCTCGCGCACCTCCTGGGCCGCACCGGCGCCGAGCTTCTG
This sequence comes from Terrabacter sp. 2TAF16, assembly GCF_052115065.1. NCBI lineage: Bacteria > Bacillati > Actinomycetota > Actinomycetes > Micrococcales > Intrasporangiaceae > Terrabacter > Terrabacter sp. 2TAF16. The sequence goes on from NZ_JBFRFZ010000006.1 coordinate 523,609, forward strand.
GCCGTCCTCGGCCGCGACCTCTGCGATGCGGTCGGCCAGGGCGTCGACGCGGATGGCGCGCTCCCGGCCGAGCAACCGCAGCTGGTCGGCGTCGAGGGTGCGCTGGGCCTCACGGAGCAGCTCGGCGAACGACCGGAGCTCCTCGAGCTCGTCCGCGTGCTCGCGCACGAAGTGGTTCACCGCCCAGGCGGCGAGGGTCGGCTTGCGCAGGGCACCCACCGAGGCGGCGAGGTCCTTCTCGCCCGCGGACCTCGCCTGGGCCACCAGTTCGGAACGGAGCGGGGTGAAGCGAGCGGGCGGGGCGGCATACAGCTGCTCGACGGCGGCGCGCAGGTGCAGGATCACCTCTGCATCCTCCCGCAAACCCGCTGGTGCGGCCCGCGCGGGACGGGCAGGCTGGGGCCGTGATCTGGATCTGTGCGACGTGCGCCGTCGAGACCGATGACCTGCCCGAGCCTCCGGACGCGTGCGCCGTCTGCGAGGACGAGCGGCAGTGGGTGCCCGAGCAGGGGCAGCGCTGGACGACGGTGGACCGGCTGCGGGAGTCCGGGACGCGCATCCGCGTCGAGGCGGTCGAGGACGACCTCTGGGGGCTGCGCGCCGAGCCCGAGGTCGGCATCGGGCAGCAGACGATGGTCGTGCGCGTCCCCGAGGGGGTGTTGCTCTTCGACTGCGTCGGCTACATCGACGACGCCGCCGTCGAGCTCGTGCGATCGCTCGGGCCCACGCTCGCGGTGGCCTCGAGCCATCCGCACATGTACGGCGTGCAGACGGAGTGGGCCCGGGCGCTCGGCGACGTCCCGGTGCTCGTGGCCGCGCCCGACGCCGAGTGGGTGCGCCGGCGAGACCCGCTCGTCGAGCTCTATGACGAGCAGCGGCAGGTCGCACCGGGTCTGACGCTGCACCGCGTCGGCGGGCACTTCCGCGGTCAGGCCGTTGTCGAGTGGACGGCAGGCGCCGAAGGACGCGGGGTGCTGCTGGCGGGCGATGCCGTCTTCCCCAACCCAGACCGTCGGTCGATGAGCTTCATGCGCAGCTATCCGAACCGGATCCCCTTGTCGGGCAACGTCGTCCAGCGCGTTGCCGGTCAGCTGGAGGCCCTGCACTTCGACCGCCTCTACAACAACTTCGGCACCGCAGTGCCGTCAGGGGCCAAGGCCATGCTGCGACGGTCCGCCGACCGCCACGCGGCGTGGACGCGGGGAGACTTCGACCACCTGACGTGAGGACGCGGCGCCAGGTCGTGCCCGAGACGCGTCCAGTGGGTAGGTGCACCCCGACGGCGTCGTCCGGCGCCGCGCCACACCCGTGGAGGAGAAGCCATGAGCGACAACCCGCTGGACCCCGTGAGCGACGACCCGACGACCGAGGGCCCCGCTGACGGCGGAGCCGACACGAGCAGCCACGACGGCGGCGCCGACGGTGGCGCCGACACCGAGGGCCCCGCTGACGGCGGAGCCGACACGAGCAGCCACGACGGCGGCGCCGACGGCGGGGCCGGAGCGGACCCGACCAGCTCGATCTGATGACCGCTGGCACGACGAGCCGGGTGCCCACGCACGAACGTGGGCGCTCGGCGCTCGGGCGTCTCGTCCCCTTCGCCGCCGACGAGTTCGCCAGGGATCACTGGTCGCACACGCCGGTCGTCACCAGGGCAGCCGACCTGCCGGGCGGACTGCTCGACCTCTTCGGCGAGGGCTCCGTCGACGAGCTCGTCTCCCGACGCGGGCTGCGCGCCCCCTTCCTGCGGGTCGCCCAGAACGGCCGCACGCTCGGTGACCGGGAGTTCACCCAGAGCGGAGGCGTCGGTGCATCCGTCGCCGACCAGGTGAGCGATGACAAGCTGCTCGGGCTCTTCGCCGACGGTGCCACCATCGTCCTGCAGGGGCTGCACCGCACGTGGGGACCTCTCATCGACTTCACCCAGCAGCTCGCGGAGGAGCTGGGGCACCCGGTCCAGGCCAACGCCTACGTCACGCCCAGCCAGAACACCGGCTTCAGCGACCACTACGACGTGCACGACGTCTTCGTGCTCCAGATGGCCGGGGAGAAGACCTGGCGCGTCCGGCCCCCGGTGCACGAGTCACCGCTGCGCGACGAGCCGTGGACCGACCACCGGGCCGAGGTCGAGGAGGCAGGACGTCGAGCACCTGACCACGAGTTCACGCTCCGTGCCGGTGACGTCCTCTACCTGCCGCGCGGCTGGGTGCACTCGGCCACCGCGCTCGGCGGGGTCAGCACGCACCTCACTCTCGGCGTCCACGTCTGGACGCGACGTCACGTGGCCGACGAGCTCGTGTCGATCGCGCTGGCCGAGGCCAGCCGCGACGAGGGCGTGCGCGCCTCGCTCGACGTCGCGCCGACGGGCTTCGACCACGAGGCCATCGCCCCCGACGTCGAGCTCGTGCGGGAAGCGCTCGTACGCGCCCTGGGCGAGATCGACGTGGCCACGGTCGTCGACGCCCTCGAGGCAAGAGCCCGCGGCTCGCAGCGCCCTGCGCCGATCAGCCCGCTCGCCCAGGTGGCGGCCGCGGAGGCCCTCCGACCCGAGACGACGCTCCGGCTCCGGCCGCACGTGGCCGCGCGGCTCGTGCCCTCGGGCGACGGCCCGGCTCGGCTGCGCAGCCGCCTCGCCGACTTCCCGGTCGAGTCGCACGACGTCGGCACCTTCGTGGCGCTCCTGGCGGGCGGAGTGCTGCGTGCCGACATGGTCGGGCTCGAGCTGGCTCGTCGGCTGATGCTCTCCGGCCTGCTCGTCGTCGCCGACGACTGAGGCACGACGTGGCCTCTCGACGGTTGATCCGTCGAGGGGCCACGTCGTGTCGGGTGGCGATGGTCGAGAGGTCAGTCGGTGCCGGGGCTCAGGCGGTGCCGGCCGCACTCAAGATCGCCTGGGCGCCGACGAGGCTCGGGCCGTACCAGGTGAGCAGGCGTCCGCTGACGAGCGCGGTGCGGGCCTGCGTGAAGGCCTCCGGACCGTCGGCCGCCGAGAAGACGTACGGCTCGTCGGGCAGCAGGACGGTCACGCCCTCACGGTCGAGGTCGGCCACCTCGACGTGCGGGTAGCGCTCCGGGGCGTTGGCGAGGACGTTGCGCCAGCCGAGCCGGGACACGAGGTCACCGGTGAAGGTGTCGCGCCCGACCGCCATCCACGGATCGCGCCAGATCGCCACGGCCACGTCGACGACGGGATCGGGCACGGGCCCACCCCACTCGCCCCGCGCGGCGACGAGCCAGTCGGGCGTGCCGACCTCGAGCACCTCGACGAAAAGTCGCTCGAGCGAGTCGAGCGCCCCCGGCACCGTCTCGATGTCGGTGACCCAGACGGGTATGCCGTCAGCCCGCAGCCGCCGGACGTCGAGCTCGCGGTTCTCCTCCTTGTTGACCACGACGAGATCCGGCTCGAGAGCCGCGATGGCCCTGAGGTCGGGGTTCTTGGTGCCCCGAACCCGTTGCACCGCAAGACCTTTCGGATGCGTGCACCAGTCGGTCGCGCCGACGAGCCGCTCCGGGCACGTCGTCGCCAACGCCTCGGTGATCGACGGCACCAACGACACGACCCGGCGCGGCGGTGTCGGCAACGACACGGCATACGCCAGGTCGTCGGCGAGTGTCACCGGCACGGTTCGTGGCCTTTCGACGGTTGCGGGGTGGGTCAGACGTTGCGGCGGTACTGGCCACCGACCTCGAAGAAGGCCTCGGTCACCTGCTGGAGCGAGCACACCCGCGCCGCCCGCATGAGGACGTCGAAGACGTTGCCGCCCTCGATGGCAACGGCCTTGAGCTCCTCGAGCGCCGCCGCCGCCTCGACCTCGTGCTCTGCGCGGAACGCCCGGACGCGCGAGAGCTGGCTCTGCTTCTCCTCCTCGGTGCCACGGGCGAGCACGACCGTGCGGGGCACGTCACCCTCGTGCGGGTTGCGGAAGGTGTTGACGCCGATGATCGGCAGGCTGCCGTCGTGCTTGCGGTGCTCGTAGAGCATCGACTCGTCCTGGATGCGGCCACGCTGGTAGCCGGTCTCCATGGCCCCGAGCACGCCGCCGCGCTCGGTGATGCGGTCGAACTCCTTGAGGACGGCCGCCTCGACGAGGTCGGTCAGCTCGTCGACGACGAACGAGCCCTGGAGCGGGTTCTCGTTCATCGCGAGCCCCCACTCGCGGTTGATGATGAGCTGGATGGCGAGGGCGCGACGCACCGACTCCTCCGACGGGGTCGTCACGGCCTCGTCGAAAGCGTTGGTGTGCAAGGAGTTCGCGTTGTCGTAGATCGCGATGAGCGCCTGGAGCGTCGTACGGATGTCGTTGAAGTCCATCTCCTGCGCGTGGAGCGAGCGACCCGACGTCTGCACGTGGTACTTCAGCTTCTGGGACCGCTCACCCGCGTTGTACTTCTCCTTCATCGCCACGGCCCAGATGCGGCGGGCCACGCGTCCGAGCACGGAGTACTCCGGGTCCATGCCGTTGCTGAAGAAGAAGCTGAGGTTGGGCGCGAAGTCGTCGACCGCCATGCCGCGCGCGAGGTAGCTCTCGACGTAGGTGAAGCCGTTGGCGAGGGTGAAGGCGAGTTGGCTGATGGGGTTCGCCCCGGCCTCGGCGATGTGGTAGCCGGAGATGGACACGGAGTAGAAGTTGCGGACCTTCCGCTCGATGAACCACTCCTGGATGTCGGCCATCATCTTGAGGCTGAACTCGGTGCTGAAGATGCAGGTGTTCTGGCCCTGGTCCTCCTTGAGGATGTCGGCCTGCACCGTGCCGCGGACGTTGGCGAGGGCGTATGCCGTGAGCTCCTCGCGCTCGACGTCGCCGGGCTCCCTGCCCTCCCGCGCCCGGAAGGCGTCGACCTGCTGGTCGATGGCGGTGTTGAGGAAGAAGGCGAGGATCGTCGGCGCCGGACCGTTGATCGTCATGGAGACGCTCGTCGTCGGCGACACCAGGTCGAAGCCGTCGTAGAGGGCCTTCATGTCGTCGAGCGTGGCGACGGAGACGCCCGAGGTGCCGACCTTGCCGTAGACGTCGGGGCGCGGGTCGGGGTCGCGGCCGTAGAGCGTCACGGAGTCGAAAGCCGTGGACAGGCGGGTGGCCGGCTGCCCCTCGGAGACGAGCTTGAAGCGGCGGTTGGTGCGGAACGGGTCACCCTCCCCCGCGAACATGCGCGCCGGGTCCTCCCCCTCGCGCTTGAACGGGAAGACTCCGGCGGTGAAGGGGTAGTAGCCGGGGAGGTTCTCGCGGCGCAGGAAGCTGACGAGCTCGCCGTGGTCGCGGTAGCGAGGCAGTGAGACTCGGGGGATCTTGTTGCCCGACAGCGACTCCCGGGTCAGGGTGTTGCGGATCTCCTTGCCCCGGATCGTCACGACCTGCTCGTCGCCGGAGTAGGACTCGACGACGGAGGGCCAGTCGGCGAGCGCGCTCGCCACGTCGGTCGGCACGTCGGTGCGGGCATGGTCGAGGAGGGCCTCGACGGCGTCGACCGCGCTCTCGGCGCTGTCGACGTCGTCGGCCGCCGCTGCGGCCGCGAGCTCCCCGCGCACCAACTCGAGCCGCTGCACCCTGCTGGCCGCGGCGGCATACCGCTCGGTGGCCTCGTGGTAGCCGCGGACCGTGTCGCTGATCTCGGCGAGGTAGCGCACCCGGGACGCGGGCACGATGGTCGCGATGCGGGTGGACTGCCTCGTGGCGACGCGCGGCAGCACGCCCTCGTCGACGGGCATCCCCTTCTCCGAGAGCAGCTCGCGCAGCTGCTGGTAGAGCGCGGTGACGCCGTCGTCGTTGAAGGTGGCCGCCGAGGTGCCGTAGACGGGCATGTCGGCCGGACTCTTGCCGAAGGCCTCGCGGTTGCGCACCATCTGGCGGCCGACGTCGCGCAGGGCGTCCTCGGCGCCGCGGCGCTCGAACTTGTTGATGGCCACGACGTCGGCGCGGTCGAGCATGTCGATCTTCTCGAGCTGGCTGCTGGCGCCGAACTCCGGCGTCATGACGTAGAGGGAGACGTCGGCGTAGTCGATGACGGCGGCGTCGCCCTGGCCGATGCCCGGCGTCTCGAGGATGACGAGGTCGAAGCCGGCGGCGCGCACGACGTCGAGGACGTCATCGAGGTGCGTCGGCACCTGCGAGCCGCCGCGCGTGGCGAGGCTCCGGAAGAAGACGCGGTCGCCGTCGAGCGAGCTCATCCGGATGCGGTCACCGAGGAGCGCTCCGCCGCCACGGCTGCGGGTCGGGTCGACGGCGAGCACGGCGACCCGCAGCTTGTCCTGCTGGTCGAGGCGCAGCCGGCGGATCAGCTCGTCGGTGAGGCTCGACTTGCCGGAGCCTCCGGTGCCGGTGATGCCGAGGACCGGCACGCGACGCCGGGCGGCCGCCTCGCGGATGCCCGAGAGCATGGCGTCGTCGATGTCACCCTCCTGCGCGCCGGTGATGGCGCGCGCCACGGCGGCCCGCTCGCCGGCGAGCACGGCCTCGAGTGCGGGCGCACCGAGCTCCCACGGGTCGAAGTCGCAGTCGGCGACGACGGTGTTGATCATGCCGGCGAGGCCGAGGCGCTGGCCGTCCTCGGGGCTGAAGATCGTGACGCCGGACTCACGCAGCCGCGCGATCTCCTCGGGGACGATGACGCCGCCGCCCCCGCCGACCACGCGGACGTGGCCGGCGCCGTTCTCCTCGAGCAGCTTCACGAGGTACTCGAAGTACTCGACGTGCCCGCCCTGGTAGGAGCTGACGGCGACGCCCTGGACGTCCTCCTCGATCGCCGCGTCGACGACCTCCTGGACCGAGCGGTTGTGCCCGAGGTGGATGACCTCGGCCCCCTGCGTCTGCATGATGCGCCGCATGATGTTGATCGACGCGTCGTGCCCGTCGAAGAGGCTGCTCGCCGTGACGAGGCGGACGTGGTGGGACGGCTGGTGGTGATCGCGCTTCGTTGCGTCGGACATGCAAAAATAGTAGGACTTCCTACTAATGGACGTCAACGCGTCGGCGTCCTACGATGGCGCCATGAGTGCGCAGACCAACGCCGAGGGCGGCATGAGCGCCGGAGCGGGCGGTGCGAGCGCCGGCGTCGCCGCCGGGTCCGGCCTCGGCTTCGACCCGATCGCCCGGGCGCGGGAGCAGTGGGTCGAGCAGGGCTGGGGCCCGGCCGCCGACGGGATGGCCGCCATCACCTCGCTCATGCGCGCGCACCAGATCGTGCTCGCCCGCGTCGAGGCGACGCTCCGGCCGCTCGGGGTGACCTTCGCGCGCTACGAGGTGCTCATGCTCCTGTGGTTCAGCCGGCGCGGGTCCCTCCCGATGAAGGTCATCGGCAGCCGCCTGCAGGTGCACCCCACGAGCGTGACCAACGCGGTCGACCGCCTCGAGGACGCCGGGCTCGTGACGCGCTCGACGCATCCCGAGGACCGGCGCGCGATGCTCGTCGCCCTCACCCCGACCGGCCGCGAGCTCGCGGAGCGGGCCACCAAGGCCCTCAACGCCGAGGTCTTCGAGCAGCCCGACCTCGGAGCCACCGACGTCCGCTCGCTCGTCGACGTCCTGACGCGGCTGCGACGCGACGCGGGCGACTTCTGACCCAGTTCGTTACGCGGACCGGCAGCGGCCGGGGCGCGACCTCGGCAGACTGGGGGGCATGCCCGACACCCCGCTGCCCCCGGACCACCTCGACCGGCTCGCGCAGCAGCGGCGGTCGTTGCGCGAGCTCGCGCGCGCCGCGCAGCGGCCCGGCGGAGGGTTCGGATGGCTCGGCGACGACGGGAGGCTCGACCCGGCATACGGCGTCGAGCTGTGGATCACGGCACGGATGACCCACGTCGCCGCCCTGGCGGTGCTCGAGGGCGACACGTCGTTCGAGGCGGTCGTCGACCACGGCGTCGCGACCTTCGCCCCCGGCGGCCTGCTCCACGATCCCGAGCACGGTGGCTGGTTCGCGTCGGTCCACGGCGACGGCACGCCCGACGTGTCCGACAAGCGGGCCTACGAGCACGCGTTCGTCGTGCTCGCCGCGACCTCCGCGTCAGCCGCCCGGCGTCCCGGGGCGGACGACCTGCTCGACCGCGCGCTGCAGACCTACGAGCAGCGCTTCTGGCGGGAGTCCGACGGTCTCGCCCTCGACGTCTGGGACCGCACGTGGACCGACCTCGAGGACTACCGCGGCGTCAACGCCAACATGCACTCGCTCGAGGCCCTGCTCGCGGCGTGGGACGTCACGCGCGACCCGCGTTGGCTCGGTCACGCGCTCCGGATCACCGAGCGCGTCGTGCACGGCTTCGCCCGCTCGTGGAACTACCGCCTCCCCGAGCACTTCGACTCGTCCTGGGAGCCGCGCCCCGACTACAACCGCGAGCGACCGACCGACAAGTTCCGCCCGTTCGGCGTGACGCCCGGCCACCTGCTCGAGTGGTCGAGGCTGTCGCTGCACCTGCGCCACGCCCTCGGGGCCGAGGCGCCGGCGTGGCTGCTCGACGAGGCGCGCTCGCTCTTCGACGTCGCGGTGCACGAGGGCTGGGACGTCGACGGGCACGAGGGCTTCGTCTACACGACCGACTTCGAGGGTCGGCCCGTCGTGCGGGACCGGCTGCACTGGGTCGTCGCCGAGGCCATCGGCGCCGCCCGCACACTCCACCTCGCGACCGGCGACCCGACGTATGCCGCCTGGTACGACCGGTGGTGGGAGCACGCCCACGCGTGGTTCGTCGACCCCGAGCAGGGGTCGTGGCGCCACGAGCTCTCACCCGAGCTCGCGCCGTCGAGCGTCGTCTGGCAGGGACGCCCGGACGTCTACCACGCCTACCAGGCGTGCCTCGTCGGCGCGCTCGGCGAGATCACGTCGTTCGCCGGGGCCCTCCGGGACGGGCACCTCCAGTCGGCTCGGACCGCCTAGTCCTGCTGCCGGTCGACGAGGGCCCAGATCTCGCTCTCCGGGTAGCGGCGATGTCCGCCCAGCGTCCGCAGCGCGTGGAGCCGGCCGGTCCGTGCCCACCGGCTGACGGTCTTGGGATCGACGCGGAAGATCGTCGCGACCTCCGCCGGGGTCAACAGCCTCTCGACCGCTGTGTCATTTCCGTCCATGTCAGTCCGCCTCGCGCGATCGCAGCGTCAGTGGAGGTCACGGACTCGGGGCTGGCTGCTCAACCCCGAGTCCGAAGGATCCCGGATCCCGGCACGCCCTGCGGCGACGGTCGCCGGCTCCCGACACCTGTCACGGTACGGACAGTTCATTCGACAATCAAGCGACCAGACCAACGAACGAGACGGCCTCAGTAGATTGGGCGCATGAGCCCCCGCGCCCAGGCCCGCGACGACGCGACGGTCGCCCTGAGAGAGCTGATCCTCGCCGGTGAGCGCTACCGCATCGCGGTGGCCGCGCGCCTCGACCTCTCGGTCAACGAGAGTCGGACCATCAGCTACCTCCTGGCCCGTGGCGCCATGGGCCAGACCGAGCTCTCGACCGCCCTCGGCCTGACGACGAGCTCGACGACGACGCTCCTCGACCGCCTTGAGCAGCGCGAGATGGTGCGACGCGTCCCCGACCCGACCGACCGGCGGCGCAGCTCGGTGGAGATCCCCGAGTCGGGCGTGCTCCGGCTCCGCGAGGTCAGGGACTGGCTGCCCCAGGCCTTCGACGCGTTCGACGGGGACGACCTGCACGACGTGGCCGCCACGCTGGGGACCCTCGCCGCCTCGCTGCGCGAGGTCACCACCCGGATCGACACCTCGCACACGTCGAGCCCCGGGCGCCGCAAGCGCCACTGAGCGCGGCGTCGTCCAGACCGGTCGTGCCTCAGCCGATGACGCGGTCGAGGAAGGCGTTGCCGAAGACGCGTTCCGGGTCGACCCTCGCCCGCAGCGACCGGAAGTCGGCCATCCGCGGGTAGAGCGGCTCGAGCTCGTCGACGCCCGCGACGAAGCACTTGCCCCAGTGCGGCCGCGCCCCGAGCGGCAGGAGGGCTGCCTCGACCGCCGGCAGGACGGCATACACGCGCTCGACGTCGCGGACCCACGTGAAGTGCACGGCCACGACGTCGTGCCCGTGCGAGCCGCTGAGCCAGAGGCCGTCGGCGGCGACGGTGCGCAGCTCCGAGACCTGGAGCACCGGCGCCATGAGGTTCCGGAGGCCGCGGAGGCGCTCGATCGCGGTGAGGGCGTGCTCGCGGGGCAGGAGGTACTCGCTCTGGAGCTCCTCGCCGCGGCTCGGGGTGAAGCCCATCCGGAAGTGCGGCAGCCGGTCGAGCCACGGGCCGGGCACGCCGCCCTGGGCCGTCACCGACTCCGGGTCGGCACCGTCGAGCATGTGCATCGTCGTGGTCGCCGGCACCGCGCCGAACGGCTCGCAGGGCGCCTGCTCGCCGCGGCTCTTGAGCCAGACCTGGTCGATGCCCGCCTCGCCCCACCGGGTGAAGAGGCTGACGCTGTAGGCGCTGCTCGTGACCGCGTCGAGCCCGGAGGTGAGCGCGTCCCACGACAGGCCGGTGAAGACGTCCTGTCGCACGTCGTAGGTGGGCTCGACGTCGAGGGTGGCGGAGGTGACGATCCCGAGCGCACCGAGGGCGACGACGCTGCCCTCGAAGTCGGCGTCCCCACGGCTGACGGTGCGCAGCTCACCGTCGGGACCGACGAGGTCGAGGGAGGCGACGGCCGTTGCGAGAGAGCCGTTTCCGGCGCCCGAGCCGTGCGTGCCGGTGGCGACGGCACCCGCGACGGAGATGTGCGGGAGCGACGCGAGGTTGCCGAGGGCCCACCCCGCCGCGTGCAGCCGGGTCGCCACCTGGCCGTATGCCGCGTGCCCCGTCACGCGGGCCGTGCGGGTCGTCGGGTCGACGACCACGGCGGTCGGCAGGTCGACGAGCGAGACGAGCACGCCGTCGTCAGCGTCCGTGACGTCGGTCAGGTCGGTGAAGCTGTGCCGCGACCCGAGGGCGCGCACGCGCGGGGCCGCCGCGACGAGCTCTTGCAGGTGCTCGACCGAGCGCACCCCCTCGATCGGGGACCGGTAGGTGTGACTGCCGGCCCAGTTCGTCTCCGCCATGGCCCCAGTCTGCCCGCGGCGGCCGAGGCGAGGTCAGCAGTGTCAGGTCTGGTGACGCCGGCGGTGGCTGCGGTCCTCGTGGAGCTCGGGGTGGACGTCCTCGGGCAGCTCCTCGGGCTCGGCACCCTCGCCCGGACGGGCCACGCCCCAGCCGTCGGCGGTGATGGTGTCGACGGGCGGGTTGCCGACGAGGTGGGAGCGCTCGGCTCCCTCCGGGTGGTCGCGACGCGCCTGCTCGGTGTCGTCGCGATGCTTGTTGAGCGACTCGCTGGAGTCGCGTCCGGCTCGACGGGGCCCCACGATGACGAGGCCGATCACGAGGATCACGACGACGGCCAGCATGACGATGAGTCCTACACGATCACCCATGGGCACCTCCAGGGTCCGATGCGTCACTCCCGACGGTACTCCCGTCGGCTCCGCGTGAGGCCCGTTGTGCGCGAACGGATGCCGCGCGGGTCGCGCAGCCCGCAGCGGCCCGGAGCTGCTCGGATCGCCGGGGTCAGTGTGCGTCGCGGGCGGCCCGGGCCGCGGCGACCTTCGCCGCGCGCTCGCGCGCGAGCCGGGCCGTCGGGTCATTGCCCTCGCCCAGCTGCGCCGGGCCGAAGACGGTCAGGGCGACCAGGCGCAGGCGGTAGCCGATGCGGTACCCGATCGAGAGTCCGTCACGGGGCGTCGATCTCGACACGATGCTGCCTCCAGTTAGTTAGTGCACTAACTGTTAGTGTACACAGATCCAGCCACCCCGACGACGAGGCCTCGATGACCCGCAGCGCCACCGCCCGCACCACGCCGCGACCGACCACCCGCTTCGGAGAGACCGCCGGCTCCACCGTCTCCCCCGACGACCTGCTCAAGCTCGACCAGCAGGTCTGCTTCGCCCTCGCCGTGGCGGCCCGCAACGTCATCGGGCTCTACCGCCCGGTGCTCGAGCCCCTCGGGCTCACCCACCCGCAGTACCTCGTCATGCTCGCCCTCTGGGAGCGGTCACCCCTCACCGTCCGCGAGATCGGCCGGCTCCTCAGCCTCGAGCCGGCCACGCTCTCGCCCCTGCTCAAGCGGCTCGAGGCCGCAGGTCTCGTGACGCGCGACCGGCACCCCGACGACGAGCGTGCCCTCGCCATCACCCTGACGCCGCGCGGCCGGCGGCTGCGCGAGCAGGCGCTCGACGTGCCGCCGCAGATCGTCGAGCGGCTCGGGGTGCGGGTCGAGGACCTCCAGGCGCTGCACGCCTCACTGACCCGGGTCATCGCCGCCACGACGGTGACCGACTGAGCGCGACCCGACGGGGCGCGACGGCCCGGGTACGCCGCTGGGCCCGGGTACGCCGCTGGGCCCGGGTATGCCGCTGGGCCCGGACATCGGTCCGGGCCCAGCGGGTCGTCGGCTCGTCGCGAGCCGGGAGGTCGGACGTGGGGCAGGCGGGTCAGGCCGCGGGTCGGTGGTCGACGAGGGCGCTGAGCGCATCCTGCAGTCGCCCGAAGACCTCGGGGTCGCCGAGCACGTCGGTGTCGATGGTCGTCTGCGACACGATGACGTCGTCGAGCACGACGGCACCGGCGATGCCTGCCGACCGACGGGTGTCGTCGTGGGCCCACTTGCCGCCGTAGGGGGTCGGGGTCGCGCCGACGACGGCGAAGGGCTTGCCGGTGATGGCGCCCTGACCGTAGGGGCGGGACAGCCAGTCGATGGCGTTGTTGAGCACGGCAGGCATGGTGCCGTTGTACTCCGGCGTCACGGCGAGCACGCGGTCGGCGCCCGCGACGCTCTCGCGCAGCTGGGCAGCCGTGGCAGGCACGTCGTCGCCGTCGATGTCCTCGTTGTAGAACGGCAGGGCGCCGAGGCCGTCGATGATGTCGATCTCGACACCCTCGGGCGCCTGGTCGCGCAGCGACTCGGCGATGCGACGGTTGACGGACTCGGTGCGCAGGCTTCCGACGAGGACGGCGACGCGCGTGCGGGTAGGGGCAGCAGTGGTCATGGGAGGACAAACGGACCGCGGTCCGCTTGTATTCCCGAGGGCGACCGGTCATCGCGGTCGCCCTGCACGCTCCGTCGTCCGACCTAGGATCACGACCGTGTCCACCGAGCCACCGCTCTTCGACCTGCACCGCCGCCCCGAGCGGCGTGACGCGGCGCGCAACCGCGAGCTCCTCCTCGACGCCGCGCACCGGCTCGTCGACCGCGACGGGGTCGACGCGGTGACGATGGATGCCGTCGCCGCCGAGGCCGGTGTCGGCAAGGGCACGGTGTTCCGTCGCTTCGGCAGCCGAGCCGGCCTCATGTCGGCCCTCCTCGACCACGGCGAGGCACGGTGGCAGGGCCGGGTCATCTCCGGTCCACCACCCCTCGGACCCGGCGCGCCCGCGCTCGACCGGCTCCTCGCCTTCGGCGAGTCCCGGCTCGAGCGCACCCTCGTCAGCGGCGACCTCATGGTCGCCGCTGCGGGTCGCCACGGCCGGTCGCTGCCCGCGGTCGCCTTCCTCGTGGCCCACGTGCGCCACCTGCTCGCCGAGCTCGACGTGACCGGGGACCTGCCGGTCATGGCCCTGTCCCTCCTCGCCCCGCTCGACGTGACCTTCGTCCTGCCCCAGCTCGAGGCCGGCGTGACCCGCGAGCGCATCCTCGCCACCTGGACCGATCTCGTGCGTCGCGTCGTCGAGGCCGGCTGAGCCTCACCTCCCGGTCGGTCGCTGCGAGGCCGCGGCCGCGCCGAGATCGGCCGGCTGCAGGCGGTGCCGCGGCTCCGGGTCGACGACGGCCCGCTCGGTCACCGACAGGTCCGGGCCGACCCGGACGAGGACGCCGGGGTCGAGCATCCGCCACGCGGGGTCGTCGTCGAGGCGCTCGCTCGCGACGACGACGCACGGTGCGTCGGCCAGCTCGTCGCTGACGACGTGCGTGCCGGTGTCACTGCGGTGGTCGAGGACCTCGCCGGGCTGCCGACGGTCGAGCAGCCACAGGGCGTGGGTGTCGGGGTAGCGGCACGCCCACAGCTCGGTGGGCGTCGTCAGGACGACGTTGACGGCATACACGGGCAGGTGCCGGGCCACCCAGCCGAGGGTACGCTCCATCCCCACGGCCACGTCCCCGCCGGCAGCGGCGGTCTCGGCGGTCACGAGCGCGAAGAGGCGCTCGGAGTCGGTGTCGCCGCGCACCGTCGCCATCGCCGCGCCGAGGTGCTCCTCGAGACGGGGCAGCCCCTGGACCACACCGTTGTGCGCGAAGAGCCGGCCGTCGAGCTCGAAGGGGTGGGTGTTCTCGGGGCGCGGCCCGGTGCCGGACGAGTGGCGGACGTGCGCCACGAAGGTCGCACTGCGCCGTTCCTTCGCCTCGCTCGCGAAGTCCGCGTCGTCCCAGGCCGCCAGCGCCTGCTTCTCCACGACCGGGCGGCCGGCCTCGTCGAAGGTGCCGAGGCCCGTGCCGTCGGGGTTGCGGTGCGACTGGCGACTCAGGCTGTCCGGTGCGTCGAGGAGCCAGAACGTCGCGGACACCCGCGCGCGACCGGCACTCATCCCGAAGAGACGACACACGGCTACCTGCTCTCCACGGCCTCCTTGGACTTGGCGATGGCGAAGCCCCAGCCCTGGGCGAGCTTGGGCTTGGGCGGGATCGCGACCTCGTCGGGGTTGGTCACGACGTCGAGCAGCACCGGGCCGTCGGTGGCGAGGGCCCACGTCACGGCGTCGTCGAGCTGGTCGGCCTCGGTGACCCGGCGGCTCGTCAGACCCATGGCCGCAGCGACCGCAGCGAGGTCGGGGTTGTCGAGCTCGGTCCCGAACTCCGGCAGCCCACCCTGCTCCTGCTCGAGCTTGACCATGCCGAGCCGACCGTTGTCGAAGACCACGACGACGACGGGCAGCCGATAGGTCACCGCGGTGCGCAGGTCGCCGAGCAGCATCATCAGTCCACCGTCGCCGGCGAAGGCCACGACCGGACGCGTTCGGTCGAGCGCCTGCGCCCCGAGCGCCATCGGCATCGCGTTGGCCATCGAGCCGAGGTTGTAGGAGCCGACGAGCCGACGCGTGCCACGCATGGTCACGAACCGGGCGAGCCACGCGGTGGACATGCCGGTGTCGCTCGTGAAGATCGTCGTGTCGGGCGCCAGCCGGTCGACGGCAGCCGCCACCGCCTCCGGCCGGATGCGCTCGTCGGGGTTGTCGAGGACGGCTCGGGCCCGCCCGAGGAGCGTGCGGTCGTGGTCCGGGTCGAGCAACGAGCGCTGACGCCCGTGCCACGTCGCGTATGCCGTGCGCGCCCTCTCGAGGTGCCCGCGGTCCTCGCGTCGGCGGAGCCGCGGCACGAGCAGGTCCAGCGTCGACGCGGCGTCGCCGACGAGGGCGTGCTGCACGGGGGTGCGCCGGCCGACGTGCTCCCCGCGCGCGTCGAGCTGGATCACGGTCTTGCCGGTCGGGTACCAGTCGCGGTAGGGGAAGTCGGTGCCGACGAGGACGAGCACGTCGCAGTCGTCCATGGCCTGGGCGGCGGCGGGGTTGCCGATGAGGCCGGACTGGCCGACCTCGAAGGGGTTGTCGTGCTCGAGTCCCTCCTTCGCCTTGAGCGTCAGCACCATCGGGGCGGCGAGGACGTCGGCCAGCTCGAGCACCTGCGAGCGGGCCCCGCGCGCACCGCACCCGACGAGGAGCGTCACGGGAGCGTCACCGGCGAGGGCGGCGACGGCGGCCTCGACCTGCGCGACCGGTGCGGGCGCCGGCACCGCGGTCGGTGCGAACGTCGCGGGACGCACGCCCTTGTCGAGTGCGAGGTCGCCGACGTCGCCCGGCAGCGTCAGCACGGCGACGCCGCGCATCGACTGTGCCGCGTTGACGGCCTGCTCGAGCAGGTAGGGCAGCTGTCCCGCCGAGGTCAGGGTCTGGGACCACACCGAGACGTCGGCGAAGAGGGCGTTGTTGTCGACCTCCTGGAAGAAGTCGGTCCCGATCTCGGGGCTCGGCACCTGGCCGCAGATGGCGAGGACCGGCGCGTGCGACTTCTTCGCGTCGTAGAGCCCGTTGAGCAGGTGGATCGACCCCGGTCCCACCGTGCCCATGCACACCCCGAGCGTGCCGGTCAGCTGCGCCTGGGCGCTGACGGCGAAGGCCGCCACCTCCTCGTGGCGCACCCCGACCCACTCGATGCGGTCCTCCGTGCGGATGGCGTCGGTCAGCGGGTTGAGGGCGTCGCCGACGACCCCCCAGACCTGCGTCACCCCGGCGTCCGCCAGCGAGGTGATGATGTGCTCGGCGACGGTGGTCATGACGGGCTCCCGCCGAAGTGGTCGGCGCTCGCTGCGGCCCAGTCATGGGCCCAGTCCCGCGGGGGCTCGGCCAGCAGCTGCCCCGGCGCGAGCCAGTCGTAGAGCTCGGCGTAGGACTGGTTGCGGGTCGCCGACACGTTGATCCGCAGGTGGTGCGGCGTCAGGCGCGAGGGGTCCGTGACACCCATGGCCGCCATGATCCGCATCGCCTC
Organism: Terrabacter sp. 2TAF16; assembly: GCF_052115065.1. Lineage (NCBI taxonomy): Bacteria > Bacillati > Actinomycetota > Actinomycetes > Micrococcales > Intrasporangiaceae > Terrabacter > Terrabacter sp. 2TAF16. The sequence goes on from NZ_JBFRFZ010000006.1 coordinate 540,088, forward strand.
GTCGACCGTGGCCTGCTGGTAGCGGTGGACGCGCTCGCTCTTGTCGCCGACGTCGAGCGCTCGCGCGCGGCGCGGGTTCTGGGTGGCGACGCCGCTCGGGCACTTGTCGGTGTGGCAGCGCTGGGCCTGGATGCAGCCGGCGGCCATCATCATGGCGCGGGCCGAGTTGGTGTAGTCCGCCCCCTGGATGATGCGCTTGACGATGTCGTTGCCGGCCGCGACCTTGCCACTCGCGCCGATGCGCACGCGGTCACGCAGGCCGACGCCGACGAGCGCGTTGTGCACGGTCATGAGGCCGTGGGTGAGCGGCATCCCGACGTGGTCCTCGAACTCGAGCGGCGCAGCACCCGTGCCACCCTCGGAGCCGTCGACGACGATGAAGTCGGGCGTCGTTCCGACCTCGAGCATGGCCTTGCAGATGGCGAGGACGTCGACCCGGGAGCCGACGCAGAGCTTGAAACCGGCGGGCTTGCCGCCGGCCAGCTCACGCATGCGGCCGATGAACTCGATGAGCTCCACCGGCGTGCGGAAGACGCGGTGGCTCGACGGGCTGACGCACTTCTCCCCCTGCGGCACCTGGCGGATGTCGGCGATCTCCTTCGTCACCTTGGCCCCCGGCAGCACCCCGCCGATGCCGGGCTTGGCGCCTTGGCTCAGCTTGAGGGAGACGCACTTGACCGAGTCGCCGGATGCCTTGTCGGAGAAGGTTGCCGGGTCGAAGTCGCCGTCCTTGGTGCGCGCACCGAAGTAGCCGGTGCCGATCTCCCAGACGATGTCGCCCCCGTTCTCGAGGTGATAGGGCGACAGGCCACCCTCACCGGTGTCGTGCGCGAACCCACCGAGCGCCGCGCCCTGGTTGAGCGCGCGGATCGCGTTGGCGGACAGGGCACCGAAGCTCATCGCCGACACGTTGAGCAGCGCCATGGAGTAGGGCTTGGTGCAGTCAGGACCGCCGACGAGGACGCGGGCCGGAGTGTCGGGCGGGTCAGCCGGAGCAGCAGAGTGCACGAGGTACTCGTAGCCGACCTCGTTGACGTCGAGCTCGGTCCCGAACGGGCGCTCGCCGTGGATGCCCTTGGCCCGCTCGTAGACGACCGACCTGGTGTCGCGGTCGAACGGGCGGCCGTCCCAGTCCCGCTCGATGAAGTACTGCTGCAGCTCGGGCCGGATGTCCTCGAGGAGGTAGCGCAGGTGCCCGACGACGGGATAGCGCCGCAGGATCGTGTGCTTGCGCTGGAGGAGGTCCCAGGCCGCGAGTCCGACCGCACCCGCCCCGGCTCCACCGACCACCCACCTGCTTCGACCCACGACTGCCTCCTCGCCCGACGTGCCGCCTTGCGCGACCCGTGCTCGTCCGCCCCGGGTGCCCGTTCGGGACGAGCACTCCGACGTTCGCGTCCACCCGAGACCTACCCGCGACGGTGAACCGCATACCTGAGAGGTTCCTGAACCGGTTGGGCCCGTACGAGACTGGATGCGGGCTGGGCGCGGCCTGTGGGGGGCGTTCGCAGGCAACGCCCAGCGACCGTCCAGCGCGCAGGTGGATCGTCTGCGACATGGGCACCCGAACCTTGCGGGCGCCGGCCTCGCACCGTCCCGCGCGACTGCTCACCGGCCTCTACGCTCTCGCCACCCTCGTCGCTCTGCTGCTGACCCTGCTGGCCCGACGCCGACCGCACCCGTTCCTCGCCGAGGGCATCTTCGGCCTCCTCAACGTGCCGGTGGCCCCGACCTTCGTGTCGGTGGTCGTCCTCGCCCTGGCCACTCGGGCACTGCTGGGCCGCAAGCGGATCGGGCTGTGGTTCGTCGCCGTCTTCCAGGTCCTCGGCATCTACGTCGGGTTCGTGGCGCTCGTGCCGGCCGCACGGCTCCCCCGGACCGAGATGTGGGTGAGTCGCGGCGAGCTCGGGCGCGGACTCGACATCGTCTCGACCCTCGTCGCAGCCCTGGCCCTGTGGTGGCTCTGGCGGATCCGGCACGACTTCACCGGCCGGCTCCAGCGTGGCTCGTGGGGCCTTGCGTTCGCTGCGCTCGCCGTCGGTTCCGTCGTGACGCTGGGGGTGGCCTGGCTGCTCCTCGGCGCCGTCGGCGCTCCCCGCTCCCAGGTCGACCCCCTCCTCGACACCGTGCTCGCCGTCTTCGGGGGTGTGAGCCGCCGCACCCTCGCGCTCGTCCCACCCTGGGTCGTCGACGTCGTGGCGGTCTGCGCCGGCCTGACGATCCTCGCGGCCGTCACCCTCTTCCTCGCCTCGGCCCGCCCACGCAGCCGCTGGTCGCCGGACCGCGAGGTGGCCCTGCGCGGCCTCCTCGCCCGCGACGGGTCCGAGGACTCCCTGGGCTACTTCGCGACCCGTCGTGACAAGGCCTCGGTCTTCTCCCCCGACGGTCGGGCCGCCGTCACCTACCGGGTCGTCGCCGGGGTCTCCCTGGCGAGCGCCGACCCGGTCGGGCATCCGGACAGCTGGCAGCCGGCCATCGAGGCCTGGCGGGCCGAGGCACGCGAGTTCGGCTGGGTGCCGGCCGTCGTCGGCGCGAGCGAGCGCGGCGCCCGGGCCTACGCCGCCACCGGGGGCATGCGCGTGCTGCTCCTCGGGGACGAGGCGATCCTCGACCCCGCGCGCTTCGACCTCCGGAGGGCCTCGCTCTCGCCGGTCCGGCACGCCGTGGCGCGGGCGGCCCGAGCCGGACTCGAGGTCCGCGTGCGTCGCCAGCGCGAGCTGCGGGCCGACGAGGTCGCCGAGATCACCGACCGCGCCGAGGCGTGGCGCGGGGGCGAGACCGACCGCGGCTTCTCGATGGCCCTCGGGCGCGGCGGCGACGCCGCCGACGGGGACGTCCTCCACGTGACCGCCCACGCCGCCGACGGGTCGCTCGTCGGGGTGCTCTCCCTCGTGCCGTGGGGCCGCTCAGGCGTCTCGCTCGACGTCATGCGGCGCTCCCCCGACGCCCCCAACGGCGTCACGGAGCTCATGGTGAGCGAGCTGCTCGCCCACGCCCACCGGCTCGGCCTGGCACGGGTCTCGCTCAACTTCTGCATGTTCCGCTCGGTGTTCGAGGACGCCGAGCGGCTGGGGTCCCGGTCGCTGACGCGGGTGGGCGCGTCGGTCCTCGGCCTCTTCGACCGCGTCTGGCAGCTCGAGCGCCTCTACCGGGCCAACGAGAAGTACGAGCCGGCGTGGCAGCCGCGCTTCCTCTGCTACGACGACGCCGTGTCCCTCCCACAGGTCGCGCTCGCCGCCGGGGCGGCCGAGGGCTTCGTGCGACACCCGTCGATCCGCAACGTCCGCACCGGCCGTACCGAGCTCGACGCCGAGCACCTCGCCCAGGTGGCCGAGATCAGCGCGCCGCCCGTCGACGTCGAGGGCCTCGGCCCGCGCCGGTCCGACCAGTTCCGCCACCGCGCCGCCGCCCTGGACCGGATGCGCGCGGCCGGGGTCGACGCCTACCCGGTCGGCGCGGCCTCGGTGACGACGATCCCGATCGCCACCCTCGGCCCGGACGCGTGGCAGGCCCCCCGAACGCTGTCCGTCGTGGGACGGGTGCGGGAGGTGCGCGACCACGGCGGCGTCGCCTTCGCGACCCTCGTCGACGGCGAGTCGCGCCTGCAGGTGCTCTTCGACGCGGCCCGCCTCGGCCGGGAATGCCTCGACCGGTTCACCTCGTTCGTCGACGTCGGCGACCTCGTCCGCGTCGACGGCACGACCGGCCGGTCCCGGACCGGCACCCCGAGCCTGCTCGCCGACGACTGGCGGATGGAGGCCAAGTGCCTGCACCCCGTCCCGTTCCGCGCCTTCGACGACCCGGCAACCCGGGCGCGCCGGCGCTCGACCGACCTGCTCGTCCACCCGCGCGACGTCGAGCTGCTGCGGCGCCGTTCGGCCGTCGTCGGGTCGATCCGGAGGACGCTGGGCGACGCTGGCTTCCTGGAGGTGGAGACCCCGATGCTGCACACGACCCACGGCGGTGCGAGCGCGCGCCCCTTCCGGACGTTCATCAACGCTTACGGCGTCGACCTGTCGCTGCGCATCGCGCCCGAGCTGCACCTCAAACGGCTCCTCGTCGCCGGGCTCGGTCCCGTCTTCGAGCTCGGTCGCAACTTCCGCAACGAGGGGGCGGACGCCACGCACAACCCGGAGTTCACCTCGCTCGAGGTCTACCAGCCGCACGCCGACTACACGACGATGCGCCACCTCACCGAGCGGCTCGTCCGCGCCGCGGCACGCACCGTCCACGGCCGGGAGGTCATCCCGCTGCCCGTGCCGGGTCCGCGCCGCGACGCGCTCGACGGGCTCGACGCGCTCGACGGCGACGGCATGCAGGGGGTCGACCTCGTCGACATCAGCGGGGAGTGGCCGGTGGTGAAGGTCCTCGACGCGGTCTCCGACGCGGTCGGACAGCGGGTCACCGTCGACACCGACATCGACGTGCTGCTCGGCCTGGCCGAGGTCCACGGCATCACGGTGCGCCCCGAGATGGGCGCCGGGGCCGTCATCGAGGAGCTCTACGCCGAGCTCGTCGAGCCGGTCACGATGCTGCCCACCTTCTACATCGACTTCCCCGTCGAGACCTCGCCCCTGACCCGGCCGCACCGGACGGAGGCCGGGCTCGTCGAGCGCTGGGACCTCGTCGTGGCCGGGATGGAGGTCGGCACGGCATACAGCGAGCTGACCGACCCCGTCGACCAGCGGGCGCGGCTCACCGAGCAGTCGCTCAAGGCCGCCGCAGGCGACCCCGAGGCGATGGAGGTCGACGAGGACTTCCTCCACGCCCTCGAGCTGGGGATGCCACCCAGCGGAGGTCTCGGGATCGGTGTCGACCGGCTCGTCATGCTCCTGACCCACAGCTCGATCCGCTCGGTGCTGACGTTCCCGTTCGTGCGTCCGATGGGCGCGCGTCGGGCCGACCGAGAGACGAGCCCCGCATGGAGCTGACCGATCCCGGCCCCATCGTCCTGCTCTCCGTGCTCGCGCTCGTCGTCTTCGGACTGGTCGTCGCCGGCCTGCCCCGGTGGGGCTCCGGCATCTCGCGCGCCGTCGTCCGAGGCGTGCAGGTCGTGCTGCTCAACGTCCTCGTCCTCGCCCTCGCAGGCGCCGCCCTCAACGACCAGTACCTCTTCTACTCCAGCTGGGGTGACCTCTTCGGCTCCCGCTCGACGTCCGTCCAGGTGCACCACGGCGGGACGAGCCCCGAGGTCGTCACGGCCGCCGTGGCCGGTCCCGGTCTCCGCGGCGTCACGACACCGGCAGTGCTGCCACCCCTCCCCCAGCCGGGCTCGCGGCTGCAGACGTACACGGTCGTCGACACGCGGTCGAACGCCGAGGGCCAGGTCTACGTCCACCTGCCCGTCGGCTACGACCCGAGGTCCTCGCGCACCTATCCCGTCATCCTCGGCCTGCACGGCTTCCCGAGCGGGCCGAAGGGCTTCCTCAAGCTCGACTTCCTCAGCTCCGTCGACGCCCTGACCGCCGAGCGCCGGCTGGCCCCCTCGATCGTCGTCGTCCCGCGCATCGACACCCCGGCGAGCCTCGACACCGAGTGCGTCAACGGCGGGGTCGGACAGCCGCAGACGGACACGTGGCTCGCCCACGACATCCCCGCGTGGACCGCGCACCACTTCCGGGTCACGCTGGCGCGGACGTCGTGGGCCACGCTCGGCTACTCCTACGGTGCCTGGTGCGCAGCGTCGCTGTCGATGCGCCACCCCGACGTCTTCGGCGCCGCCGTCGTGCTCCTCGGCTACTTCCGTCCGGACTTCAGTGCGGCCTACGACCCCCTGACGACCGCGACCCAGCGCGGCTACGACCTGGTGACCATGGCGCACACCGCGCCGCCGCCGGTGGCGATGTGGGTGCTCACCTCCCGCGAGGACCCTTTGTCCTACCCCACGACGTCGAAGTTCCTCAGCGTCGCCCGGAGCCCGCTCGACGTGACGGGCACCGTCCTCGCACACGGTGGCCACCGGGACTCGGTGTTCACCCCCTACGTCCCGGCCGCCCTCGCGTGGCTGGCCCAGACCCTGCCGGGCTTCCGTGCCTGAGACCGGACGACGTATGCCGCCGGGCCGGGCCCCTGACGGCCCCTCGAGCCGCGGCCGGCCCCGGGGGCGCGGGGTGCGCCCGCGACCTCGCCACCTCCTCGCGGCGCTGCTCGGCCTGGCCGTCCTCGCCGCCCTGGGGCTGAGCGGTGTCGTGCCCGGACTCGGACCGCCGACCCTCCTGGGAGATCCCGGCGCGGCACCGAAAGCGTCTGCCACGACGGTGGGCCCGGCTCCCGCGACGCCGTCCGCTTCCGAGACGACGCCGGCCGGACCGCTGACGCTCGTGGGTCTCGGGGACTCCGTGCCGTCGGCCGAGACGTGCGGCTGCACCGGCTACGTCGAGCAGGTCGGTCAGCGGCTCGGCGCGCTGACCCACCGGGGCTGGGTGGTGCACAACGACGCGAACGGCGGCTGGACCACGTCGGACGTCGAGGACGACCTCGGCTCCTCGTCCACCCGTGGCCACCTCGCGAGCGCCGACCTCGTCCTCGTCGAGGTGGGGGCCAACGACTTCGATCTCGACCGGGTCGACGACCAGGGCTGCTTCCCGGCCGCCGGGTCGGGCTGCTGGTCCGCCACGATCGCCGGCCTGCGCGACGGCCTGACCCGGATCATCACGGCGATCCACCGCGTCGACCACCGTCCCGACCTGCGGATCGCCCTGCTCGGCTACTGGAACGTCACGGTCGACGGCTCGGTCGGCCGGGCTCTCGGCGAGGACTTCGTCCTCGGCAGCGACGAGCTCACCCGCCTGGTCAACGACACGGTCCACCAGGTGGCCGCGACGACGGGCGCGGTCTACGTGGACGCGTACAGCCCGCTCAAGGGCACGTCGGGCACCCGGGACCCGACGGGTGACCTCCTCGACGACGGTGACCACCCGAACTCGAGTGGCCACACCCTCCTCTCGACCGCCGTCGTGGACGAGCTCGCCACGGCGGGGGCGGTCGCGGCCTGGCGCGGGGCGTCCTGAGGGTCGACCGGAGTGGGCTGGAGTGTGGGCTGGACGGACGAGGTCTTGCCTCATACCCATTCAGTCGAGATCCCAACAGCCGCAGGCACTCCGGACCGCTGGGCGTTGACGGCGCACCCTCAGGTGCGGTTGCGTGGGGAGGCATGACCGTCATCGGCTTCCACTGCTCGCACGAGCAGATCGACCCCGCCCAGCTGCTCCGGGACGTCCGTGCGGCGCAGGACGCCGGCTTCACGGCGGCCATGTCGTCCGACCACATCTCGCCGTGGAGCAGCCGGCAGGGCGAGTCCGGGTACGCGTGGAGCTGGCTGGGTGCGGCCCTGGCGACCACGACCCTCCCGTTCGGCGTCGTCACCGCGCCGGGGCAGCGCTACCACCCCGCCGTCACCGCGCAGGCCATCGCGACGCTCGGACAGATGTTCCCCGGACGCTTCTGGGCCGCGCTCGGGTCGGGCGAAGCCTCGAACGAGCGGGTGACCGGTGACGTGTGGCCCCGCAAGGAGGTCCGTGACGCCCGCCTCGTCGAGTGCGTCGACGTCATCCGTCGCCTCCTCGCCGGAGAGCGGGTGAGCCACGACGGGCTCGTGTCGGTCAACCGGGCGCGGCTCTGGACCCTCGCGGATCCCGTGCCCGACCTCGTCGGGCCGGCGGTGACCGCAGAGACGGCCGCACGTCACGCCGGGTGGGCCGACGGCCTCATCACGGTGAACCAACCACCCGAGACGCTGCGCACGGTCCTGGCGGCCTACCGCGACGCCGGTGGACGCGGTCCCGCCCGCCTGCAGGTGCACGTGAGCTGGGCTCCCACGGAGGACGAGGCCCTGCACGTCGCCCACGACCAGTGGCGCAGCAACGTGATCGGGCCGCCCGTCGCGTGGGACACCGAGACGGTCGAGGCCTTCGACCTCATCGGCGAGACGGTCTCGCCGGACCAGGTCCGCGAGGCGGTGCTCGTCTCGGCGGACCTCGACCGCCACGCGCAGTGGCTCCAGGACTACGCCGACATGGGCTGGGACGAGCTCTACGTGCACTTCGTCGGCCAGCACCAGGCACCCTTCATCGAGGCGTTCGGCACATCCGTGCTGCCCCAGCTTTCGGTGACCAGCCCAGCGGCGCAAGGCGCCTCACCTCAGGGTGCACGGGAGGAGGACCGATGAGGATGAGCGACACGGGAGACGTGTGGTGGAAGAACGCCGTCCTCTACTGCGCCGACATCGAGACGTTCCAGGACTCCGACGGCGACGGGGTGGGCGACCTGCGCGGGATGACCGACCGCATCGAGTACCTCGCCGACCTCGGCGTGACGTGCCTCTGGCTGATGCCCTTCTACCCGACGGCCCGCAAGGACGACGGCTACGACATCACCGACTTCTTCGGCGTCGACCCACGCCTCGGCACACTGGGTGACTTCGTCGAGCTGATGCGCACCGCCCGTGCCCACGGGATCAGGGTCATCATCGACTTCGTCATGAACCACACCTCCGACCAGCATCCGTGGTTCAAGTCCGCCCGGCGCAGCCGTGAGGACCCGTACCGCGACTACTACGTGTGGAGCCGCACGAAGCCCCGGTCGAGCGCCAAGGACGTCGTCTTCCCCGACCAGGAGGACAGCATCTGGGAGCGCGACGAGAAGACGGGCGACTACTACCTCCACCACTTCTACAAGCACCAGCCGGACCTCAACGTCGCGAATCCTGCTGTCCAGGAGGAGATCTCCCGGACGCTTGGCTTCTGGCTCGAGCTCGGCGTCTCGGGCTTCCGGGTGGACGCCGTGCCGTTCCTCTTCGCCCGCGACGGGGTGCCGGGCGTCGACGACGCGGACGCGTTCAACCCCGACCGCTACCTCGGCGACGTCCGGTCGTTCGTCACCCGTCGCGTCGGGGACGCGGTGCTCCTCGGTGAGGTCAACCTGCCCTACCCCGAGCAGCGGCGCTTCTTCGGCGGTGACGACGGCGACGGTCTCAACATGCAGTTCGACTTCATCGGCATGCAGCGCTTCTACCTCTCCCTCGCCCGCGGAGACGCCGGACCGCTGGCCGAGGCCCTGCGCGAGCGCCCGCCGCTCGACGTGACGAGCCAGTGGGCCAGCTTCGTGCGCAACCACGACGAGCTCACCCTCGACAAGCTGACCACGCGGGAGCGACGCGAGGTCTTCGACGCCTTCGGACCTGATCCGGAGATGCAGCTGTACGACCGGGGTCTGAGACGCCGCCTCCCGCCCATGGTGAGCGGTGACCAGAGAAGGGTGCGGCTCGCATACTCCCTCATGTTCTCCCTGCCCGGCACGCCCGTGCTCTTCTACGGCGAGGAGATCGGCATGGGTGAGAACCTCGACGTCCCGGGCCGGCTCGCGGTGCGGACCCCGATGCAGTGGACACCCACACCCAGCGGCGGCTTCTCCTCCGCCACCCCGAAGCGCCTGACCCGCCCGATGCCCGCCGGGGTCTGGGGACCGCAGCACGTCAACGTCTCCGACCAGCGCCGCGACCCGGAGTCGCTGTGGTGGTTCGTCCGCCGTCTGGCGCGCCGCTACCGCCAGCTCCCCGAGAGCGGGTGGGCGACCGTCGAGGTGCTCGACCACCCGGTACCGGCAGTCCTCGCGCACGTCAGCCGCTCCGGTGACTGGGCGATGGTCGCGCTGCACAACTTCGGCGAGGACGGCGCCATCGTGCCCTTCACCGTGCCCGATCTGCCCGCCGGCGCCCGGCTCGTCGACGTCCTCGGGGACCGTCCCGACGTCACCGTGCCGCCGTCGGGGCCTGTCGAGGTCGACATCGAGCCGTACGGCTACCGCTGGCTGCTCGTGGTTGGCGAGGGCGACGACCCGCTCCTCTGACGATCCGCGTGAGTGCCTCTGTGGTGGCGCAGGGCGGGGGTGAGCTGCGACGCGTTCATGCCCGACCGGCCCCCGATGCCCACCTCGCGGGCGCGCTTCATCAGCCGGTCCTTCGTCCCGTCGTCGTCGTCGGACGCCCGGCCACCCTTGCGGCTCACGGCCGACGGGTCGTCGCTCAGCCCTTGTTGCGTCTGGCCGCTCGGTCGCCGAGCGTCGCGAGCCGGTCGACGAGGGGCGACCCGAGCCGCCGCCGTGCCTCGGCGCCGTCGACGGTGTGCGCCCCGCCGCGTGCGGGCGCGCTCGGAAGGAGCCAGCCCATGAGCCCCATCACGCGCGTCGTCGTCGCCGGCGCGAGGCCTCGCACGCGGATGCCGACCCAGGCCAACGGCGTCAGCACGACCATCGGCCGACCCGACAGCACCGCGTCCACGATGCGCCGAGCTGCACGCTCGGCGTCGATCGAGAGCAGCGGCAGCGAGGCCGCAGGGGCGAACCACGCGTACTCGGCCTCAGGGTCTCCCCCGAACCGCGCGTGCACGTGACCGCCCGTCCGCATCAGGCCCGGGACGATCGTCGTCGCCGTGACGCCGGTCCCGCTCAGCGCGGCGGCGAGACCGTCCGAGAAGCCGACCGCGGCGAACTTCGCCGTCGCGTACGGCAGCAGGTGCGGGGGTGAGACCATGCCACCGATCGAGGTCACCGTCCCGATCCGGCCGTGGCCACGCCGACGCATGTGCGGCAGCACCGTCATCGCCGCATGGATCGGCCCCCAGGCCATCGTGTCCATGGCGTCCTCGAACTCGTGCAGGACCAACGACTCGACCGGTGCGGTCTGGATGACGCCTGCCACCGTCACAAGCACCTCGATGGGTCCGACCGAGTGCTCCACCCGGCCGATCAGGTCGCCCACGTCGTGCCGGTCGCGTACGTCGCAGTGCTCCGCCGTGACCGGACCGTGCGCGGCCAGGGCCTGGGCGGCAGCCGCGACCTCCGCCTGGTCACGGGCCGCCACGACGACCCGGTGACCTCGCGTCAGCAACTCCCTCGCGACGAGGAAGCCCAGCCCGCGGGAGGCCCCCAGGACGAGGGCCACCGGCTGGTCCCGGACAGGCTCTTCGGTCGAACTCATGCTCGCCTCCTGGCGTCGTACACACCGTGACCCCATCCGCCGGCAGGTTTCTCTGTGCTCACCATGGGTAGGTCCGCCACATGAAGGCTCTGACCTGGCACGGCATCGAGGACGTTCGTGTGACCGACGTACCCGACCCCGTCATCGCTCACACCACCGACGCCGTCGTGCGCGTCAGCTCGACCGCCATCTGCGGCTCGGACCTGCACCTCTACCGGGTGCTGGCGCCGTACCTGAAGCCCGGGGACGTGCTCGGGCACGAGTTCATGGGGATCGTCGAGGAGGTCGGTCCAGGTGTCGCGACGCTCGCCGTCGGCGATCGTGTCGTCGTGCCGTTCAACATCTCCTGCGGTCGCTGCTGGATGTGCCAGCGCGGCCTGTTCGCGCAGTGCGAGACGACGCAGAACACCGACTCCGGCAAGGGCGCCAGCCTCTTCGGCTACACGAGCCTCTACGGTTCGGTGCCCGGCGGTCAGGCGGAGAGGGTCCTGGTGCCGCACGCCGACTTCGGGCCCATCGTCGTCCCCGACGACATGCCCGACGAGAGATTCCTCTACCTCTCCGACATCCTGCCCACGGCGTGGCAGGCCGTGGAGTACGCCGACGTCAACGGCAGCGACACCCTGGCCGTGCTGGGGCTCGGTCCGGTGGGTCAGCTCGCCGTCCGCTCGGCGCTGCACCGCGGCGTCGGCCGGGTCATCGGCGTCGACCTCGTGCCCGACCGGATCGAGCGGGCCCGGGTCAGCGGGGCCGAGGTCATCGATGCGTCCGACACCGACGTGGCGCAGGCGCTCAAGGACCTGACCGAAGGCCGAGGACCGGATGCCGTCATCGATGCGGTCGGCATGGAAGCCCACGGGAACCCGTTCTCGGAGAAGGTCATCGCCGGCGCCAGCCGTCTGCCCAAGCCCATCGCTCGAGGGGTGGTCGAGACGTTCGGGATCGACCGGCTCGCGGCCCTGCACACCGCGGTCGCAGCCGTGCGCCGGGGCGGCACCCTGTCCATCAGCGGCGTCTACGGGGGCATGGCCGACCCGATGCCGATGATGGAGCTCTTCGACAAGGGCCTGACGGTTCGGATGGGCCAGTGCCACGTGCGCCGCTGGAGCGACGAGCTCCTCGACATCGTCCGCACGGACGACGATGTCCTGGAGCTCGAGAGTCTCGCCACCCACCACGGCAGCCTGGAGGACGCGCCGGACCTCTACCGCGTCTTCCAGGAGAAGCAGGACGAATGCCTCAAGGTCGTCCTCCGTCCCTGAGCGACACGGCTCACCGGTCCAACCACAGTCCAGACAACCACCCGACAAGGAGATGCCTTCATGAGCGTGACGAGCTTCCAGGACCTTCCCCTCGCTGACCGCGACCGCGAGTGGGACGGCGACGCTGCCGAGAAGCGGGTGCGGGCGTGGGCAGGCGCGGAGGAGGGGCCCAACGAGAAGTACCGCGACGCGCACGTCTGGTACGACGCGGACAGCAAGACGAACTTCACGGCCTACAAGCTCCTCATCGCCGACGTGGTCGACGGGCGTCTCAGGGCCGTCCCCCGGGCCGTCATGGCGGCCGCCGCCGTCATGCAGGGCTCACGCGGCGGGGTCGACCTGCCCGAGAAGGACCGCGACCGCGTCCGTAGCCACCTCGCGAAGTACTACGCGAAGATGGGCGAGGACGCTCCCTGGGAGCGCGAAGGCTGACACCCCCGCGGGGCTCAGAAGACCGCGCCACCGCCGGTGACGCCGAGCACGGTGCCCGACACGTAGCTGGCCTCCGTCGGGGACGCCAGGAAGACGTATGCCGGAGCGACCTCCCCCGGCTGGCCGGCCCGTCCCAGCGGGGTGTCGGCACCGAACGTCTCGATCTTCCGGCTGTCACGGGTCGCCGGCTGCAATGGCGTCCAGATCGGACCCGGCGCGACTGCGTTCACACGGATTCCCCTGGGGCCCAGTGAGGCTGCCAGGTTGACGGTGAGGTTGTTGAGGGCAGCCTTGGTGGCCGCATAGTCGAGCAACGCCGGTGACGGGTCGTAGGCCTGGATCGAGGTCGTGTTGATGATCGATGAGCCCGGCTGCAGGTGCGGCAGCGCCGCCTGGCAGAGCCAGAGCACCGCGTGGAGATTGGTGCGCATGACGCGCTCCACGTGCTCCGGCTGGAGGCCCTCGAGCCCCTCCGGCCCACGGTCCCAGTGGTAGCCGGCGTTGTTGACGAGGATGTCGAGTCCGCCGAGACCGCGCACGGCGTCCGCGACGACGCGCATGCAGGCTTGGCGCTCGACGAGGTCTCCGGGCACGAGGACGCCCGCGCGACCGGCTTTCTCGATCCAGCCGAGGGTGTCCTCGGCGTCGGACTGCTCGGCGGGCAGGTAGCTGATCGCGACGTCGGCGCCTTCGCGGGCGAACGCGATCGCGACGGCTCGTCCGATGCCGGAGTCCCCACCGGTGATGAGCGCCCGCTTGCCCTCGAGCCGGCCGTGCCCGACGTAGGTCTCCTCCCCGTGGTCCGGAACCGGATGCATCTCGCTCGTCAGCCCGGGTGGTTCCTGCTGCTGGGCGGGAAAGCCGCCCTGGTCGTCGTGGCGCACCATGCTCTCGGCGCGGTCGGCGATCTCGGATACGGACGGTCCTTCCATTCGGGTTCGCTACGCCTTCCTCCTACCCACGGCCGGGTCCGGCGACGCGGTCTCGGACGTCCGGCGTCACGAGCGGCTGTGGCATCCGACCGGACGCGGACCTGACGTTTGTTGGCAGCGACCGTTGCGCGAAGGGGCTCCTGCGTGGCACTGTCGATTCGTCTGAGCGGTCCAATCACAGCGCCGACTCCGTCACCGGAATCCGGAGATGAGTCATGTCGCAGCACCCTCTGCATCCCCGACTGTCGTTCGCCGAGCGTGACGCCGAGACGTCCGAGCTCTTCCGCCGCCTTGCCGCCGCTCGCACACCGGAGGACTCCGAGCCGATCGTCGAGGAGATCGTCCACCTCTACCTCGATCTCTGCGCCTCCATGGCCGGACGTTACGACGGGCGTGGCGTCGAGCACGACGACCTCGTCCAGGTCGCGCGCCTGGCCCTCGTCAAGGCTGTCCGTCGCTACGAACCCGGCCACGCCCCCTCGTTCGCCGCGTACGCCGTGCCCACGATCTCGGGCGAGCTCAAGCGATGGTTCCGTGACCGCGGCTGGGTCGTGCGGCCGCCGCGACGCCTCCAGGAGCTCCGCGCCAACCTGCAGTCCGTCCGGGGGCGTCTCGAGCAGGAGCTCGGCGCCACACCCACGGACGCCGAGCTGGCCCAGGCAGTCGGCGCGACCGTCGAGGAGGTCCGCGAGGTGGCCACGGCAGCCACCGGCTTCCGTCCGCTGTCGCTGGACTGCAGCCCGTCGGACGAGGAGCGCCCCGGCCTCGAGGCCTTCCTCGCCGCGGACGACGACGACCTCGCCGGAGCGGATGACCGGGTGTGCCTCGCCGACGCGCTGACCGAGCTCGACGACGACGAGCGTGAGCTGCTGCTCATGCGCTACGTCGAGGGCATGACCCAGCGCGAGATCGGCGAGGCACGCGGGGTGAGCCAGATGCAGGTGTCTCGGACCCTGCGGCGCATCACCGTCCGGCTCCATGACCACCTTGCCGAGCAGGACACACACACCCCGCCCACCGAGGCCGCCGCCGAGATGGGCACCGCCTCCTGAGCGACCCGGCGGAGTCGGCGGAGGCAGCGCAGGCCACTGACGCCGTCAGTCCGTGGTGGGCGCGCGCCGCGGTCGGTCACCCGTGATCGCCGGCAGCGCACCGGTCTCGGTCACCTCGAGCGCCACGTCGTGCAGCTTGCGGTTGGAGTTCTGGCTCGCCATCCGCAGCAGCCCGAACGCCTGGTCGCGCGTCACGTGGTGTCGGGTCATGAGCACCCCCATCGCGACGCCGATCTCGCGGTTGGACAGCAGCGCCCGCTGGAGGTTCTCGACCTGCTCCTGGTGGGCCGAGAGCGCCGCAGCAAGCGCGCCGTGCGTGGCCAGCATCAGGCCGACCAGCTCGGACTGCTCGGAGAAGCCGCCGACCTCGTCGGAGTAGATGTTGAGCCCGTCGATGCCGTCACCGACCTCCCGCCCCAGTCGGTAGGAGAGCATGCTGCGCATCCCGAGCTCCCGCGAGACCCTCGCGCCGAACTCCGGCCACCTGCCGTCGTGGCGCAGGTCCCGCGGGCGGTAGAGGGCGTCGTCGATGATGGCGTCGATGCAGGGACCCGACCCGACGGCATACTGGATCGCGTCGGCACGGCGGGCCACGTCGTCGGTGGCGGCGACGGTGCGGAACCGGCCGTGCACGTAGCTCGTGATGCTCGCCCACTTGGCGCCGGGTACGCGTTCGACCGCGATGCGGGCGACGGCGTCCAGCGTGTCGGTCGGCCCCATCGAGCCGAGCTCGGAGCCGAGCTTGGCGAAGGTCTCGGCGATCTCGCGCACGACGTCGTCGGCCTGCTGGTCCACGCTCACGGGTCCACCCACCTTCGGTCCGTGCCGACGGTGGACCGGTGCGCGGCGGGCGAGGGGTCCACGGGTCGGTGCTGCTGCTGGTCGTCGGGCACCCTGCGGGCGCCAGGAGGACAGCGTCCCATGGCTGAGGGACCACCGGTTGCCGGTCCGCGCGAGACGCATCCGGGTCCCCGTGACCGGAGGGCTACCGTCGCGGGTAGGTCATCATGAGGCCCACCCCGAGGAGCAGCTCCCGCATGTCGTCATGTCGATCAACCTGATCTACCTCATCGCCGGTCTGGCGATGTTCCTCGCAGCCGTCCTCCCGGCCGTCCTCGACCGGTATGCCGTGTCGGCCGCGATGGTGCTCCTGCTCCTCGGCATGGCCATCGGGCTGCTGCCACTGCCCGAGGGGATGCGCCTCGACCCGGTCGTCATCCGGCCGCAGGTCGAGCGGGTCACCGAGTTCACGATCCTCGTCGCGCTCATGGGCGTCGGTCTCGCGATCGACCGCTCGTTCGACTGGCGCAGCCGCGCCGCCTGGGCCGCGTGGTCACCGACGTGGCGGCTGCTCGCCGTCGCGATGCCCCTGACGATCGCGTCGGTGGCCCTGCTCGGCTGGGGTCTCGGCGTCGCGCCCGCGGCGGCCCTGCTGCTCGGCGCCGCGCTCGCTCCGACCGACCCGGTGCTCGCCAGCGACGTGCAGGTGGAGGGTCCCCGGGTCGACGGCACCGGCCACGCGGGCGAGGCCGACGACGACGGCGACGACGGCGAGGCCCTCGGGGAGCCCGTCGACGAGCAGGACGACGTCCGCTTCGCCCTGACGTCCGAGGCCGGCCTCAACGACGGGCTCGCGTTCCCCTTCGTCACGGCCGCGGTGCTCCTCGCATCGGCCGGAAGCTTCTCGTCGTGGGGTCTGCACTGGCTGGCCTGGGACCTCGTCGGCAAGGTCGTCGTCGGCGTGCTCGTCGGCGTGGCCGTCGGGTGGGGACTGGCCACCGTCGCCTTCCGCTCGCCGCGCCGGTCGTTGCGACTCGCGGAGCAGGGCGAGCCACTGCTCGCGCTCGCCGCGCTGGTCATGACCTACGGGCTGAGCCAGCTCGTCGGGGGCTACGGCTTCCTCTCCGTCTTCGCGTGCGGCATGACGCTGCGGGCCGCCGAGCGCAACCACCGGTACCACCGCTCGATGCACGAGGTCGTCCAGCGCCTCGAGCGCCTGCTGACCCTCGTCATCCTGCTCATGCTCGGGATGGCGATGACCAAGGGCGTCCTCGGCGAGCTCGACTGGCGCGGCGTCGTCATCGCCGTGTCCCTCGTCTTCGTCGTCCGCCCGCTGTCCGGCTGGGCGAGCCTGCGGCTGCGCGCCCGCCCGGCCGACCTCCCGGGCGGGCTCGGCCGCCGCGAGACGCTCGCGACGGCGTTCTTCGGAGTGCGCGGCATCGGCTCGCTCTACTACCTCGCCTTCGCGGCCGGCGAGCACGCCTTCGCCGACGAGCGGTGGCTGTGGTCGACGGTCGCCTTCACCATCCTGCTGTCAGTCATGGTCCACGGCACCCTCGCCACCCCCGTCATGCGTTACCTCGAGCGCCGGCGGGAGCGCGCCGGGGTCGCAGGGCCGGCCTGACGGCATACCCCCGCCGGTCCGGCGAAACCACCCCATACCGCGCACGATCCACCGGATCGGTGTGGCCGGGCCGCTACCCGGGTATGGGCCTGCTGGAGGCTCCAGCCCAGCGGCCCCCCGAACCCGCGCCGGCGCCCCCTCTTCCTCCCTCGGTGCGTCGGGCGGCGTGCACCGAGAGGCAACCGGTTGAGTCCCGTCATCGCGTCCGTCCCCGCAGGCCACGTCTACGTCCGTCACCTCGCTCCACCTGACGGCGACACGACGGTCACGCGGCTGCCGGACCCCCGTCCCCGCGCCGACGTGCCCGACGCCCAGTGGTGGCCGCCGCGGATGCTCGAGCCGGGCTGGGTCGACGCCCATGCCGCCGACTTCGACGTCATGCACGTGCACTTCGGCTTCGATGCCGTGTCACCCGACGACCTCGCCCGGGTCGCCTCGAGCCTGCGCCGCCACGGGAAGCCCCTCGTGCTGACCGTTCACGACCTGCGCAACCCGCACCACCACGAGCGCGAGCTGCACGACGCACAGCTCGGGGTCCTCGTCGAGGCGGCTGACGCCCTCATCACGCTCACTCCCGGCGCCGCGGCGGAGATCGCCGAGCGATGGGGGCGCGAGGCGCTCGTCGTGCCCCACCCGCACGTCGTCGAGGAGCCGCGCCTGTCCCGGCCCCGAGTGCCGCACCGCGGCTACGTCATCGGGGTCCACGCCAAGAGCCTGCGAGCGGGCATGGACCCGCTACCCGTCATCGAGCAGATCGTCGCCACCCTGCCGGAGATGCCCGGCGCCCGGCTGCGCGTCGACGCCCACACCGACGTCATGACCCCGGGCGGCCCCCGACACGCGAGCGACCTCGAGCCCCGGCTCCGGGAGCTCGCAGCGACCGACGGCGTCGACCTGCGGGTCCACGACTACTTCAGCGACGACGAGCTGTGGGACTACCTCCAGTCCCTCGACGTCTCGGTGCTGCCCTACCGCTTCGGCACGCACTCGGGCTGGCTCGAGGCGTGCCACGACCTCGGGACGACGGTCGTCGCCCCCGACTGCGGCCACTACGCCGACCAGCGTCCGTGCCTCCTCTACAGCGCGCCTGGATCCCTTCCGGACGACGGTGCCCCGACGCTCCGGGACGCCCTCCTGAGGGCCTACCACGAGCGGCCCTCGTGGCGGGCCGAGCCGGAGGAACGCCGACGCGAGCGCCACGACGTCTCGCGTGCTCACGAGCAGGTGTATGCCGACGCGCTGGCTGCCGCTGCGGAGCGGGGTGTCGCGTGCGCGTCGTGATCCTCGCTGCCGCGAGGCACCCCATCGCGGAGCCGTTCGCCGGTGGCCTGGAGTCGCTGACGTGGCACCTCGTGCGAGGGCTGCGGCGACAGGGTGTCGACGTGTCCTTCTTCGCCGGCCCGGGCAGCGACCCGGCGCTGGGGGCGACCCCGCTCGACGTCGAGCCCCTGCGCCTGAGCCACACCGCCCGGAGCGACGCGTCGATGGTGCCGGAGGCGTGGCTGCGCGAGCACCACGCATACCTGCAGGTCATGCTGGCGCTCCAGCAACGTCCCGATGTCGCGGTCGTGCACAACAACAGCCTCCACCACCTGCCCGTCGCCATGGCCGGCTCGCTGCCGTCACCCGTGCTCACGACCCTGCACACTCCGCCGACCCCGTGGCTCGAGCCCGCGATCGAGATCGGCGCTCGGTCACGAAACCCCTTGCGGCACAGCCACTTCGTCGCCGTGAGTGAGCACACCGCGCGGTCGTGGGCGCACGTCACTCCGGCGCACGTCGTCCACAACGGCGTCGACGTCGACCGATGGGTCGAAGGACCCGGCGGCGACGACCTCGTCTGGGTGGGCCGGCTCGTGCCGGAGAAGGCACCACACCGGGCCATCGCCATGGCCCGGGCGGCAGGCCGCCGGCTCCGCCTCGCGGGCCCGGTCGGCGACGCGGACTACTTCACCCGGCACGTCGCGGGCGAGCTCGGCGACGACGTCGAGTACGTCGGCCACCTCGGTACCGACGGCCTCGTCGCCCTCGTCGGGGCGAGCGCGGCCATGCTCGTGACGCCGGAGTGGGACGAGCCGTACGGCCTCGTCGCCGCGGAGTCCCTCGCGTGCGGCACGCCGGTCGTGGCGTTGGACCGCGGTGGCCTGCGCGAGTTCGTCGTGCCCGGCGTCGGGCTGCTGCTGCCCCGGGACTGCGACGACGCGGCCGCTGCCGAGGCCGTGGCCGCAGCCGTCGACCTCGACCGCGCTGCGTGCCGGGCGCACGCCGTCGTCGCCTGCTCGGTGGACCGCATGGTCGAGAGCTACCTCGGGATCTACGAGTCCCTCAGCGCGATGTCCGGTGCCGCATGATCGGCTGGTACGTCCACCACCAGGGGCTCGGCCACCTGACCCGCCTGCAGACCGTCGCCGAGCACCTCAGCTCGCCCGTCACGGGGATCAGCTCCCTTCCAGCCCCCGACGGATGGCCGTCGGAGTGGCTGCAGCTCGACCGCGACGACCAGATGCCCGCCGGCGAGGTCGTCCGCGCCGACCCCACGGCCGGCGACGTGCTGCACTGGGTCCCGCGGCACGACGCCGGACTGGCCCACCGTGCCGCTGCACTGACCGAGTGGATCGCCCGGACGCGGCCCTCACTCGTCGTCGTCGACGTGTCGGTGGAGGTGGCGACGCTCGTCCGGCTGTGCGGCGTACCGGTCGTCGTGCTTGCCATGCCCGGAGAGCGCACCGACCGCGCCCACGTCCTCGCCTACGACCTCGCCGATGCCCTGCTCGCCCCGTGGCCCGAGGCGGCCCATGCGACCGCCTGGCCCGGGTCGTGGCGAGACAAGCTGTGGGCGGTCGGGGGCATCTCGCGATTCGACGACCGGGTCCCGTCGCGTCGACGCACGTCCCTCGGCTCGGCCGCGGACGGCATCGACGCCCTGGCGGACGGCCCCGCCTCTGCCGGGCCGGAACCCGCCGAGGCATCGCCGCGACGCGTCCTCGTCCTCTGGGGCGGCGGCGGACGGTCGACGTCCGCCGCGGAGGTGGCCGCCGCCCGGGCCGCGACACCGGGCTGGGAGTGGGTCGAGCGCGGCCCGGGCTCGCCGTCGCCCGACCTGTGGGCCGACCTCGAGTCCGCCGACGTCGTCGTCACGCACGGCGGCCAGAACGCGGTCGCCGAGGTCGCCGCGGCGCGCCGTCCCGCCGTCGTCGTGGCCCAGCCGCGCCCCTTCGACGAGCAGGTGGCGACGGCCGCCGCCGTCGACCGGCTCGGGGCTGCGGTCGGCGTCCGCGCCTGGCCGCGCGCCACGGCCTGGCCCGGCCTGCTCGACCGGGCCCTCGACCGGGGCGGGGAGGGCTGGCGCCGGTGGTCCACCGGTCACGGGGCGGCCTCCGCAGCGGCCAGGCTCGACGAGCTCGCCGCCCGCCACGCCCGCCACGCCCGCCACGCCCGCACCGGCGACGACATCCGCACGGCGTCGTGACACGCGCCCTCTCACCGACAGCCGGGACGCCCGCGGGCAGGGCGCCCCGCGTGGCCGTGGTGACGATCGTGCACGGGCGCCACACGCACCTCGCGCGCCAGCTGTGGGGCCTGCGTCGCCAGACCCGACTGCCGGACCTGCAGGTGGTCGTCGCGATGGACGACCCGGAGGTCGAGCCGCTCGCCCGGTCGCAGGCGGGGCCGTGGGACGTGCGGGTCGCGAGCCTGCCGCGTCGACGGGGAAGGCTACCCCTCGCCGCCGCGCGCAACCTCGGGGTCGCCGTCGCCTCCCGCGCCGGCGCCGAGCAGGTCGTGCTCCTCGACGTCGACTGCATCCCGTCACCACGGCTCGTCGAGCGGTATGCCGCCGTGCTGCGCGACGAGCACCCGCGCAGTCCCGGGCCGGGCGTGGCACCGCTGGTCCTCTCCGGAGAGGTGGCCTACCTGCCACCGGCCCCGGCGGGACGCGACTACCGCGACCTCGACCTCGCGGCCCTGGCCTCGCCGCACCCGGCCCGGCCGACCCTGGCCTCGGACGAGGTGCGTCCTGCGGAGGACCTGCGGCTCTTCTGGTCCCTGTCCTTCGCGCTGACGGTGCGCTCGTGGAACGCCGTCGGGGGCTTCGACGAGGCGTACGTCGGCTACGGCGGCGAGGACACCGACTTCGGCCAGCGCCTCGGCGCCTCCGGTGGGCGCCTGCTCTGGGTCGGCGGTGCCGTGGCACACCACCAGCACCACCCGACGAGCTCGCCGCCCGTCCAGCACGTGCACGACGTCGTCGCCAACGCCAACCGCTTCGCCCGCCGGTGGGGGTGGTGGCCGATGGAGGGGTGGCTCGACGCGTTCGCCACCCTGGGGCTCGCCCGGCGCGACCCCGACGGCACGTGGCAGGTCACCGGAGACGCGCCCGGCTGAACGTCAGCGGGCGAGGACCACGGTGCTGAGGGCGTGCTCGACGACGGCCCGGCTCGTCGAGCCGAGCGACATGCCGGCGAAGCCACCGCTCCCGGTCGCCCCGAGGACGACGAGGTCCGCGACCGCGGACAGGCTGATCAGCTGCTCGGCAGCATGCCCGGAGAGCACCTTCTGCTCGATGACGACGTCCGGGAAGTCGTCGGCCACCTCGTCCACGACTTCCCCGAGGAAGGCCTGAGTGGCCTCCTCCGGGTCGGCCGTGAACCACCACGGCGACGCACCGATCCGCTCGGGCGGCGCCAGCGGGTAGAGGTGCCACACCGCGACCGCGACGACCACGGCCCCCTTGGCGTGGGCGTCGGCACAGGCCCAGCGCAGCGCGGCCCGGCTCTGCTTCGAGCCGTCCACCCCCACGACGATCCTGCCCCTCGGCCGAGGCGCGTCAGCCCCGCGCTCCCCAGCGGGCCGTGTCGCCACACGTGCCGCCCCGGGGCGGGCCGGACCTGGGTCGCGCTGTCTCGTCTCGTCCATGGTGCTCACCTCTGGGTCCAGCGTCTGCCGCGGACCGCACTGCCGACAGATGCATCGGTCCTGTCCGATCCGGGACCTTGGTCCCGGCACCTGGCGACCTTCGGCCGTGTCATGACCCGCCCACCGGCGCGCACCATCGATGCAGCGCCGTGCCCGGCGCCGCCGACCAGGGAGAGCACCATGTGCACCGTCCTCATCACCTACTCGACCCCACCACCGCCGCCGGAGACGGCGCCCGAGTCGTACGCCACGGGCGTGCTCCCGACCGGAGTGGCCACGGGCGCGCCGGCCACGCCCCCCTCGTCGTCCTCGTTCGCGGCGACGACCGCGGGGATCGACGAGGCCATCGCCGCGTCGATCGCCGATGAGCTCTCGCGCGCCGGGCACCGCGTCACGTGCCGCCCGTGCGTCGCGATCACGTCGACGGAGGGCTTCGACCTCGTCGTCGCCGTCGACCACCTGCACGTCAGCCACTGGAGCGGCCGGCCGTCGGTCCCCGTCCGGCCCACGGAGCCGCCGGACCCCGGCGCCGAGGCGGGACCGGAGGACGGCCGGTCCACCATCCCGATGACGTGGTGCGCCGACTGGCGTGCCGTCGACGCGTGGGCGCGCAGCGTCGGCGACCACCTCGTGCACTTCCTCGAGGTGCGCACCGAGCTGGCCCGGGTGCGTGCCGAGCTCGACCGGTGCCGAGCGATGCTCCGCGCCGTGACTCCCGAGCCGCGCCCGGTCAGCGCCGTCGAGCTCGGACGGCCCGTGGGACGTGACTCCGGCCGCGCCCACCACCCCCAGCGCCTGGCCTCGGCCGGGCCGACGCCGAGGTCCTGACATGACGACGACCGGCCGGCCGACCGGCGAGAGCGCGGACCACGCGGACCACGGGCAGCGGTCGAGCCGACGCATCAACTACGCCGACCTGACCCCGACCGAGTGCCAGGCCCTGCTCGAGTCCCGCAACGTCGGGCGCATCGGGTGGAATGCCGGCCACGGCCCCCAGATCTTCCCCGTCAGCTATGCCTGCGCGGCCGACCTCATCGTCTTCCGGACCTCGCCCTTCGGCGTGCTCTCGGAGCTCGTGCGGCCGACCCAGGTGGTCTTCGAGGTCGACGACCTCGACGACATGGCACACACGGGGTGGAGCGTCATCGCACGCGGTCGCGCCCAGGCCGTCGCGTCACCCGCGCTGCTCACGCACCTGTGGACGGTCGAGGGTGCCGAGCCGTGGGCCGGTGGCGTGCGCAACGTCTTCATCGGGATCAGCGTCGAGCGGATCACCGGTCGTTCCTTCGGATCGCAGCGCGTGCCGTCCGCCGCGCGACGCAGTGCCCGCTGACGGCCCGCCCCGTCCTGCGACAACGAGCCACCGGCGCAGCCGCGCGGGCCTAGCCTTGGGTGATGACGGCGACGCGCGCGACCGGCCGACGGGTGCGGACGGCCGCCGTGCCTGCGCGGACGACACGCTGATGGTCGAGCGTGTCCCGTCGCCCCGCCCGGCCGGCACACCGGGCCCGCGCGGCTCGGCACCCAGGGCAGGCGTGGCGGCCTCGACGGGCTCGACGGGCTCGACGGGCTCGGCGGAGGACCGGCTGCGCGGCCTGCTCGCGGCCAACCGCTCCGTCGTCTCGGAGCTCGCGCTCCCTGCCGTGCTCCGCCGCATCGTCGAGGCAGCACGCGCCGTCGCCGGCGCCCGCTACGCCGCGCTCGGGGTCATCGGGATCGACGGCCGGCTCGAGCAGTTCATCCACTCGGGCATGGACGCCGAGGTGGTCGAGCTGATCGGCCACCTGCCCACCGGGCGCGGCGTGCTCGGCGCCCTCATCGAGGAGCCGGAGCCGATCCGGCTGCACGCCATCTCCGACGACCCGCGGTCCGTCGGATTCCCCGCCGGGCACCCTCCGATGCACGGCTTCCTCGGGGTGCCGGTGCGCTCCCGGGGCGAGGTCTTCGGCAACCTCTACCTGGCCGAGCGCGTCGACGGCTCGGACTTCTCGTCCGACGACGAGGACCTCGTCGTGGCCCTCGCCGCGAGCGCCGGTGTGGCCATCGAGAACGCTCGCCTCTACGAGGAGTCGCGACGACGCCAGGAGTGGCTGCGGGCGTCGGCCGAGATCAGCCGCGACCTGCTCCGGCCCGGCCTCGGCGAGCAGGTCCTCGTCCGCATCGCCGACGCGGTGCTGCGCCTCGCCGACGCCGACGTCGTCACCCTCGACTTCCCCGACCGCGAGACGGACGCCGCCCTCGCCGACGCCGACGAACCACTGGCGTATGCCGTCCGCCTCGTCGTCGGGGTCGCGCGCGGGGTGGGGGCCGACGGCCTCGTCGGAACGGCATACCGATCCGGTCCCTCGCTGGCCGGCACGGCGATGCGCGAGCGCCGGGCGGTCCTCGCCGAGGCGTCCGGGCCCGCCGACCCGACCCTCCTCTCGGTCGACGGGGCCGGGTCGGGCGGGCCGGCCATGGCCTGTCCGCTCGTCGGCGAGGCCGGGGTGCGCGGCGCCGTCGTCGTCGCCCGACGGGCCGGGAGCCACCCGTTCACCCGCGCCGACGTCGAGATGGCCGAGCAGCTCGCGACCCACGCCGCGCTCGCACTCGAGCTCGCGGACGGTCGCGCCGACGAGGAGCGCATCGCGGTGCTCGAGGACCGCCACCGCATCGCCCGCGACCTGCACGACCACGTCATCCAGCGCATCTTCGCCACGGCCCTGTCGCTCGAGGCGGTCACCGAGCGCGCCGCCGACACGACGGTCCGCGGGGCCCTGGGCCGAGCGGTCGAGGACCTCGACGAGACGATCCGACGGATCCGGGCCTCGATCTTCGAGCTGCAGGAACCCCCGTCGTCGCTCGACGCCCGCGCCGTGCTGCTCGAGGTGGTCGCCGCAGCGACCGCAGGTCTCGGCGTCGAGCCGACCCTGAGCCTCGAGGGACCGGTCGCGACGGTCATCGACCCCGTGCTGGTCCACGACGTCACGGCCGTCCTCCGCGAGGCGCTGACCAACGTCGTCAAGCACGCGCGGTGCTCCGCCGTCTCCGTCCGCGTCGCCGTCACGGCGGAGGCCGTCACGGTCGAGGTGACCGACGACGGCCCGGCCGCGCGGGGCTCGGGGGCCGACGGCACGCGCCGCGGCAGCTCGGGGACACCGGCTGACCGCGACGCCACCGACGCCACCGACGGCGCCGGACGGACCACGCGCCCGCCCGAGCGACGTCACCGCGGCCTCGCCAACCTCACGAAGCGCGCCCACGACCGCGGCGGGGACTGCACGCTGACGACCGACGAGAGGGAGACGGTGCTGAGATGGACCGCCCTGCTGACCCCGTGACGACGCCGATCACGGTGTCCCTGCTCGACGACCACGAGATCGTCCGCCGAGGGCTCGTCGACCTGCTCGAGTCGCACGACGGCTTCCGGGTCGTCGGGGAGGCCGGCACCGCCGCCGAGGCCCTGCGACGCATCCCGACGCTCGCCCCGCAGGTGGCGCTGCTCGACGCGCGGCTCCCCGACGGGAGCGGCATCGACGTGTGCCGCGAGGTCCAGGTGAGCAGCCCCGGCACGCGCTGTCTCATCCTCACCTCCTACGACGACGACGATGCTCTCTTCGCCGCGGTCATGGCCGGGGCCTCGGGCTACCTGCTCAAGCAGATCCGCGGCACGTCCCTCACCGAGGCGGTCGCGCACGTCGCCGCCGGCCACTCCCTCATCGACCCTGCCCTCGTCGAGCGCCTGCTCGAGCGGATCCGCCGACCCCAGGGCGCCGACACCGCGGACGGCGGCGGTGAGCACCCGTCGGGGCGGGTCGGATCGGCGCGACCGGGCTCGCGCACCGGGACCCTGACCGACCGGGAGCAGGAGATCCTCACCCTCATCGCCGAGGGACTGACCAACCGCCAGATCGGCGACCGCCTGCACCTCGCCGAGAAGACCGTCAAGAACTACGTGTCCGGCCTGCTCGCCAAGCTCGGCTTCGAGCGCCGCACCCAGGCCGCGGTCTACGGCGCCCAGCACGGCACGGAGCCCGCGGAGCACCACGAACGCAGGTGACGGCATACGCCGAGCCGACGGTTGTAACGGATGCACGCGGGCCGCGATGGTGTGGGTGAGGCGGCACCCGATCCCCCGAGCGGGTGCCGTCTCGCTGCCTGTCCGGCGTCGGTCCCGCCGGCGACGTCACCGCCGCCCCTGGCTGGTTGAAGGGCGACGATGGCGCCGGGTGACGAGTACCCAGCGAGAGCCGCGTCAGTCGCCCGCCTCGTGTCCCGCCGTACCGGACGAACCGGACGCCCCACCCGCTCGGCACCATCCGTCGGACCGGTCCCCTAGGCTTGACGCGCGCCAATCGCGGTCGAGCAAAGGCCGCCGGCGGGGTACCAGTAGGAGTTTTCGCATGGAGCCACACGTCGTGGCGGGCACCTCGCCCAGAGACGGGGTCGACACGGTCTTCGGGGCGTCCGACGACGCCGACGAGCAGCTGACCCCGGTCGAGACCTACCTCCTCGAGGCGCTCGAGCGTCTCGACGCCGCCGAGTCGCGCGCCCTCCACCTCGAGGCCGCCCTCGCCCACAGCCGTGACATCGGCGCCGCCATCGGCATCCTGATGGCGCTGCGTCGCATGACGCGGGGGCAGGCGTTCGACGAGCTCAGGCGGGCCAGCATGGCGCGCAACGTCAAGCTGCACGTGCTCGCGCTCGAGGTCGTCGAGACGGGGCGCATCGATCAGTCGTGACCCGCGGGGCCGCCGCCCCGCCGACCCCCCCCGGCACGTCCCCGTCCCTGCCTCGGGATGGTCCTTTCGTCGTGGTGCTTCTGCTCGGCGCCTCCGAGAGACATGATGTAGATCGGTGACCTGCGCACGTGGCCAGGCCGGGAGGAGCACGATGCAGCCGGACGGCGCTGCGCACGAGCCGCGGCCGCAGGACGCGCCGGAACCGGCCGCGGCCGGGCCGGGTGCGCCGGGTGAGCGGGGTCGCAGCCAGGTGCGCCGTGAGCGCGGGTCCGGCTTCCGCCGCGCACTCGGTCTCACCGTCCTCGGCACCGTCCTGCCGGGCGCCGGGCTGACGCAGACCCGCAGCCGCTGGGTCGGCTGGACCATCCTCGGCATCACCCTCGCCGCGAGCGCCGGCGCGGCCTACGCCGTGCTGACCCAGGGTGTCACGAGTGCTGCTCTCACGGTCGTCGCCCGGCCCGAACTGCTCCGCGGCGCCGTCGTCGTCATCGCGCTCTGGGGACTCGTCTGGTGCGCGTCGATCGTCCTCACGGCCGTCCAGGCGCGACCGGGCACGCTCGACCGCGGCCGCACCGGCCTGCTCGCCTCCTTCACGACACTCATGGTGCTCGTCGTCGGCGGCGGGGCCTTCACCGCCGCGGACTACGCCCTCATCACCCAGGACACCGTCGAGGTCGTCTTCTCGGCGCCGCCGTCGCGACCGGGCGTGGGCGCGAAGGTCGTCGAGGGCGACGACCCGTGGGCCGAGCAGGCTCGGGTCAACATCCTGCTGCTCGGCTCCGACGCGGGCTCCGACCGCATCGGCACCCGCACCGACTCGATGATCGTCGCGAGCATCGACACGCACTCCGGGCGCACGACGCTCATCTCGATGCCCCGCAACCTGCTCAAGGCACCGCTCGCCCCCGGCAGCCCCCTCCGTGCCCGCTACCCGTCCGGCCACTTCGGCTCGCCCGAGCGGTCCTGCGCCCAGAACGAGCCCGGCGTGACCGGCCAGTGCCTGCTGACCAACCTCTACAGCGAGGCGGAGGCGTATGCCGTCGACCACCCGGGCGCCTACCCCAAGGGTGTCGTGCCGGGCCGGGAGGAGATCCGCGGCACCGTCCAGCAGATCGTCGGGCTCACGATCGACCACGTCGTCGTCATCGACCTCAAGGGATTCTCGCTGCTCATCGACGCCATGGGCGGGCTCGACATCAACGTCAAGAACGCCGGCACGGGCGGGCCGCTGCCGATCGGTGGGCGCGTGACCGCCGACCAGCGCATCGTCGACGTCAAGGCGTGGTTCAGGCCCGGGCGCCAGCACCTCGACGGGTGGCACTCGCTCTGGTACGCCCGCTCGCGTGCCGCCGACAGCGACACGTTCCGGCAGGCCCGGCAGCGGTGCGTCGTCCAGGCGATCGTCGGGCAGGTGAACCCGGCCCAGATGGTGGGGCAGTACCCCCAGCTGGCGCGCATCGCGCGCGACAACATCTACACCGACATCCCGGCCCGGAGCCT
Organism: Terrabacter sp. 2TAF16; assembly: GCF_052115065.1. Classification (NCBI taxonomy): domain Bacteria; kingdom Bacillati; phylum Actinomycetota; class Actinomycetes; order Micrococcales; family Intrasporangiaceae; genus Terrabacter; species Terrabacter sp. 2TAF16. The sequence goes on from NZ_JBFRFZ010000006.1 coordinate 568,280, forward strand.
GCCTGCCTTCGTCGACCTCGTCGAGCGGGTGCAGAAGGCCAAGGTCAACAGCGTGACGCTGACCCTCGACGACGGCATCAAGCCGTGGGACCCCGACTACGCGAAGGTCCGCGCCCTCGTCAGGAAGGGGATCGCCGCGCCGAAGCTCGCGAAGACACCGACGCCGACGTCCACGACGCCCGGTTCGACGGGCGGCACGGGCTCGGCGACCCGGACGCCGCGCACCCCCGCGACGCCGAGCCCGACGACGACGCCGTACGCGCAGTGCTGAGGGACGAGCCGGAGCCCGCGGCTCCGGGTCGGCCCGCCCCGGCGACCACCTCCACCGCCTGAGGGTCACCCTCGACGGGGGAATCGCCCGATGCGCGTCCCGCCTAGCGTGGCGGCCATGAGGACCAGCCCGATCGTCGTCGCCGCGCTCCTGTCGGTCAGCGTCGTCCCGCTCGCTGCGTGCACCTCGCAGCCGGACCCCGTCCAGGCGCGCATCACCAACCCGGCGCGTGGCACGAGCGTCAACGCCGAAGTCGGTTCCCTCCGGCTCCTTGCGACGAGGATCGACGCCCCGGAGGACCGGAAGCTGCTCACCGGGTCGAACACGGGACTCTTCACGACGCTCGCCAACGACGGCGCCACGGCGGACCGTCTCGTGGCAGTGAGCACCGCCTACGCCAGGCAGGTCATCATGCGCCAGGGCACCGACGGGCCCGAGGCCCCCGTCAAGGTCGACGTCCCCGCCAACGGGGTGGTCTCGCTGCAGTACCCCGGCGGCCTCCACCTCGAGATGGTCGACCTCGAGCTCGACGTGCGCGCCGGTCGGCTCCTGCCCGTGACCTTCCGCTTCGAGAAGGCCGGGAGCGTCACGGTCAACGTCTTCGTCGACGGCTTCGGTCTGCCGACCGTCTCGCCCGTCTCCCCCGTGGCACCGGCGACGAGCTGACGGGAGCCGACCCGCCAGACCTGCGAGCGCCGAGCTCAGTCGAGAGGATCGCGCCATGGACCCCGAGAACTCACCGGGTGCGGCCACCCGGGCCGCATTGAGCCACAGCCAGCTCATCGACCTCACGACGACAGGCCGGCGCACCGGTCGACGACGACGTATCGAGATCTTTCTGCACCACGACAACGGGCAGCTCTTCATCACCGGGATGCCCCGGGCCGACCGGACGCGCGACTGGATCCACAACATCGAGGCCGACCCCCACGTCGTGGTCCACCTGAAGCAGTCGGTCGTCGTCGACGTGCCCGCCACGGCGCGCGTCGTCACGGACCCTGACGAGCGCCGGCCCTTCATCGAGGCTGCCGCCAGACGTTGGCGGCGCACGGACGTGCCGGAGATGCTCCGGTACAGCCCGCTCATCGTGCTCACGGTCGATGACTCTTCCGACCACTGACCCCACGACCGGTCGACGGCCGCTCGTGATCCGGACCGACGAAGGGGCCGGCGACCGCCGTGGCCACGTGGGCTGAGTTCGCCGACGCCGAACCAGATCTCGCGGCCTTCGCTCGGGAGCGGATGGCGGGTCGGATCGTCTACCTGGCCACGCTGCGGCTCGACGGTGGCCCACGTGTGCACCCGGTGTCCCCGTGGCTCGCGGCCGGGCTGCTGTGTGTGTCGTTCCGCGACACCAGCCCGAGGCTCCGCGAGGTGGGACGTGACCCGCGGTACGCGTTCCACACGGCGCAGCCGTGGGACGACCACACCGGCGACCACGGGGAGTTCATGGCACGCGGCTCGCTGGAAGAGCTCGCTCCCTCGCACCCCGCAGTGGTGGCGCGCCCGAGCCAGACGGCATACGGCCTGGTCCACTATGCGTGCTCGGTCGCGGAGGCCGTGGCCACGGAGTACACCGACGAGGAGATGCCCGTCCGCCGACGGTGGACGGCGCCTCCGTCGGCGTGACCGGGTGACGGCGACGTGACCCACGGGCCCCAGGCGTGCCCCTCCGGACCCGACTACACCTGGGCCAGGTCGAGCACCTGAGGCGGCTCGCTCCAGATCAGGCGGGAGACCTGCTCGGGATAGCTCGTGACCTCCGGCTCGGCGTCGAACAGTCGCGTCGCTCCGGTGTCGTAGGAGGGCCACCCGGGGTCGCCGTTCGTCGCGAACGCCGTCCACGCGCTCCGCATCTGCTCGGACACCGCCTCGGCCTCCGCCGTGGGGTGGCCGATGAGCAGGGCCGGCTGACCGGCCGTGAGGGTGCCGAACACGAGCGGCACGTCCAGCCCGTGGCAGGCCCCGAGGACCCCGCCCATGCCGGGTGCCGGCCAGGTCAGCTCGTAGAGGTGGACCCGCCCGCCCGCGGCCAGCTGGGCCTCGGCGAGGTGCAGGGACGGCATCCGGAAGAGCCAGTCCGACCGCACCACGTCGTAGAGCTCCTCGGGGTCGGGGAAGCTCGCGCGGTAGCGCCCCGGGTCGGGGCCGAAGATCTCGGCCGCCTCGGCGGCCTGCTCCTCGGTGATCGCGCCCAGCTGCCCGCTCAGCGCCGTGAGCAGCCGCTGCTCATGGCGCGTGTGGCCGACCATCAGCTCGACCCGCCCGGTGAGCCCGAGCCACGGGGTCGTCGGGAGCACGTCACCGTCGACGACCGGCGCCAGGGGGACGTGTGCGTGAGCCGCGCGCCCCCAGCGGTCCGCGTGCAGCCCCATCGTCGCCGCCACTGCGTCGGCGGCTGCGGGCAGGGTCCGGGGGTCGGCCGCCGGCAGCTCGGAGGGGTCCAGACCGAGCTCGGCCGCGCAGGCCCGGGTGATGTCGGCGGCCAACCGAGGGGTGAAGAACGTGCCGGGCAGGCTCTGCGCGACGGCCCGGTGGAAGAGCCCGGCGGCGCGGGGCATGGCGAGCAGCGCCGCCACCGAACCGCCACCCGCGGACTGGCCGAAGACCGTGACCCGCTCGGGGTCGCCGCCGAAGGCGCCGATGTTGTCGCGCACCCACTCGAGCGCGGCGACCTGGTCCAGCAGGCCACGGTTCGCGGGCGTGCCGTCGACCCAGCCGAAACCGTCCAGGCCGACCCGGTAGTTGAAGGTCACGACGACGACCCCGCCGTGCGCGAGGAGGCCCCCGTCGTACTCAGGCAGGCCGGACGTGCCGAAGAGGTAGGCGCCTCCCTGGATCCAGACCATGACGGGTGACCGGCGCCCCAGCCCCGGCGACCAGACGTTGACGGTCAGCCAGTCGTCGCCCTCGTCGGTCAGGGCGTCCATGCCGAAGGCGGCCGACTGCGGCGGCGGCGGACCGAACGCGCGGGCCGGACGGGTTCCGGTCCAGGGCCGCACCCGTTCGGGGGCGGCGAAGGGAGCGGGCGGGGCCGCGTACGGGATGCCGCGGAAGACGGCGAGGCCGTCCTCGGTGGCGCCGCGCACGACGCCACCCGTGACCTCGACGTCGATGTCCACCCGACGATTGTCGCCGCGTCCCCGGCCGCGGGCCAGCCATTTCGCCGGGGTCGGTCCGCACCGCGGGGCACCGACGGCGTTCACGTGCCGGGCGTGGCCGGTCTCTCGAACGCGCAGGCGAGCTCGATGAGCAGCCGGCTCCCGAAGCCGGTAGCGCCCTTGTTGCGCCAGCCCCTCGCCTCCGGCAGCTGTGCCGTGCCCGCGATGTCGATGTGGGCCCACGGCTTGTCGCCGACGAACTCCTCGAGGAAGAGGGCCGCCGTGATCTGGCCGGCGTTCGGGCCGCCGAGGTTGGTCATGTCGGCGATCGGCGAGTCGAGCTGCGACCGGTAGCGGCGATGCAGCGGCAGCGGCCAGACGGGCTCGTCGACCACCTCCCCCGCCGCCCGGACCTGGTCGACGAGCGCGTCCGAGTTGCCCATGACACCGGCGATGTCGACACCGAGCGCGCGCAGGCACGCACCGGTCAGGGTGGCGATGTCGACGATGGCGTCGACGTCGAGCTCGACGGCGAGGGCGAGCGCATCCGCCATGACGAGACGTCCCTCGGCATCGGTGTTGAGCACCTCGACGGTCTTGCCGTTGCGCATCCGGAGCACGTCGCCGAGCTTGAGCGCCGAGCCGGAGGGCATGTTGTCGGTGCACATGAGGTAGCCGGTCACCTCGGTCTGGCAGCCGACGGCACGCAGCGCGGTCATGGCGGCGAGCACCGTGGCGGCACCGGTCATGTCGTTCTTCATCTGCGCGTGCGACTCGTCGCTCGGCTTGAGGCTGATGCCGCCGGAGTCGTACATGATGCCCTTGCCCACGAGGGCGAGGTGCCCGCGCGACTCGCCCTCCGGCACGTAGTGCAGACGCACCATGCGTGGCTCCTCGACACTGCCGAGGTTGACCCCGAGCAGCCCCCCGCACCCCAGCTCGACGAGCTCGTCGAGGCCGACGACGTCGACGTCCAGTCCGGCGTCGGGGCCGAGCTCCTGCGCCACCTCACCCATGCGGGTCGCGGTGAGCGCCGCGGCAGGACAGTTGGCGAGGTCGCGGCCGATCGCTGCCGCTCGCGCGAGCACCTCACCACGGCGGACGCCCTCGACGACGGCCTCGGAGTGCTCGGCGGGGGCGACGAGGACGAGCCGCTCGAGGACCGGTTCGTCGTCGGTCTCGCTGATCCGGAAGCGCCATCGGGCGAGGAGGACTCCCTCGGTGGCGGCGCGGGCGAAGTCGGCCGGCGACAGGCCGATCTCCCGGTCGGGCAGCTCGACCGCGAGGCGGGTGTGCAGGGGCACGGCCCGGGCGAACGTCGCGGCGAGGTCACGCACCGCAGCCTCGTCGACGTCGTCGACCGCCCCGATGCCGACGGCGACGAGGGCTCGGCCACCACTGGGGATCACGATCGTCTGCCCGCGCTTGCCGGTGAAGCCGGCGGCGGCGAGGGCGGCCGCGTCCTGCCCGAGGTCGGCCGGCGGCTCGGCGCCCTCCGCCACCGGCACCGCGACCGCCCCGACCTCGTCGGCTCCGGGCAGGTCGGCGACGACGTCGACCGTGACGGACGACCGGGTGGACGGGATGGGATCCAGAGTGCGCATCGCAGGAGTGCTCACGCCGACTCCTTCCGGAGACGATGGTCTTGGTCCTTCCGAGCATGGCCGCGCCGCCCCCGCGACCGATTCACCCGTCGGGGGTGACCGCACCACGCCTCCCGGCACGGACGATGGGGCGATGAGCCCCGCGACGACGAGCTTGGTGGTCCTCGCGGCAACCGTCGTCCTCTTCATCTGGAACCGCCTGCCGGTGGGCGGGGTGGCCGTCCTCACCTGCCTCGCGCTCTACGCGACGGGACTCGTCGACGCGGACACGGCCCTGTCCGGGTTCGGCGACCCGGTCGTCGTCTTCATCGCCTCCCTCTTCGTCGTCAGCGAGGCCATCGACTCGGCCGGTGTGACGACGTGGGCGGGCCAGCGGCTCATCGACGTCGTCGGTGACGGAGCGGTGCGCCTCATGGTCGCGGTGCTCGGTCTGTGTGCGGTCCTGACCGCCGTCATCACCCTCAACGGCTCGGTTGCCGCCCTCCTGCCCATGGTTCTCGTCCTCGCCACCCGGATCCGGCGGTCGCCCTCGCTCATGCTCATGCCGATGGCCTTCGCCGGGAGCGCCGGATCCCTCCTCGCCCTGACGGGCAGCCCGGTCAACGTCATCGTCTCCAACGCTGCCGTCGACGCCGGTGTCGAGCCGTTCGGCTTCTTCGACTTCGCCGTCGTCGGCCTGCCCCTCGTCATCGGCACCGTGACGCTGGGGGTCCTGCTCGGGCCACGGGTGCTGCCCCGCCGGTCCTCCTCCCAGCCGGTCCGTGACCTCGGTCGGCACGCGAGCCGGCTCGCCGCCTACTACGAGCTCCACGACGGCTTCTACCGCCTCCGGGTGCGCCCCGGGTCGGCCGTCGTCGGGGTGCCCGCGTCGAGACTCGACCTCACGGCATACCCGGGAGTGACCCTCATCGGCGTGCAGAGTGCCGGCGGTCACGCCGTGACGGGGGCGACCCCGGTGGGGGACGACGACGTCGTCGTCGTCAGCGGGGCGAGCGATGCCGTGAGCCGCCTCGTGCCCGAGCTGCGCCTCGCCGTCGCGATGCGACCGATCACGGTCGAGTCGGCCGGCATCATGAACCGCGAGGTGGGCGTGGCCGAGGTCGTCGTCCCGCCACGTTCGCCACTCGTCGGTGAGACGTCCTTCCCCGGCCAGATGCGTGGCAGCGACCTCGTCGTGCTCGGGATCCGCCGGCTCGGGAAGGACCTGGGTGCGACGCCGCACGAGCTGACCGCCGGGGACAGTCTCCTGCTGCACGGCACGTGGACGTCGATCGAGGAGCTCGTGCACGACCGTGACGTGCTGTTGGTCGACTCCCCGGATCTCGTTCGGCGACAAGCAGTTCCGCTCGGTCCACGGTCGGGCCGGGCGATCGCGGTCCTCCTCGTCATGGTCGTCCTGCTCGCACTGGGACTCGTGCCGCCGGCGATCGCGGGCCTCGCCGCGGCCACCGCGATGGTGCTGATGAGGGTCGTCAGCGTCAACCAGGCCTACCGCGCCGTCTCGTGGCAGACCGTCGTGCTCATCGGCGGCCTCATCCCGCTGTCGACCGCGATCGAGACGAGCGGCGCGGCCGATCTCGTGGCCAGGGGGCTCATCGACGTCGTGGGCGAGGGCCGGCCCTACCTCCTCCTCGTCGCGCTCTTCGCCCTCACCGCGGTGGTCGGGCAGGTCGTCAGCAACACCGCGACGGTGCTCATCGTCGTGCCGATCGCGGTCGCAGCGGCCCAGGAGACCGGCGTCTCGGTGCTCCCGGTCCTCATGCTCGTCGCGGTCGCCGGGGCCGCGTCGCTGCTCACCCCGATCGCGACGCCCGCCAACATGATGATCATGGGCCCGGGCGGCTACCGCTTCGGCGACTACTGGCGCCTCGGGCTGCCGGTCCTGCTCCTGTGGCTGGTCGTGGCCGTCACCGTCATTCCCCTCGTGTGGCGCTTCTGACGGCCGCCGCCTCGGCGACGTGGGCGCGCCGCCACCGCGTGACCGTCACGGCTCCGAGTGCGAGCGGAACGAGCATCCAGCACACGCGGAAGACGACGAGCCCGGCGACGGCCTTCGTCTCGAACGGTCCCTGCTCCAGGCCGAGGATGGCGATGACGGCGGCGTCGAGCACCCCGACGCCGCCGAAGGGCAGCGCCGTGAGGGGATAGCTGACAAGCAGGGCCACGACGATGGTCACGGTCGGGGCCACGAGCGCCGGCACGCCCGTGAAGCGCAGCGACAGCACGAGCAGCAGCGCCTCGCTGAGGACCAGCCCGACCTGACAGGCCATGGCCCGGCCCCAGCCGCGGCGCAGCACGTCGCCGGCCTGCCGGACGAACTCGGTGGCGCGGGTCGACCACGCCGCGGGATCGACCCGCGGGGTGACGCGCCTCAGCTGGTGGCCGACCCATCCAGCGGCACGCGCGGCGGGCCGCTCACCGCGCGACGCGATCACGAGCCCCGCGACGACGACGAGGCTGACCGCGCCGCTCGAGACAGCAGTCCAGACGTATGCCGGCTCGGCCTGTCCCGCGACCGCGGCCAGTCCCAGCCCGAGGACGGGCGCGCCGAAGCGCGCGACGTAGTAGGTCAGGGTGTTGAGCGAGATGCCGGCGAGGCCTTCGGCGGACGGGATCCCCCACGATCGGAGCATCGCGATGCGCAGCACGACGTCGCCCGGTGGGGGTGCGACCGTCGCGACGAGGTTGGCCGACAGGTCGTTCGACACGGCCCGACGCAGTCCGAGGGACGGCACGAAGACCGCGAGCGGGCCGGCGTTGAGACACTGGCGCAGCGCGACGACGCACAGCAACGCCACGAGCTGGACCGGAGCCAGGCCGGTGACGGCGTCCCACACGGCCGACCAGTTGACCCGTCGCACGACGCGGGAGAACCACCACAGCGCGACGAGCGTCAGGCCGATCCGCAGGGCACCGACGAGCAGCGCCCGTCGCCGCGTCGACCGTAGCGACCGCTCGGCTCGCGACGGCGGCTCCTGCGGCTGTCCGGCCCGCCATGGCGGGCCAACCGCAGAGTCCCCCACGGGCTCCTGGGTCACCGGCGCTAGTCCGGGAGGCGCCGCAGCTCGAGGAGCGTGAAGCCGAGATCCTGGAAGCGGTCGAGGATGCCGTGCAGGTGCGGTGCGTCGACGACGTCGCCGTACATGACCGAGCCCAACGCGCCGACCTGGACGGTCGACTCGTCAAGCTCCGGGAAGGCCGCGCGGGCGACCTCGGGGATCTGCTCGGCCAGGATGAACTCGTAGCGCACGCCGCCCCCTTCGCGGGTCGGACCGGATGCCGAAGGCTCTTGATCCGATCGTGCCGTTCCGGGTGCGTCGTGGCGTCACCCCGGGCGGGTGACCTCGACCTGCCGGCGACCTAGAGGAGCCCGAGGCGGCGCGCTGCGGCCACCGCGTCACGGCGCGACCCGACGCCGAGCTTCTGGAAGAGCGAGCGCATCTGCGTCTTGACGGTGTTGCGGCTCACGGCCCGCGCGTCGGCGATCTCGGCGACGGTGAGCAGCGACGGCAGCTCGCGGAGCAGGCTCAGCTCGCGGGCGCTGAGGGCGATGTCGAGCAGCGGCTCCGGCCGCAGGTCCGCAGCCTGACGGGAGTGCTCGCGCAGCTCGAGCGCGAACGGCTCGAGCTCGCCGAACCGGCCCGCACCGACGGCGAGGACCTCGGCGACCTCCGGCGCGACCTCGAGCACGGTCCGGAGCGCGTGCTGGGGAGCGGCTCGGGTGAGGGCGACGACGAGTCCCTCGTGCGCGACGGTCGCCTGGGCGTTGCGGTGGGCCACCACCGCCTTGACGAGGTGCGCCGTGACCGCCGCGCGCAGGGGCAGCATCGCCGGGTCGACCGCGAGCAGGGGCGCGACCGCCGATCTGGCAGCGGCGTCGTCGCCGTCCCACAGGTGGCGCACCCCCGACATGACGGCGACCTCGACCTCGCACCCGGGCAGCCCGGCACTCAGCTGCTCGACCTCGAGGGCGAGTCTCGGGAAGCCTGCGAGCAGCACGATCCGATGCGCCCGGGACAGCTCGCCCACGGCGAGGTCCGGGGTCATCGACAGTCGCGACACGTCCCTGGCTCCCGTCATGACCCGGGTGACCACGTCCTGCCGGGCACCGGGCTCGTCCGCGGCCTCCTCGAGATCGAGGTCGGCCTCGAGCATCCGCGCGAGCCGACCCAGCTGCTCGAGGCCGCGTGCCGCGGTCGTGTAGGCGTCGTCGCCGGACTCCCCGTCCCCGGGCACGGGCGCGAGCGCGGGCGCGGGCGCGGGCGCGGGCATCATCGACGAGACCTCGGCGATCAGCGCGAGGGCGGTCACGTTGCGGTCCCGCGCGGTCGCGATGTCGAGGACCTGATGGGCGCCCCACGCCGCGAAGACATGGGCGGGCAGCAGCCGGGGCGACCGAGCCCACGGCGTGCCTTGCGCCTCGGCGAGCACGCGCTCGGACCATGCCGTCATCTCGACGAGGTCCTCCTTGCCGGCCGCGACCGACGCGAGCCCGACCATGGCCTGAAGGGCGGACAGCAGGTGCCCGGCACGGCGGGCGGTCCCGAGGGCCGCACCGTAGGCCGTCCGGGCGTCGTCGAGACGTCCGGCGCCGAAGAGGACGCCACCGCTCGTCAGCTCGTCGAGCAGGTCGAGGTCGGCCCGGGCATGCTCATGGGGCAGGCGACCCATCTGCCGACTTCGCTCCGAGAGCCCCTCTCCCACAAGAGGGCTCGCGACGGGATCGTCGAGGGGAGGCACGACGTGGGCGCGTGCGGACCGGCTGCCCGACCACGTCCGGAAGGTGGAGGACAGCTCGGCGGCCAGCCCGTCGGCGACCCTCTCGTCGCCGCTGGGCTGGGCGCCGAGGCGCGCGGCCGGGTCAGCGACCGAGCGTCGGCCCACGTCGTCACCGACGAAGGAGAGCCAGCGGAGGCCGACCGCCAGCAGACGCTCGAGGGGCAGCGCACCGGGATCGTCGAGCCCGGTGCCGTCGGGCGCCGGCTCGACGTCGGCCTGGGCACCATCTGCCTCGCCCACGAGCCATGTGTCGGGCTGCGTCGCGAGGGACACGAGCTGGATCCGGGCGGCCTCCGGGTCCGACAGGTCGAGGCTCGCGAGGGCTGCGACCGCGGTCATGACGGGGTCACCGATCGGGACCGTGCGCACGGCGGCATCGATGTCGGCGGCCCGGCCGTCGAGCAGCAGGTGGAGCGCGTGGTGGTGGATCACGTCGCTCATGAGGTCGAGATCCCCCGCCGCCTCGGCGTGACGCAGCGCCTGTCCCGGGACGTCGTGGGCGGCATACCACCGTGCGGCGCGGGCGTGGACCTCCCGGGCACCCCGGAGGCTGCGGGACTCGAGCATCGCGCCGAGGTAGCTGCGCAGCAGCACGTGGTAGCGATAGGTCGGCGGCCCGACCCGGTCGGCGGTGACCATGGCGTTGTCCGACGAGAGCGCCTCGAGCAGCGCACCCGCGTCGTCGCGCCCGGTCACGGCGGCGGCGAGGTCGGGCGTGAGGTCCTCGAGGACCGAGGTCGAGACGAGGAAGTCACGCACCTCCTCGTCGAGGCTCGCCAGCACCTCCTCGACGAGGTAGCCCGACATCGCGCGGTGGCTCCGTGCGAACTCGCGGAGGAAGGCGTCGGCGTCGCGACCGCGCGCCAGCGAGACGGCCGCCAGGGCCACCCCGGCCGCCCACCCCTCCGTGAGCTCCTGCAGGTGGCGCACCTGGCCGTCGTCGAGGGCGACGTCGTGCCGGGACAGCAGCTCACGGGTGTCGTCGACCGAGAAGCGCAGCTGGTGCTCGCGCACCTCGAGGAGCCGCTCCTCGAGCCGCAGGCGGGCCAGGTGCAGTCCCGGGTCGGCACGCGTGCCGACGACGACGTGCAGGTGCGCCGGGGCCCAGCGGACGATCAGCTCGACGAGCTCGACGCACCGCGGGTCGCGGACGAGGTGCAGGTCGTCGAGGACGAGCCACGTGTCCGCCGGAGCCTCACCCGCGAGCTGGACGAGACGGGACACGAACGCGTGCCCGACCCGGCTCGGGACGGTCTCCGCGTCGACGGCAGGGACGTCGGCGGCGACGGCCGCCCGGAGGGCGCCGAGCAGCGTCTCGCCCATGACCTGGGGGTCGTTGTCCTCACGGTCGAGGGAGGCCCAGCCGACGAGGTCGCCGCGCTGCTCCAACGCGCCCGACCAGTCGGCGAGCAACGTCGTCTTGCCCGTGCCGACGGAGCCGGCGACGAGCACGACCGTGCCGCTGGCACGCTCGGTCGCCGAGTCCAGCGGGAGCGGCGGCGGGATCGTGGCACGTCGCACCGTGCGAACCGTGAGGCCGGGCGGTCGGTGCTTGGGCGCGCGGCGGAGGGCGGCGGAGCCGCGCCCGTCGATGTGGCCGTCGGTCGTGCGCGCAGTCCCCGAGTGCACGGCGTCAGCCCTGGCCGGAGGACGCTGGAGGTCGCCCGGAGGTCTCCGGGGGGTCGGTGGCCTGTCGGTGGGAGGGAGGACGTGCTGGGAGGGTCATCACGGTGCACTTTCGTGAGGGGTCACGCCTGCGACACGTTCGGGCCGACCGCTCGACCGCCGGCTACCGCGGTGACCGGCCGCTCGGCCCGGCTTCACCGTACCCTGCCCACAGCCGTCGTTCAGGATTCAGGCGTTTGCTCGTGGGTGCGTCCACCGGTTGACCACCGGCTGCCGGGCCGTGCGGCCGGGACGCACCCACCGGGAGCAGACTGCCCTCGGTGGCGCGGGCGGTGCAGAGTGGAGACCTCACAGGGGTGAGCAGATGTCCATGAGTGCGGAGTGCGAGAACGGCTGGCACAAGAGGTGCCCGGCGAACGGAACGGTGGACCACACCTGCTCGTGCGCGTGTCACTGGGACGACGACGACGAGCCGCGCGACTGACGCGCCGTCGTCACAGTGGAGACGTCGGTCAGGCCGTCACGGCGACACCCGCGGCGACGGCTGAGACCGCAGCCATCAACGAGAAGAGGGCGGCATACCCGCCGAGCGGTCCGGCGAGGGCGGCTCCGACCCACGGAGCCAGCGCCCCGGCGATGGTGACGGGGGCGGCCAGGGTCGCGGTCAGACGTCCGTAGGCGTGGGTGCCCCAGCGGTCCGTGACGGCGGTCGCCTGCAGGAGGGTGAGGTTGCCGCGGACCATTCCAGCGCCCATCGCCACGACGGTGACGAGCCAGATCGGCCCGGCGAGGGATGCGAGGAGCGCGGTCGTCACGCCCCCGGCGAGGACGAGGACTGCGGTGCGCGTCCGGGCGCTGGTCCGTGCCGCAAGAGTCGTGTAGAGCAGGCGGCCCATGGTCTGGCCGAGGCCTCCGAGACCGAGTGCCCATGCGGCCTGGGACGTGGAGGCGCCGCGTTCGGTGAGCAGCGGGATGAGCCCGAACACGACGGCATACATCGCGAAGCCGGACAGGGTCAGCGCGACGGCCAGCTGGAGGAAGCGCCTGCTCGTCGTGATGGCGCGAGCACTGGGTGCCGCGTCGGCGATCGGCTCCGACGTCTGGTCGGGAGGGTGCGGCGGCCACGGGCCCCGGAGACCCACGGCGTGCAGCGGTGCAGCGATGACCAGGACGACACCGGCAAGCACGAGGGTGGCGTGACGCCACCCGAGGTGGTCCGTGAGTGTTGCCGTGATCGGGGCGAACACGGTGCTGGCGAGGCCGCCCGCGAGGGTGAGGATGGTCAGGGCCCGGACCCGGTCACGGCCGTACCAGCGTGTGAGGGCGGCGAAGGCAGGCTGGTAGAAGGTCGCTGCCATCGCGACACCGGTCAGCATCCATCCGACCGTGAACACGGGCAGGTTCGGGGCGACGGCGATGGCGGCGAACCCGGCCGCGCCGAGCACGGAGCCTGCCGTCATGAGCCGGCGGGGTCCGGCTGCGTCGATGAGGCGTCCGACCGGTAGGCCGACGAGGGCCGAGACCACGAGCGCGGCGGAGAAGGCTGCCGTCGTGGTCGTGGCGGGCCATCCGGTCTCGCGAGTGAGGGCGGGCAGCACGACGGGGAAGGCGTAGTAGAGCACGCCCCAGCCGACGACCTGGGTGACGCACAGCGCCGGGAGCGCCCAGCGGGGACGGTGCGGAGGGCCCGAGGGCGTGGCGACGTGGACGGCGTCGTCGGCGTGGGCCCCCGACGACACCGCGCTCACAGCGCTCACCGCGCTCACCGCGCTCACCTCGACGCCGTGGCCGGCGAGAGGCTTCAGCATCCGGTGGGTCCGCACGCTCCCCCGCTGCCCGACGGGGCGCCGATCTGGACGAGCTGCGGTACGGCGGGGGCGCAGCAGCCGCCGACGGCTTCCTCGCCGTCGGCGCCTGCCGTGGCGGCGGCCGGCTCGTCGAACAGCCCCGCCCCGCCACAGACCCCGGTCTCCGGGAGCGCCAGCTCGACCCGGGAGGCCGCCTCGTGATCACCGGCCAGCGCAGCCGCCACGGAGCGGACCTGCTCGTAACCGGTGAGCGCCAGGAACGTCGGCGCACGGCCGTACGCCTTCATCCCGACGACGTAGACCCCTTGCTCGTCATGGGCCAGCTCGCCGGCACCGTGCGGGTAGACGGTGCCGCACGAGTGGACGTTGGGGTCGATGAGCGGCGCGAGTCCGCGTGGCGCCTCGAGCCGGTCGTCCAGGCGCAGGCGCAGCTCCGACATGATCGAGTGGTCCGGACGGAACCCGGTGAGTCCGACGACCTCGTCGAGGCCGTCGACGCGGCGCCCGTCCTCGCTGACCAGCGCCAAGGCACCGCCGGCGACGTGCTCGAGGGCCTGCGTCCGGAAGCCGGTGACGACCTCGACGTGCCCGGCCGCGACAGCGTCGCGCGCGCGCAGGCCGAGGGCGCCTCGAGCCGGCAGCTGGTCCGCGTCCCCACCGCCGTAGGCGCTGCCGACGGCCCCTCGGCGCAGGACCCAGACGGCCGTCGTCCCGGGCGCCTTCTCGGCGAGCGTGGCCAGGGCGACCAGGGCCGTCAGGGCGGAGTGGCCCGACCCGACGACTGCCGTGCGCCGTCCCCCGAAACGCGCCACGTCGTCTGCGGTGCTGACGTCGGGGACGCGGTAGGAGACGTGGGCTGCGACGGCGGCCTCGTGCTCTCCGTCTGCCGGGTAGCCGTCGCTGCCGAGCGGGTTGGGGCTCGTCCACGTACCGGAGGCGTCGACGACGGCGTCGGCTGTGACGCGGCCCGTGCGCCCGTCCTCGTGACGCACGTGGACCGTGAACGGCTGGTCCTCGCGACCGGAGTCGACGACCCGGTCCCGACCCTGCCGGGCGACTCCGGTCACCGTGGTCTCGTAGCGGATCCGGTCAACGAGGGCCTCGGCCAGCGGCTGGAGGTACTCCTGCGCCCACTCGGCGCCGGTCGGACAGCGGTTCGGGTCGGGCTCGACCCAGCCCCGGCCGGCCAGCAGTCGCCGGGCGGCCGGGTCGATGAGCTCGGACCAGCGGGAGAAGAGCCGCACGTGACCCCATGACGCCACCGAGGCGCCCGCGCGGTCTCCGCGCTCGAACACGACCGGCTCGAGCGCTCGCTCGAGAAGGTGCGCTGCGGCGGCCAGACCGATCGGGCCGGCGCCGATGACGGCGACCGTCGCGCCGACCGGGGACGAGGCGCCGGCGGTGTCGGTGGGTGCGTGCGCGGTGCTGGTCACGGGACGGCCTCCGGTTCGGTAGATGACGTCCCGAGCTGAGCGGGACCCACGCTGTTTCGATGGTTGTCGATGTCGACATTTCCCATCTTGCAACCGGCATAGACAGATGTCAACATAGACGTATGTCAAATCCGCTGCCCGTCCTCGACGTCACCGCGACAGCCTGCTGCGCGCCGCTGACCCGTTCCCCGATCGGAGAGTCGGATGCGGAGCGCGTGGCTGCGATGTTCAAGGCCCTGGGCGACCCGGTGCGTCTGAGGCTCTTCTCCAACGTCGCCTCGGCCGAGGGCGGCGAGGCCTGCGTCTGCGACATCCAGGATGTCGGCGTCTCCCAGCCGACGGTGTCGCACCACCTCAAGAAGCTGCGCGAGGCGGGCCTGCTCGAGTCAGAGCGACGGGGCAGCTGGGTCTACTACCGCCTCGCCCCGTCGGCGCTCAGGGTCATGTCGGACCTGCTCTCACCGGTCAACACCTGATCCGACCCGGGGCGCTCGATGACCCTCCGGTCGCGCACGGGCACCGCTACCCGTCGATCGTGAGCTGCTTCCGGTGGAAGTCGTAGTGCTGCATGCCGTACGCGTACACGTCGGCCAGCGTCATCGTGTCCCGGAAGAAGGGATCCCATCCGAGCGGGAAGTGCATCCGCCTGCCGAGCGCTTCGGCTGACTCGGCGTCGAGCCGGCGGTGCAGTCGCGCGATGGTGTGGTCGAGCCGGCGGGTCAACCGTGGGCCGCGGAAGACGAGCGCGCCACCGACAGACCCGAGGTAGTTGACGGAGTGGAACGGTCGGGTCCCCGCGTCGAGCACCGCTGCGAAGGCCCGGCTCAAGCCGTCCGGCAGCCGGCCGAAAAGCCTGACCAGCGGGAGCAGCCTGGACACGATGAGGAACCCGAAGACCATGTGCCACAACAGCTGCCCGTTGGTCCAACGGGTTCCGTTGCTGCGCCGTCGGAGCTCCCGGGCGCCCGCGGCGGCGACGATCTGGTGAAGGTCGGCGCGGACTCTCTCCAGATCATCGTGGAGGCGTTGCCGATCGACGGACGCCACGGTGGCCATGCCCCAGTGTCCCGCGACGATCGCCGCCGCGCGGCGAATCCCTCCCGATGCGCGGCGCACCGATCAGTGGATGCGAGCGGCGTCAGGCGTTGACGGCGGTGACGTCGAGCGACTCCAGCAGGCCGAGGATGCGCTGCCTGATCTCGTCGCGGATCGGGCGCACCGCCTCGACGCCCTGGCCCGCCGGGTCGGCGAGCTCCCAGTCCTCGTAGCGCTTGCCGGGGAAGATCGGGCACGTGTCGCCGCACCCCATGGTGACGACGACGTCGGACTCCTTGACCGCCTCGGTCGTGAGGATCTTGGGGGTCTCGGCGGTGATGTCGATGCCCTCCTCCGCCATGGCCGCGACGGCGGAGGGGTTGACCTCGTCGGCGGGCGCAGATCCGGCGGAGCGCACCTCGACGGCACCGCCGGAGAGGTGGGCGAGGTAGGCGGCGGCCATCTGGGAGCGGCCGGCGTTGTGGATGCAGACGAAGAGGACGGAGGGCTTGTCGGTCATGGGTGCTCCTGGGTCGATGGTTGGGGAGGGTCGGCTTCCGAGGTCGTGCAGCAGCCGGGTGACGCGGCCCGAGTGTCAGTACGCATCGACCGACGTGTCTTCCGTGAAGGCACGGGTGAGCTCGGACAGCGCTGCGGCGCCGACGGGTTCGCGGGCCAGCAGCGGCAGGACGGCCACGCGACGGCAGAGCCCCCTCACGCGGGTCAGCGGCTCCGCTTCGGCGTGGGCGCGGGCCCGCAGGAACGGCGAGCTCGGCGCTGCTGCGGTCAGGCTGCCGTTGACGACCCACGCCCACGGCGTGATGCCGGCCCGGGCGAGGTCGCCCTGCAGCTGCTCGGCCTCGAGGACGGGGGTCGTCTCCGGAAGGGTGACGATGACGACCTTGGTCTGCGCTGGGTCCTGCAGCCGCATGAGCGGGGTCACGAAGTGTGCACCCTCGCTCATCTGACGGGTGATCTCACGGTGGTACGAACCGGTCGCGTCGAGCAGGAGCAGGGTGTGCCCGGTCGGCGCCGTGTCGAGGACGACGAACTGCTTCCGGGCCCGGAAGACGACGTGGGAGAACTGCTGGAAGACGGCGACCTCGTCGGTGCACGGCGACTTGAGGTCCTCGGCGAGGACGGCCCGGCCGGCGTCGTCCAGAGCCTTGCCCTTGCCGGCCATGACCCGCTCGCGGTACCCCTTGATCGCCACCTGGGGGTCGATGCGCTCGACGGTGAGGTGCGGGGCCTCGGCCTGCAGGGTCTCGTTGAGGTGTGCCGCCGGGTCGGTGGTCGTGAGCAGCGTCTCGTGGCCTCGGGAGGCGAGCTCGAGGGCGATGGCCGCAGCGACCGTGGTCTTGCCGACGCCGCCCTTGCCCATGCACATGACGAGCCCGTGCCCACCGGCCTCCAGCTCGTCGACGAGACCACGCAGATCCGTGAATCCGTCCGGGAGCGTGGCGATCTCGGCGGCAGGTTCCGGGAGCGACGGGGCCTCCGGCCCGAGCAGCGCCCGGAGGGCGGGCACGCCGACGGTGTTGACGGCCAGCAGCGGCAGGGTGGTCCGGGGTAGGGCGGCCAGGACCCCGGGGACGGCGTCGAGGGCGGCGTCCTCCCGCGCGCCGACCGCGTGGGCCAGCTCGTCCCCGGGCGTGCTCGTGACGGCATACGCCGGCAGGACGCCGTTGACGACGAGGTGGGCGTTCGTCATGCCCAGCTCGCGCAGCTCGCCGTACGTCCTCGCGGCCTCACGGAGCGAGGACCCTTGCGGTCGGGTGACGAGGACGAGTCGGGTACGCGTCGGGTCCGTCAGCGCGGCCAGGGCGCCCGCGTAGTCGTGGCGCAGCCGGTCAAGGCCCGCCACCGGCCCGAGGCACGACACGTCGCCCTTGCCGTCGGAGAGGTAGGTGGTCCACTCCCCCGGCAGCTGGAGCAGGCGGACGGTGTGGCCCGTCGGCGCGGTGTCGAACAGGACGTGGTCGTAGGCCGCCGTCGCGGTCCCGTCGGCCAGCAGCGACGTGAACTCGTTGAAGGAGGCGATCTCGGTCGTGCACGCCCCGGACAGCTGCTCCGTCATCGCGGAGACCTCCGCCGCCGGCAGGAGGTCGCGGACCGGGTCGATGATCGTGGCACGGTAGGCGTCAGCCGCCTGCTGCGGGTCGATCTCGAGGGCATCGAGGCCGGGGACGGTCGGCACCGGCGTGATGGTGTTGCCGACGCTGACCCCGAAGACCTGCCCGACGTTCGAGGCGGGGTCGGTGCTCGTCAGCAGGATCCGCCGGCCCTGCCCCGCGAGGCGTACCGCGGTCGCGCAGGCCAGCGAGGTCTTGCCGACGCCGCCCTTGCCGGTGAAGAAGAGGAACCGCGGCAGGTCGTCGAGAAACGGCACGCGCTGCATCAGCACGGTGCCAGCTCCTGGACCCCGAGGTCAGGCACGGCGGGACCCGGCGGCCTGCGACTCGAGGGGCACGCCGGGACCACCGGATCGAGCAGTGAACCGCTTGCGCAGCGCCAGACTCACGTAGACGAGCGCGACGAGGGCCGGCACCTCGATGAGGGGACCGACGACGCCGGCGAGAGCCTGTCCGGAGGCCGCGCCGAAGGTGGCGATGGCCACCGCGATCGCGAGCTCGAAGTTGTTGCCCGCCGCCGTGAAGGCGAGGGTCGCCGTGCGCTCGTAGCCGAGTCCGAGACCCGCTCCGAGCCCGAACCCGCCGCCCCACATGAGGGCGAAGTAGACGAGCAGCGGGAGCGCGATGCGCACGACGTCGAGCGGCCGCGAGGTGATGGCCTCGCCCTGGAGCGCGAAGAGGATGACGATCGTGAAGAGCAGGCCGTACAGCGCCCAGGGAGCGACCCTCGGGATGAACTTCGTCTCGTACCAGTCCCGCCCGCGACGCTTCTCTCCGATGCGGCGGGACAGGAAACCGGCCAGCAGCGGGATGCCGAGGAAGATGAGCACGGACCGGGCGATGTCCCACGTCGACGCGTCGATGCCGGTCTGCTCGAGGCCGAGCCACCCGGGCAGGACGGAGAGGTAGAACCACCCGAGCCCGGCGAAGGCGACGACCTGGAAGACGGAGTTGATCGCCACGAGCACCGCGGCCGCCTCCCGGTCCCCGCACGCGAGGTCGTTCCAGATGATGACCATGGCGATGCAACGAGCGAGGCCGACGACGATCAGGCCGGTGCGGTAGGCAGGCAGGTCGGGCAGGAAGATCCACGCCAGGGCGAACATCAGGGCGGGCCCGAGGACCCAGTTGAGCAGCAGCGAGCTGAGCAGGAGGCGCGTGTCGCCGGTCACCGAGTCGAGCCGGTCGTAGCGGACCTTGGCGAGGACGGGATACATCATCACGAGCAGACCGAGGGCGATGGGCAGCGAGACGCCGTCGACCTCCACGCGCGCCAGGCCGTCGCCGAGCCCGGTCACGAGACGCCCGAGCAGCAGGCCGGCCACCATGGCGAGCCCGATCCACACCGGCAGGAACCGGTCGAGGGTCGAGAGCCGTGCGGCGACCGGATCGTGGGCGGAGGATGCCCGGCGTGCAGAGTGGCTGGTCGGGTCGGTCACCGGTGTCCTTCGAACGCTGGGTCGTGGTCGCTGGCCTGCATCGACCACGGTCGATCCGTCAACGTTGGCAGCCGCATCGGCATGTGTCAATATGGACCATCGTCGATGTCGGTGAACGGAAGGTGAACCCGTGAGCGTGACCACGCTGAGCACGACCCCCCAGGAGGTCTCCGCCTGTGGCACCTCCCCCGTCGACGTCCTCGACCGCGCGGAGGCCGACCGCCGGGCCGCGCTGCTCAAGGCCCTCGCCGACCCCGTGCGCCTCCAGCTGCTCAGCATCATCAGCGCCGCCCCCGGCCGCGAGGCCTGCGTGTGCGACATGACCGAGGCCGTGCAGGTCTCCCAGCCGACCGTCAGCCACCACCTCAAGACCCTCGTCGACGCGGGCATCCTCACCCGCGAGCGCCGGGGCAGCTGGGCATGGTTCCGGCTCGACGTCGAGCAGCTCGCTGCCGTGCGCGGCTTCCTGGCCTAGCCCGACGGGTCGAGCGTCACATCTCCTCGTGCGTGTCCGGGTCGCCCCCGAAGAGGCGCCCGTCCGCGCGCGCGAGTGCCGAGATCGCGGTGACCTCGGCCTGGGACAGCTCGAAGCCGAAGACGTCGAGGTTGGCGCGCTGCCGCTGGGCGTCCGACGACTTCGGCAGCGGCACGACGCCGAGCTGCACGTGCCAGCGCAGGATCGCCTGGGCCGGGGTGACGCCGTGCGCCTCCGCGGCAGCAGCCACCGGGTCGGCGCCGAAGGGGGCGTTCCGCTTGCCGAGCGGGCTCCACGCCTCGGTGACGATCCCGAGCCGCTCGTGGACCGCTCGCAGACGCTCCTGCGGGAAGAGCGGGTGCAGCTCGACCTGGTTGAGCACCGGCGTGACACCCGTCGCCTCGATGACGTCGGCGAGATGCTGCTCGGTGAAGTTGCTGACACCGACGGACCGCACGAGGCCGCGCTCGCGGCACTCGAGGAGAGCGCGGTACGCGTCGCCGTAGAGCCCGACGCTCGGGTTGGGCCAGTGGATGACGGCGACGTCCACCTGCTCGAGGCCGAGGCGCTCGAGCGACCCCTCGACGGAGGCGATGGCACGGTCGTACGCGTGGTCGCGCCCCGGCACCTTCGTCTGGACGACGATCTCGTCGCGGGGCACCCCCGACCGGCGGATGGCCTCGCCGACCTCCGCCTCGTTGCCGTAGTTGACCGCCGTGTCGAGCAGACGGTAGCCGGCCTCGAGCGCCGACACGATGGCGCGTATGCCGTCCTCGCCCGTGAGCGGGTACGTGCCGAAGCCGGTGGCGGGGAGGGTCGTGCCGTCGCCGAGGGTGCGTGTCGGAACCTGGGTCATGGGTCCAACCTAGGCACTCGGCGACCCCGGGGCGAGGGTCGGCCGACCGGTGGGAGAGATCCGTCGGGAGTCAGCGGTCGAGCAGGGACGCCGTCCTCCTGGCGGCGAGCTCCGTGGCGCGCCGGGGTGCGAGTCGGGTCAGCCGGTCGAGCATCCGCGCGTCCCTGCCGATGACGACGCGGAAGCGCCCCTCCTCGACCCCGCCGACGATGATCCGGCGGGCCGCCTCGGCCGGTGACGTCATCGACGTCGGGGTGTCCTCGTCCGCGGAGGCGACGTCCGGCATCGGCAGTGCGCTGTGCCCGCCGATGTCGGAGGCGACCCCACCCGGGAAGACGCACGTCACCGCCACCGACGTGCCGCGCTGCTCGGCCCAGAGCCCTTCGGTGAGGAGCATGACGGCGGCCTTGCTCGCGCCGTAGACCGCCTGGCCCGGCACCGGTGCGAAGGCGCCCATGCTCGAGACGTTGACGACGCATGCCTGCGGACGGGTCACGAGGTGCGGGAGGAACGCCTTGACGGTGTGGACGACGCCCCAGAAGTTGACCGCCATGACCTCCTCCATCGTGGCGAGGTCGAGCTCGGAGAAGGGCAGGAAAGGCGGGATGACGCCCGCGACGTTGATCAGCCCGTCGACCCGGTCGTACTCGTCGATGACTGCGACCGCGAGCGCCTCGACGGCGGCACGGTCGGTCACGTCGACGACGTGGGTGCTCAGCCGGTCACCGCCCCGGGCCGCTTCCACGGTCTCGGCGAGCCCGTCGGCGCGCAGGTCGACGGCCGCGACGCGCGCCCCGCGAGCGAGCAGACCCAGCACGACCTCGCGACCGACGCCGTTGCCACCTCCGGTCACGACGAAGACCCTTCCCTCGACCTGCATGACCCTCACCCCTCCGGCCACGCGCCGGTGGCCCACTCACCCGGCCGACCGCCGGCGGCGCCTCGGTCCGGTCCCCTTCGATCCTCCTCCGCGCCCCGCCTCTCGGCGGGCAACTGTGACGCACCCCCGCCCACCACCCCGAATGGCGGGGGCGGGACGCCGTGAAGCCGGGCGTCGACACCCGAACTCGAGCGCCGCGAGCACGGCGCCGACGAGGAGCAGCCGACCGCGGCGCTCAGTCGGTCGGGCGAGGGCGGCGCTGGGCGAGGTACTCGGGCGGCATACCGGGGCCCGGCGCCACCGTGATCTCGGCGGCGTCGACGGGACCGCACGTCGCGCACACGAGGACCTCGGCGACCGCGTCGCCGCACGTGCGGTGGCGGTAGAGGATCGGTGGCCCGTCGGGAGCGGCCCAGCGGTCGCCCCAGCGCGTCAGCGCGACGAGGGCTGGCGCCAGGTCCCGCCCCTTGTCGGTGAGGACGTACTCGAACTGTTCGGGGCGTTCGGAGTAGCGACGGCGCTCCATGATGCCGGCCTCGACGAACGCCTCGAGGCGCGCCCCCAGGACGTTGGTGGCGATGCCGAGGTTGTGCTGGAAGTCGCCGAAGCGGGTCACGCCGGCGAACAGCGCGTCGCGGACGATGAGCAGGCTCCAGCGCTCACCCACCACCTCGAGGGCGCGGGCGATGGAGCACACCTGCTGGTCATACGTCCGTCCGAGCACGCACCCATCCTACCCAGGTGCTTGCATCATGAAAGCGTCTGGTCCTATCGTCACTTGCATGATGCAAGTGGTCGTCATCGCCCGATGACGACGCCGATGGATGGGAGCAGGACCATGAGCACCGACCTCACGTTGTCGTTCACCGTCGACCAGAGTCCCGAGGAGGCCTTCGCTGCGATCACCGACGTCCGCGCCTGGTGGTCGGGCACGATCGAGGGGCCCACCGACCGGCTCGGGGCGGAGTTCTCCTACTCCGTGCCCGACATCCACCGGTCGACCTTCCGGATCACCGAGCTCGAGCCGGCCCGCAGGGTCAGCTGGCTCGTGCTCGACGCGTGGCTCTCGTTCACCGAGGACCCCGAGGAGTGGGCCGGCACGACGGTCACCTTCGACCTCTCCGAGGTCGAGGGCCGGACCTTCGTCCGCTTCACGCACGTCGGGCTCTCGACCGAGCAGGAGTGCTACGAGGTGTGTCACACGGCCTGGGGCCAGTACGTCCTCGGCAGCCTGCGCTCGCTCATCGAGTCCGGGGCCGGACGGCCGAACTCGTTCGAGGGGCAGGCCGAGCTCGAGGCCGCGCTCGCCGGCACGGTCCCCCTTCCTCGCTGAAACCCACCCACGACACGCCGGTCCGCTCCCCCACCGGGAGCGGGCTGGGGCGTGCCGGCGGAGGCGGGCCGCTCGCCCCTGGAGGATGATCGGGAGCGACCCCGGCTACCCGCGGGGTTGTCGACGACGAGGAGGGTGACCCACCCATGCCGCAGGACCGCGGACGCTTCCCACGATCCGTCTTCGAGCACGGCGAGGACCCCGATCCCCGCTTCAGCCTCGCCAACGAGCGCACCTTCCTCGCCTGGATCCGGACCGGACTGGCCTTCGTCGCGGCCGGGCTCGCCGTCGAGGCCCTGCAGGTGCCGCTCACCGAGTGGCTCCGGGTGACCATCTCGCTCCTGCTCGTCCTCGCCGGGATCGCCGCCACGGCGCAGGCGTGGCTCTCGTGGGTGCGCACCGAACGCGCCATGCGCCGACTCGCCCCACTGCCCTCGTCGGGCCTCAAGCTGCCCATCGCCCTGCTGCTCGGGCTCGTCGCGCTCGCCGTCGTCGTGGGCCTGCTGCTGTGACCTCCCCGGCCGACCCCGGGCTGCAGGCCGAGCGCACCTCGCTCGCGTGGCGTCGCACGGCGCTCTCGGTGGCCGTCGGCTCGCTCGTCGCGCTGCGCGTGCTCCCACCACAGCTCGGCCCGCTCGGGTATGCCGTCGCGATCCTCGGCCTGGTGTGGAGCCTCGACCTGGCGCTGACGGCACGACGCCGCTACCGCGACGGCAGCCGCCTCGTGCGCACCAACGACGACCCGGACGGTCGCGCGTTCGCCGCGGCGACCCTGGCGAGGACGGCCGTGGT
Organism: Terrabacter sp. 2TAF16; assembly: GCF_052115065.1. Taxonomy (NCBI): domain Bacteria; kingdom Bacillati; phylum Actinomycetota; class Actinomycetes; order Micrococcales; family Intrasporangiaceae; genus Terrabacter; species Terrabacter sp. 2TAF16. The sequence continues at coordinate 591,844 of NZ_JBFRFZ010000006.1, forward strand.
CGCCGGGGTCCTCGCGGTCGCGGCCCTCGTCCTCGTCGTCGTCATCGCGAGCCGCTGACGACCCCGCATGCCGTGTCCCCTCCGACACGCGGCATACGGGGTCGGCGACGTCAGGGAGCGGTCTGGACCGCCGGTCGCTCGGCATCCTCATGGCCACCGGATCCGCCTGCGGGACGGAGCTTCTCGCCCTCGATGTCGACGTCTGGCATCGCCCGGTCGAGCCACCGCGGCAGCCACCACGCCTTCTCACCGAGGAACGACATGACCGCCGGCACGAGCGACAGGCGCACGACGAAGGCGTCGACCGCGACACCGAAGGCCAGGGCGAAGCCCATCGACTTGATGATCGGGTCATCGACGAGGACGAAGCCGGCGAAGACCGACATCATGATGAGCGCCGCGGCGACGACGACCCGCGCACCGTGGCCCACGCCCGCGACGACCGCCTCGCGCGCGGTCTCGCCGTGCACGAAGTCCTCGCGCATGCGCGAGACGAGGAAGACCTCGTAGTCCATGGCGAGGCCGAAGAGGATGCCGATGAGCAGGATCGGCAGGAAGCTGACGAGCGGCCCCGCGGTGTCGAGCCCCACGAGCGAGGACAGCCAGCCCCACTGGAAGATCGCGACGGTCGCCCCGAACGCGGCGCCGATCGTCAGGAGGAAGCCGAGGGTCGCCTTGAGCGGCACGAGCAGCGACCGGAACATCAGCATGAGCAGGACGAAGCCGAGGCCGACGACGACGAGCAGATAGACGGGTAGGGCCGCGGAGAGCTTGTCGGACACGTCGACGCCGACCGCCGTGACACCGGTGACCGAGATCTCGGCTCCGGTCGCGCCGGCCGTCACGGCGAGAGCCGAGCGCAGGTCGCGGACGAGGTCGAAGGTCGCCTCAGCCGTGGGGCCGGACTTCGGGATGACGGCGAGGATCGTCGTGCGCCCGTCGGCACTCGTCTGCCCGGGTGCCACGGCGAGCACGTCGGACAGGCCGGTCGCCGCCTTGGCCGCACCGGCCGTGGCCTGCTGGGCCTGCTGCGGGGTGTCGCCGTGGACGACCATGACGAGCCGACCGTTGAAGCCCTCGCCGAAGCCCTCGGAGATGAGGTCGTACGCCACGCGCTTGCTGCTCGTGACGGGGGCGGTGCCGTCGTCGGGCAGGGCGAGGCGCATGCTGGCGGCCGGGAGGGCGATCGCGCCGAGGAGCACGACGCCCGCGACGAGCACCGGCACACGGTGACGGACCGTGAAGCGTCCCCAGGCGAAGCCGCGGTTGCCGGCCCTCTCGTCGAGGTCCGTGCCGGCGGCGTCGGCCCGGCGCTGCCGGCGCGAGAGCACCCGGTCGCCCGCGAAGCCGAGCAGCGCGGGCAGCAGCGTCACGGCCACGAGGACGGCGACGAGCACGGTCCCGGCCGCGGCGAGGCCCATCGCGGTGAGGAACGGGATGCCGACGACCGACAGGCCCGCGAGGGCGATGATGACGGTCAGGCCGGCGAAGACGACGGCGGTGCCGGCGGTGCCGACGGCACGCGCTGCCGCCTCCTGGTGCTCGAGGCCGAGGGCGAGGTTGTGCCGGTAGCGCGAGGTGATGAAGAGCGAGTAGTCGATGCCGACCGCGAGACCGAGCATGAGGGCGAGCACCGGGGTCACGCTCGAGAGCTCGACGGCATGTCCGACGATGAGCAGCCCGATCATGCCGACGCCCACCCCGATGAGCGCGTTGACCATCGTCATGCCCGCCGCGACGAGCGAGCCGAAGGTGATGACGAGCACGACGAGCGCGACGAGGACACCGATGCCCTCGGTCGAGCCGATCTCGGGCGTCGCGAGCAAGGGCTCCCCGCCGGCGGCCACGGCCCAGCCGCTCGGGGCGCCGTCGCCGAGCGCCTCATAGGCAGAGCGCTGTTCGGCGGTCAGCTCGTCGGCCGTCCGGTCGAACTGGACCGTGACGAGGCCGTAGCGGCCGTCCGGGCTGAGCGCCTTGGTGTCGAAGGGGCTCAGGGCACCGACGACTCCCGGGACCTTTCCGGCCCTCGCGACGACGTCGTCGACGACCGCTTTGCCGCCCGGGGCGAGGACGGTCTGGCCATCGGGTGCCCGGACGACGACGGTGCCCGAGGCCCCGCTCGCCTGCGGGAACTCCTTGGCCAGCGCCTCGAGCGCCCGCTGGGACTCCGTGCCGGGGATCGTGACGCTCGAGGTCGGGGCGCTGCCGAGGGTCAGCAGCACACCGGCGAGCACGGCGAGCAGGACGAACCAGGCGGACGTGACGACGCCGCGACGACCGAACGCGAAGCGTCCGATCCGGTAGAGCAGGGTGGCCATCGGGGTGACTCCAAGGGGTCTCGAGGTGCTTCGGTGCCGGGCGTCACTGACCAGCGTTCCTCAAGTTAACCGTTCGGCTAACTCGATGACAAGCCGATCGGCTAGCTCCGCTAGGGTGACGCCCACCACGCCACGCCCGTCGACGGGACGCCGACCGCGACCTCGCAGCCGACGGCCTACACCCGCGTGGACGACCGACGAGGAGGCGACCATGGCGCGACCCCAGGCCCCGCGGGGCCACGGCCGCCGGCGCGTCATCGAGGCTGCCGTCGAGCTCTTCGCCGAGCACGGCGTGACGGGGACGTCGTTGCAGATGATCGCCGACCACCTCGGGGTCACCAAGGCGGCCGTCTACTACCAGTTCCACGCCAAGGAGGACATCGTCCTGGCCGTCCTCGAGGAGGCGCTCGTCGACATGACGGCCTTCGTCTCGGCCGCAGAGGCGGAGGCGACCCCCGACGCGGCCGCGACCGCAGCGCTGCGGGGGCTCGTCGACCTCATGATCGGCCACCGCCAGGTCGTCGCCGCACTGATGCGCGACCCCGAGGTCGAGCGCATCATGGCCGGCCACGACGACCTCAACTCGCTCATCGGACGGCTGACCTCCCTGCTGCTCGGGCCCTCGCCCGACCTGCGCCGGCGGATCGCCGTCTCCGTCGTCGGGGCCGGCGTCGCCCAGGCCGGGATCGACCCGATGCTCGCCGACGTCGACGACGAGACGCTGCGCGCCGAGCTGCTCCGACTCGGGCCGGCGATGCTCCCCCACGACTGATGCCGGCGGCTCAGAGGTCGCTGAGGTCGACCGCGGTCAGGCCCCAGATGACGAGCACGTCGAGGGCGATGATGATGATCCCCCAGAGCGGATAGTGCGGCAGCCACAGGAAGTTCGCGAGTGCCGACAGCACCGCGAGCGCGACGCCGACCGACCGGGCCAGCAGGCTGCCGGTGAAGATGAAGCCGCCCGCGACGGCCGCCGACAGGCCGATGACCATGTGGAACCAGCCCCACGCGGTCGCGTTGAAGGTGAAGACGTAGCTCGGCGTGCTGACGTAGAACTCTGGGCCGTTGACGACGGCGACGAGCCCCTCGACGAACTGGAACAGGCCGACGACGAGCATGATCGTCGCGGCGAAGGTGCTCGCGCCGGCGGCCCAGAGCGTGCGGGCACGGCGGGTGGGGGCGGTGGGACTGGCGCCTGCCATGGCGTCCTCCGTTCAGGTTGCTTTCTCGGGGTCAGGATCGGACGGATGCTGGTGGTGCTGAGGGCCGCTCAGGCGAAGACCCCCTCGCGCAGCTCCTCGCGCACACGCACCGCGTCCTGGATGGCCTGCATCTGCTCGTCTGTGCACTCGAGGTCGTAGACGTCGCGGATGAACTCAGGCAGGTCGGCCCGGTAGTCGTGGGCCCAGGCCCTGAACGAGCCCGGCACCTGCGCGTTCTTCATGTCGATGAGCGTCTGGAAAAAGGTCGTGACGGGACGCCACCGCATCCCCGCGGGTATGCCGCGTGGCGACCGCATCGGCACGTCCTCGCGGCGCGGTCGGTCGGGTCCCAGCCAGGCGGGCCTGCGGTTGAGCAGGTCGGGGCCGAACTTCGTCACGCCGTCGTTGTCGTGGCTGAGCAGCACGTAGCGCAGCCGGTCCCGGGTCTCCTGTCCGAGAGCGACGAGCTGCTCGTGGTCGTTGACGACGGTGACGAGGCTCGCGTCGACGTCGGGGCGCGGCGCCCCGGTGACCTCGTGCATCCACTTGCTGGCCCCCGGGGTGCCGATCCACAGGGCCCGGTCGATCCCGAGCGCCTGGGGCCCCAGGGTCCCCCAGCCGAGCAGCACGTCCTGGCTCGTGTGCGCACCGAGCGACTCGCCGAAGAGCACGACCTCGGGCCGCTCGTCGGGGGCCATGGCGCGCACTCGCTGGAGGATGTGCAACCACAGCAACCGGTTCTGCTCGCGCGCGTCGCGGACCTTGCCGAGCGACAGCGGCGACGGGCGCTTGGAGTACTGCATCGTGACGCTCGCGACGTCGCCGCGGGTGAGGTACTGGGCGGCGGCGATCGCGACGTAGTTGACGTAGCCCGTCCCGGTGGGCGACACGAGCATGAGCAGCGAGCGCGACCAGGCGTCGGTGCGGTCCATCTCGGCGATCGCGAGCTCGACGCGCTCGGTCGGGGTCGCCGCACTGTCGAGGCCGACGAAGACCTGCACGGGGTGCGCGCGGGCGGGCTCGCCCATCACCGTCGCGATCGACAGGTCCGGCGGGGTCCTGCCGTCCGGGAGCGCCAGCGGGTGCGCGACGGGTGCGGGGCGCACATAGGTGACGGCGTGCCGGCGGCCCTCCCGCCCCAAGGACTCCCACGACACGAGGCTCGCCGGGTCACCGCTCGTCATCGGATCGGTCCAGACGCCGGGTGCCGCCTGCATCCACGGGTCCACCGTCGTCGTCACGGCCTCGATCCGCTGCATGACGCGCGTCCAGAGGGCGCTGACGGCGATGCCGGCGCCGGCCATGAAGGCGGCGTGCGAGACGAGCTGCCAGGCGAGCCCGGCGCCCGGTGTCTGCCCGGGGGCGAGCCGGCGCACCTGCTCGGCGGTCCACCGCTCGACCCAGCCTGCTCCGTAGAGCACCGCGAGGACCCCGCCGCCGGCTGCGAGCCCCCGGAGGGTGGGCACGTCTGCCCCGGTGTCGAGTCCGGCCTCCGAGCCGGACTCGCGCTGGACGCGCTCGATGAGGGCCGACGTGGCCAGACCCACGGGGATCGACAGCGGGAGGGCCGCGAGGCGCCCGTCGGCACCGACGGCGCGGTCGAGCCGACGCACCCCGGCCGTCGCCCCGATGAGCACCGATCCGCACAGGCCCGTGGCGCCCATCCGCCAGGCGCCCTGCCGTAGCAGGCCGTCCTTCGCCGTCGCGACGCCGCGCCGGTCGAGATACGCCGCGAGACCGAGTCCCAACGGCGCCATGACCAGCTCGCACCCGAGGGTTGCGGCCGACCGGCGGCGTTCGACGGACCAGCTGTCGGGAAAGACCGCCCACGTGGCGGCGGCGCTCGCCACGACGTCGATGACGTCCTGGGAGGAGAGCGCGACGAGGTAGTGGGCGCCCGTCGACAAGCCGGTGATGATCCCCTGGTCCTGCCAGGAGCGCTTCGACAGCGACGGCGCGAGCGTCGACGGGGTGACGAAGGAGGCCATGACGAGGCCGACCTTCTGCCCGGTGTGGACGAAGTCCGACTGCTCCATGAGCCCTCCCCGGCACTGACCAGCTGCAGGTGGACCTGACGTCGCACCCGCCCACCTTCGAGCATGGTCACGTGGGGACTGGTTGCGCTCACCCCTCCAGGGTGATCTTCCGGCGCGTCGGGCGGCCTTCTGCGCCAACGGGTGCCCAACGGGCCTCAGGCGTGAGCATCATGGATCCATGACTGCGAACGTCGAGGTCGACCCGCCCACCGCTCCGACCTCCGTGCCTGCGGCGCTGACCCATCTGGAGTCCACGGACGGCCGGTCCTTCGTCGCCCGCGGCCCCGGGAGCGAGCGCCCGCTGCCGGGTGACTACCTCGAGCTCGACGACGAGGTCGGCATCCTCGCGTTCGTCGAGGAGGTCACGGACGAGGCGTCGGGCGTCGGCTTCGCCGCCACCGGCACGCTGGTGCAGGTCGGGAGTGGCTCCGGTTCGCGGCGACCCGCGGACTCGCCGCGGCACGAGGTCCCGGTCCGGCCGACCCGGCCCGACACCGTGCAGCGGCTGCTGTCGGGCGGCGACCCCCGGCTGCACCTCGGCCACCTCGCGGGCCAGGAGTCGGTGGGCGTCGCGCTCGTGCCCAACCGCCTCAACCGACACACGTTCTGGTGCGGACAGAGCGGCTCCGGCAAGACGTACGCCCTCGGCGTGCTGCTCGAGCGGATTCTCCTGACGACCCGCCTCCCCATGGTCGTCTTCGACCCCAACAGCGACTTCGTGCGCCTCCACGAGCAGGCCGTCCAGGCCGGCGCGGAGGACGAGCAGGCCGACGCACTCCATGACCGTGAGGTCGTCATCCTGCGGCCCGACGACGAGCAGAACCCGCTGCGCGTGCGCTTCACCGAGCTCACGTCCCGGGCCAAGGCCGCGGTCCTGCGTCTCGACCCGGTCGTCGACCGGGCCGAGTACAACGCGCTGCTGCGCCTCTTCGGAGGAGACTTCCAGACCGTGGACGCGGGTCAGATCGTCCCGTACCTGCGCTCGCTCGGCGACCCGGACGCCGAAGCCCTGGCGCAGCGCCTCGAGAACCTCGGCCTCACCGAGTGGACGAGGACCTGGGCGTTCGGCGCCACGGCCGTCACGGACGTCATCGAGCGCCGACCGGCCGCGACGGTCGTCGACCTCGGTGGCTACGACCGTCCCGAGGAGCAGCTCACCGTGGCGCTCGCCGTCCTCGACGACCTGTGGGCCCGGCGCACCGAACGCCGCCCCCTCCTCATCGTCGTCGACGAGGCGCACAACCTCTGCCCACCGGAGCCCGAGACCCCCCTCGGAGTCGCGGTGCGCGACCGGCTCATCCAGATCGCCGCGGAGGGCCGCAAGTACGGTCTCTGGCTGCTCCTGTCGACCCAGCGTCCCTCGAAGGTGCACCCGGGCGTCGTGTCCCAGTGCGACAACCTGACACTGATGCGGATGAACTCGCGGGACGACCTCGACCAGCTGGCGTCGGTCTTCGGGTTCGTGCCTCGCGGGCTGCTCGCCCAGGCCGCCCGCTTCCGTCAGGGTGAGGCCCTGCTCGCCGGTGGGTTCGTCCCGATGCCGAGCGTGGTGCAGGTCCGTGGACGCATCACCCCCCAGGGCGGCACCGACGTCCCGGTGCCGATGCCCTGAGCGCACGACCTCGGGCGCCGGCCCGGCACCGACGCGTCAGGCCGGGGGCGGAGGTGCCAGTGCCGGGAAGGCGATGGCTTCGCCCTCGATGCGCAGCCGGAGCTCGGTGCCCTTGGCGGCGATGAACGCGTTGGAGTGGCGGATGCTGATGATCTCGCCCTCTCGCGCGAGCGCCGATGTCTCACAACCTGGTTCGCGGCTCGAGGTCAGCTCGAGACGGACCGTGCTCTCGGGACCGAAGTAGTCGGTGTCGACGACGACGCCGCGGATCGGACCGTGCTCGTCGACGCGGATCTGCTCCGGTCGGAGCATGAGCTGCACCCGGCCGCGGAGGGTCGTCGCCGCGAGCGGGACGGCCCCGAGCGAGCACGTCGCCGTGTCGCCGTCGACCCACGCCTCGAGCATCACGGCGTCGCCGAGGAACTCGGCCGTGGCCCGGTCGACGGGTCGCGTGTAGACCTCGAGGGGGCTGTCGACCTGCGCGAGCAGACCGTCGCGCATCACGGCGACCTGGTCGGCGAAGCTCAGGGCCTCGGCCTGGTCGTGGGTCACGAGGACGGTCGTGATGCCGGCGTCGTGCAGCACCTTGGCCACGGTGCGCCGGGTCGCGACCCGCAGACCCGCATCGAGGGCCGAGAAGGACTCGTCGAGGAGCATGAGCTCGGGTTCGCGGGCGAGCGCCCGGGCGAGCGCCACCCGCTGCTGCTGCCCGCCCGAGATCTCGTGGGGTCGCCGCGCCGCCAGACCGCTGTCGAGCGAGACCATCTCGAGCAGCTCCGCGACCCGCGCCTGCACGGCCTTGCGCCCCCCGGTGAGGTCGGAGGCGTCGATGCCGAAGGCGATGTTCTGGCCGACGGTGAGGTGCGGGAAGAGGGCGCCGTCCTGGGCGACGTAGCCGACGTCGCGGTGGTGCGCGGGCACCCAGGCCTCCTCACCGGCGAGCGCGCGCCCGCTCAGGGTGACCGAGCCCGCGTCGGCGCGCTCGAAGCCGGCGATGAGCCGCAACAGGGTCGTCTTGCCCGAGCCCGACGGACCGACGATGGCCGTCGTGCTGCCCGGGTCGACCGACAGCGTGACGCCGCGCAGCACCTGCTGCGGGCCGAAGCTCTTCGTCAGTCCCGTGACCTCGAGACGGCCCCGGGCCGACGGGTCGTGGTAGTCGACCGCCGCGTGCGGGGAGGTCGACGGGGGTGTCGTGGTCATTGTCCGGCCGCTTTCTTCGACTGCTGGAAGAGCAGGTAGGTCATCGGCGCCGAGAGCACGACCATGAGCAGGGCGTACGGTGCGGCGCCGGCGTAGTCGATCTCGCTGCTCTTGGCCCAGAACTCCGTCGCGAGGGTACGCGTGCCGTTCGGGGCGAGCAGGAGGGTCGCCGTCAGCTCGTTGACGATGGCGAGGAAGACGAGGGCCGCTCCCCCGGCCGCGGCCGGCGCCGTGAGCCGCAGCGTGACCCGGACGAAGGCACCGAGGGGACGCACCCCGAGCGCCTGCGCGGCCTCCTCGAGCTCCCGCGGCGCCTGCGCGAGCCCCGAGCGGAGACTGACGAGGGCACGCGGCAGGAAGAGCAGCACGTAGGCAGCGACCAGGACGACGGCCGTCTGGTAGAACGCCGGCAGGAAGCGGATGCTCACGGTGACGAAGGCGAGGCCGACGACGATGCCGGGCATCGAGCTCGTGATGTAGTTGGACAGCTCGAGGGAGCGGGTGAACCAGCTCGGTCGCCGCACGGCGAGGAAGGCCATCGGGAAGGCGACGAGCGTCGTCGCCGCCGCGCCGGCCACGCCGTAGAGCAGCGTCTGGAGCAGGGCCGGGACGAGCTCGTCGGGCGCCCAGATCTCCGATCCGCCGAGCACGACCCACCGGAGCACGAACCACATCGGGACGCCGACGGCGAGCACGACGAGGAGCAGGAGCGCGAGCTGAGCCGGCACGTGGAGCCGGCGGAGCGGCATACGCCCCGGGGCCGCCTGGCCGCCGGAGCCGACGCGGGCGTAGCGCGCGGTGCCGCGGCTGCGGACCTCGGCGACGAGCAGCAGGAGACACAGGACGACGAGGACGCTGGCGAGCATGTTGCCGGCGGCGCCGTTGAAGGTCGACTGGTACTGCACCATGATCGCCGTCGTGAAGGTGTCGAAGCGGATCATCGCGAAGGCGCCGTACTCGGCGAGCAGGTGCAGTCCGACGAGCAGCGCGCCGCCCGTCATCGCGAGCCGCAGCTGGGGCAGCACGACCCGGCGGAAGACGTGCCACGGGCCGAGCCCGAGGGAGGCCGCGGACTCCTCGAGCGACGGGTCGAGGCGGCTCAGGGTCGCCGCGGCCGGGATGTAGACGAGCGGGAAGTACGACAGCACCGAGATGAGCACGCCCGACCACAGGCCGGCGAGCGACGGCACGGCCGAGACCCAGCCGTAGCTGTTGACGAACGCGGGGATGGCGAGCGGCGCGGCCAGCGCGAGGGCCCAGAACCTGTTGCCGCGCAAGGCGGTCCGCTCGACGAGCCAGGCGCCACCGACGCCGAGGACGAGGCACAGCGGCACCGAGACGGCCATGAGCAGGATGGTGTTGAGCAGCAGCTCACCGACGCGCGCCCGGAAGATGAGACTGACCGCGGTGTCCCACCCGGTGGCGACCGTCATCGCGATGACGTAGCCGAGGGGCACGAGAGAGAAGAGCGCGATGAGCACGGCGATGACCGCGAGGGCGGGTGGTCGCCGACGCCCGGACGCCGGGCCCGGGCGGGTGCCCGGGCCCGGCGTGGGAGCCGTGCCGGTGCCGGTCGCGCGGTGCGCGCCGGGTGCGGTGAGGTCGGTGGTCACCCGAGAACTACAGCAGACCCGCCTTGGTCATCAGATCGGTGACCGTGGCGGAGTTGAGCTTGGCGGGGTCGACCGTCGGGGCCTTGAGGTCCTTCAGGGGCACGAGCGCCGGGTTGGAGGGCACGTCGGAGCCGATGGCGTACTCGAAGGAGGTGCCCTTCTGCAGGACCTCCTGCCCGGCCTTGCCGGTGACGAACTTCAGGAAGGACTGGGCGGCCGCGGCGTTCTTCGACGCCTTGAGCACGCCGCCACCGGAGACGGAGACGAAGGCGCCCGGGTCCTCGTTCTTGAAGTAGTGGGTGCCGACGTTGGCCGAGTTCTCGCCGGTCTTCGCCTGGTCCCCGTAGTAGTAGTAGTGGTAGATCAGCGCGGTCTCGACCTCGCCGGAGTTGACCGCCTTCATCGCGGTGCTGTTGCCCTTGTAGGCCTTGGCGTTGGTCTTCATCGCGGTGAGCCAGTCGTTCGTCACGGTCTCGCCCTTGAGCTCGAGCAGCGCCGAGACGATGGCCTGGAAGTCGGCGCCCGACGGCGAGGCCGCCCAGCGGCCCTTCCACTCGGGCTTGGCGAGGTCGAGCATCGAGGCGGGGAGCTGGTTCTCCTGCAGCTTGCGCTTGTCGTAGACGAGGACCGTCGAGCGGGCCGCGATCCCGGTCCACTTGCCGGTGGACGGGCGGAACCCGACCGGGACCTGGTCGAGGGTGGCCTTGTCGACATCGGCGAAGAGGCCGGCGTTCTCGACCTGGGTCATGGCGGGGCTGTTCTCGGTGAGGAAGACGTCGGCCGGCGACGCCGCGGCCTCCTGGACGATCTGGTTGGACATCTCCGAGTCGTCGCCGTTGCGGACGGTGACCTTGATGCCGGTCTGCTTCGTGAACGCGTCGACCCATTCCTTCGTCAGGCTCTCGTGCTGCGCGTTGTAGACGGTGATGCTGCCCGTTCCGTCGGTCGAGCCGCTGCCGGACGAGCCGGAGCCGCAGGCCGTCAGGGCGAGGGCGCCGACGGCCGCGAGCGCGACGCCGATGGTGGTGCGGGGGCGGGAGGTCATGTGAGCTGCCTTCGTGGATCCGGAGGGGCGCGCCGGTCCCGTCGGACGGCGCGCCTGAGTAGGTAAGCCTTACCTTACACACGGTCGGGAGTGCCTCCCTCCACCCCCCGGGGCGCCCACTAGGCTCATCCCATGCGCCGGACCATCGTCTCCCTCGTCGACGACCTCGACGGCACCGAGGCCGCCGAGACCGTCACCTTCGGCATCGACGGGGACTCCTTCGAGATCGACCTCTCGGAGGCGAACGCCGACGCCCTCCGCTCGACGCTCGACGACTGGGTGGCCCGGGCTCGACGGGCCGGGGACGAGCGCCGGACGCACACGGCGCCCGCGCGGTCGACGACGGTGCTGCCCGCGGTGGGCGAGTCCCGCAACGCGCTGATCCGGGCCTGGGCGGCCGAGACGGGACACCACACCCCCGCCCGTGGCCGGATCCCGCAGGCCGTGGTCACCGCGTACGACGACGCCCACCGCTAGCCGCTCGTCCGGGCGGCCGGACCCCTGCGCTTCGCCAGCGGGCGGACCGTCGGCCGTTAGGCCTGTGGACGGTCGTGGAACTCCTGCTCGGTCACCCGCGTGCCGTAGAGCCAGTACTGCACGGAGCCGTCCTCGGCCTCGACGGCCGGGCCGTCGAGCCGGTGCAGCCGCGCCGCGATGAAGTAGAGGGTGTCCCCGCGCGCGACGATCACCTTGTCGTAGCCGCCGGTGGGGTGTCGGGTTCCGCTTCTCCAGTCGGGCTGCGACGTCACGGTGCTGGGGTCTCCGGATCTGTGGGGTCGAACGGTCAGGGCGTGGGGTTCAGGGTACTGCGCCCCTCTTCAGTGGCTCTCGCGGCCGGACAGCTGGCGCGTCAGAGCGCCCCGCAGCTCGTCGAGAGGCCGGTCGGCGGCGAGCGCCTCGGTGACGAGCTCGGCCTGCGTCCGCGGCGACAGACCGTCGACCGGCTGGTCGCGGTCGAGGTTCGTCGGGAACGCGTACCCCTCCGCGCTCGCGGCGACGACGTTGCCGATCTCCCGCGGCTGCATCCCGGCAGAGCGCGCAGCAACCAACGCCGGGTGGATCGCCTCGACGACCCGCGCCCGGTCGACGGTCTCCATCGCCCGGCCGAAGGCCGAGCTGACCTGCAGCAGGTTGGCCATCCGGCGCACGTCCGTCGTGTGGTTCGTGCCGGCGGCGTGGAGCAGCGCGGGGTTGAAGAAGACGGCGTCGCCGGCCGACAGCGGCAGCTGCACGTGGTGGGCCACGAAGTACGCCTGGAAATCCGGCTGCTGGTAGGCGACGTAGCCGTGCGTGTACTTCTGGCTGTGCGGCAGGTAGAGCGTCGGACCGGACTCCACCGGCATGTCGACGTGCGCGACCGCTCCCTGCAGGGTCAGCGCCTGCGAGAGCGCGTGCACGTGCGACGGGTAGCGGGCGCACGTCTCGGCGGACTGGAAGCCGAGGTGGTAGTCGCGGTGCACCGTCTGCCCGGCGCCGCCGGGGTTGACGACGTTGAGCTGTGAGGTGACCTGGTAGCCCGGCCCGAGCCAGGCCTGCGCAGCGAGCGCGACGGCGTCATTGGCGTAGTAGTCGACGAACGCCCCGGGGTCGGCCACGGCGAGCTTCTCGAGGGCGTTCCAGATGCGGTCGTTGGCGCCCGGCTTGGCGAAGTGGTCACCCGCCGCCGTGCCGCTCGCGCGTTGCTCGGCGATCATCCACTCGAAGGCTGCGGTCGCCCGGTCGAGGGGCTCGGCCTCGAAAGCGCCTGCCAGGACGACGATTCCGGGGCCGACGGAGAAGGCCCGCGCCAGCTCGGCCTGGATGTCACGCCGTGTCACGTCGTCCGCGGCCGCATGCCGCAGCGTGGCCCAGTCGTAGACGAGGACCTCCTGCTCGACGCGGGCTGCGTGCGGGTAGTCGGCGAGGTCGGTCCGCTCGACGAGCACCTCGAGCAGGTCGGACAGCTGGGCGTCCTCGGGACGGATCCAGCCGGCGCGTGAGCTGGTCGGCGTGATGGCCATGGTGCCCTCCTCGGGCGGATCGACGGTGATCGGGGTCCGACCGTGCGCCGCCCGGAGCAGCGCTGGCCGTGCCTCAAGGATGCGGGCCACGGCGGGGGCGGCGACCCACCGGATGACCTCAGAAACACCTCAGGCGCGTTCCCTCGGGACTACGCTCCGGGGATGGTTCAGCACCGCGCGCGGTCGCACCGCGTCCGCGACATCGCCGAGCAGTCGGGGCTGTCGGAGGCGACGATCGACCGGGTGCTCCACGGCCGGGCTGGGGCGAGCGCGCGCGCCGTGCGCGCCGTCGAGCAGGCCGTGCTCGACCTCGATCGCCAGCAGACCCAGCTGCGCCTCGCGGCCCGCACGCTCCTGCTCGACGTCGTCATCCAGGCGCCGACGCGCTTCAGCACGGCAGTCCGGTCGGCGCTCGAGGAGGAGCTGCCCGCGCTGCGCCCGGCCGCGGTCCGAGCGCGCTTCCACCTGCGTGAGAACGCCGACGTCGCGGCCGCCGTCGAGGTGCTCGACAGCCTCGGCCGGCGCGGGCGCGTCTGCCACGGCGTCGTGCTCAAGGCGCCGGACGACCCGGCCGTGGCCGCGGCCGTGGGCCGCCTCACCGACCGCGGCATCCCCGTAGTCACGCTTGTCACCGACGTCCGCGACAGCGCTCGGGTGGCGTACGTGGGGCTCGACAACGCCGCGGCCGGCGCCACCGCCGCCTACCTGGTGTCCCAGGTGCTCGGCGACCGGCCCGGTGACGTGCTGCTGAGCCTCAGCCGGTCGTTCTTCTTCGGCGAGCGAGAACGGGCCGAGGCGTTCACGGTCGCCCTCGGTCGTCTGGCACCCGACCGGCGAGTCCACACGATCACCGACAGCGACGGGCTCGACGCGACGATGTCCGCGCTCGTCTCCGACGTGCTCCGGTCGGAGCCGGAGGTGCGCGCCGCCTACTCGGTCGGCGGCGGCAACCGAGCCATCTCGGCGGCCTTCGTCGCGGCCGGCCGGTCACCCGGTGTCTTCATCGGCCACGACCTCGACGAGGACAACCTCGACCTGCTGCGCTCCGGGGTGCTCACCGCCGTGCTCCACCACGACCTCCACGCCGACATGCGGGCCGGCGTGCGTCAGGTCATGCGTGCCCACCGCCTCGTGCCCGGGGCACCCACGTCGGTCGCGGCCAACGTCGAGGTCGTGACGGCATACAACATCCCCCCGCGCATCCCCGCGCACTGACGTCCCGTGGGTGTCGAGATCCTCTCCGACGAGCACCGGGCCCACCCGGTGGGTGAGGCACTTCGACGGGCGCCAGCAGCGCCCGCCGCGTGCTCGAGACGACACACGCACCAACGTCGTGACGCCGGCTCACCGGGTGGCGCGGGCCACCCGGTGAGCCGGCAGTGGGACGAGCTCCTGGGCGCCCGCTCACGGCGGCGGAGCGCGCTCCCGACCACGGTCGACGGGACCGCCGTCCCGCCGCACGGCGCGTTGGGTCTCCTCGCGGCGGCCGTCCTCGAGGCGCCTGCGCTCGCGAGGAGCACCACCGGGGCGGTCGGGTCGGCAGGGCGTGCCGACGGGCGGCCACCCGGCGCCGACGATCGCCTCGAACTCGGCGCGCAGCAGCTCGTCGTCGTCGCAGACGAGGGCCATGAAGACCTCGTCGACGTCGGCGACCACCTCGGTGCGTGTGACCATGACCGTCACATCCCTCAGGCGGTGATGGTCTTCCGGTCGTCGGCGTCGTGCGAGATCTCGATCCTGCGCGGCTTGGCGCGCTCAGCCACCGGGATCGCGAGCCGCAGCACGCCGGCGTCGTAGTTGGCGCGGATGTGCTCGGTGTCGAGGCTGTCGCCCAGCACGAGCTGGCGGCTGAACACGCCACGCGGCCGCTCAGCGGCGACGAGGTCGGCATCGCTCGCGCGGGTGGGACGTTCGGCCTTGACCGTCACCACGTTGCGTTCGACGTCGAGGTCGATCGACTGCGGGTCCACGCCCGGCAGGTCCAGCTCGACGTGGAAGGTGTCTCCATCTCGCCAGGCGTCCATCGGCATGGCCGAGGGCCTGGCCAGCGTGCCGCTGGTCCCGAGGGCCAGCTGGGCCACCCGGTCGAGGTCCCGGAAGGCCTCACGGAAGGGGTCAGTGCGCATCAGCATCGTCGTCACCTCCATCATGTCCAGATGCTCCATGGTGGCCACGACCGCATCTCACGAGTCGTGGCATGCGCTGTAGGAATGTTGTAGCACCGACGAGTTCGTCTGTGCAAGATCATGATTCGCAGATTTCAGTGACCCGACCCTGTTCACCGGGACAGAGCCCTCCCCGGGTCGATCCGTGTCTCGTGCCAGCCGGGCGCCCTCGGGCGGCATCCGCGCGCTGGGCAGCGACTTGGCCTCGGCGCCGAAGCAGGCGACGATGTCGCCATGGCGAAGTCTGGGGGTGGTCCGCGGTTCCTCAAGCGCCGCGGTGACGAGCTCACGGTCAAGGACGGCGAGGGCAACAAGCACCAGGCGACGCTCGAACGCGTCGACGCCGACTCGACGCAGGAGGACGGCTCGTTCGTGCTGGGCTACTGCAAGAGCTGCGACTGGACGGGCCCGGCCCGTCGGGCTCGGGACAAGGCCCGCAAGGACGCGCTCGCGCACTCCGACGAGTGCCCGAGCAAGGGCAAGGTCCGGCTCGGCGTCAGCGAGAACGACCCCCGGTAGGACCTCGCCGGCATCACCCGCTGCGCGTCGACCGTCGCGACCACCTCGCCGAGGCCTTGACTGCTCGCAGAACTGGTGGGCGTCACTCGGGGCTGTCCGGGCTGTGGAGCTCGCCGGTCTCTGCAAGTGTGAGCGCCACCCTGTGAAGCTTTTCGTTCAGCAGGTTCGACGCCTGACGCAGGGCATCGAAGGCGTCCTCGGGAGTGAGCTTGAGCCGCTCCATGAGGATCCCCTTGGCCTGGCCGATGACATCCCGGTTCAGCAGTGCCTTGTGCAGGTTCTCGGCCACATCCGCAAGCCCGTCTCTTTCGCGGACCGCCCTTGACGCCATCGAGGCGTGCGCCGCCAGGATCAGCCCGATCTGCTGCGCTTCCTCGCTGAACGCATCCGGCTCGGCGCCATAGGTGTTCAGCGAGGCTCCGCTGCTCCGTGCTGCCTGACTCACCGTAGCCAAGCGATACGACGCGGCCGAGTGCGCGCCCAGGTCAGCCGGACGCGACGAGAGCGTGGGCCAGCGGTTGTCAGGGAATGACTTCGCGTACACGATCGGGGCGGCCATGGCGTCCAGGCACGGGCCCTCTCGCGCGTCGTACTGCGCCTGGTCGACAGCCGACGCACTCGCGTCCGTCGTAGAGGCCGTGCGATAGGTCCCGTCCTCACCGACCGTGACGCTGGCCATCCGGCACCCTGCGACCGTGCTGACTGCCGTCTCTGCGATGCGCAGGAGGATCGCGTCGTATGAGTCGGCGGCGTAGAGGTTCCCGGCGATGTCGGCGAAAGCTGAGGCCAGGCGCGTCGTGGGCGTGGCCTCCAACCGTCGATCCGTGGCATCCTCGCGCGCTCCAGCCGCGGCATGTCGCTCGGCCCTTGACCCGTCTCGGTCCTGCCGGGCCCGTTCGCGGGCCTCGGCGTCGTCCCGATTCGTCACTGCCCCAGCGGAGTCGCGTGCCAGACCCAGCTCGGCCTCTTTGGCGGCCAGCTCCCGTTCCCGCTGGTCGAGCGCTCGTTCTCGCGCGTCGGCCTTCAGGTCTCGCACGTCGCCGGCCACGTCTCGCTCATCAGCGACCTCGTCACGGCGGTCACCGACGAAGTCGCGCTTCTCAGCGGCCCACCCACGCTCCACCTCGACTGAATGCGTATCCATCGGGTCGCTCCTCTTCGTCGCCGAGCCGTGCTCGACACCAGGCCCGACCCGGCAGTCCCGGGAGGAGCAAACGGGCCGACTTCTGCGTGCGAAGCGGCCCACGCGACCACACAGCGGGGGTGGCGGCAGTCGCCTGCTGCCAGCAGTCCCGCGATGCCTCAACCCTACGACCACCTGGTCGCATTGAGACACTCCGCAGTGACCCGTCAAGGCGACCGTCACTTTTGATGGTCGCCCCGCGGATGCGCTCGACCGACGTCGGGGGAACGGACCACGAAGGGCCCTCCAGGGATCGTCCCGTCCCGGGGAGGCCCTCCGAGGTTGGTGTCGCGTCCGAGCGCGGAGGCTCCGGGTTCACGGCATCCACGATGGCTTTGCCTTCACCGACCAGGATGCCGGCGGTGCGGACCCGCACCGTGCCGAGCAGGACCCGACCGGCGGCGGGCACGGCAGAAGGGCCTCTGGCCGGCGTTTACGCTGGTCAGAGGCCCTTCAGAGCACTGGGTGGCAGGTGAAGGATTCGAACCTTCGTAGCTCTCGCGACGGATTTACAGTCCGTTTCCATTGGCCGCTCGGACAACCTGCCTTGGTGCGTCTGGAAGGATAGCAAGAGATCGGGCGCGGTCCGAAATCGGGCCTCCGGCGACGCTTCCGTCGTGTCCGGACCGCCTCAGCGCACCCGCCCGACAGACCAGACAACAGCATCCGGAAGGACCCCACCGATGGCCGACTCCTCGTTCGACATCGTCAGCAAGTTCGACAAGCAGGAGATCGCGAACGCGGTCAACAGCGCCAGCAAGGAGATCGCGACGCGCTACGACTTCAAGAACGTCGGCGCCTCCGTCGACCTCGCCGGCGAGGTCATCAAGATGAAGGCCAACACCGAGGAGCGCTGCCTCGCAGTGCTCGACGTCGTGCAGACGCACCTCGTCAAGCGCAAGGTCAGCCTCAAGCACCTCGACGTCCCCGAGGCCGGCCCGCGCCTCTCCGGCAAGGAGTACCACCTCGACGCGCCCCTCAAGGAGGGCATCTCCCAGGAGAACGCGAAGAAGATCAACAAGCTGATCCGTGACGAGGGGCCCAAGGGCGTCAAGAGCCAGATCCAGGGCGACGAGCTGCGCGTCTCGAGCAAGTCGCGCGACGACCTCCAGGCCGTCCAGCGGATGCTCCGCGAGGCCGACCTCGACGTCGCGCTGAACTTCACCAACCAGCGCTGAGCGCGCGGGTCCGCCTGCGTGACAGGCGAACCCACCACGACAGGCCACGTATGCCGCCCACCTCGGTGGGCGGCATACGTGCGTCTCAGAGCGGGCGGGCGAGACCGCGCAGGTCGGGGAAGACCTCGACCGCGAGGGCCCACCAGAAGAGGTGGCCGCACAGCTCGGCGTACTCCTGCGGCGTGACCCAGCGCGTCTCGTGGATGCCGTCGTCGCCGTCGGTCAGCTCGGGTCGCACGTCGTCGAGCCGGGTGCGGAAGACCTGGAGGAACGGCTTCTCGCGACCGAAGAGGTTGTCCTCGGTCTTCGGCGTGAACCGCTCGTAGCCGCAAGGGAGCACGTCCGGATGGCGCAG
This sequence comes from Terrabacter sp. 2TAF16, assembly GCF_052115065.1. Classification (NCBI taxonomy): domain Bacteria; kingdom Bacillati; phylum Actinomycetota; class Actinomycetes; order Micrococcales; family Intrasporangiaceae; genus Terrabacter; species Terrabacter sp. 2TAF16. The sequence continues at coordinate 610,273 of NZ_JBFRFZ010000006.1, forward strand.
CCGCAGGCCGGTCTCCTCGAACGTCTCGCGCACGGCGTTCTCGACCGGCGTCTCGTCGTCCTCGCGCCAGCCTCCGGGGGAGCCCCACTCGCCGCGACGGACGCTGTGCACCACGACGAAGTCGCCCCGCCGGTCGCGGACGAAGACCATCGCTGCGAGCACCCGGGCCGGGTCCAGCGGGTCGTCGGAGGCGACGAGGTCGACATCATTCGCGCCGTTGGGGAAGGACACGTCGAGGATGCGACGCACCCCCCGGTCACGTTTGCGCTTGCGCAGCCGCAGGCCGGACGCGTTGAGCCGGCGCGCGAGGTCGACCCCGGTCGTCGGCGTCGCGCCGGCGTCGACGGCGTCCTGCCAGCGCCCCTGCGGCACGTCGTAGTGGTCGCCGTCGAACGACCGCGGGTGCAGCTGCGCGGCATGTGCGACGGCGTGCAGCTCGTCGTAGGAGGTGTCGCTGACGAGGTGGGCGAAGAGCCGACCGTGGGCGGGCCAGATCGGCTGGTCGATCCACACGGTCATGCCTCGAAGCCTAGGCCAGCCCGCCGACGCGTGCCGTCCGGTGCCCTGTGGACGACGCCGGCCGCCTCTCCCCCGTCCGACCTAGCCTCGGACGAACGCGGCCACCGTCCGGTCGGCCCACGATCGAGGAGAGCACCCATGTCCCGTTCCGTCGTTGACACCGAACGCATCGCCGCCGCGGCCGGCGACATCAACCGGCTCGCCGACACCATCACGTCGAGCACCGCCGAGCTGCGCGGGCGCCTCGCCGGCATGGGCGCGGACTGGCAGGGCCCGGCCAAGGTCGAGTTCGAGCGCGTCATGCACGACTACCAGCGCATCCAGGCCCAGATGACCGACGCCCTGGCCGATGTCGGTCGCCTCACCCTCAAGGCGTCGTCGGCCTACGCCGAGCACGAGAACGCGACCCGCGCCCTCTTCGCCCGCTGACCCCCTCCCAGGCGCACGGCATCCGCCCTCCCGATGCCGCCAGGCGTCGGGTCGCGGACGGCGAAGGGCGGCTCCCCCGTGAGGAGGAGCCGCCCTTGCGACGTGCTGCGGTGCGGCTCAGACGGGTGGGCTCAGAAGCCCATGCCGCCCATGCCACCCATGTCGTCGCCACCGGGCATGGCCGGCGCGTGCTTCTCGGGCTTGTCGGCGATGACGGCCTCGGTCGTGAGGAAGAGCGCCGCGATCGAGGCTGCGTTCTGCAGCGCCGAGCGCGTCACCTTGACCGGGTCGATGATGCCGGCGGCGAGCAGGTCGACGTACTCACCCGACGCGGCGTTGAGACCGTGACCGGCCTCGAGACCGCGCACCTTCTCCGCGACGACGCCACCCTCGAGACCGGCGTTGATCGCGATCTGCTTGAGCGGGGCCTCGGTCGCGACGCGCACGATGTTGGCGCCGGTCGCCTCGTCACCCTCGAGCACGAGCTCGTCGAGCGCCTTGGCGGCCTGGATGAGAGCGACGCCACCACCGGCGACGATGCCCTCCTCGACGGCAGCCTTCGCGTTGCGGACGGCGTCCTCGATGCGGTGCTTGCGCTCCTTGAGCTCGACCTCGGTGGCCGCGCCCGCCTTGATGACGGCGACGCCGCCGGCGAGCTTGGCGAGGCGCTCCTGGAGCTTCTCGCGGTCGTAGTCGGAGTCCGACTTCTCGATCTCGGCCTTGATCTGGGCGATGCGGCCCTCGATCTGCGAGCGGTCCTCGGCGTCCTCGACGATGGTCGTCTCGTCCTTGGTGACGACGACCTTGCGAGCGCGGCCGAGCAGGTCGAGGGTGGCGTTCTCGAGCTTGAGACCGACCTCCTCGGAGATGACCTGGCCACCGGTGAGGATGGCGATGTCGGTGAGCATGGCCTTGCGGCGGTCGCCGAAGCCGGGAGCCTTGACGGCGACCGACTTGAACGTGCCCTTGATCTTGTTCACGACGAGCGTCGCGAGGGCCTCACCCTCGATGTCCTCGGCGATGATCAGCAGCGGCTTGCCCGACTGCATGACCTTCTCGAGGAGCGGGATGAGGTCCTTGATGTTGCCGATCTTGGAGTTCGCGACGAGCACGTAGGCGTCGTCGAGGACGGCCTCCATGCGCTCGGTGTCGGTGACGAAGTAGGCGGAGATGTAGCCCTTGTCGAAGCGCATACCCTCCGTCATCTCCAGCTCGAGGCCCATGGTGTTGGAGTCCTCGACGGTGATGACACCTTCCTTGCCGACCTTGTCCATCGCCTCGGCGATGAGAGCACCGATCTCCTCGTCGGCCGCCGAGATGCTGGCGGTCGAGGCGATCTGCTCCTTGGTCTCGATCTCCTTGGCCTGCTCGAGCAGGCGGGCGGTGACGGCCTCGACGGCCTTCTCGATGCCGCGCTTGAGCGCCATCGGGTTGGCGCCGGCGGCCACGTTGCGCAGGCCTTCCTTCACCATCGCCTGGGCGAGCACGGTCGCCGTCGTCGTGCCGTCACCGGCGACGTCGTCGGTCTTCTTGGCAACTTCCTTGACGAGCTCCGCGCCGATCTTCTCGTACGGGTCGTCGAGCTCGATCTCCTTGGCGATCGAGACGCCGTCGTTGGTGATCGTGGGGGCGCCCCACTTCTTCTCCAGGACGACGTTGCGGCCCTTGGGGCCGAGGGTCACGCGGACGGCGTCGGCGAGGATGTTCATTCCCCGCTCGAGCCCGCGACGCGCCTCTTCGTCAAACGCAATGGTCTTGGCCATTCGGGTGGTCCTCCACGCGAATCGTTGGTGGTGGCCCGCATGACGCCCGCGACGGACGGGACCGGTCTCCCCAGCTTCATGTAGCTGCGAACCCAGCCCCTCGGCATACGGCCCATTTCTGTCACTCCCCTAGGGAGAGTGCTAACGCCATTATTGGCACTCTCGGGGTGAGAGTGCAAACGTCTGGCCCCACGGGATGGGGCGTATGCCGTCCGCTCGGGTCAGGCGTCCACGGCCGGTGCCAGCGCGGCGGCGATCCGGGCGGCATGCTCGGCGGACTCCTGCTCCGAGGCATAGGTCGTCCGCGGCCAGAAGAAGCCGCGCAGCCCGTCGCCCTTGGTGCGCGGGACGACGTGCACGTGCAGGTGCGGCACGGACTGGCTCACGACGTTGTTCATCGCCACGAACGTGCCCTGTGCGCCGAGCGCCCCGACGACGGCCGCGGCGAGGCGCTGGGTGGCCCCGAGCACCGTGGCGTGCAGCTCGGCCGGGAGGTCGAGGAGGGTGTCGACGTGTCGTCGCGGCACGAGCAGGACGTGACCCTTGAAGACCGGGCGGCGGTCGAGGAAGGCGACGAGGTCCGGCTCGTCGAGCACGACGTCGGCCGGCACCTCCCCCGCCACGATCGAACAGAAGATGCAGTCCATGGCGACAGGCTCCCACGCCTGGTCGCGTCGGCCCGGTCGGGCAGGTCAGCAGATGATGAGCAGGAAGCAGCCGCCGTCGCTCGACGTCGGCGAGGGGGTCGGCGTCGGGGTGGGCTTCTTCGTCGAGGTCGGCTTCGGCTTCGGGTTCGGGTTGCCCCTCGTGGGCGTCGACGACGGGCTCGGGGCCACGGTCGAGGTCGGCGCGGGCGGCGTCGTGGCCCGGCTCGACGACGGGGCGGGAGCCGAGGTGGTCGGCACCGACGAGGTCGGGTCGGAGGCCGGCTCGACGACGGCGGTCGCCGGGGCGCGCGTGGTCCCGGGGCGGGTGGTCCCGGTCGCGGCGGTGGGCGTGCCGGTCGCGGCAGAGGAGGTGTCGGCCGAGCCCCAGCCGTCGTCGGAGGTCGTGCTCGTCCAGTCACCGTCGGGCAGGCCGGGGAAGCCGCTGGACGACATCGCCTCGTCGCTCCAGCTGTCGCCCGACCAGTAGGCGACGGCGCCGGTCGAGAGCAGTGCGACGGCCGCGAGGACGGCGGCGATGAGGACCTTGCGTCGGGACTTCGAGCCGGGAGTGGAGGTGTGGTTCTCGGTCGACATGGTCCACAAACGTAGAGGAATCGGGCGGGAGACGCCTCCTCAGAGGGTGGCCGCTACGGTGGTCCCATGCTCGGGGAGACGTGGATCACACCGAGGTACGCGGGGTGAGCGCGCCGCCGTCCGGGGACCGTCCCGCGGCGACGACCGGCTTCGTCGAGGTCGCCGACCGGGTCTTCGTCGCGCGCTACCGGCAGTGGGACGTCAACGTCGGCCTGGTGCTCGGTCGTCACGGTGCCGTCGTCATCGACACGCGGGCGAGCGGCATCCAAGGCAGCCAGGTCCTCGACGACATCCGACGCCTCGGCCGTGACATCGAGGTCCGCCACGTCGTCAACACGCACGTCCACTTCGACCACACCTTCGGCAACACCGCCTTCGAGACCGCCATCGTCCACGCCCACGACAACGTCGGGCGCACCATCGACGCCGATGCCGAGCGGATCAAGGCCGCCTTTCGGGCCGACCCCGGAGACGGCCCGGAGTACGGCTACACCGCGCGCGACGCCGCCGAGGTGATGGCGACCGTGGTCCGCGGGCCCGACCGCACCTTCGGCTCGAACGCGACGATCGACCTCGGTGACCGCGTCGTCACGATGACGTACGCCGGCCGCGGCCACACCGACGGAGACGTGGCCGTGCTCGTGCCCGACACCGACGCGATGTTCCTCGGCGACCTCGTCGAGGAGAGCGCCCACCCGTCGTTCGGCGACGACTGCTGGCCGCTCGAGTGGGCCGACACCCTCACCTCGCACCTCGTCCTGGCCGAGGACCGCACGGTCGTCGTGCCGGGACACGGACATCCCGTGGACGGCGCCTTCGTGGCTCGCCAGCGCGACGAGCTCGCTGTCGTCGCCGCCGTGATCCGCGAGCGCCGGCTCGGCGCGGCATCGCTCACGGAGGCGTTGAACGCGCCGGACCCGCGCCTGCCCTACCCCCTCGACCACCTGGACTCCGCCATCCGCCGCGGCTGGGACCACCTCTCCCCACCCACCCCCTGACGCGACAACCGCCCCGGCGCCCGCCGCGCCGGAAGCCTTCCGTGGCCGGTTCGTGGAGTTCTTCCGGCATGTGGTGCCGGAAGAACTCCACGAACCGCTCCCACGACACGCAGTTCACGCCGGGCGCCGCTGACCTGGGCCCGCAAGGCAGTCGCGGCCGCATGAGCTGGGCTCTCCGTCCCAGCCGCGGGACCGGAGTAGCCGTCCGACGAGCACGCTCGCCCGGCAGGGCTCGAGGACGTGGGGCCACCTGAGTCGCAGCGTGGACTCGCCGCGGGCGACGGCATCGACATCACGCTCGAGGTCGGCCCACTCGCGCCGCGGTCCCGTGTGGACGAACCGCCCGTCGAGCTCGACGACGACGGCGAAGTCGGAGTACTCGACGTCGCGGTACGTCACGCCCCGCCTCGTGACGACCTTGACCTGCCGCCTCGCGGTCGGCAGGCCGTGCGACCGCTCGACGTCATGCAGGTAACGCCGTTCGAACACCGACATCGTGCCCGCGGCCACGTCGTCGAGGATCGGAAGGAGCAGGCGCCGACGAGGCAATCGACCTCGCGCCGACAGCTCGTCGTGCAGTCGGGCCGCTGTCGTCACCCGCTGCTGGCAGGCGTCGGCCAGGACGGCGACGGCCGTGGCCTCGTCAGCACAGGCGGAGGCGACGTCGAGCAGAGCCTCGTCCAGCCGCAGGCGCGGCGGCGAGAGATGGAGCTGCACCCGGCGCTCGAAGTCATGTCGACGGGTCACGACCACCCCGGCAGGTGGAGCGACCCGCCGGCTTGCGTCGACCACCACCTGGACGGGTTCCAGGGCGACCCGCCCGCGAGTCATCTCGCGGTCGAGCCAGGACGCTGCCGCGACCTCGACCGCAGCCGACCTGAGGCCGTGCGCTCGAAGCGCGGAGTCCCCGGCGAGCGCAGCCGGCCAGTGGAAGAGCACGCCGGCCCAGGCTCGCTGCGTCCAGGTCGGCTGCCCGGTGTGGTCGACGTAGACACCGGGATGGATCCGCGCCAGCTCCCGTCGGCGCAACAGCCGTTCCAGGTCGCTGTCGTCGAGGCCGCACTCGAGGGCCTGCGTCCTCGAGATCACGCCGTCCTGCGCGTGAAGCACGTCGCGTGCACTCGCCAGGTCCATTCCTCGAGGGTCGCTGCGGCTCCGGCCACCCACGAGGTAGAGGGCCGCAGCTGTGGGCAACCCCCGGCGTTTCGCGGGGGATGTGGACACCGACGGACACGTCGTGGAGTTCTTCCGGCACCAGGTGCCGGAAGAACTCCACGACGTGCGCAGTCGCAGGCAGTAAAGGGGCGCCGGTCGCGGACCTCAGCCGGAGAGCGCGGAGGGGAAGGCGTCGGACCAGGAGCGCAGCGCGATGCCGCCGTCGGCCGTCCGGTCGACCGACGTCGCGGCGAGCAGCGCGTGCACGATCGCCCGGGCGACGCAGTCCGCACCAGCCTCCATGAGCACGGTCTGCTCGATCGGGTCCGGCGCCGGACGATCGCCCGTCGCGAGCGTGAAGAGGGTGTCGCCGTCGAAGAGCGTGTGCACCGGCTTGAGCGCCCGTGCATAGCCGTCATGCCCGATGCCGGACATCTTCTGGCACTGGGCCTTGGACAGGGTGGCGTCCGTCGCGATGACCCCGATGGTCGTGGCCAGTCCCGGCCGGCCGGTGTTCGCGGGCAGCGCCTCGGCCCGGGCCCGCGCAGCCTCGAGCTCGGCGGCACTCGGCCGACCCACGTGGGCCAGCTCGTCGCCGAGACCGAGCCCCACGGCATACGGCACCCCGGTGGCCGGGTCGACCGCCGAGCCGACGGCATTGACGGCGACGAGCGCCGCGACCGTCGTGCCCGACTCGAGCACGACGCTCGCGGAGCCGATCCCGCCCTTGAAGCCACCGAGCTTGGCGCCGGTGCCCGCACCGACGCAGCCCTGGGCGACGGCCGAGGACGTCGCGCTGGCGTATGCCGCCCTCCCGTCCTCCGCGCGCGGACGGTGGCCCCACGTGCCAGCGCGTCCCAGGTCGAAGAGGATCGCGGACGGCACGATCGGCACGACGTGTCCCGGCTCGCCCATGGGCCAGCCGATCCCGTCGTCCAGCAGGGCGTCCATGACTCCGTCGGCGGCGGCGAGGCCGAGCGCGGACCCGCCGCCGAGGACGATCGCATCGACGCGGTCGACGAGGTTGCGCGGGTCCAGCAGGTCGGTCTCGCGCGTGCCCGGCCCGCCGCCGCGCACGTCGACGCCCGCGACGGCACCGCCGTCAGGGGCGAGCACCACGGTCACGCCGGTGAGCCAGCCCGGCTCGTCACGGGTGCAGTGGCCGACCCGCAGGCCCGCGACGTCGACGAGGGAGTTCGTCGGGCCCGGGGCCACGACGAAGGAGGCATCGCTCACTACGGGTCCCTGAGGTCGAACTCCATGAGGCGCCCCGGCGAGCTGAAGCCGAGCCGCTCGTAGAACTCCTGGGCCCGGCCGTCGGGAGCGTTGAGCCGGATCCACTTGACGTCGGTCGTGCGCGACCACTCGATCATCGCCTCGGTCAGCGCCCGCCCGACGCCGCGGTCACGACAGCCCGGCGCGACGAAGAGGCCGCCGACGTGCAGCCACGAGACGTCCTTGCGCCCGGGCCACGGCAGCGCGCGGATGCGCCGGGTCTCGAGGATGCCGGCATGGTCGCCCCGGCTCTCGGCGATCCACGTCGGCCGGTCGGGCCGCTCGGCCAGCCACGCGTCGACGAAACGGTCGAGGTAGCCGGTCTCGGACGGCATACCCAGCTCGCGGGCGAACTGGAGGTGCAGCGCGGCGACGATGAGGGCGTCGTCGGCCGACGCGCGGCGGATCGTCACCTCGGCCATGAGGGAAGTGAACCACGGGCGTGCCGCGAGGGCGCGCAACCACGGCTCGGCCGGGTGCGATGCCCTGCCGGTGGGACGCCTCAGACGAGAGCGCTCAGACGTTGATGCCGAGGCGGCGGCTCGTGCGCGCCCGCTGGCGGCTCGCGCGCATCCGGCGCAGCCGCTTGATGAGCATCGGGTCGGCCTCGAGGGCCTCCGGGCTGTCGAGGAGCGCGTTGAGCACCTGGTAGTAGCGCGTGGAGCTCATGTCGAAGAGCTCCTTGATGGCCTGCTCCTTGGAGCCGGCGTACTTCCACCACTGGCGCTCGAACGCCAGGATCTCGAGGTCGCGCGCGCTGAGGCCGTCCTCGGACTCGTGGCGCTGCGGCTGCGCCGTGGCGTGTTCTGTGCTCATGTCCCCGTCTCGCTGCAGTCGTGCTGCGTGTCGCGTCGTGCGTTGGCTCCGGTCACACCCTAGACCGAAATGACAAGGGTGTCATTCAGCTCAGGCGTGGCGCGGCATGTCGTCGGCGGGCTGTCGCACCGCCCGGAACATGCGTCCCACGAGCCCCGTGCGCCCCACCCGTGACGCCCCATCGCGTCGTCCGGTGTCGTCCGGTCCCGTCGGGTGTCGTCCTGGCGTCGGTGCCAGGTGGCCGTCCTCGACAGGCCGACGACCCACCTGGGTCAGGACATCGTATCGAGGATGGCGTTGACGTCCTCCTTGGTGGTGTGCGGGTTGACGATGGCGAAGCGCGTCAGCGTCTCCCCGCGGAAGGTCGTCGGCACGACGAAGGCGAACTCCTGCGCGAGGAGCCGGTCGGTCCACGCCTGGTAGTCCTCGGGCCCCCAGCCGAGGCGGCGGAAGACGACGACCGACAGGTCGGGCTCGCGCACCGCCTCGAGGTAGTCGCGGCGCCCCATCTCGTCGGCGGCGAAGCGGGTCACCTCGAGGGTGCTCTCGATGGCGTCGACGTAGGCGTCGGTGCCGTGCACGGCGAGGGAGTACCAGAGCGGCAGGCCGCGCGCGCGTCGCGTCAGGCCGATGGAGTAGTCGGTCGGGTTCCACTCGGCCGACTTCGTGATGACGTCGAGGTAGCCCGCCTCCTGCGTGTGCGCGACCCGCGCCAGCTCCGGCTCGCGGTAGATGAGGGCGCAGCAGTCGAACGGCGCGAAGAGCCACTTGTGCGGGTCGACGATGAAGGAGTCCGCGTGCTCGATGCCGTTGAAGAGGTGTCGCACCGACGGTGCAGCGAGGCCGGCGCCACCGTAGGCCCCGTCGACGTGCAGCCACAGGCCGTACTCGCGGCACACCTCGGCGACCGACTCGAGGTCGTCGACGACGCCGAAGTTCGTCGTGCCGCTCGTCGCGACGACGGCGAAGAACGTCTCGGGACCGTTCTCCTCCAAGGTCTTTCGCAGCTCGGACCCGGTCAGGCGCAGCTTGTCGTCGACGTGCACGCCGCAGACCTCGGCGTCCATGACGGCCGCCATGGAGACGACGGACGAGTGGGCGTTGTCCGTGGCGGCGATCCGGTAGGGACGCGCGCCCGTGCCCGCTTCCTTGGCCTTCGCCCGGGCGGTGTGCCGAGCCACGACGAGCGCCGACAGGTTGCCCACCGTGCCGCCCGGGACGAAGACGCCGCCGGCCTCGGCCGGCAGGCCCGCGAGGTCGCTGATCCAGCGCAGCGCCTGGTTCTCGGCGTAGACCGCGCCCGCGCCCTCCATCCACGACCCGCCGTAGATCGACGAGGCGCCGACGACGACGTCGAAGGCCGCGGCCTCCCGCGTCGGGGCGCACGGGATGAAGGAGAGGTAGCGCCGGTGGTCGGTCGAGAGGCAGGCCGGCGCGAGGGTGTGCTCGAAGAGCTCCATCGCCCGCGTCGAGCCGAGGCCACCGGCGGTGATGGTCTGGCCGGCGGCCGCCCGGAGGTAGGCCTCCGGCTGCGCTCCGTCGAGCGGGATCGGGTCCATGAGCAGGCGCTCGCGGGCGTAGCTGAGGACCTTGTCGACGGCGACGTGGTCGGCATCCTTGTCGAAGCTGTGCACGCACAGATGCTAGGCCCTGCGGTCGGGTGCGACCGACCGCCCGGGGGCCGCGTGACGGGTGGGGCGGGAGCTCAGCCGAGCAGGGCCGTGCGCAGCTCGTCGGCGGACGCGACGACGGCGGTGGGCCGCACGCCGTGGAGTGCGTCGGGCAGGCCCGCACCCCACGTCACCGCCACGGTGTCCATGCCCGCGGCCTTGCCGGCGAGGACGTCGACGACGGCGTCCCCGACGTAGACGGCGCCACCCCATCCGCGGCCCATCCGGTCGAGCGCGAGCAGCAGCGGAGTCGGGTCGGGCTTGTGCCGCTCGGTGTCCTCCATCGCGACGAGGACGTCGACGTGCTCGCTGATGCCGAGGATGTCCATGGCCTGCTGCGCCGACTCGCGCCGCTTCGACGTGGCGACCCCGACGTGGATGCCGGCGGCGCGCAGGTCACCGAGGACGTCGACGACGCCGTCGTAGCCCCGGATGAGCCGCTCGGTGTTGTCGGCGTTCCACTGGAGGTACGTCGCGTAGAGCTCGTCGGCGTGCTCGGGCGAGTGGTCGGTGAAGGCTCCGATGAGCGGGCGCCCGATCCACGAGCGGATCACGTCCGGGTCCTCCTCGTGCCCGAGGACCGTGCGGAACGCGTGCTGGTAGGACTCGACGATGAGGTTGATCGTGTCGGCCAACGTGCCGTCCAGGTCGAAGACGGCGGTGGACCAGCGGGGAGAAGTCACCGGCCGAGCCTAGGGCAGCGACGGCTCCAGCCACCGCCCTCGTCTCATGACCCGGGTCGGGCGGCCGGCGGTGTCGACGACGACCACGTCGGCCCGGGACCCGACCGCGATCGAGCCCCGGTCGGCCAGCCCGAGCGCGCGGGCGGGCGTGCGCGTGGCAGGCCGGACGGCATACGCGAGCGGGACGCCGGCGGCGACGGCGCGGGCGACGATGTCGGCGACGTGGCTCGTGCCGCCGGCGATGGAGCCGGGGCTCGTGCCGTCGGGGTCGCGCGCCAGGCGGGCGATGCCGCGGTCGACGACGACCGAGAGGCCACCGAGGACGTACGCGCCGTCCCCCACCCCCGCCGCGGCCATGGCGTCGGAGACGAAGGCGACGTGGTCGGCGCCGACCAGGTCGAGGACGGTGCGCACGGTGTCGTCCGAGAGGTGCGCGCCGTCGCCGATGAGCTCGACGGTGACGTGGCCCCGCGCGGCCGAACGCATCAGTGCCGCAACGGCGCCCGGCTTGCGGTGGTGCCACGGGTCCATGCCGTTGAAGAGGTGTGTGGCGAGGTCGGCGCCGGCCGCGACGGCCTGCTCGACCTGCGCGTACGTGGCCGTCGTGTGGCCGATCGCAGCGTGGATGCCGGCCGTCGTGAGCCAGCGGACGAGGTCGAGGCCACGGGCGCGCTCCGGGGCGAGCGTCACCTGGCGGAGGTGACCGCGGCCGAGCTCGATGAGCCGCTCCACCTCGGCGAGCGACGGGTCGCGGAGCAGCGCCGGGTCGTGCGCGCCGCAGCGGGCCTCGGCCAGCCACGGACCCTCGAGGTGGATGCCGTCGACGACCCCGTCGTCGGCGAGCTCGGCGAGCATCGCGACGCCCCGCTCGAGGTCGCGCGGGCTCATCGTGACGAGGCTCGCGAGCAGGCTCGTCGAGCCGTGCGCGTGGTGGTGCTCGGCCGCCGCCGCCGCGGCGTCGTCGCGCAGGTCGGTGAACGCCGTCCCGCCGCCGCCGTGGCAGTGGATGTCGACGTATGCCGGCACCATCGTCCCACTCACCCGCTCGGTCGCGCCGTCGCCCGGTGGGGATCCGTCGCCTGCGGTGACGGGGGTGACCGCCGTGATGCGCTCGCCCTCGACGTGGACGAGGACGTCGGGCAGCACGGTGTCGTCGACGAGGGCGGGTCCGCGGAGTGTGAGGTTCATCGGGGTCGATTCTGTCGCACACCCGGCGGGGGTAGCGTGAGGCCGTGCCAGCCCAGCCCCTCAGCGACCTCGTCCACCCGACGTGGGTCCCGGCGCTCGAACCGGTGGCCGACACCATCACCGCGATGGGCGAGTTCCTGCGCGCCGAGGTCGCGGCCGGCCGCGGATACCTGCCTGCAGGCGACCGCGTGCTGCGGGCCTTCTCGCTGCCGCTGCCCGACGTGCGCGTGCTCGTCGTCGGCCAGGACCCCTACCCGACCCCCGGCCACCCGGTGGGGCTCAGCTTCAGCGTCGCGCCGGACGTGCGGCCGGTCCCCCGGTCGCTGCAGAACATCTACCAGGAGCTCGGCACCGACCTCGGCCTGCCGACGCCGGGCAACGGCGACCTGACGCCGTGGTTCGAGCGCGGCGTGATGCTGCTCAACCGGGTCCTGACGGTCCGCCCCGGGGCGAGCGCCAGCCACCAGGGCAAGGGCTGGGAAACCGTGACGGCACAGGCGATCTCGGCTCTCGCGTCGCGCGGCGGGCCGCTCGTCGCCATCCTCTGGGGACGGCAGGCGCAGTCCCTCGCGCCGATGCTCGGCGACGTGCCGCGCATCGAGTCAGCCCACCCGTCGCCGCTCTCCGCCCGCTCCGGCTTCTTCGGCTCGCGGCCCTTCAGCCGCACCAACGACCTCCTCGCCCAGCAGGGCGCGGCTCCCATCGACTGGAGGCTGACATGACCCAGCCCACCCCCGAGGTCTCCGGGCCGACGGTCTGGACCCGTTTCGTCGCCATCGGCGACTCCTTCACCGAAGGCATGTGCGACGACGACCCGACGTTCGGCCACGACGGCGAGTTCGCCGGCTGGGCCGACCGGCTCGCGTCGCACCTCTCGGAGATCGCCCGTGCCGACGGGCTCGACTTCGGCTACGCCAACCTCGCCGTGCGCGGGCGCAAGCTCGCCGACGTCGTCGGGCCCCAGCTCGAGGACGCCCTGTCGCTGCAGCCCGACCTCGTCAGCATCGTCGGTGGCGGCAACGACATCCTCCGGCCCAAGGCCGACCTCGACGGCCTCGCCGCCCGGCTCGAGGCCGCCGTGGCCCGGATCCGGGCGACCGGCGCCGACGTGCTCATGGCGACCCCCGTCGACCCCGCGGACGCCCCGCTCGTCAAGGCCACCCGCGGCCGGGCCGCGATCCACACCGCCAACATCTGGAGCATCGCCCGGCGCAACGGCGCCCACGTCATCGACCAGTGGGGCCTGCACGCGCTGCGCGACTGGCGGATGTGGAGCGAGGACCGCATCCACATGACGACCGAAGGCCACCGCCGCGTCGCCCTCGCGGCCCTCGAGGCCCTCGGCCACACCCCGGCCGAGACCGACTGGGCCACACCGCTCGAGCCCGCTCCCCCGATCGGCCGCCGCGAGGCGCTGCAGGCCAACGCGCAGTGGGCCAAGGAGTACGTCGGTCCGTGGGTGCACCGCCGACTCACCGGCCGCAGCTCGGGCGACCACCGCCAGGCCAAGCGCCCCGACGTGACCCCGTTCGACTGAGGCCGCTCGCGCCACGGACCACGAACACCTCCGGCCGGGTCCGCGGACGCTCCCGGGGCGTGGCTCCGGATCCTCCGCCGGCCACTCGGCATACGACCACTTCTTCGGAGCGCGCTGCCCGCCACCTGAAGATCTCCTGAAATTCGATGGCTCCAACCTCTGGCGCAGAGCGGTCCGCACTGCCATTCTCCTTCTCGGGTTGCTCGGGGGAGTCCCAACCCGACACCACTGGTGCGCGTGACCCCGATCGGGCCACGCGCATCGCGCGGACCGGCGGCCGACGACGGCTGCCAGTCGAGGAGGAACAGTGCGCAGGACGTCCAGGGGGCTGCTCAGCCTCGCTCTCGCAGCCGGCATGGGGGTCGCCGTCGGCGCGCCCATGGTCGGCGCCCAACCGACGGTCGCCCGGGTCGCTACCCAGCCGGCCGACGCCGCCGCCCAGAAGGGGTCGGACGAGCTCCCCAACCCCAAGGAGGACAAGCGCCGCGCTCTCAAGGAGACGGCGATCAAGCAGGTCCTGAACGGCACCGCCACGCCCGTCAAGAAGGGCAAGAGCACCGTCGTCAAGGTCAAGGGCGCGAGCAACGGCCGGGGCCCGACCGACGAGTACGTCGAGCTGAGCCGCGAGGGCACCGACAAGATCTTCGTCATCCTCGCCGAGTTCGGCAACGACCGGAGCGCGAACTACCCGGACCAGGACACCGACCCGAACACGCCCGGCCCCGCGGTCTTCAACGGCCCGCTCCACAACGCGATCCCGGCGCCCGACCGGACCCTCGACAACTCGACGAACTGGAACGCGGACTACAGCCGCGCGTACTTCCAGAACCTCTACTTCGGTGCCGGCGGCCCCATCGGCCAGGGTGGCACCCAGGAGAGCGTCAAGCAGTGGTACGAGCGCCAGAGCTCGGGCCGCTACAGCATCGACGGCGAGGTCTCCGACTGGGTCAAGGTGCGCTACAACGAGGCGCGCTACGGCCGCTCGAACGGCTACCCGTGCGCGGGCAACGTCTGCAACAACACGTGGTCGCTCGTCCGTGACGCGGTCAACCAGTGGGTCGCCGACCAGAAGGCCGCCGGCCGCACGCTCGACCAGATCAAGGCCGACCTGGCGCAGTACGACCAGTGGGACCGCTACGACGTCGACGGCGACGGCAACTTCAACGAGCCCGACGGCTTCATCGACCACTTCCAGATCGTGCACTCCGGCGGCGACCAGGCCGACGGTGACCCCTACCAGGGCGAGGACGCCATCTGGTCGCACCGCTGGTACGCGTCGACTGCTGCCGGTGGGCCCCACGGCATGAACGGCACCCCGATCGCCGACACCGGCATGTGGGTCGGCGACTACACGATCCAGCCCGAGAACGGCGGCATGTCGGTCTTCACGCACGAGTACGGCCACGACCTCGGCCTGCCCGACCTCTACGACTCCGCTACCGGCCAGGACAACGGCGTCAACTGGTGGTCGATGATGAGCCAGAGCCGCCAGGCCGGTCCCAACGACCAGTCCATCGGCTCGCGCGGCTCCGACTTCGGCGCCTGGGAGAAGCTCTTCCTCGGCTGGCTCGACTACCAGGTCGTGACACCCACGGCCAAGGGCACCAAGGTCATGGTCGGTCCGCACGAGTACAACACCGACAAGAAGCAGGCGGTCATCGTCCCGCTGCCGAAGAAGAACGTCGTCTCGCCGCTCGTCACCCCCAAGACGGGCTCGAAGGACTTCTACGGCGGTCGCGCCAACGCGACCGAGGCGACACTGACCCGCTCGGTGGCACTCGGCTCCGGCACGTCGACGCTCACGTTCGCGACGAACTACGCCATCGAGGACTGCGGCTGCGACTACGGATTCGTGGAGGTCAACGACGGCTCCGGCTGGACTGCCATCCCCGGCACGGACACCCGAGCCACCGAGGGCAACGGCATCACCGGCTGGAGCGGAGCGGCTGAGGGCCAGATGGGCTGGAAGGACGCGTCCTTCGACCTGTCCGCCTACGCGGGCAAGACGGTGCAGGTGCGCTTCCGCTACCACACGGACCCGGCCTACACCGAGCTCGGCTGGTTCGTCGACGACGTCAAGGTCGTGAGCAACGGGGCGACGGTCGTCGACACCGGCGCCGAGGGCGGCCTCGAGGGCTGGACGTCGAGCGGCTGGTCGTCAGCCGGGGCGAGCGTCTCCACGGCGTACGACAACTACTACATCGCCTCGTACCGCAACTACGTGTCGTTCGACTCCTACCTCAAGAGCGGCCCGTACAACTTCGGGTGGCTCAACACCAACGGTGACAAGGTGGAGCACTTCCCGTACCAGGACGGTCTGCTCGTCAGCTACTGGGACACCTCGCAGGCGGACAACAACACGGGCGCCCACCCCGGCGAGGGCCTGATCCTCCCGGTCGACGCCAACCCGGAGCCCCGCCTGCTGTCCGACGGCACGCTGCTGCGGGCTCGCATCGCCGGCTACGACGCGCCGTTCTCGACGCAGCAGTCCGACTCGTTCACGTTCCACAAGAACGGGGCGGCCTTCCCGGTTGCCGGTGCTGCGGCCCGACCGGTCTTCAACGACTCCAAGCAGTTCTGGTACTCGAGCACGCCGTACACCGGCGTCAAGGTCCCGAACAACGGCGTCAACATCGGCATCGACAACCAGTTCGGCACCTCGATGCAGGTCAAGGTCTGGCTCCGCTGACGCGGATCCCCTTGTGAGACAGTGAGGCCCGCCCCCAGCTGGGGGCGGGCCTCACGGTCGTGGAGGAGGTATGCCGTCCGGCTCGGGTGCACTGGAAGGCAACCGGACGGCATACGCCCTCGGCACGGGATCAGACGGAGGCTGCGAACGCCTTCTCGAAGATGTCGAGACCCTCGGAGAGCAGCTCGTCGCCCGCGGCGAGCGGCGGGAGGAAGCGGAAGACGTTGCCGTAGGTGCCGCACGTCAGGGTCACGAGGCCCTCGGCGTGGCAGGCCTGGTTGACGGCGCCGGTCAGCGCGGCGTTGGGCGTGAGGTCGCCGGGGCCGTTGACGAGCTCGACGGCGAGCATGGCCCCGCGGCCGCGGATGTCGCCGATCTGGGGGTACCTCTCGGCGAGGGCCTGCAGGCGCGGGACGAAGAGGGCCTCGACCTGCTTGGCGCGACCGCAGAGGTCCTCCTCCTTCATCGTCTCGATGGCGCCTAGCGCGGACGCGCAGGCGACGGGGTTGCCGCCGTACGTGCCCCCGAGGCCGCCGCCGTGGATGGAGTCCATGACGTCGGCACGGCCGGTGACGCCGGCGAGCGGGAGCCCGCCGGCCATGCCCTTGGCGGTCGTGATGAGGTCGGGCACGACGCCCTCGTACTCGCTCGCGAACCAGTCACCGGTGCGGCAGAAGCCGGTCTGCACCTCGTCGGCGATGAAGAGGATGCCGTTGTCGGCACACCAGTCGGCGACCTGCTTGACGAATCCCGGGGCGGGGACGATGAACCCGCCCTCACCCTGGATCGGCTCGAGGATGACGGCGGCGAGGTTGTCCTCCCCCACCTGCGCGTGCACCTGCGTGACGAACGCGTCGAAGCTCTCCTTGGCGCAGTCGGCCGCGCCACCGGGCCAGCGGTAGGGGTAGCTCATCGGCGCGCGGTAGACCTCGCCGGCAAAGGGGCCGAACCGGTGCTTGTAGGGCATGTTCTTGGCCGTCAGCGCCATCGTGAGGTTGGTGCGCCCGTGGTAGGCGTGGTCGAACGCGACGACGGCGTTGCGGCCGGTGAAGTGGCGGGCGACCTTGACGGCGTTCTCGACCGCCTCGGCGCCCGAGTTGAAGAGCGCGGTGCGCTTGTCGTGGTC
Organism: Terrabacter sp. 2TAF16; assembly: GCF_052115065.1. Taxonomy (NCBI): domain Bacteria; kingdom Bacillati; phylum Actinomycetota; class Actinomycetes; order Micrococcales; family Intrasporangiaceae; genus Terrabacter; species Terrabacter sp. 2TAF16. The sequence continues at coordinate 627,362 of NZ_JBFRFZ010000006.1, forward strand.
GCCGGGCGTCAGGTCGTTGAGGGCCTCGGCGACCTCGAGGTACTCCTCGTAGGGGGTCACCATGAAGCACGTGTGGGTGAAGTCCTGCACCTGCGCGGTGACGCGGTCGACGACGCGCGGCGCGGCGTTGCCGACGGTCGTCACGGCGATGCCGGAGCCGAAGTCGATGAGCTGGTTGCCGTCGACGTCGACGAGGATGCCGCCGCCAGCGCGCTCGACGTAGACCGGCAGACCGGTGGAGACGCCGGCGGACACGGCCGCCGTCTTGCGGGCCTGGAGCGCGGCCGACTTGGGGCCGGGGATCGCGGTCTGCAGGAGCCGCTGCTGGGGGACGTTGCTCATGCCCGTTAGTATGCCGTCCGGACGCCTATGAGCGGAACCCGGGTCGGCGCGCGCGCACCTGCTCATTCCGTACTCGAACGACGCGTTCGGTCACGAACTCAGCGGCAGAACGCTGAGTTCACGACCGAACGCGTCGTTCGGCGTCAGCGGACGGGACGGACGACCCGGTACCGCAGGTGGACGGTCTCCGGGGTGCCCACCGCCTCGAGCAGCTCGAGGTGGACGTGGCCGAGGTCGAGGCCGGCGAACATCGGCGTGCCGCTGCCGAAGAGCACCGGGGCGACGTGCAACGAGACCTCGTCGACGAGTCCGGCGGCGAGACACTGACGGCCGAGGTCCGCCCCGCCCATGACGGTCACGGTGCGACCATCGGCCGCTGCGCGGGCCCGGTCCAGAGCGGACTCGATCCCGCCCGTGACGAACGTGTAGACGCCGCCCTCGGGTACCGAGCCGGGCTCCGGGGCCTCATGGGTGACGACGAACACCGGGCGTCGGGCGTCGCCCGACGGGCCGTCGGCGCCCCAGCCCGCAATCGCGTGGTCGTAGGTGGTGCGGCCGGCGACCACGGCGCCGAGGTCGGCGACGGCACGCTCGAGGTAGTCCCGGTCGACGAGCCAGCCGTGCAGCTGCTCGCCGCCCGGTCCGAGCGGCTCCTCGGCGGTCTGCGGGGCGGCGGTGACGAACCCGTCGAGGGACAGGCTGATGTCGAAGACGGTCCTGCTCATGGCTCCTCCTCGGTGACGGGTCTGTGTCGTGTCGTGACGTGACGTGTCCTGCGCTGACCGGCGGCACACCCTGTCGTCGTGCCGCCGGCCGGCGGTCAGAGCTCGACGCCCTCGCCGAAACGGCCGCGGGCCTCGTGCGGGATGAGCGGCTTCTCGGCCCGGACCTTGAGCTCCTGGACAGCCCACGAGTTGCCGTCCGGGTCGGAGAAGCCGAAGAACGTGCCCCCGTCGCGCGGGTCGATGACCCGGACCTCGGAGCACTCGACGCCCCGGCCGACGAGCTCCGCGTGCGCCGCGGCGGCGTCGGACACGACGAGCTGGATGCCGTGCAGGGAACCGGGTGCCATCGCCTTCTGCGACGGCAGGTCGCCGACGACGATCGAGCACCCGGAGCCTCGCGGCGTCAGCTGGGCGACGTGCATGTGCTCGTTCTGGGTCTCGTGGTCGAGGTCGAAGCCGACCTGGTCGCGGTAGAAGGCGATCGCGGCCCCGAGGTCGCTGACCGGCACGATGACGACCTCGAGCGTCCAGTCCACGGCGCTCAGCCCTGGGCCGAGGCGGACGCGGATGCGGATGCGGAGGCCGGCGCGGCGACGAGCTCCTCGAGCCGCTCGTAGCCCTGGGCCATTCCCTGCTCCATGCCGCTCTCGACCATCAGGTCGCGACCCTCGACCGTGCGGCCGACGCTGCGGCCCTCGAGCCGGCAGCGACCGTCGCCCAGGTCGACGAAGTGCATGAACTCGATGGCGACCTCGTCGGGCGCGCCCTCGAACTCGAAGGTCTGGACGGCGAAGTCGTTGTCGCGGACCGTGTGGAACGTGCCGTGGAAGCCGTAGACGTTGTCGCCGTCGCGGTGGGTGTAGCGGTAGCCGCCGCCGGACGTGAAGTCCCAGCGCTCGATCTGCATCTCGTAGCCCCGCGGGCCGAGCCACTGGCGGACGAGCTCGGGGTCCCGGTGGGCGTTGAACACGGCCTCGACGGGGGCGTCGAACTCGCGGGTGAAGTCGATCCACGGCAGGCCGGCGGGGATGTCGAGGGTGAGTGGGTTGGTCATGACTGCTGCTCCTTGTCGGTGTTCTGCGTGGTTGCCGCAGGCGCTGCGGGCCCTGCGGGTGAGGTGCTGCGCTCGAGCACGGCGTCCAGCGACCGGAACCGCTGCTCGGCGGCGAGCCGGTAGCGGTCGATCCAGGCCGTCATCGCCTCGAGGCGAGCGGCCTCGAGGTGGACCGGGCGGCGCTGGGCGTCGCGGGTCCGGCTCACGAGGCCGGCCAGCTCGAGCACCTGGATGTGCTTGCTGACGGCCTGCTTGCTGATCTCGAACGGTTCGGCGAGCTCGTTGACGGTCGCCGCGCCCCGGCTGAGGCGGGCGATGATGGCGCGCCGGACGGGATCGGCCAGGGCCGCGAAGGCGCGGTCGAGGTCCGCATCCGAGACGGGCGAGAGAATCATTGTCAACTAACTCCTTGATCAACTAATGCATTGATTAAAGACCGACCGTCCGCGCCTTGTCAACCGTTTCGCGCGCTCCTGTCTGGAGCGCGCGAGATTCGCAGAGGCGCGCGGCATCTCGCGCGCTCGAGCCGTGGACCGCGCGCTCCGTTCACGAGCGCGCGATGCGTAGGCCGAAGCGGCGGAAACCGCTACGGCGGGTGCCGCAGGTGCGGGTGTAGGGTCCAGCTCATGCCGCATCTGCGAATCACCGAGGCCGCCTCCCTCCTCGGCGTCTCCGACGACACCGTGCGTCGCATGGTCGACTCCGGCCGCCTCGACGGGTCCACCGACGACGCCGGCCGCCGGACCGTGGACGGCGCCCAGCTCGCAGCCGTGGCCCAGGAGCTCGCGCATCCGGCTGCGGTCGGCACCATCGGGGGTGCCTCCGCCCGCAACCGGATGCGCGGCATCGTCACCGCCATCACGAAGGACACCGTCATGGCCAAGGTCGAGCTCCAGTGCGGGCCGTTCCGCATCGTCTCGCTGCTCTCGAGCGAGTCCGTCGACGACCTCGCGCTCGAGGTCGGTTCCGTCGCCGTCGCCAGCGTCAAGTCGACCCACGTGGTGGTGGAGGTCCCCGCATGAGCACGCCGCTTGCCCGAACCCCCCGAACCCCCCGAACCCCCCGAACCCCGCGAGCCACCCGAAGCCCCCGCCACACCCTCGCGCCCACCGTCGCCGCCCTCGCCGCTGCCACCGCCGTGCTCCTCGCCGGCTGCGGCAGCTCCACGCCGTCCGCCGACGGCACCGGGCAACCGGGGAAGTCCGGTGTCTCGGCGGCCTCCCTCCAGGGCACCGTGACGGTCCTCGCCGCAGCGTCCCTGACCGAGTCGTTCGACCAGCTGAAGAAGGACTTCGAGGCGGCCCACCCGGGGGTCACCGTCGAGACCTCCTACGGCTCCAGCGCGACCCTCGTGCAGCAGGTCGACAACGGTGCGCCCGCCTCGGTCATCGCCCTCGCCGGCACGGCCGCGGCCAAGCCGCTGGACCAGGGCATGGTCAAGGACACGAAGACCTTCGCGACCAACGTCCTCGAGATCGCCGTCCCCCCGAGCAACCCCGGCGCGGTCGCCTCGATCAACGACCTCGCGAAGCCGAGCGTCAAGGTCGTCCTCTGCGCCGACACCGTGCCGTGCGGCAAAGCCGCGCAGGCCACCTTCGCCAAGGCCCGGATCGTGCCCAACGTCGTGAGCAAGGAGGTCGACGTCAAGGCGACCCTCTCCAAGGTCAAGCTCGCCGAGGCCGACGCCGCCGTGGTCTACCACTCCGACGTCGTCGCGGCGAAGGACGCCGTCACGGGCGTCGAGATCCCCGCGCAGTTCAACACGAGCCTCTCCTACCCCGTCATCACACTCGCCGACGACGCCGCGACCCAGGCCTTCGTCGCCTACCTGCTGAGCGCCGAGGGCCTGGCCACCGTGCAGTCGTTCGGCTTCGGCGCGCCCTGAGCGGCGGCCCGTCCGGCCACCGGCAGGATGACCTGACATGAGGTATGCCGCCCGGTGGCGTTCGCGCGTCGCGCTCGGCGTGCCGGCGGCGCTCGCACTGCTCCTGCTCGTCGTGCCGCTCGTGGCGCTGCTGCTCCGCGCCGACTGGGCCCGCATCCCGTCCGACCTCGCGACCCCGACCGTCCTGCCGGCGCTGCGGCTCTCGCTGACGACGACGTCGGTCACGGCCGTCCTGTGCCTGCTGCTCGGCACTCCCCTGGCCTGGTTCCTCGCCCGCTCCGAGCACCGGGCCACGAGCTGGGTCCGCGCGCTGCTCACCGTGCCCCTGGTCCTGCCCCCCGTCGTCGGCGGCGTCGCCCTGCTCATGACGTGGGGGCGCAACGGCCTCATCGGCCAGTACCTGACGCCCTTCGGCATCCAGATCCCGTTCACGACGGTGGCCGTCGTGCTCGCCGAGACCTTCGTGGCGATGCCCTACTACGTCCTTGCCGTCGAGGGGGCGATGCGCGGACTCGACCCCCGGCTCGAGTCCGTGGCCCGGACGCTCGGGGCGAGCGACGTGCGCTACCTGCGCACCGTGGGGATCCCGCTCGTGCTGCCCGGCATCGCGAGCGGCCTCGCGCTCGCGTGGGCGCGAGCGCTCGGCGAGTTCGGCGCCACGATCACCTTCGCCGGCAACTTCCAGGGTCGCACCCAGACCCTGCCACTGCTCGTCTACGTCGAGCTCGAGCGCGACCCGCAGGTGGCCGTCTCCATCAGCATCATGCTGCTCGCGGTCAGCGTGCTCGTGCTCGGCGTGCTGCGCGGGCGGTGGCTCCGATGAGCGCCGCGAGCCGCGTCGGCGCCGGCCTCGATGCGCGGATCCGCCTGTCCCGCGGCGAGATCGAGGTGGACGTGGCCCTGACCGCCGAGCCCGGCCAGGTCATCGGCGTCCTCGGCCCCAATGGCGGCGGCAAGACGACCACGGTCCTCGCGCTCGCCGGCGTGCTGCACCTCGCCGAGGGCCACGTCCGGGTCGGCGGCCAGGTGTGGGACGACGGACGGCACCGCCTCGCCCCGGAGCAGCGCGCCGTCGGGCTCATGCTCGCCGACAGCCTGCTCTTCCCCCACCTGCGCGCCCTCGACAACGTCGCCTACGGCCCGCGCAGCCGCGGCGTCGGGCGGCACGAGGCGCGAGACCGCGCCCGCACCGAGCTCGAGCGCGTCGGCCTCTCCGACCGAGCCGCCTCGCGCCCGCGCGAGCTCTCGTCGGGACAGCAGGCGCGCGTGGCCCTCGCCCGCGCCCTGGCCACCGACCCGGCGCTCCTCCTCCTCGACGAGCCGCTCGCGGCCCTCGACCCCGACACGCGCGCACGGACACGGAGCGACCTCGCAGCCCGCCTCACGGCATACGACGGCGTCACGGTGCTCGTCACCCACGACCCGCTCGACGCGCTGACGCTCGCCGACCACCTCGTCTTCGTCGAGGACGGGCGGGTGACCCAGTTCGGCACGCCCGCCGAGGTGCTGAGCGAGCCACGGAGCGCCTACGTCGGCACCGTCGTCGGGCTCAACCTGTATGCCGCACAGGGTGATTCGCACGGTCACGTGCACACCGCGGACGGTGGGCTCATCATCACGACGAGCCCGACCGAGGGGGCCGTGTGGGCGACGGTCCCACCGAGCGCCGTGTCGCTGCACCGTCACCACCCGGAAGGGTCGCCGCGCAACGCCTGGCGGCTGCGCATCGCGTCCGTGACCATGCAGGGCCAGTCGGCCCGCATCGGTCTCGTGGGCGAGGTGCCGCTCACCGCCGAGGTGACGCTCGAGTCGGTCACGGCGCTCGGGCTGCAGGTCGGCCACGACGTCTGGGCGGCCGTCAAGGCCACCGAGGTGCGCACCTACCCGCGCTGAGCCCCACCGACCTCCACTCGAGTGGTGGAGTGACGGACGCGGAGGAAGGCCAGCACGGACGGCAGCTGCACGACCGCCGCCACGAGGAGCGCGACGGGGATCGACGTCCGCGTCGCGAGCGCCCCGAGCGGCGGCCCGCCCGCGACCTGGCCGATCGCGTTGGCCTGGCTGTTCATCGACAGCACCGTCGCCCGCGACGACGACTCGAGGTTGCGGTTGAGCCACGTCGCCTGGATCGGCGCGCTGAAGGCGCTGCTCGCGTTGTGCAGCCACAGTGCCGCGAGGACGAGCCACAGGTTGCCGAGCAGGGCGACCCCGACGACGGCGACGACCTGCGCCGCGGCAGCGAGGGCGACCGGCAGTCCCGGGTTCTCCTCGACCACCCGGGCGGGGAGCCAGCGGCTGCTCGCACCCGACGCGAGCAGCGAGATGACCGACCCGACGAGCGCGAACACGGTGAACGCCACGGCGGGATCGCCGCCGAGGAACGACGGCATCGCGAAGGTGTCGAGCACACGCACCTGCCAGAGCCGGTCGAAGACCTCGCTCGACAGGCCGACGAGCACGCTGACGAGGAGGAAGACGCGCACGACCCGCCGCCCGCGAGCGACGGCGAGACCCGCGACGAACTGGTCCTTGAGGTGTCCGAACGTCTCACGGTCACCGCGGGGCGTCGGGTGGAAGTGGCGCTCGGGCATCGCCACCGCGAGGCCCACCGCGAGGAGCACGAGCGTCACGCCGGCCACGACGATCGGCACCCGGAGGGCGATGAGACCGAGACCGCCCGCGGCCAGCGTGCCGAGGAAGCCGAAAGCGAGGTCGAGCTGGGTCTCGCGCGTGAAGACGGGCGCGACGTGCTCCTCACCCACCTCGTCGGTGATCCACGCCTGCAGCGCACCGGACGTGAAGGTGTAGCCGATGCCCCAGATGACGTTGCCGACGATCGCGGCGGCGAAGGTCGCGACGACGCCCTCGACGGCGAAGCCGACCCCGACGAGGAAGAAGCCGATGATCACCGAGACGCGGCGGCTGTGCAGGTCGGCGACGATCCCCGTCGGCACCTCGAAGACGAAGCACGTCGCCTCGAGGACCGTGCCGACGAGGACCATCTGGAACGGGTCGAGGCCGACGACGCGGTACTGGAACACGAGGTTGAGGGTGAAGCACGCCGCGAAGGCGAAGGCCGCCACGGCCGTCAGCACGTAGAAGGTGGACGTCGCGTCCGCCTCGCGCAGCGGACGCCGCAGGAGCGTGAGCACGCTTCGACGGTAGGGCCCACGCGGTGCCCGCGTCGCCGGGGTTTCCGGGGCGTATGCCGCCCGGCCGGCCGGGCGGCATACGTGGGCTCCGTCGGTGGTGGCTCCCCAGACCCCCGGGCCACCCGGGCCACCCGGGCCACCCGGGCAGGGCGGTGGCCGGGACCTCAGCGGTCCCGGCCACCGGTCGGGCGCTCAGGGGAGCGCGAGGAAGGCGTTGCGCAGCAGGGGTGCCGGTCGCGGCGAAGATGTCGGCAGCGTTGTGGTCGTGGTGGCAGTTGACCTTGCTGCCCCAGCACCAGTGCGGCGGCGACCACTCCGACTGCGAATCTCCTGAACATCTCGCGTCCTGCCGAGCGGTGAGGTGGTGCCCTGTACGAGCCACTGAGCGGACGTGGCCTCACCAGCGGCTAACCCCTGACCACCGGGTCCGTCTCACACTTTGGACGAAATGCTCGGACGTCCTAGTATCGATCCATGCCAGCGACGAGGCTGATGCCGACCGACGAAGCCACCGACCTGATCGAGCTGACGCGAGAGATCTGCCGCAAGGACCTCGCGCCGAAGGTCGACGACGCCGAACGCGCCCGCACCTTTCCCGAGGAGACCTTCCGCACCCTGGGCCGGGCGGGCCTGCTGTCGCTGCCCTACCCCGAGGAGTTCGGTGGGGCCGACCAGCCCTACGAGGTCTACCTCCAGGTCGTCGAGGAGATCGCGTCCGTCTGGATGAGCGTGGCCGTCGGCGTCAGCGTGCACAGCCTCACGGCCTACCCCGTCGCGACCTTCGGCACGCGCGAGCAGCAGCAGGCCCTGCTGCCCGGGATGCTCTCGGGCGAGCAGCTCGGTGCCTACTGCCTCTCCGAGCCCCTGGCCGGCTCCGACATCGCCTCGATGACGACGCGGGCGACCCGCACCGACGACGGCTGGTCACTCAAGGGCACCAAGGCGTGGATCTCGCACGCCGGGCACGCCGACTACTACACGACCTTCGCCCGCACGTCCGACAACGGCGGCAAGGGCCTGTCGACCTTCATCGTCCCCGGTGACGCCGCAGGCCTGACCTTCGCCGAGCCCGAGCGCAAGATGGGCCTGCACTGCGACCCCGTCGCCCAGGTCATGTTCGACGGCGTCCCCGTCGACGGCGCGCGGCTGGTCGGCCGCGAGGGCGACGGCATGAAGATGGCCCTGTCGGCCCTCGACGCGGGACGCCTCGGCATCGCCGCTGCCGCCACCGGCCTGGCCCAGGCCGCCCTCGACGCCGCCGCCGACTACGCGACCGAGCGCCAGCAGTTCGGCCGACGCATCGCCGACTTCCAGGGACTCGCCTTCCTCATCGCCGACATGGAGGCCGCGGTCACCTCGGCCCGCGCCACCTACCTCCACGCGGCCCGCCTCAAGGACGCCGGCCGCGGCTTCGGCAAGGAGGCCGCCGTCGCCAAGCTCATCGCCACCGACGCGGCCATGAAGGTGACCACCGACGCCGTCCAAGTGCTCGGCGGCGCCGGCTACACCGAGGACTTCCCGCTCGAGCGCTACATGCGCGAGGCGAAGGTGACCCAGATCTTCGAGGGCACCAACCAGATCCAGCGCCTCGTCATCTCGCGCCAGCTCCTCGCCCGTTGACGCCGACCGGCATCTGCTCCCGCTGACCTCCCGACGCCCGAAAGGCCTGTCATGCAGCTGAACTCGTCCACCGTCGCCGTCGTCACCGGTGGCGGCTCCGGCCTCGGCGGTGCCACCGCGCGCCGCCTCGTCGCCGACGGCGCCACCGTCGTCATCATCGACCTCGAGGGCTCCACGGCTCCGGCGCTCGTCGACGAGCTCAACGCGCAGCGCGAGGGCAGCGCCGTCTTCGTCGCGGCCGACGTGCGGGACGAGTCCCAGGTGCAGGCCGCGATCGACCGGGCCACCGCTCTCGGCGAGCTGCGCATCGCCGTCAACTGTGCGGGGGTGGCGACACCGGGCCGCGTCATCGGGCGGGGTGGGCCGCTCTCGCTCGACACGTTCAAGACGGTCATCGACATCAACCTCGTCGGCTCGTTCAACGTGCTCCGGCTCGCGGCAGCGGCGATGCTCGGCAACGAGCCCGTCGACGGCGACCGGGGCGTCATCGTCAACACGGCGAGCATCGCCGCCTTCGACGGCCAGATCGGCCAGGCGGCGTACGCCGCGAGCAAGGGCGGCATCGTCGGCCTCACCCTGTCGGCGGCTCGAGACCTCGCGGACAAGGCGATCCGCGTCATGACCGTCGCACCCGGCACCTTCGAGACGCCGATGCTCGCCGGCCTGCCGGGCGAGGTCAAGGAGGTCCTCGAGAAGCAGGTGCCGCACCCGTCGCGCCTCGGCCGCCCCGAGGAGTACGCCAACCTCGTGCGCCACATCGTCGACAACCCGATGCTCAACGGTGAGGTCATCCGCCTCGACGGCGCCCTGCGCATGCCGCCGCGCTGAGTCGCCCACGCCGCTCCACCGGATGCCGTCCCCCCGTCACGGAGGGACGGCATCCGCGCTTCTCGGTGCCGTGAGAAGCGCCCACTCGAGTGCCACCCTCCCAGTCGAGTGAGCCCTCGAATGGGCACGACCTCACACGTGTGGACGCCGAGCCGGCCACCGCTGGGACACTGGGGGTGTGAACGAGCCCGGCAGTGACCTCGTGATCGCAGCCGGTCCCGGCCTGCGGCGCGGTCTCGTCATCCCCGCCGGCGAGCTCGTCGAGCGCTTCAGCCGGTCGTCCGGCCCCGGCGGTCAGGGCGTCAACACGACCGACAGCCGGGTCGAGCTCGTCTTCGACCCGGAGACCTCGACCGCCCTGACGCCGGCCCAGCGCGAGCGCCTCGTCACCGCCCTCGACGGTCGGCTCGTCGCCGGACGGCTCACGATCGTGGCCTCCGAGCAGCGCTCACAGCTGCGCAACCGGGCCGCGGCCCGCGAGCGTCTCGTCGACCTGCTGCGCGACGGCCTCGCTCCCCCGCCGCCGGCCCGACGGGCCACGAAACCGACGCGCGGCTCGCAGCGGCGGCGGATCGAGGGCAAGAAGCGCCGCTCCGAGGTCAAGTCGGGTCGGGGCCGGATCCGACCCGACTGACGGAGCGCACGACGGGAGCACTCGACGTACGGGAACCGACCGGGCGGGGCCTTCTCGACACGTCAGGCGTGCGGAGGCTCGAGCAGCGTCGTGTCGACGACGGCGTCGACGTCGATGGGGCCGTAGACGTGCGGGAACGTCTCACCCGTCGCCGGGTCCCCGACCTCGTGGACCACGCGCGACGACAGCCGCGACTCGTCGATGTGCAGCAGCACGAGGGGTTCCGTGACGTCGGCGTAGAAGCGCGACCGCACGACGGGCCACTGCTCCGCCGACGAGGCGTGGACGAAGCCCTCCTCGGCGAGCGAGCGGCCGCGCGTCGAACGCGCATAGGTGCCGTCCCGGAGAGCCTGCTGCCAGTGGGCCTGCTCGGCCAGGTGGTAGATCATGCGGCGCGACGCTACCAAGCCGGCCCGCGGGCGGTGACGTGTATCTCAGGCAGCGCCCACGCCCCCTGAGGAGAGAGAGGCTGGAGGTGTGGATCGCGGTCGACCGCAGTCCCTGGCCGCACGCACCTGCTGGGAGGACGGCGCACCATGACCAGGACGCAGGACCCTCGGGACGAGGCCGAGCTGAGATACCCGCCGAGCGTGGCGAACCTCGGCGGTCACGACCTCTCCTACGTCGACACCGGCCACGGCTCCGCGATCCTCTTCATCCACGGCCTGCTCGGCTCGCACGAGAACTGGACCCACCTCGTCGACCGCCTCGACACCGAGCACCGGGTCGTCATCCCCGACCTCTTCGGGCACGGCGCCTCGGCCAAGCCCGTCGGCGACTACTCGCTCGGGTCGCACGCCGCGATCCTGCGCGACCTCATCGACCGGCTCGGCATCGCGAAGGTCACGCTCGTGGGCCACTCTCTCGGTGGCGGCATCGCCATGCAGTTCTGCTACCTCTTCCCCGAGCGCGTCGAGGCCCTCGTCCTCGTCTCCAGCGGAGGCCTCGGGAGATCTGTCAGCCCACTGCTGCGCTCGGCGACCCTCCCCGGTGCCGAGCTCGTGCTGCCGGTCATCGCCTCGGCCTGGGTGCGCGACCGCGTCGAGACCGTCGGGCGCGCCGTCCGCGGCCTCGGCTGGCGACCGAGCGCCGACGTCTCGGCCGCGTGGAAGGGCTTCACGTCCCTCTCGGACGCCGAGAGCCGTCGGGCCTTCCTGGCCACGACCCGCGGCGTCATCGACCCCGGCGGCCAGACGGTCAACGCGCACGGGCAGCTGACGACCGCAGACCACATCCGCACCCTCGTCATCTGGGGGACCCGGGACCGGATGATCCCCGTCGGCCACGCCGAGCGCGCCCACGAGGTGTTCCCCGGCGCCGAGGTCGTGCTGTTCGAGGGCGCCGGCCACTTCCCGCACCTCGAGCAGCCGGACCGCTTCGCGAGCGTCCTCGAGCGGTTCATCCACGGCTGACGTCGGCGTGGGCCGCGACCCGAGACGCCATCGAGTCTCGCGCGGAGGTCAGGCCGGCCCGGGCCCGAGAGCCTGGGTCGCCGACCGGCGCAGGGCCTGCGGGTCGACGACGGTGACGCGGCCACGGTCGAGGACCACGGCCCCGGCCGACTCGAGGCGACGCAGGACTCGGTTGGCCGTCGGCCGGGTGACCCCCGCCAGCTCGGCCAGCTCGGACTGGTTGAGGTGCACCGTCACCGGTGAGCGTGACGGTGCAGCCACGGCATACACCCCACACAGGGACACGAGGCTGCGCACCACACGGAGCTCGGCGGGCGTGTGCAAGGCCTCCATGAGCGCGTCGGTCAGTCGGCTGACCCGGGCGGCGAGGAGGCGCACGAGGAGACGGTTGACCTCAGGGTGGCGGTCGCACAGCCGCTCGAAGTCCGCGAAGGACAGCGCCAGGGTCACGGTCCGCTCGACGGCCTCGATCGTCGCCGTCCGCCGGCCGGCGCGCACGATCATCGCGAGCTCGCCGAAGGCCTGGCCCGGGCCCATGACGGCATAGGCCAGCCGGTCCCCCTGCTCCGACGACCGGCGGGCGACGACTCGGCCCTCGACGACGAAGTGCACGGTGTCGGCGGCGTCCCCCTCGTGGAAGACCACGTCGCCCGCGTCGTACGTGTGGCGGTGCATCGACGCCACGACCTCCCGACGCTCGGCCGGCGCGAGGTCGGACAGCAGCCCGAGGTCGAGGGTCACGGCCGCCCTGCCGTCCGGACCCGGTGCCGGCGAGCACTCCCGGGGTGTCGCCGCGCGCACAGACAGCAACCCGCGTCGGCGGGACCGTCGTGGGAGACGACACCAGAACGTGACCGCACCGGGACATCCGCAGCACGAGGGGCAGCGAACCCCTCACCGAGGGAAGGCAGTTCCATGACGACGACAACGGCACGACGCCGGGTCCACCCCGACCTGGCACACCACCACCCACGGGTGACGCGCCTGACGCGCGGTGGGTGGACGTGGGAGTGCGACTGCGGCGGCGCCTCGGCCCGCTCCGTCGTGGCCCGCCTGACGTGGCACCAGGCGTTCGTGGGTGCCCTCATCCACTCGGCCTCGATCGCTCCCTGAATGGTCACCGCAGACCCTCGCCGAGGCGCCCCCGCAGGGGCACGGGGAGCGGCGCCAGCGACGCACGCGCCTCGGCGAGCAACGCCGACTCCGCCCGGTCGAACACATCCTGGGCGGAGTCTGGCGTGTCCCCGATGGCGGTCATGCCGACGCGGCCGCACTCGGTGATCGAGCTGATCATGTGGAAGACGACGCCCGTCTGGCGCGACTGGTCGAAGTGCAGGCCGGCGCGCGCCACGAGGTCGAAGAGGTCGTCGACACCCATGCCCCGGAGCGTCTCGTCCTCGAGGTGGTCGGTCGCCACGAGGTGGCGTTCGGCGCCGGACGGGGTGACGAAGCGCCCCTCCTCGTGGACGTACGTGCCGTCGGTCAGGAACTGCAGCGTGAGGAACGGGTGCGTCGTGCCGCCCCTGCGCAGGTTGATCTCGATGGCGTGGGTCTGCCATTGCTCGCCCCGGCGCACGACGACGAAGTCGAGGGCGAACCGCCCGAGCACCCCTTTGTCCGCGAGGACCCGACCCACCTTCTCCGCCTCCCTCGTGATCGTCGTCGCGTAGGCCGGGTCGGCCGGGAACCGCGCACCGAGGTACATCTGGCCCGTCGGGCCACCGAGGACCTGGTCGTGGGTCGAGAGGATCTCCAGCTCCCCCAGGGGCGTCACGCGCAGCTGCACGCTCGGACTGCGCACCTCGTCACCGACGATGCGCTCCTCGACGATGCCACCGCGCTCGTCGAGCCGTCCGAGGTAGGCACCGGTCTCGATGCGTGCGTCCTCGAGCTGCATGCCGAGCACCCGGTCGGTGACGACCGCACGCAGCGCGGCTGTCTCGCCGCCCGGATCCGCGGCCGCCGCGGCCGCCGCGGCCGCCGCGTCCACGGCGGTCAGGTCGACGAGGGCGTTGCCGGAGCCCGAGACACCCTCGTCGAGCTTGACCATCGCCCACTGTGCGCCGGGCCGCGACGCATGCAGCTCGAGCACGGCGTCGACGACGTCGTCGACGGAGTGGACGTCCTCGGCGCCGAAGGGATGGTCGACGCCGGCCTCGGCGAAGATCCGTCGGCAGCCGGTCTTGGTGCCCAGCGGATAGAGGCGCGGGTCCGCGGCATACATGGGGATGCCGAGCATCAGCGCCAGGTCACGCTCGCGCGTCGTGCTCGTGTACGGGACGAGGTGCGACCTTGCCGGGTCCGTCACGAGGGAGGCGATGCGGGACAGGACCCGGGGGCGGGCCAGCAGCTTGTCGGTCAGAGGCCGCGGGGAGGAGTCACCCACCGAGACCAGGTCGAGTCGGGCCCGGGCATGGCTCGGGATGACGCCGGGGAGCAGCGACAGGTAGTACTCGACGATGTGCTCGTTGATCGGCATCGACGTCACGTAGACCATCCGGAGGCGCGGCTGACGCAGCAGCAGCAGCATGAAGAGGAAACGCTCCTCCATGGCCTGGTTCATGGCGCCCGCCGACTGCGTGAGGTTGTCGACGCTCATCGACGGCACGACGACCACCGACTCCCGTGGGTCGGCTTGACCGAAGCGGCGCCAGACCTCGGGCAGGGCCTCCTGCAGGTCGTCGAACAGTCTGCCGCGCGCCGCCTCGTCGAGCGCGTCGAGGCCACCGCCGTCCACCGTCGGGACGATCGGGGCCTGGGTCGTCGCATTCATGGGTCGTCCTCCCGGTCGGTGGTGCCGATGACCTCGTGGACCTCGAGAGGCCGCGAGATGCCGCGCAGCTCCACCGGCCCGAGCGAGCGCGTCTCGAAGCGCTCGTCGATCCCGGCACGCACGCGGGGGCTGATGAGGATCTGGCGGGCGGCAGCGGCCGCGCAGAGGCGGGCCGCGACGTTGGTGACGGTCCCGATCGCCGCGTAGTCCCAGCGTCCTTCGAAGCCGACCCGACCCAGCGTCGCGTAGCCCTGCGCGATGCCGACCCCGAAGCCGAGCTGGTGCCCCTGCCGGGACCACCCGGACGCGAGGTCGTCGATGCGGTCGCGCATGTCGAGCGCCATCCGCACGGCCCGCTCGGGTGCGTCCGGACACGGCGGGGGGTCGTTGAAGAACACCATCAGCCCGTCGCCGGCGAAGTGCTCCAACGTGCCCTCGTAGGCGAAGACGAGCTCCCCGAGGGCGCCGTGGTAGTCGCGCAGCACGGACATCGTCTCCTCCGGCTCGGCGGTCTCGGCGAACGCGGTGAAACCCCGGAGGTCGGTGAAGACCGTGGTGATGTCGCGTCGGTGGCTCTCGAGGAACGACTCGTCGCCGGACTCGACGATGAGGCCCGCGATCTGCGGAGACAGGAACCGGCGCAGGCGGCCCAGCCGGTCGAGGTCGTCCACCTGCTCGGCCACCCGGGTCTCGAGCTCGGCGTTCCAGCGCTCGAGCGCGACGGTCTGCTCGAGCACCGTGTCGTGCAGTCGTTTGACGCGCGCCAGCGAGCGGACCCGCGCCACGAGCTCGGCCTGGTCGAACGGCTTGGTGATGAAGTCGTCGGCGCCCACCTCGAGGGCGCGCAGCCGCTGCTGGGTCCCGCTCGCCGTCACCATGACCACGGGCAGCATCGCCGTGCGGGGGTCGGCCTTGATGCGCTCGCACGTCTCGTAGCCGTCCATGACCGGCATGAGCACGTCGAGCAGGACGACGTCGACCTCGCACACGGCGAGCGCCTCGAGGGCAGCCTGCCCCGAGGCCTCCGAGCGCACGACGAAGCCCCGCGGCTCGAGGACGGCGTGCATGAGCTTGCGGTTCTGCTCGAGGTCGTCGACGACGAGGACCCGCACGCCCGTGAGCGGCGGGACCCTGGCATCGCGGTCGAGGGGCGTCACGGCTCCGGCGCCTCCCGTCGGGGCAGATGACGGCGCACCTGTGCCGGGAACTCACGGACGCTGATCGGCTTCTCGAGGTAGCCGGCGAAGCCCGAGACGAGGGCCCGCTCGCGGTCGCGGTGCATCGCGAACGCCGTGAGCGCGACGATCGGGATGTGCGCCGTCGGTTCGTGGTCCCGGATCAGCTCGAGGGCGGCGAAGCCGTCGATGCCGGGCAGCTGGAGATCCATGAGGATGACGTCCGGCAGGCTGGTCCTCGCCTGCTCGACCGCATCCTCACCGGTGGTGGCCACGAGGACGCAGAAGCCGGCATACTCCAGCACGTCCCGCGCGAGCTTGAGGTTGCGCGGGTTGTCCTCGACGATGAGCACGACGGGCAGCTCGCTCACGGCCCCTCCCCCTCCCGCACGTGCTCGGCGGCGACCGTCGCGAGCCGGCGCGCGAGCCCCGGCAGGTCGATGCCGGCCTTCTCGGCGACGAACGCGATGCGCCCCTCGAGACGCGAGCGGTCCTGTGGTGTCAGGGACTTCGCGGTGAGCACGACGATCGGCGGCCCATCGGAGTCTCGGTGCGGCCGCAGCTCGTCGATGACGGCGAAGCCGTCGACGTGGGGCATGAGCAGGTCGATGACGACGACGGACGGGGCGACCGCACGCACGAGGTCCGCCGCCTGCTGGCCGCCCGCGCACGTGTGCACCTCCCAGCCCAGCGGCTCGAGCGTGCTGCGCACGAGCTTGAGGGCGAGGGGGTCGTCGTCGACGACGACGACGCGCAGCCGAGGACTCTGCTCGTCCGCGCGCGGCGGTGGCAGCAGCCGCGTCACGGCGGCGAGGAGGTGCTCGCCGCTCACGGGCTTCACGAGGTACTCCGTGGCCCCCAGGGCGAAGCCACGGCCGCGCTCGGGCTCGACGCTGACCACGACCACGGGCACGTCGGCCGTGGCCGGGTCGTTCTTGAGCTCGGTGAGGACCTCCCACCCGTCCATCCCGGGCAGGTGGATGTCGAGGACGACCGCCACCGGGTCCTGGGCCCGGACGAGGTCGAGTCCCTGCTCGCCCGTCGACGCGGCGACGGGGCGGAGACCGGCTGCACGCAGGTGCAGCTCGACGAGCTCGGCCGAGCGCGGGTCGTCCTCGATGACGACGACGGTCGGACCGTCGACGTCGTCGCCGTCGACCGTCCAGAAATCACCGCCGGCCTCCCGGTCGGCGTCGGGCTGCGGGACCGAGATCCCGAAGGTGCTCCCCTCGCCCGGTGTGCTCGTGAGCCAGAGTCGCCCGCCGTGCAGCTCGACGATGCGGCGGCTCAGGGTGAGACCGAGGCCGGTGCCCTCGCTCGACGACGCCGTCCGCTCGCCCTGCTGGAACGAGTCGAAGATGCGCTCCTGGTCCGCCGGCGCGATGCCGATGCCCGTGTCGGTGACCGTGACGCCGACCTCCTCACCGTCGCGCCAGGCCCGGACGACGATGCTGCCGCCGTCCGGCGTGAACTTCACGGCGTTGCTCAGCAGGTTGAGCAGGACCTGCTTGAGGCGCAGCTCGTCCGCCGTGACGAGGCCGAGCCCGTTCGACGCCTCCAGCGTCAGGCGTATGCCGTGCAGCGCCGCACGCTCGCGCACGAGCGAGAGCGCCTGGACGAGGATGTCGTCGATGGGGAAGGTCGTGAGGTCGAGCTCCATGCGTCCGGCTTCGATCTTGGACAGGTCGAGGATGTCGCCGAGGAGGGCGAGCAGGTGGCGACCGGCCGAGTGGATGTCCTGGAGGTAGTCCTCCTGCCGCTCGTTGAGGTCGCCGAACATCCGCTCGAGGAGCACCTCGGAGAAGCCGATGACGGCGTTGAGCGGTGTCCGCAGCTCGTGCGACATGCTCGCGAGGAACTCCGACTTGTGCTGGCTGGCCTCGGCGAGCGCGACGCTCTGCTGCTCGAGCTGCTGGTAGAGGCGGGCGTTGGTCAGCGCGACGGCCGACTGACTCGCGAAAGCCGCGAGCAGCTCGCACGTCTCGTCGCTGAACGAGCCCGTCGACTTGCGCCGCACGACGAGAGCCCCGACGACCCGGTCGGGACGCACGAGCGGGATGGCAACGAGCGAGCGCCAGCCCGACCCGTGGAGGACGGCGAGGTGCGGGTCGAGCGGCCCGGGCGCGGCGTCGAGGTCGGGGATCTGGAGCACCCGCCGGCCGCGCGCGGCCCGGCCCACCCACGTGCGGTCGATGTGGATCTCCGCGGCCCGCAGCGCATCGATGACGTACTCGCTCGTGCCGTAGGCCGTGCGCACCCGGAAGAGTCCCGTCGCCTCGTCGAACTCCATGAGCGAGCCGCCGTCGGTGTCCGACAGCTCGACCGCGTGGCTGACGATCGTCGTCAGCACCTCGTCCGCGACGAGCGTCGAGCTGATCGCCTCCCCCACCTCGGCGAGCGCCTCGAGCTGGTCGACCTTGCGGGCGAGCTCGGCCGACCTGCTCTCGAGCGCCGAGAAGAGCTCGACGTGCCGAAGGGCGAGCGCCGCCTGCTCGGCGAACGTCGACAGGAGCTCCTCGGCGGCCTCGTCGAAGGGCGCGACCTGCGTGCGCCACACGTTGAGGGCGCCGACGACCTGGTCGCCGACCACCATCGGCGCGCCCATCATCGTCCGGTAGCCACCGACCCGCTGGAAGTCGGTGCGACGGTAGTCCGGATCGGCGAGGACGTCCTCGATCTGGTGCACCCTCCGGTCGATGGTGACCCGTCCGACCAACGTCGCGCGGTCGCGGACGATCGGGTGCTGCGAGACGAAGTCGACGAACTCCGGCGTCAGTCCGCTCGACCGCGCGAGCACGAACGAGTCATCCTGCACGAGGTAGATCTGCGCGACCTGCGCGCCGAGGAGCCGCCGGGCGCTGTCGACGACCGCGTCGAAGACCTCGTCGCGGCTGGCGGCGCCGCCCGTCGTCGAGGCCGTGAGGACCTTGAGGATGTCGCTCGTCGCCCGCAGCTGCTCCTGCGTCGTCGCCAGCCGGTCGGCGAGCTGGTGGGCACCCCCGACCGCCTCGTCGCCCGTCTCTTCGAACCCGCTCATGCGAGTCCCCCATCGACCTGTGAGTCCCTGTGGTCCCCACACGAGTGTCCTCCCCGAACGGTCGGCGCACCATGGGAATACGAAGAGCTCGACGACGGGGTCCAGCCGGCGCCCCGCGAGGCGGCGCGCAGATGACTGCACTCGGCACCGCCTCACCCCTACTCTGAAGACGAGCGCCCCGGGGGAACGGGCCCGCTCGCCCTGCTAAGGAAGGACTTTCATGCCTGACTCCAGCACCGTTGCCGGCCCGACTCCTGACCTCACGCGCAAGGCCGTGGCCGAGGCCGTCGGAACGTTCATCCTCGTCTTCTTCGCCGTGGGCGCCGCCGTCGTCGGCCTCGAGACGATGAGCAGGCTCGCCGTCGCCGTGGCCTTCGGCTTCGTGCTGCTCGCACTGGCGTACGCCATCGGCCCCGTCTCGGGCTGCCACGTCAACCCCGCCGTCACCCTCGGCGTGCTCATGCGCAAGGGCATCACGACGACCGAGGCGATCTACTACTGGATCGCCCAGCTCGTCGGTGCGATCGTCGGCGCGGCCCTGCTCAAGCTCATGGTCTCGAGCTTCGGTGGCGTCAAGGACGAGACCGGCGCCCTCGGGACCAACAACTGGGGCGCGACGATCACCGCGGGTGGCACCTTCGTGCTCGAGGTCGTCCTCACCTTCCTCCTCGTCCTCGTCGTCCTGCTCGTGACGAGCCGGGCCGCGGCACCGGGCTTCGCCGGACTCGCGATCGGACTCGTGCTCACCGTGATCCACATCGTCGGCATCCCGCTCGACGGCACCTCGGTCAACCCGGCCCGGTCCATCGGTCCTGCCCTGCTCAACGGCGGCGAGCCGCTGGCTCACGTGTGGATGTTCATCGTCGCGCCGCTCATCGGCGGTGCCATCGCGGCCCTCGCCTCCCCGTACTTCGAGACGGCCGTCTCGAAGACCGACACGGACCCGACGGGCGCCGACGTGCCCGCCTGACCGTGCTTCGCCGACTGTCCAACCTTGTGGCGCGCGCCTGCCCCATGATGAGTCCATGAGCGACGCATCCGCGGGCAGGCACGGGTCGAGCAGGCCGAAGGGCCGTGCCGCCGTCCGGTGGGTGGCCGCCCTGGCGGTGCTGGCCTGGCTCGCCATCGGGGGCGTCGGTGGTCCCCTCGTGGGGCGGCTGTCCGAGGTCGCCACCAACGACAACGCGAACTTCCTTCCCCCGTCGGCGGAGTCGACGTCGGTGAGCAAGCTCGTGGGCCGCACGACCGACACCCAGACACTCCCCTACCTCGTCGTGGTCGAGCGGCAGGGCGGGCTGACCCCGGCGGACCTCGCGGCCGTCCAGCGCTACGTCGACGGCATCCCCGGCCTGAAGCTCGCCGACCCCGGGCGCACGGTCGGCGAGTTCCTGCAGTCGCCCCCGACCCTCGCGATCCCCAGCCAGGACAAGCAGGCTGCGCTCGTCCCCGTCGCCTTCCTTGCCGACAAGGCCGAGGACACCATCGCCGGGAACACCGCGTTGTATGCCGTCGCGCAGGCCCTGCGCGAGTCCGCTGCGTCGACGTTGGGTGCGTCCGGCCTGACTGTCCACGTCACGGGTGCCGGCGGCTTCTTCGCCGACTTCATCATCGCCTTCGGCGGCATCGACGGCATCCTTCTGCTCGTCGCCCTCGGCGTCGTCTTCCTCATCCTGCTCATCGTCTACCGCAGCCCGATCCTGCCCTTCGCCGTGCTCATCTCGGCCGTGTTCGGCCTGTCCCTCGCGGCGCTCGTCGTCTTCCCCCTCGCCAAGAACGGCACGATCAGCCTGAGCGGCCAGAGCCAGGGCATCCTGTCGATCCTCGTCGTCGGCGCCGCGACCGACTACGCCCTGCTCCTCGTCGCGCGCTTCAAGGAGGAGCTGCACGACGAGGAGTCGACGTGGGCGGCGATGAAGATCGCGTGGCGGGCCTCGCTCGAGCCGATCGCCGCGAGCGCCGCCACTGTCGTCCTCGGCCTGCTCTGCCTGCGCCTGTCGGATCTCGGCAGCACCAAGGGTCTCGGTCCCGTCGGCGCGCTGGGCATCGTCGGCGCCTTCGTCGCGTCCCTGACCTTCCTGCCCGCGCTCCTGCTCCTCATCGGCCGACGCGTCTTCTGGCCGCAGGTGCCCCACGTCGACCACGTGCACAGCGCGGACGCGGTGGGCACCCGCGGCATCTGGGGCCGGGTCGCCGGCATGGTCGGGCGCCACCCCCGGCGCACCTGGGTGGTCACCCTCCTCGCCCTCGCGACCTGCGCGGCGTTCCTCCCGACGCTCAACGCGCGGGGCATCGCCCAGTCCGACCTCTTCCTCACCCAGGTGGACTCCGTCACCGGGCAGGAGGTGCTCGCGCGCCACTTCCCCGCCGGGTCCGGCTCCCCCGTCCAGATCGCCGCCCCCGAGGCCAAGGCCGATGCCGTGGTCGCGGTGCTCGAGTCGACCGACGGGGTCAGCAGCCCACAGGTGGGGCTCGTCCCCGGCCAGCCGCCGAAGGTCGTCGACGGCCAGGTCGTCGTGCAGGCCACGCTCGACGCCGCCGCCGACAGCGTCGCGGCCGAGGACACCATCGAGACGCTGCGCGCATCCCTCGACCGGGTCGGCTCCGACGTGCTCGTGGGAGGGACCACCGCGACGAACCTCGACGTGCGCCTCGCCAGCGAGCGCGACCTCAAGGTCATCATCCCGACGATCCTCGCCGTCATCTTCGTCGTGCTCATGCTGCTATTGCGCTCGATCGTGGCGCCGCTCGTCCTCGTCGCCGCGAACGTCCTGTCGTTCGCCGCGACGATGGGCGTCTCCGCGATCGCCTTCAACCACGTCTTCGGGTTCCCGGGCTCCGACCCGTCGACGCCGCTCTACGGCTTCGTCTTCCTCGTCGCACTCGGCATCGACTACTCGATCTTCCTCATGACGCGCGTCCGTGAGGAGTCGCGCACCCGTGGCACGCGGCCCGGCATCCTCGTGGGCCTCGCGGTGACGGGCGGTGTCATCACGAGTGCGGGCATCGTCCTCGCTGCGACCTTCTCGGCCCTCGCGGTGCTGCCGATCCTCTTCCTCGTCCAGATCGCCTTCATCGTCGCCTTCGGCGTCCTGCTCGACACGCTCATCGTGCGCAGCCTGCTCGTCCCGGCGGTGTCCTACGACCTCGGCGACCGCATCTGGTGGCCCATCGGGCTCCGCCGGACGCCCCGCCCGGCGGCGGGAGCCGGCGCGATCGACAGCGAGGGATCCGGAGCACCGCGCACTAGTGCGGCTTCAGGACGATCTGCAGAGCGATGACCGTGAGCCCGACCAGTCCCCCGGCGAGCGCGCCGGCGACCAGCCACGGTCCCCGCAGGCCGGCCCGCCTGCTGGCGACCGCCGACAGGAAGGCCAGGGTGAGCAGCCCGGTCAGCTCCACGGCGGGAAGGGTGTCGGCGTTCCCCAGCGCTGTCACCCGACCGATGACCAGGACGGCGAGCGGGGGCACGGCCGCCAGCAGGAGGTGCACCTGCCGGCGCGCCACTGCCAGCCATTCCGCGGTGGTGAGCCTCCGCTTCTCCGCAGCATGCTCATGGAGGACCTCCGAGAACGCGTGCGCCAGGCACACGGCCACGATCGGTGAGACGACGACGACAGCAGCGGATGGGAACGACAGGTCGGACCAGCCGGAGTAGGCGGACAGCACGGCCATCACGACGATGGTCGCGTAGGTGAGCCGCTCCAGGTCCAGGTCGACCCCGGCGACGCGCACCGAATGCGGATCTTGACTCGTCACGCGGACAAGGCTCGCACGGAAATGGCGGCCGCTCAGCGGATCATCGGACGACGTTGCGCCGCAGACCTGCCACGCAGGGGCTCGTTGGTACTAGCCTGACAAGCGCTGAGGTTGAGGCAGCCGGAGCGGGGGACGACCCATGAGCGAGAGCGGCACGTCGGCGTCGAGCGCGGACACCGAGACCCCACCCTTCGCGCTGGACGCCGACGAGGTCGTGGCCGCAGCCGGCTCCGACACGGACTCCGGTTTGACCGGGGCTCAGGTCGCGAGTCGCCTGGCGGCCGTCGGCCCCAACGCGATCGCCGCCGAGAGACCGCCGTCCGTCTGGGCCATCGCCGCGAGCCAGCTGCGCGATCCGATGAACATCATGCTGGTGGCCGTCGTGGTCGTGAGCCTGGCCATCGGCCAGGTGTCGACCGGCGTGATCGTCGGTCTGCTCATCGTCCTCAACCTCGCCCTCGGCACCCGGCAGGAGCTGACGGCCCGAGCCAGCGTCGACGCCCTCGCCAAGATGCAGACACCGCAGGCGCGGGTCGTCCGTGACGGCGCCCTCTCCCTCGTCCCCGCCACCGAGATCGTGCCCGGGGACGTGGTGCAGGTCGAGGCAGGCGACATCGTCCCGGCAGACGGACGCATCGTCCGTTCCGCCACCCTCGAGGCCCAGGAAGCCGCGCTGACCGGGGAGAGCGTGCCGATAGCAAAGGACCATTCCGCTCTGGGATCCGTGGACGTCGCTCTCGGCGACCGGACCAACATGCTCTTCCAGAACACGTCCGTCACTCGCGGCACCGGCACCATCGTGGTCACCGCGACGGGGCAGCGGACGCAGATGGGCCAGATCGCGACCATGCTCAGCTCGGTCACGCGAAAGCGTTCACCGCTGCAGAAGGAGCTCGACACCCTCACCAAGGTGCTGGGCGTCATCGCCTGGGGAGCGGTCGCCGTCATCGTCGTCGTCGGTCTCGTCCGCGGGACGCCGGCCAAGGACCTGCTGCTGCTGGGCACGGCGATGGCCGTCTCCGCGATCCCCACGGGAATGCCGGCCTTCGTCTCCGGACTCCTGTCGATGGGCGCCAAGCAGCTGGCTGCGTCCAAGGCCGTGGTCAAGAACCTCACCGACGTCGAGACGCTCGGGTCGACGAGCGCGATCAACACCGACAAGACGGGCACGCTGACCCTCAACGAGATGATGGTGTCCACGCTGTACGCGAGCGGGTCGTGGTTCACCGTCGACGGCGAGGGCTACCGCAAGAGCGGGGCGATCCGGGCCGTGGCCGGCACACCGGTCCCCGACTTCACGCGCCTGGGCCTCGGGTTGTGCCTCGACAGCGACGCGGTGGTCGGCGACGACGGCTCGGTGATCGGGGACCCCACCGAGGCGGCGCTGGTGGTGCTCGCCGCGAAGCTCGGGATCGACGCCGAGGAGACCCGCCGAACCTACCCGCGCCTGGCCGAGGTGCCCTTCGACTCCGAGTACAAGTTCATGGCCACGTTCCACCGGGTGACCCTCAAGGGGGCCGAGCACCTCATCGAGCTCGTCAAGGGCGCCCCCGACGTGGTCATCGCCCGATGCACCCTGGCGGGTGGTCCGCTGAGTGGCTCGCAGGTCCCCATCGGGCAGGCGCTCGACGGCGTCCTGGAGGCCAACGAGCGGATGGGCGGCAAGGGACTGCGCGTGCTCGCGTTCGCGGCTCGCCTCGTCACCGACGACGAGGTGGCAACCATGGACGCCGACCCCATGGCTCTGACGCAGGGCCTGTCCTTCGTCGGGCTCGCCGGGATCATCGACCCCCTGCGCACCGAGGCGAGGAGCGCTGTCGCGACGGCCCTGACGGCCGGGATCGACGTGCGGATGATCACCGGTGACCACGCCGTCACGGCTCAGGCGATCGGCCAGGAGCTGGGGCTGGGTCCGGGGGCCATCAGCGGCGCCGATCTGCAGGCGCTGAGCGACGAGGAGCTGAAGCAGCAGCTGCCGATGCTGCACGTGTTCGGCCGCGTCACGCCCGAGGACAAGCTCCGGCTGGCTCGGGCGATGCAGGAGGAGGGGATGATCGTCGCGATGACCGGCGACGCCGTCAACGACGCCGCCGCCCTCAAGCAGGCAGACATCGGCGTCGCGATGGGGAGCGGCAGCGAGGTGACCAAGCAGGCCGCACGCATGGTGCTCACGGACGACAACTTCGGGACGCTCGTCCACGCCGTCGAGATCGGGAGGCGCGCGTACGACAAGGTCGTCTCGTACGTGCGCTACCAGATGACCCAGCTGCTCTCGCTGGTGTTCCTCTTCCTCGCGGCAACCGTGTTCGACGTCAACCGGGGTGTCGCGATGACCCCGACCATGGTGCTCTTCCTGCTGTTCTTCGCGACGGCCGTCGGTGTCATCGTCATCGCCGTCGACCCGGGTGACCCCGACGTCATGAGCCGGCCGCCCCGCGACCCCGGCCTCACCATCACGAACCGGTCGGCCGTCGTCATGTGGCTGGCCTACGCGGCGGTGCTGTTCGTCGCCGCCTTCATGCCGTTGGTGCTCGGGCCGGACGAGCCCAGCCCCACGCGAGCATCCGTGTCGATGACGATGACGTTCGTGGTGATGGGCCTGGGCACCGCGTTCAACGCGGTGGTCAACCGGCGCGACCCCACCAGCGGACTCACACCCCCGATCCTCAGGGCGCTGGCGATCGCCCTCATTCCGGTCGGGATGCTCCTCCTGGCGACCCAGCTGCCGACGTTGCAGCAGGCACTGCTGACCTCCGAGCTCACGCCGGGCCAGTGGCTCGTCTGCGCAGCCCTGGCAGCCGCGCTCCCCGCCGTCGTCGAGCTCGGCAAGCTGGTCAGGCGGCGCCGGCTCGCACCGGCGGACGCCCTCGACCCGCAGTCGGCGGTCGCGCCTGCCCGCGCCCTGACGACGCCGCGCGCCTGAGCGGCGACCCGAGGGCTTTCAGGTCGCCCCACCCACCGGCGAAACCTCGACGTCGTCCTTCCTCGTCAGCTCACCGGCGATGTCGCGTTGCATCATGTCGGCGACGACACCGGTGTCGAGGCCCTGGCCGAGCAGGACCGCGAGCTTGGTGAGCGCTGCCTCGCACGTCATGTCGTAGCCCGGCACGGCGCCGGCCCGCATCAGTGCCGACCCGGTCGCGTACGCCCCCGGCTGCACCGATCCGCGGACGCACTGGGTGACGACCACCACGACGATGTCCTCGGCCGTGGCGGCCTCGACGACGGCCATGAACTCCCGGTCGTTCGAGGGTCCGTTGCCCGCCCCGTAGGCCTCGATGACGAGTCCCTGCAGCGGCGGTCGACACAGGTTCGCGAGGATGGAGGCCGAGAACCCGGGAAAGAGCCGCACCGCTGCCACCTCCCCCAGCCGCCCGGCCCGCAGCTCGGGTTCCCCGTCGGCGGGGCGCACCAGGGAGTCCCGGACGTCGATGTCGATGCCGATCGCGGCGAGCGGTGGGAAGCGTGGCGAGTCGAAGGCGTCGAGGCCCGAGGCGTCGACCTTCGTCGCCCGGTTGCCCCGCAGCAGCACCTCGCCGAAGAGGAGCGAGCTCTCCGGGACGTCGGACCGCGCCGCGACCTGGAGCGCCCCGATGAGGTTCTGCCGTCCGTCGCTGCGGGTGCGGGCGACCGGGATCTGCGAGCCCGTGACGATGACCGGCTTGCCGAACGACGGGAGCAGGAACGAGAGCGCGGACGCCGTGTAGGCCATCGTGTCCGTCCCGTGCAGGACGACGAAGCCCCGGTGACGGCTGCGGCGCTCGTAGAGGACTCGAGCGATGGCGCACCAGTCGTCGGGCGTCGCGTTGGCGGAGTCGATGGGTGGGTCGAGCTCCTCGAAGACGATCGGGGGCAGCTCCCCTCTCGAGTTCTCCACGATCCAGTCGACATAGGGAGCGAGCGCACCCGCCACGGGCGCGTAGCCGTCCGGGGTGTCGACCATCCCGATGGTCCCACCGGTGTGAAGCACGAACACGCTGTCGCTCACGTGTCTCCCTTGGTCGGATCCCGGACTCTCGCGAGTCGACGCCCCAGGCCGCCGGTCCCGGCCTGTGCCGCTCACCGTGGCACCGGACGCTCCGCCGTGTCCAGACCTCGTCAGGGATGCGCCCTCACGGATGTCCACCGCTCCCGTGAGCGGGCCACCGGACGCGGGTGCGTTCACCCCGTCCGGATGATCCGCAGCAGCCTGCTCGGTGTCACGCTCAGCGAGTGTCGATGACGAGGATGAGGTCCGGGGATGGCTGCCCCTCCGCCGTGGACGGTGGGTGACGGTGACCCCGGCCGCGGCTCCTGACGGGCGGACAGCTGCCGCGGCGCCCCTGACGGCCTCGCGGTCCTTCCACGTCATGTCCAAGCCCACCGGCGCCATCTGCAACCTCGACTGCGAGTACTGCTTCTTCCTGTCCAAGGACGAGCTCTACCCGGGCAGCAGCTTCCGGATGGACCCGCAGGTCCACGAGGCGTACATCGGCCAGCTCCTCGCGGCCCAGCGCGGCGCCGACGAGGTGGTGGTGGCGTTCCAGGGCGGCGAGCCGACCCTCATGGGCCTCGACTTCTTCCGACGAACGCTCGAGCTGGAGGAACGTCTCGCCGCGCCGGGGCAGCGGATCCTCAACACCCTGCAGACCAACGCCACGCTCCTCGACGACGAGTGGTGCGCCTTCCTGCGCGACCACCACTTCCTCGTCGGCGTCTCGATCGACGGACCGCGCGAGATGCACGACGCCTACCGTGTCGACAAGGGCGGCAAACCCACCTTCGACCGGGTCATCCGGGGTCTCGAGGCGCTCAAGCGCAACGGGGTCGAGTGGAACGCCCTCACCACGGTGAACGCCGCCAACGGCGACCACGGCCGCGAGGTCTACGGCTTCCTGCGCGACGAGCTCGGGGCCACGTTCGTGCAGCTCATCCCCATCGTGGAGCGGGTGACGCCCGAGCTGCTCCCGCTTGCCGAGTCGGGATGGGGCGCCCGGTCCGGTGACCGGCCGCTCTACGTGCAGGACGGCAGCCTCGTCACCCACCGCACGGTCAGTGCACACCAGTACGGCCGCTTCCTCGTCGACGTCTTCGAGGAGTGGGCCCGCCACGACGTCGGCGACGTCTTCGTCTCGATGTTCGACACCGCCCTCGCCCACTGGATGGGCATGGACCAAGCCGGCCTGTGCGTCCATGCCCGCACGTGTGGGGACGCCGTCGCGCTCGAGCACAACGGCGACCTCTACTCGTGCGACCACTACGTGGAGCCGGGCTACCTCCTCGGCAACATCCGGCAGGGACGAACGCTGCTCCAGCTCGTCGACTCGCCCCAGCAGCGCGCCTTCGGGCAGGCCAAGCTCGACACGCTGCCGGCCTACTGCCGCTCGTGCGACGTCCGGTTCGCCTGCAACGGCGGCTGCCCCAAGGACCGCTTCCTCACCGCCCCCGACGGCGAGGCCGGCCTGCACTACCTCTGTGAGGGCTACCAGCTCTTCTTCCGACACGTCGACGCACCCATGCGCGTCATGGCGTCCCTGTTGCGTCGAGGCCGGGACGCCACGGGGCTGAGGGAGTGGTATGCCGTCCGCGACGCCGAGCGCCACCCGGGTGACCCCTGCTCATGCCTCGGTGGCGCCGTGTGGGCGGACTGCCATGGTGCCGGCACGAGCGATGACGCGCGCCCCTGACCACGGCTCTCGTGAGCGCCGACCTTTTCATCCGCCGAGGGTGAGGCACAGGGCACCGTCCCCGTCACATGCTGGGCGGAGCCCCGCCTGAGGAGCACCCGTCCCTTCGTCGGATCGGCGAGCGCCGACGATCGTGAGCAGTCGCGAGCAAGGAGTCATGACATGGCGCAACCGTTTCGTGGTGTGGTCAACGTCGACATCAGGGACTCGGTGGAGGACTGGGCCCCGTTCGCCCCGCCGAAGGCACCCGAAGGGTCGCCCAACGTCGTGTACATCGTGCTCGACGATGTCGGGTTCTCCGCCATGAGCTGCTACGGCGGCCCCATCGAGACCCCGAACATCGACAAGATCGCCGGCGACGGGGTGCGCTACACCCAGTGGCACACAACAGCCCTGTGCTCGCCCACCCGGTCGTGCCTGCTCACCGGACGCAACCACACCCGGAACTCCATGGCGTGCATCACGGAAGGGGCCAGTGGCTTCGCCAACGCCAGCGGCACCATCCCGCCCGAGAACGGGATGCTTCCGGAGATCCTCGGCGAGCGGGGCTGGAACACCTACATGGTCGGCAAGTGGCACCTGTGCCCCACGGTCGAGATGAACCTCGCCTCGACGCGTCGCAACTGGCCGACCGGGCGTGGCTTCGAGCGCTGGTACGGGTTCCTCGGGGCCGAGACCAGCCAGTGGTACCCGGAGATCACCTACGACAACCACCCGGTCGACCAGCCGAGGTCGCCCGAGGAGGGCTACCACTTCGGTGAGGACATCACCGACAAGGCCATCGAGTTCATCATGGACGCCAAGGCCGTCGCGCCGGACAAACCCTTCTTCCTCTACTACGCACCGGGTGCCGCACACGCGCCGCACCACGCGCCCAAGGCGTGGATCGAGAAGTACGCCGGGCGTTTCGACGCGGGCTACGAGGCGATGCGTGAGGCCACCCTGGCCCGTCAGGTCGAGATGGGCATCGTCCCCGCGAACACCGAGCTTCCACCGATGAACCCGATCGGCACGCCGGAGACGCGCACCGGCCCGGACGACCAGCCGTTCTCGGCCGTCGACACCACGCGGCCGTGGGACTCGCTGTCCGAGCAGGAGCAGCGCCTCTTCGCCCGGATGGCGGAGGTGTACGCCGGTTTCCTGTCCCATGCCGACGCCCAGATCGGTCGGTTGCTCGACTACCTCGAGGAGACGGGCCAGCGGGAGAACACCATGGTCATCCTCGTCTCGGACAACGGTGCGAGTGGTGAGGGCGGCCCGGACGGGTCGGTCAACGAGATGTTGTTCATGAACGGCATCCCCGACGACATCGACGTCAACCTCGCCATGCTCGACGAGCTGGGCGGGCCCAAGACGTACAACCACTACCCGAACGGGTGGGCGATGGCGTTCAACACGCCCTTCAAGATGTGGAAGCGCTACGAGTTCAACGGTGGCACCTCCGACCCTTGCGTGATCTCGTGGCCGGCCGGCATGACCGCCAAGGGTGAGATCCGGGAGCAGTACCACCACGCCATCGACCTGGTGCCCACCGTCCTCGACGCCCTCGGCATCGAGGCCCCGGAGACCATCAAGGGCCACACACAGAGCCACTTCGACGGCGTCAGCATGCGCTACAGCTTCGACGACCCCGAGGCCCCCGGGCGGCGGCAGACGCAGTTCTACTCGATGCTGGGCTCGCGGGGCATCTGGCACGACGGCTGGAAGGCCATCACCACGCACCCGACGATCAGCGGTTGGTCGCACTTCAACGACGACGAGTGGGAGCTCTACCACGTCGAGGTCGACCGCTCCGAGCTGCACAACCTGGCGGCGGAGCAGCCCGACAAGCTCCGTGAGATGGTCAACCTCTGGTACGCCCAGGCGGGCGCCAACGAGGGGTTCCCGCTCGATGACCGTTCGGCGCTGGAGATCCTCGTGTCCCCCCGGCCCCAGCTGTCGGCCCCGCGCGACCGGTACGTCTACTACCCCAACCACGCCGAGGTGCCCGAGGCCCAGGCCGTCGTGGTGCGCGGCCGGTCATTCGTCATCGGTGCGCTGGTCGACATCCCCGAGCCGGGCGCCCAGGGCGTGCTCTTCGCCCAGGGGTCGAGGTTCGGCGGACACAGCCTCTACGTCAAGGACAACCGGCTGCACTACGTCAACAGCTTCGTGGGCTTGTTCGAGCAGAAGGTCGTCGCGACCGAGGACCTGCCCACGGGCGAGAACCTCATCCTGTCGGCGTCGTTCGTCAAGGACGGCGCGGAGCAGACCCCCGTCGCCACCGGCACCCTGTCGCTCTACCACGGCGACACCGTGGTCGGAGAAGGCCAGATCAAGCTCCAGCCCGGCAGCTACATGATCGCCGGGGAGGGACTGGCGGTGGGGCGCGACATGGGCGACCCGGTCACGCAGGACTACCCCGGCGCGCGCCCGTACCGGTTCACGGGAGGCACCATCAGGCGCGTCGCCGTCGACGTGAGCGGCGAGCCCTACGTCGACCTGGAACGTGAGGCGCAGGGCATGTTGATGCGTGAGTGAACCGCCACTGACCTGCAGGGGCGTCACACGATCGGTCCCGACGAAGGCCGCACGGGCCCACGGCTGGAGCATGAGCATGCATGAGGACGAGCGTGGTCGGGCCGAGTCACCGGCCGACCTCGAACCACGGGGGCGGGTGCTCGACGAGATCCGCACACCGCGGGCGGCGGCCATCGCCGGGATCGCCTTCGCCGTGCTCCTGGGGGCGGTCGTCATCCTCATGTACCTGGCGCTCCCGGGCACCGGCGGCCGCTCGACGTGGATCACCGATGCGGAGCGCCGCGGCAGGGTCACGCTGGCGATGCAGCTCACCCCGTACGCGGGCATCGCCTTCCTGTGGTTCATCGGGGTGATCCGTTCCCGTCTCGGGCACCGCGAGGACAAGCTGTTCGCGACAGCCTTCCTCGGGTCGGGGCTGCTCTTCGTCGCCATGCTCTTCGCCGCATCTGCAGATGTCGGAGCCCTGCTCGCCCTCTACGACGGGCCCGACAGCGTCTCGCCGGAGTACGTCCGGCAGGTGGGGGCGGTCAGCACGGCCCTCCTGACGACGTTCGGCATCCGCATGGCAGCGGTCTTCACGATGGTCGTCACGAACCTCGGCCGTCGCACCGGGATCGTGCCGCGCTGGCTCGTGGCCGTGGGGTTCGTCGTCGCGCTGGTCCTGCTCCTCGCACCACCGCGGACGGTCTGGGCCGTCCTGCTCTTCCCGTTGTGGGTCCTGCTCCTCAGCCTGCACCTGCTGGTCACGTCGTTCCGACCGGGGCCGGCGACGGCGTAGGGCAGCGCAACGGGCCGTGGAGCCCTGAGAGGGCCCCACGGCCCGGGTCATGCGTCAGCGGCGATCGCGGCGATCGTCGCGCCGGTCCTCACGGCGTTCACCGCGCCGGTGTATCCCGTGCGCGACGACGACGGCGCCGCCGACGGCGGCCACTGTCCTTCTCCTGCGCCTGGCTGCGAGTGGCATGTCAGGCTCCTTCCTCTTGGTCGGACTCGATGGCGGCGATGACGGCCTGGATCGGGATGCGCCCGCTGGCCACGAGCTGGCCGCCGGCGTGGCGCACCGCCGCGCCGAAGGGAGCCGCCCACAGGTTCTCCCACACCAGGACGGCCGCTGAGCTGCCGGGCTCGATGGTGTCGGCCAGGTCGGCGACGTCCTGCTCGCTGAGCAGCATGGCCAGCTCGGTCTCGTACGCACGGAGCTCGCCGATCTCCGAGTCCTCCAGGTCGGTTGCCTCGAAGGCCTCGAAGCTGCCGTCCTCCGCCTTCTTGAAGAACAGCAGGTCCAGGACCCGGATGAGCTCGCGATCCACGTAGTCCTTGAGGATCGGGGCGATCTTGCCGTTGAGGGTGCTGCCCTCGAACTCCACGACGATCCAGTCCACCGGACCGAGCTCGTCGACGTTGAGAGTCATGTCATCTTCTCCTTGGGGTGCGTCCGGTGGTCGGTGCGTCCGATGGGGGACCGATCTCAACGCTAGGAGCCGCTCGTCCGTGCCGCGTCATCCGCCGGGGATGAGCCTCTCGCCGTGGGCACGCAGATGCGGCCCCGTCAGCCGGACTCGCACGTCACGGTGGAGCTGGCGAGGGGACTCGAACCCCTAACCGCCTGTTTACAAGACAGGTGCGCTACCAATTGCGCCACGCCAGCACGTCTCGGCGCGAGCGCCGCGGACGGGCGAAAGCGTAACCGAGCCAGACGGCATACGCCCAAACACCGGGCGCGAACCGACGCCGGACATGAGAAGGACGGCCCCGCGCAACCCAGGGGTTGGTCGCGCGAGGCCGTCCGGCTCAGTTGTATCAGGAACTCACGGGAGTCGCAGAGTCTGACCCACGAAGATGAGGTTCGGGTTGGTGACCCGGGCGCCGTTGGCCTTCCAGAGGGCCTTCCAGCCGCCGGCCACGTGGTAGCGCGCGGCGATCTTGCCGAGGGTGTCGCCGCTGCGCACGGTGACCTTGGCGCCCTTGGCGGTGTTCTTGACCGTGGGCTTCGTCGCGTACGTCTTCTTCTTGACGACCTTCTTCGTCGTCACGGGCTTGCGGACGGTCGACCGCGAGACCGGGGTCGTCGTCGCGCCACCGTTGGCCCGGGTCAGGCCGGCCCGCTGCGAGCACACCGGCCAGGCGCCGGGGCCCTGGGAGGCGAGCACGCGCTGCGCGATGGCGATCTGCTCGGCCCGCGTGGCGAGGTCGGCGCGCGACGCGAAGGCCGTGCCGCCGTAGCCACGCCACGTGCTCTGCACGAACTGGAGGCCGCCGTAGTAGCCGTTGCCGGTGTTGATGTGCCAGTTGCCGCTCGACTCGCACTGGGCGACGCGATCCCAGACCGAGGCGGCCTTGGCCGACCCGCCCGTGGCGATGCCACCGACGATGGTGGCGGCTCCAGCGATTCCGACTCCCGCGATGCGCTGCTTGACCGAGATCTTCTTGGCCGCAGCATGCTTGGACATGTACTGCATGGGTGATCCTTCCTGACGCGCGCCTGCGGGGTTAGCTGTCGGGTTGGGGCGTCAGGTGCCCCGTCGCGGATGCGACTTCACCCCGAGACCAGATCTCGTCCTCTTGACATGCGCTTCGATACACATGCACTCACTGGCCACACTGGGTCCCCCGTCCTCGCCCGGCCCACGGGTGTGGGCTACATCCCTGGCTGGCGAGGCTCGGCGCGCTCAGGGAACGGATAAATGGGTGTCCATGTGAAGTTGTGGGAGCGTTCGTGTGGAGCCGGACGCGACGAAGCGACCCGGGAACCGAGTGGTGCTGCTCCCGTTCGACCCGAAAGTCGAGGCCGCCGAGCACTGACGGTACGGGACGTTTCCGCAGCGCACAAGGCACGTCGAGACACTTCCGTGATCTTTTTTTCAGCCCCAGATGCAGGTCGATGCGCTATGCACACAGGCCTCGCACAGGGGCCGCCCGGGCGCCCCACAGGCCCCGGCCCCGCACGCTCAACCGTCTCGCGCGCCGAGCCGTCACTTCCCGAACGGGTTCGTCGTGAACGGGTCCCACGTGAGGCTCGACCCGTGCTGCAGGGCCACGAGCGCAGCCGCGACGCCGAAGACGGCGAGCAGCCCGGACACGATCTGCGCGGCCAGGCCGGCCGGCACGAGGCGCCGCGCCATCGAGCGCGAACCGCGTCGCAGCGAGGCGCCGCCGGGGCCCCACCACAGCATGAGCAGGCCGAGGACACCGCCGATCGCGAGCGTGATCGGTGTGCCCGGGCCGAGGTCGGTCCCCTGCGTGCCGGCGAGGAGCAGGGCGGCCGCGAAGACGCCGGCGAGCGCCACCGCCACGGGCAGGAGCAGCCCGACCCCGGTTGCGATGATGCCGACGACGAGGTGCCACGGGCTCGACACGACGGCGAAGGGCACGTCGCTGCGGCGGCGGCCGAAGTCGTAGCGGCGCAGCACGAGCGCCGTGACCGAGCGGTCGGTGGCCCGGGCGAGCGCCGACAGGACGACGAGCACGACGAGGGCGATGCCCGGCCACGCCATGAGGGCACCGACCCAGGCGATCGCGACAGCGGCGAGCAGTCCGGTGCGCATCGGCAGTCCGATGCGCGGGTCGCCCTCGCGCTGGGCGGGCTCGTCGTCCTCGTCCCACTCGTCGTCGGGCCAGTAGCCGTCCTGCGGAGCCGGCTCGACGTCCTGCCCGCCGCGCCCGTGCCGGGCATCGTAGGCCTGGGCGCCGCCCCAGTCGTCCGGCGACGCGGGCTCGTCGTCCCAGCCGTGGTCGTATGCCGCCGGGCCGGGGTCGGACGACCGCGGACCGGTCGGGGGCGGGGCCCACCGCACCGGGTTCGCCGCGGCCGCGCCAGCGCCCACCGCGCCCACCGCGCCCACCGCGCCTGCCGTGCC
The DNA here is from genome assembly GCF_052115065.1 of Terrabacter sp. 2TAF16. NCBI lineage: Bacteria > Bacillati > Actinomycetota > Actinomycetes > Micrococcales > Intrasporangiaceae > Terrabacter > Terrabacter sp. 2TAF16. The sequence goes on from NZ_JBFRFZ010000006.1 coordinate 661,798, forward strand.
TGCTGTGCCGACGGGCGGCATGACGGCGGTGCTGCCGTGCTGCACGACCTGGGTGTCTCCGGGGGTCGCGCTGACGCGGCCGTCGTCCCACGGGTTGCCGCTCGGCGTCGGCACGGTCGCCGCGCGGCCGGCGGCGTAGAGCTCGAGCGCTGCGATGACCTCGTCGGCGTGAGGGCGAAGCCGCGGATCGGGAGAGAGGGACGCGCGCAGCAGCGGCACGAGGCGCGGGTCGACCCCCTCGAGGTCGACGTCGCCGGCACGGACGCGGGTGAGCACGGCGTCCATGCGGGCGCGGCCGAACGGCGGACGGCCCGACGCGGCATACGTGATCGTGGCGGCCCAGCCCCACCAGTCGGTGGCGTCGGTGATGGCGGCACCTTCGACGAGCTCGGGCGAGAGGTAGCCGGGCGTGCCCATGACGAGCCCGCCGACGGTGTGGCGCACGTCGTCCTGCAGGTGCGCGATGCCGAAGTCGATGAGGACCGGGTCGCCGTCCTCGATGAGGACGTTGCCCGGCTTGATGTCGCGGTGGACGACCCCGCACGCGTGGATGGCGCGGATCGCCTCGGCGATCCCGCGGGCCAGGCGAAGCAGGTCCGCCGGGGCCAGCGGGCCGTGGTCCTCGACGACCTCGTCGAGGGCCGGGCCGGGCACGTAGCGGGTCACGATGTAGGGGCGGGGCGCCATGACGTCGGCGTCGATGACGCTCGCGACCCGCGCGTCGCGGATGCGCGAGAGGGTGTCGACCTCACGGGACAGTCGCTGCCGGGCGTCGGCGTCGTGCGCGACGTGGGCGCGCAGGACCTTGATCGCGACGGCACGGCCGCGCGGGTCGAGGGCGAGGTGGACCACGCCCATGCCGCCCTCGCCGATCTCCTCGATGAGGCGGTACGGGCCGATCCGCTGCGGGGACCCCGGCCCGCCGGGGCGCGCTGCCACGGGCACGCCACCGGTGCGCGCGCCGGGCCGCGGGTTGGGCACCCGCTCGGTCCGGTCGTACGCAGTCATACCCCTACGGTATGCGACACGGGCGCCACGGCAGGAACCCTGCGGCAGCGAGCCGCGGAGTGTCCTGGTTCGTCGGTTCTGTCCGGTTTCTCCGGGGCGTCAGCTGCTGATGTAGTCGCGCAGCTGGTCGCGCTCGGACTGGAGCTCGGAGAGCCGGTGCTTGACGATGTCGCCGATGCTGACGATCGCGGCGAGCTTGCCGTCGGCGTCGACGATCGGCACGTGGCGCACTCGCATCTCCGTCATCGTCCCGGCGAGGTCGGCGATGTTGTCGTCGGCCGAACCGGTGGTGACCTCGCTCGTCATGATCTGCGACACCGGCGCCTCGAGCACGCTCGTGCCGGTGCTGTGGAGGTGCCGGACGATGTCGCGCTCGCTGACGATCCCGTCCACGCTCGTGCCGTCCGTGCTCACCACGACCGCGCCGATGCGGTGCTCGGCCAGCAGGCCGAGCAGGCCGGCGACCGTCTCGTCGGGCTTGATGGTGATGACCTCGCTGCCCTTCTTGCGCAGCACGTCAGAAATCTTCACGGCGACTCCTTCACCTCGGCGCGATGCCCTCAGGCGGCCACCCGCTCCACCAGAGATGCCCTGTATCGACCCTAGAGCGGGACCGCACCGGGCGCCACCGTTCGCTCGTTAGAGTGGGACCGATCGCGCCCCGCGGCGCCCCTCCCCCGGGTCTGGGTACGTCGAGGGCCGTGCCCTCCCCTCGAGCAGCAGGAGCTGATTGCGTGTCGACCCCTCGGCCGACCTACGACCTCGTCATCGCCGCGAACCGCCTGCCCGTCGACAAGGTCGTCACCGACGACGGCGCGGTCGAGTGGCGACGCAGTCCCGGCGGCCTCGTCACGGCCATGGAGTCGGTGATGCGCACGCAGCCCGGCGCCTGGGTCGGCTGGGCCGGAGACGCCGGTGAGGCACCCGAGCCGTTCGACGAGGACGGCATCCACCTGCACCCCGTGCCGCTGTCGACCGACGAGGTCCGGGACTACTACGAGGGCTTCTCCAACGACACCCTGTGGCCGATCTACCACGACGTCATCGTGCCCGCGACCTTCCACCGCGAGTGGTGGTCGAGCTACCAGACGGTCAACCGTCGCTTCGCCGAGGCCGTCGCCGAGGTCGCGGCCGAGGGCGCCACCGTGTGGGTGCAGGACTACCAGCTCCAGCTGGTCCCTGCCCTCGTGCGCCAGCTGCGGCCCGATGTGCGCATCGGGTGGTTCAACCACATCCCCTTCCCGCCCGTCGAGCTCTTCGCCCAGCTGCCGTGGCGGGCCCAGCTGCTCGAGGGCCTGCTCGGAGCCGACTTCCTCGGCTTCCAGCGCCAGGCCGACGCCCGCAACTTCGTGCGCGCCTGCCGCCAGCTGCTCGGCGCCGCGACCAAGCGCGACCGCGTCACCGTCGAGGGTGCCCACCGCCAGGTCCGGGCGGCGGCCATCCCGATCTCCGTCGACTTCCAGGGACTCGAGGAACTGGCCAAGCGCCCCGACGTCATGGAGCGCGCTCGCGAGATCCGCGAGAGCCTCGGCAACCCCAAGGTCCTCATGCTCGGTGTCGACCGGCTCGACTACACCAAGGGCATCCGGCACCGTCTCAAGGCCTACGAGGAGCTGCTGAGCGAGCGCCGCATCGGGCCGCCCGACGTCACGCTCGTGCAGGTCGCCACCCCGAGCCGCGAGCGCGTCGATGCCTACCGCAACCTCAAGATCGAGATCGAGCAGACCGTCGGCCGCATCAACGGCGACCTCGGCAAGATCGGCGCCCCGGCCGTCCACTACCTGCACCACTCCTACCCGCGCGAGGAGATGGCGGCCCTCTTCCAGGCCGCAGACGTCATGCTCGTCACCCCGCTCCGCGACGGCATGAACCTCGTTGCCAAGGAGTACGTCACGTGCCGCCATGACCTCGGGGGCGCCCTCGTGCTGTCGGAGTTCACCGGCGCGTGGCACGAGCTGCACCAGGCCTTCGCGTGCAACCCGCACGACATCGAGGGGCTCAAGCAGACGATCCTGCGCGCCATCAACACCCCGGCCAAGGACAAGCAGCGGATCATGAAGGCGCTCCGCCGCCGCGTGTCCGACCACGACGTCCAGCGCTGGGCGGCCCGCTACCTCGCCGCGCTCGCCGCGGCGCCCGAGATGCCGGGGGCCGAGTCGCGCCCGCGGCCCACACCGCACGCTGAGGAGACACCGCTCATGCCGGCGCCCAGCGAGTCGTCCGGCACGTCGTCCGACCGTCCGGGCAGCGACTCCCGCGACGAATCCCGCAGCGCGACGGACGGGACGCGGTCATGAGCACCGGCGCACCGACCACCGAGGCCCTCGAGGCCGCGGCCTCCGCGGACGTCCTGCTCGTCGCGACCGACTTCGACGGGGTGCTCGCGCCGTTCGACGCCGACCCGATGCAGGCCACTCCCGTCGAGGGCACCGTCGAGACGCTCCGGTCGCTCGCGAGCCTGCCCGGCGTGCACGTCGCCGTCGTCTCGGGCCGCGACCTCGGCACGCTGCGTGAGCTCACCGGCATCACCGAGGACGATCCGATCGTCCTCATCGGCAGCCATGGCGCCGAGTCGTCGAGCCCGGCCGTGCGCGAGGCCATGGAGGCGGCCGCCGTCACCCCCGACGACGAGGTGACGCTCGCCCAGCTGCGCACCGACATCGAGGCCCTCGTCAAGGAGCATCACCCCGAGGCCGGCATCGAGTACAAGTCGGCCGCCGTCGTCGTCCACGTCCGGGGCATCCCGCGCGAGACCGGCGACGCCGCGATCGCCGACGCCCGGCGGGTCGCCCTCGACCACCCCGGCGTCAAGGTGCTCAAGGGCAAGTCGGTGCTCGAGCTGTCGGTCTCCCACGCGGACAAGGGATCCGCGGTCACCGCCCTCGGCCGCCACGTCGGCGCCGTCGCACGCGTCTACCTCGGCGACGACGTCACTGATGAGGATGCGTTCATGCGGATGCGTCGACCCGAGGACATCACGGTCAAGGTCGGCACCGGCTCCACGGCCGCCCGCTATCGCGTCGACGACGAGCAGGCGGTGGCCGCACTGCTGACGCATCTCGAGCAGCTCAGCTCCGCCGCCCACGCCCCGAGCTGACGGACGCGACCGGGCCACCCGGCATACGCACCCGAAGATCAGGGCGCCACGGCCCCCGAACCGTCGGTCAGGGCAGGTATGCCGTCCGCTGGCGTCGGGTGACGCCCCTCAGTGGCGCCGGACGGCGCCGGTCGACCCGCGGACCACGAGCTCGGGGCGGAAGACGTACTCCGCTCGGGGAGAAGGTTGCCCGGCGATCTCGTCGAGCAGGGCGCGCACGGTCGCAGCACTCATCGCGTTGACGCTCTGGCGAACCGTCGTCAGGGGTGGGTCGGTGAAGGCGATGAGCGTCGAGTCGTCGTAGCCGACGACCGAGAAGTCGCGCGGCACGTTGAGACCGCGCTTGCGAGCCTCGCGGATCGCACCGAGAGCCATGAGGTCCGAGCCGCACACGACGGCCGTGGCGCCGCGGTCGAGGAGGCGGCCGGCCGCCGTCGCGCCGCCCTCGACGCTGAACAGCGAGCGCTCGATGAGGTCGTCGACGTCGGAGCGACCCGTCAGCTCCTGCATCGAGTGGCGGAACCCGGCGATCTTGCGGATGACCGGCACGTAGCGGTCGGGTCCGACCGCGAGGCCGATCTCGCGGTGCCCGAGGCTCACGAGGTGCTCGAGCGCGAGCCCCATCGAGGCGACGTCGTCGTTGCTGATGAAGGGCGCGTCGACACCCTCGATGTAACCGTTGACGAGCACGAGCGGCAGGTTGCGGTCACGCAGCGCGACGTAGCGGGCCGAGTCGGTCGTCGTGTCGGCATGCAGGCCGGAGATGAAGATGATGCCGGCGACACCGCGCTCGAGGAGCATCTGGACATAGTCGTCCTCGTGGACTCCCCCGGCGACCTGGGTGCACAGCACCGGGGTGTAGCCGTTCTGCGCGAGGGAGTTCTCGATGATCTGTGCGAACGCCGGGAAGATCGGGTTGGTCAGCTCGGGGACGATGAGCCCCACCAACCCGGCGCTCTTGCGCCGCAGGCGACTCGGCCGGTCGTAGCCGAGGACGTCGAGCGCCGTCAGCACGGCCTGGCGGGTCGACTCGGCCACCCCGGGCTTGCCGTTGAGCACCCGTGACACGGTGGCCTCCGACACGCTCGCCTGGTCGGCGATGTCACGCAGTCTTGCCTTCACGTCACCTCCCCCTTCGTCGCACGTGTCGTGGACCGTCGTCGGTCGGGCGCCACGTCCAGATGCTGACCCCGGGCCCGCTGGCGCTCAGTGTGACAGCACGCTTGCCGACCTTCGGACGCGGTCCGTATGCCGGTGTGCCCGACTCGATTCCCGCGAGGTGTCGCGGGTCGAGGACGACGGGCTCGTGCGCCGCGCGCGCCACGTGCACCAGTGCCACCTCGTCGAGCGTCTCGCGGAGGTAGACCATGGCATCGCCCTCGGCGTGCACCCAGCGCAGACCTCCACGCCGCAGCGCGACCGAGCGCTGGCGCGCCTGGATCAGGCCCCGATAGACGGCGAGCGTGTCTGCGTCCCAAGCGTTCTCGTCCCACGGCATCGGACGGCGACCGTCCTCGCCGAAGGTTCCCTCCATGCCGATCTCGTCGCCGTAGGTCATCATCGGCATCGACGGGAAGGTCATGAGCAGGCCGACAGCCGTCTCGACGGCGTCGGGGCCGACGAGGGTGCGGATCCGCGGCACGTCGTGGGACCCGACGAGGTTGAAGGAGTGGACGAGCGACTGCCAGGCGATCCGTGACGTGAAGTCACGCATCGTCTCGACGACCGCACCGGCTTCGAGGAGCGGCAGCGGCACGGGGGCACCGAGGAAGCGCGGGTCCTTCGGCTCCTCGCGCAGCCACGTCCACGTCGGCTTGCAGAAGCCGGCGTAGTTCATGACGCCGTGCCAGCCGTCGCCGGGCATGTCGGGCGTGTAGTCGTGGAAGTGCTCCCCGACGAGCAGGGCGTCCGGCGCGACCCGGCCCATGACGTCACGCATCTGTCGGGCGACGTCGTGGTTGACGTCGGTGGCACGCCAGCGACCGGTCATGTTCGCGACGTCGACGCGCCATCCGTCGAGCCCGCCCGAGCGGCCCAGCCACTTGCGTACGACCCCCTGGGGGTCCTCGAAGATGCGGTGTCGCAGGGCGGCGTTCAGGTGGTTGAGCTTCGGCAGGGACGGGACGCCGAGCCAGGCGACGTAGGTCCCGTCCTCCCAGATGTAGTAGTCGCGCTCGGGCGTGTTCTTCCCGCCCGGACCGGCCGCCTTGAGGAACCACTCGTGGGCGTTGCCCGTGTGGTTGGTCGTGAAGTCGCCCATCACCTTCATGCCGCGATCGTGGGCTGCCTTGGTGAGCCGGCGCAGGGCCGGGGCCCCGCCGAGGATCGGGTCGATCTGCTCGAACGACGACGCGTCGTAGCGGTGGTTGGAGCGCGCCGGGAAGAAGGGCGTCATGTAGACGACGTCGACGCCGAGCGACTCGAGGTGGTCGAGGTGCTCGGTGATGCCGTCGAGGTCGCCGCCGTAGAGCTGGTGGGCGACACCCTTCGGGCTGAGGTCGACCGGGTCGGACCAGGCCGCGGCGACGGCCCAGTCGGGCGTCTCGTGCTTGTCGGCACCCTTCGAGCGCGCGAAGCGGTCGGGGAAGATCTGGTAGACGACCGACCCCAGTGCCCACTCGGGCGGCGGCGTGGCGTGCGCCACGAACCGGAAGTCGCTCGCGTCGGGGACGTCCCGATCGTGGACGCCGGTCCCGTTGAGCCACGCGTACTTCGTCGGGCCGCCCGTGAGCAGGAAGCGGTAGTTCGTGACCGGGTTGTGGCAGGTCAGGGTGGCACGCCACCAGTCGTCGGCGCCCGTGGTGCGGACCTTGCGCGCCACCGTGAAGGTCGCCTCGCCGTCGGGCGAGGTGCGCACGTGGACGGCCTCGACCCCGGCCTCGAGCGGGACGCGCACGAGCACGTCGACGCGGTCGCCGAGCCGGGGCGCCTGGTTGGAGACGTACCGCCCCGACCCGTCGTGGTGCGGCTGGCTCAGCCACGTCAGCTGGCGGGTCGGGGCAGGCGTCACTTCACGGATCCCGTGGTCAGGCCACCGACCAGCTGACGCTGGAAGGCGAGGTAGAGCAGCATGACGGGGATCGAGCCGAGCAGGGCGCCGGCCGTGAACCGCCCGAAGAGGGTGTTCGCGTCGTTGCCGAGCGTCATGCCGTAGAGGCCGACACCGAGCGTCTGGTTGTCGACGTCGGTGAGGAAGACGCTCGCCAGCATGAACTCGCCGTAGAGGCCGACGAAGACGAGCATGAAGACCGTCACGAGGATCGGCATGACCAGGCGCAGCGTCATCGTGAAGAAGATGCGAACGTGGCTCGCGCCGTCGACGATCGCCGCCTCGTCGAGCTCGCGCGGCACGGTGTCGAAGTAGCCCTTGAGGAGCCACACGTTGGCCCCGAGCGCCCCACCGAGATAGGCGAGGATCAGACCGGTGACGGTGTTGAGGCCGAGGGCCGGCAGCACGTCACCGATGCCCGCGAAGATGATGTACAGCGCGACGATGGCGAGCAGCGCCGGGAAGAACGTCGTCAGCAGCAGGAACATCATGCCGCCCCGGCGGCCCTTGAACCGCAGGCGCGAGAAGGCGAAGGCCGCGCACGCGCCGATGAAGACCGCGCCCAGCGCCCCCGAGAGCGAGATGATCATCGAGTTCTTGTACCAGGTCCAGAACGGGCGCGAGCTGTCGGTGAAGAGGTCGGTGAAGTTCTTCGTCGAGAAGCCCGAGGGCCACAGGCTCGCCGTGTTGAGCGTGCCGCTGGGGTTCGTCGCGGCCGAGTAGATGAAGAGGATCGGGAAGAGCGCCCACATCAGGGCGAGGATGCCCAGGGCGTGGCGCCACCACACCGAGCCGCCGAGACCGCCACGCTTGGGCGAGGCCGGCGTGCTGGCACCGGTCTCCTCCGTGATGCGGGTGTCCATGCGCGGGTCGGCAGGGACGGGAGCGTTGACGGTCGCCATCAGTTGACCTCCTCAAGGGCCTTGGTGCGACGGAAGCCCGGGATGCTCATCAGCGCCACGAGCAGGAAGATGATCACGGACACGGCGGCCGCGAAGCCGTAGTTGGGCGCGCTGCCCGAGAAGGCCAGGCGGTACGCGTACGTGATGAGCAGGTCGCTCGAGCCGATGCTCGTGTCGGCGCCGTTGAACGGGCCACCCTTGGTGAGCAGGTAGATGAGCCCGAAGTTGTTGAAGTTGAACGCGAACGACGCGAGCAGCAGCGGGCCGACGGCCACGAGCAGCAACGGCATGATGATCGAGCGGAGCGTCCGGAAGGCGTTCGCGCCGTCGATGATCGCGGCCTCACGCACGTCCTGCGGGATCGACTGGAGCGCGCCCGTGCACACGATGAACATGTACGGGAAGCCCAGCCAGAGGTTCGTGATGAGGATCGCGGCACGGGCTCCGCCCGTCGTTCCGAGCCAGTCGACGTCCAGTCCCAGCGTCTGGTTGATGATGCCGTAGTCCTGGTTGAACATGCCCTTCCACACCAGCGCCGTCACGAAGAACGGCAGGGCGTAGGGAAGGATCAGCAGCGACCGGTAGATGGACTTGCCGCGCAGGCGCGGGTCGTTGAAGAGCAGTGCGATGAGCATGCCCAGCAGGAAGGTCGTGAGCACCGACAGGACTGCGAAGGCGATGTTCCAGATGAAGATGCCGAGGAAGCCGCTTCGGATCGTGCTGTCGGTGAAGATGCGCGAGTAGTTCGCGAGGCCGACGCCCTCCTTCCAACCCTGTGGAAAGGACTGGCTGGGGTCGGCGACGTTGACCCAGCGGGCATCCTTGGGCTCGTACACCGTGGCCGGCGTCGTGGACGTGTCGGTCAGCTTGTCGGCGGCCGGGTCGTAGGTGACCGTGGCCTTGCCCTCGAAGGCCTCTGAGAGACCCACCGGTTTGATGCCACCCCCGTCGCTCGTCGGCACCGCGATGGCCGACAGGTCCTTGCTTCGGGCGTTCGCCTGCTTGGCCGTGAGGACGGTGTAGCCGGGCGCCTTGGTGATCTTGCCGATGGGGGTCTTCTCGACACCGGTCGCAGGTAGCGGCTTGAGACCGGTCTTGTCGCCGACGTACGTGCTGCCGTCGGGCTTGGTGAGGAGCAGGACGAGGTCTGCAGTGGTGGGGTCGCCGCCCTCGGCGGTCGCGACCGACATCTTGTAGCGGGGCGTGTCAGGGACCTCACGCACCGACTGGGCGATGATGTCGGTGACCGACTCCTGCTTGCTGTAGAGGTGTCCATCGCCGTAGTTCGTCGTCGACAGGCTCGCGGTGTAGATGACCGGCCAGAGCTGGAAGAGGGTCATGAAGATCAGACCCGGGACGAGGTACTTGAGCGGGACCGAACGTCTCGTCGCATAGACCACGAGGATTCCCATCCCCACGAGCCCCGCGATGACGACGGCCGTCGTGTTGCCTGCCTGCGCGAGCCTGGTGGCGATCCACAGGATGCCGGCCAGCGTCGCGACGATGAGAACCCACTTGATCGCGAGAGCGATGGGCTTGGTCATGTGACACGTCCTTTTGCGCCGACCCGGCGCCGTTGCCGTAGATGCACGAAGGGGAGCTCTCGCGGAGCTCCCCGGTGGCCCGTGCGCGGGCCGGGTTTCCGGGGTCCGCCCTCAGGACGGACCCCGGAACCCTTGTCAAGACTGAGGAGCTCAGCCCTTGGCGATGTTCGCCGTGATCTCCTTGGCAGCAGCGTCGAGACGCTCCTTCGCGCCGGCCTTGCCGGCGATGATGTCGGCGGTCGCCTGGCCGAAGGGGCCCCACACCGAGTTCATCGCGGGGATGTTCGGCATGGGCGAGCCGTCGATGCCGGCCTCGTACCAGGCCTTGACGTCGGGGTCGCTCGCGGCGACCTCGGCGTAGGCCTCCTTGAGAGCCGGCGGACGCTTGCCGACCTCGAAGAGCGCCAGCTGGACGTCCTTGCGCGGGATGTAGTTCGTGACGAACTCCTGCGCGAGGGCCGCGTTCTTGGCCTTGCTCGAGACGTAGAACATCTGGACACCGAGGAACGGACGCATGGCGCCGCCGCCGGTGAGGCTCGGCAGCGGGGCGATGCCGTAGTTGATGCCGGCTTCCTTCGCCTTGGCGACGCTCCACGGGCCGGAGATCATGAACGGGGTGGCCTTCGTGTCGAAGAGCGCGTCCTGGTTCGTGTCGTCGACGTTGGTCGAGAGGACCTTCTTCTTGCCGAGCTCGGCAAGGACGTCGCCACCCTTGATCGAGTCAGGGGTGTTGACGATGACCTTGTTCGGGTCGTAGTCGCCGTTGGGCTTGATGGCGAAGATGCCGCCCTCGGGGAACGCCGAGAGGTACGGGTAGGCGAAGTACGCGTTGCCGACCTTGGAGACGAACTGGCTGAGGACCTGCTTGGCCTTGCCCTCCTTGACGAGCTTCTCGCCGGTGGCGACGAGCTCGTCCATGGTCTTGGGCGGGTTCGGGACGAGGTCCTTGTTGTACATGAGGCCGATGTTCTCGACGGCGTAGGGCACGCCGTAGGACTGGCCGTTGAACTTGGTGGCCTCGATCGCCTTCGGCAGGAACTTCGCCGCGACGTCGGAGCTGAGGTTGACCGGAGCGACCGTCGAGTTCTGGACGAGCTCGCCGAGCCAGTCATGGGCGCCGACGATGACGTCGGGGCCCTTGCCGACCTTGGTCGCGTCCTTGAACTGGGCGCGGGTGTCGGTCGAGATCTGGACCTTGACGGTCACACCGTTCTCGGCGGCGAACTGGTCGGCATACTTCTGCACGGCCTTCGAGCGGTCGGCGTCGGTCCAGATGACGAGGTCGACGTTGGCGTCACGGACGGGAGCAGCGGTGCCACTCGGCGTCTCCGGGACACCGGTGGTCGTCGCCGCCTTGCTCGTGCCGGCGGCGCCGGTGTCGGACGGGGTGGTGGGGCTGGACCCACCGCAGGCGCTGAGGGCCAGGGCGGCAACACCCGTGACAGCAGCAGCGCCGAGCGCACGCTTGTGCATGGATTCTCCTTTGAAGCCAGGTGGCACACGCCGCCACCGGTGCCCGGAATCTAGCAAGAAGTTGCAGATACCGGGAACCCGCTTGCTGCAATTTTTTGCAACGTTCTGGACACAACACGAATCCGCAGGTCAGAGGGGTGCAGATGGACCAGGGGTGGCCTTCGGGGCGGGCATGGGTCATGATGACGAGGCCTGCTCACCCGGGCAGGCACACCTTTACAACGGATCGTCCGGCACGTTCCTGCCGGTGAAGGAAGGCAATGAAGCCATGGCAACAGTGACGTTCGACAACGCGACGAGGCAGTACCCCGGGAACCCGATTCCCTCCGTCGACAAGCTCAACATCGAGATCGCGGACGGGGAGTTCCTCGTCCTCGTCGGCCCCTCCGGGTGTGGCAAGTCCACCTCCCTGCGCATGCTCGCCGGCCTCGAGGAGGTCAACGGCGGACGCATCCTCATCGGTGACCGCGACGTGACGAACCTGTCCCCCAAGGACCGCGACGTCGCGATGGTCTTCCAGAACTACGCGCTCTACCCGCACATGACGGTCGCCGACAACATGGGCTTCGCGCTCAAGATCGCCGGCGTCGACAAGGCGGAGATCCGCAAGCGCGTCGAGGAGGCCGCCAAGATCCTCGACCTGACGCCGTACCTCGACCGCAAGCCGAAGGCCCTCTCCGGTGGCCAGCGCCAGCGCGTCGCGATGGGTCGTGCGATCGTGCGCTCCCCCCAGGTGTTCCTCATGGACGAGCCGCTCTCCAACCTCGACGCCAAGCTCCGCGTCCAGACCCGCACGCAGATCGCCTCGCTCCAGCGCCGTCTCGGCGTCACGACGGTCTACGTCACGCACGACCAGGTCGAGGCCATGACGATGGGTGACCGCGTCGCGGTGCTCAAGGACGGCATCCTCCAGCAGTGCGACAGCCCGCGCCGCATGTACGACCACCCGGCCAACGTCTTCGTCGCCGGCTTCATCGGCTCGCCGGCCATGAACCTCATGGAGGTGCCGGTCACCGACGGCGGCGTCGACCTGCACGGCCACACCGTCCCCGTGGCGCGTGAGGACCTCGCCAACGTCGGCAAGAACGTCACGCTCGGTGTCCGCCCCGAGGACCTCGAGCTGTCGTCCGACCAGTCGGGCATCCCCGTCACGGTCGACGTCGTCGAGGAGCTCGGCGCCGACGCCTACATCTACGGCTCCACCGAGCAGAAGCTGCTCGAGGCCACCGGCGAGAACGCCGGCGCCGTGCCGTTCATCGCGCGCGTCGACGGTCGCCGCCCCCCGGAGAAGGGCGACAAGATCTACCTCAAGCCGAAGTCCGGCCACGTGCACGTCTTCAACGCCGAGTCGGGGCTGCGCGTCGGCGACTGAGCCACTCGCGTACCACCGCATCACGCCGCTGGGCCGGCACCCTTCCTGGGTGCCGGCCCGGCGCCGTTGTGGCGCAACGCTGGACAGCATCCGGCACCGGGACCTCGGCAAGCCCTAGGCTCCGCGTGTGACCAAGTCGACGATCGGGCGGTACTGGCACGTCGCGACGCTCGTCGTCGCGGTCTTCGCGCTCGCCTTCCAGCTCTACCTCGTGGCGACGGGCGACAACATCCTCGACTCGAGCGCGGTGACGACCACCCGACCCGAGCAGGTGCGGCGCTTCTTCTCCTACTTCACGATCCAGGCGAACTTCCTCGTCGCGGTCTCGACGTTCCTCATCGTGCGCGGACGCATCGAGTCGCAGGTCTTCCGGGTCGTCCGCCTCGCGTCGCTCGTCGGGATCACGGTGACCGGGATCGTCGCCGCCATCGCACTCCCCCCGTCGCCGAACTACACGACGGGCTCTCTCGTCTGCGACCGGCTCCTGCACATCGTCGTGCCGGTCCTCACCTTCGTCGGGTGGGCCGTCTTCGGCCCGCGCGGCAAGGTCACCCGCGAGGACCTGCTGCCCTCGCTCATCTGGCCGGTCCTCTGGCTCGTGGCCACCCTCGCCCTCGGGCCGCTGGTCGACTGGTACCCCTACCCCTTCCTCAACGTCGGCTCCATCGGCCTGGGCCGCACCCTGCTCAACTGCGCCCTCATCGCCGTCCTCTTCCTGGCGCTGGCCGCCCTTGCGCTCTGGGCTGATCGACGCCTGTCGCGCGACCGTGCCACGATGAACGCGTGACGCTCGAGATCACCACCGCCAGGCCCGAGTCCGCCCTGCTCGACCTGCCGTGGTCGACACCGCTGGAGGAGTGGCCCGAGAGCCACCTCGCCGCGCTGCCCCGAGGCATCTCGCGTCACGTCGTGCGCTTCGTCAAGCTCGGGCCGCGCGTCCTCGCCGTCAAGGAGATCAAGGACGACATCGCCGACCGCGAGTACGCCATGCTGCGCAACCTGCGTCGCCTCGACGTGCCGTCGGTCGAGCCGTTCGGTGTCGTCCACGGTCGCACGACGGCCGACGGGGAGCCGCTCGACGCCTGCCTCATCACGCGCCACCTGCAGTTCTCCCTGCCCTACCGCGCGCTCTACAGCCAGAACCTCCGGCCCGACACGGCAGTGCGTCTCATGGACGCGCTGGCGGTCCTGCTCGTGCGCCTGCACCTCGAGGGCTTCTGGTGGGGCGACGTGTCGCTCTCCAACACGCTCTTCCGTCGTGACGCGGGCGCCTTCGCCGCCTACCTCGTGGACGCCGAGACCGGTGAGCTGCACGCACGGCTGTCCAACGGCCAGCGCGAGCACGACCTCGACATCGCCCGGGTCAACATCGCCGGCGAGCTCATGGACCTCGCGGCCGGGGGCTTCCTCGAGGAGCACGCGGACCCCTTCGAGGTGTCTGCATCGGTCATCGAGCGCTACCACACGCTGTGGGACGCCCTCACCGGCACGGAGCGCTTCGAGGTCGGTGACCGCTGGCGGGTCGACGAGCGCATCCGGCGCCTCAACGAGCTCGGCTTCGACGTCGACGAGCTGTCGATGACGACCGACATCGGCGGCACCGAGATCGTCATCACCCCGAAGGTCGTCGACGCGGGCCACCACTCCCGCCGCCTGCTGCGCCTGACCGGCCTCGACGTCGGCGAGAACCAGGCCCGCCGCCTGCTCAACGACCTCGACGCGTACGCCGCCGCGACCGACCGCCAGGGTGACGACGAGGAGATCGTCGCGCACGACTGGCTCGCCAAGATCTACGAGCCGGTGACGCGTGCCGTGCCTCGAGAGCTGACCGGCCGCCTCGAGCCGGCCGAGATCTTCCACGAGGTGCTCGAGCACCGCTGGTACATGAGCGAGCGCGCCGGGCACGACACCCCCATCGAGGACGCGCTGCGCGACTACGTCGCGACGGTGCTGCCGATGAAGCCCGAGGAGAAGTCCGTGGTCGGCGTCGACACCGAGGAGATGCCGGTCATCGGCCGTTTCGACTGAGGACGTATGCCGTCCGGCTGGGTCGAGGTGGTTCGTCGCCGCCCGGCGCGACGGCACACCTCAACCCGCCACGGCGTCCTCGTCGGTGCCCATCGCGAGGTCGTCAGCCGGTCCCGAGAGGATCTGGCCGAAGAGGACGACGATCCAGAGCAGGAACGTCACGACGTGGACGGCCGTGCACCACAGGCAGATCGCGTGGATCCGGTAGAGCTCGGCCCACACGAGGTAGAGCGCCATGCCGAGGCCGATCGTGAGCCAGGCGAGGCGGACGGCGTCGAGCCAGGGCTCCGGCCGCCGCCAGACCGACGGGAGGCAGAGGCCCAGGGCGACGACGAAGAAGACGAGGCCGAGCAGCGCGACGGGCACGCCGATGAGGGTGCTCCACGCGCTCGTCGTCACCTTCGCGCAGTCGACGACGCCGCCGATGCTGCAGGCGAGGGTCGCGTTGGCGGTGAAGTGCTCGAACGTCAGGTAGACCGAGACGATCAGCCCGACGACGGCGAGGCCGACGGACACCGGGGCGAGCCACCCGGGTCGGACTCGCCCGGCACGGACCGGGACGCCGTCGACCGTGGTCACGTCGTCACGCTGCGGGCGCACGCCGACGTCACCGCTTGAGCAGCACGGACGCGGCCGCCACGCCCTGGCTCGTGCAGACGTTGGCGGGCTTGCCCTTGGTCTGGTCGCAGATCTGGGCGGTGATCATGTTGATGGCCGGCGTCACGGTCTTGCCGATGTCGGACGTCGGGTCCTGGATGCCGGCGATGATCTGGTCGTAGGTCTTGCCCTCGAAGGCGTTGGCGTCGACCGTCGCGCCGTCGGTGGCGTGGGTGCCGCCGTAGGTGATCCACGGGATGCCGCCACCGGGGTTGAACTTCTGGAAGAGCGCGAGGTTCTCGCCGTCCAGGGTCTGCAGCGGCTGCTTGTTGCGGTCCTGGGTCTCGACGGCCTCGAACGCGACGACGTCGCTGGTGTACTTCGCGTCCTTGAAGGAGAACGTCGGGGTGTTCGGGTGGACGTCGTCGCTCGAGCTCGTCGTCTCGGTGACACCGGTGAACGTGCCGAAACGGGACAGCGCCCCGATGAGCGCCCAGCGCTCCATCGCGCAGAACGGGCAGTACTCGGCGCCGATGTAGAGCACCTTCGGCTTGCCGTCCTGGGTCAGTGCCGTGCCCCCCTGGAGCTTGGCGGGGGCCTGCTCCGGCGTCGGCGCGGGAGCCTGGTCGAAGAGGGAGGCGGGCAGCTTCTCGAGGGTGGCGAGCGCGGCCGCCCCGCCGCTCGCCGCGGGGGCAGCCTGGGGCCGGTTGGAGATGACGATCCCCAGGACGACCGCGATCACGATGACGACCACCGCGACCGACGCGGCGATGACCTGCGTGCGCTGACGGTCCTTGCGGGCGGCCTCGGCGCGCAGCTGCGCTGCCCTGGCGGCCGTCTCGGCACGGTTGCTCTTCGCCACGAATCTTGTCCTTCGGTCGGTCCCGCTGCGGAGCCGCAGCGCTCGGTTGCGCGCCCTCACCGGCACGTCACGGCGTACTACAGGGCGTAGTGGAGGTCGACAGCACTCTATCGAGCACCACCTGACCAGCGTCGGGCGGGCCGTAGGAGTTCCCTGAGCGTATGCCGGACGGTCGCCAGTGGCCGGATCGTGACCTCGGCCGCCCGCCGCCCGCCACCGGCTGGCCGGCCGGGGTCACCGGCGAGAGTCAGCGGCGGCGCTGGCGGGCGATCTCGTAGAGCGTGACGCCCGTGGCGAGGCCGGCGTTGAGCGACTCGACGGCAGAGCTCATCGGGATCGACACGATCTGGTCGCACGTCTCGCGGACGAGTCGCGAGAGGCCCTTGCCCTCCGACCCGGTCACGATGACGAGCGGCTCCGTCGCGAGGGAGAGGTCAGGCAGCTCGACGTCGCCGTCCATGTCGAGACCGAGGATGAAGAAGCCGGCCTTCTTGAACTCCTCGAGGGCGCGGGTCAGGTTGCTCGCGCGCGCCACGGGGATGCGGGCCGCAGCACCGGCCGACGTCTTCCACGCCGACGCGGTCATCCCGACCGAGCGACGCTCGGGCACGACGACGCCGTGGCCGCCGAAGGCCGCCACGGAGCGCACGATGGCGCCGAGGTTGCGCGGGTCGGTGATGCCGTCGAGCGCCACGACGAGCGGGATGCCGGGCATCTCGGGGTCGATGAGGTCGTTCGGGTGGGCGTACTCGTAGGGCGGCACCTGCAGCGCCATGCCCTGGTGCACGCCGCCGTCGGTGAGGCGGTCGAGCTCGCCACGCGGCGTCTCGAGGATCGCGAGGCCACGCTCGGTCGCGATCTTGAGCGCCTCGCGCACGCGGTCGTCGGTGTCGATGCGGGTGGCGATGTACATCGTCGCCACCGGCACGTCGGCTCGCAGCGCCTCGACGACGGAGTTGCGGCCGTAGACCATCTCGCTCGAGGCCTTGCTGCGGCTCTTCGAGCGGGCCTGGCCGCGTCCGCCCGGTCCGGGCGCACCGGAGCCGGACCGCTTCGCCGCGGCCTTGGCGCGCTGGTGGGCGGGGTGGTACTCGCGCTCGGAGGCCTTGGGCGTGGGGCCCTTGCCCTCGAGTCCGCGGCGGCGCTGGCCGCCGGAGCCCACGGTCGCGCCCTTGCTGTTCTTGCGGATGGCGCCGCGCCGCTGGGAGTTGCCTGGCATGTCAGCCCTGTGCCTTCTCGGCCCGGGGGGCCGCGGTGGGGTGGTCGGTGGTGGTGGCGGTCTCGGCGTCGCCGCGCGCCGGGCGGGCGAGCGACCACTGGGCGCCGGACGGGGTGTCGGTGATCTCGATGCCGACCGCCGTGAGCGTGTCGCGGATCTCGTCGGCCCGCTCGAAGTCGCGCTCCTGGCGGGCGACCTGGCGGGCGTCGAGCTGGGCCCGCACGAGGGCGTCGAGGGCCAGCTCCGAGGCGGCGTCCTCGCGGCTGCCGCCGGAGCCCCAGTGCGCAGCGAGCGGGTTGATGCCGAGCACCTCGGTCATGGCGACGACGGCGGCCGCCGCCTCGAGGGCCGCCTCGTCGTCGTCCTCGTCGAGGGCGCTGTTGCCGGCACGCACCGTGTCGTGCACGACGGCGAGCGCCCCGCTGACGCCGAGGTCATCGTCCATCGAGGCGACGAAGGCGGCCGGGAGCGCGGCAGCCGCCAGGGGCACGATCGTGCCGCGTCGTGCGGCGCGTTCGAGGAAGCCCTCGATGCGCTCGACGGCGGCCGCGGCCTCCTCGAGCGAGCCGGGGTGGTACTCGATCATCGAGCGGTAGTGCGCGGCCGTGAGGTAGTAGCGCAGCACGATCGGTCGCGTCTGCTCGAGCAGGTGACGCACCTCGAGGGCGTTGCCGAGGGACTTGCCCATCTTCTGGCCCTTGACCGTGACCCACGCGTTGTGGAGCCAGTAGCGGGCGAAGCCGAGCCCGGCCGCGCGCGACTGCGCCTGCTCGTTCTCGTGGTGCGGGAAGCGCAGGTCGATGCCACCGCCGTGGATGTCGAACTCGTCGCCGAGCCAGCGTCGGGCCATCGCCGAGCACTCGAGGTGCCAGCCCGGACGACCGGCGCCGAAGGGCGTCGGCCACGACGCGCTCTCGGGCTCGTCGGACTTGTGGCCCTTCCAGAGCGCGAAGTCGCGCGGGTCGCGCTTGCCGCGGGGGTCGGCGTCGTCGGCGCCCACCATGTCGTCGAGCGACTGGCCCGTCAGAGAGCCGTACTCGGGCCACGAGCGCACGTCGAAGTACACGTCGCCGCTGCCGTCGGGGGCGGCATACGCGTGGCCCTTCTCGATGAGCGTCTCCATGAGGGTCACCATGTCGGGGACGTGACCGGTCGCCCGCGGCTCGTAGGTGGCCGGCTCGACGCCGAGCGCGTCGAGCGCCTGCGAGGTGAGGCGCTCGTTGCGGTAGGTCAGGGCGAACCAGTCCTCACCGGCGTCGGCGGCCTTGCGCAGCACCTTGTCGTCGATGTCGGTGACGTTGCGCACGAGCGTGACGTCGTAGCCGTGACCGACCTCGAGCCAGCGGCGCAGCACGTCGAACGCGACGGCGAACCGGATGTGCCCGATGTGCGGCGCACCCTGCGTCGTGAGGCCACAGATGTACATGCCGACCTTGCCCGCCTCGCGCGGCGTGAAGTCGCGCAGCTCCCGGGTCGCGGTGTCGAACAGTCGTAGGCTCACCCGCCGAAGTCTATCGGCGCGTCGCCGCGCACCCGACCACGCACGTACGAGCACGTATGCCGTCCGGCCGGCCCACGAGCGAGCCCTCCCCCGGGCGCCGCGCGGCTACAGTCGGCCCATGGCGCAACCGCGGCTCACGAGCTACGAGCGGCTCGACGGCTCCGAGGTGCGCGCCGTCATCAGCTACCTCGGCGAACGCATCGACACCTACCTGCCGCGCCACCCGGGCCTGCGAGCGGCCACCGAGGAGCTCGGCAAGGTCGTCGACGCCCTCCTCGACCGCCGCCGCCGCGCTCCCGCCCAGCGGGCCGCCCTGGTGTGGGCCTCGCGGGCCCTCATCGTCGTCGTCCTCGTCGTGTCGCTCGTCGCGGTCGGCATCGCGGTGCGTGACGCCGTCGGCCGGGCCGGGTCCGTCGCCGCCTTCGAGTGGCTGCCCGTCGTCGAGAGCCTCATCAACGACCTCGTCTTCGCCGGCATCGCGATCTGGTTCCTCCTGTCGCTCGCCGACCGTGTCGTGCGCAACGACCTCATCCGCCGGCTGCACCGCCTCCGCTCGCTCGCCCACATCATCGACATGCACCAGATGAGCAAGGACCCGGCGGCCCTGCTGCCCGACACCCGGCTCGGCACCGTGGCCGGCGACGAGGTCGTCAGCCCGCGCACGATGTCGGTGCGCGACTACGCCCTCTACCTCGAGTACTGCTCCGAGCTCCTGTCGCTGACGTCCAAGGCCGCCGCCCTGTGCGCCGAGGAGTCGACCGACGCCCTCGTCCTCGACACCGTGAGCGAGATCGAGAACCTCACGACCGGCATGGGCCGCAAGATCTGGCAGAAGATCAGCCTGCTGCGCGACGCGCCCCGCGCCTGAGCGAGCGGGGACCGCCGACCCGGGCACCCGGCATACGCCCGCTTGCGTATGCCGGGTGGCTCGGCAGGTGGGTCAGTGACCCCGGCGGATCCACTCCTCGACGTCCGGCTTCTCGTCGCCGATGGTCGTCGCGCGGCCGTGACCGGTGAGGACGACGGTCTCGGGTGGGAGGGAGAGCAGCTGGTCCTTGATCGAATCGACGATGGTCGGGAAGTCGGAGTAGGACCGACCGGTCGCGCCGGGGCCGCCCTGGAAGAGCGTGTCACCGGTGAAGACGACCCCGAGGTCGCGGGCGTGGAAGCAGCAGGCTCCGGGCGCGTGGCCGGGGGTGTGCAGCACGAAGAGCTCGACGTCGCCGACCTGCACGACGTCGCCGTCGGCGAGGTCCAGCGACGGGGCGAGGTCGGGGTGGCTCTGGTCCCACAGGACGCTGTCGTCGGGGTGCAGCGCGACCTTCGCCCCGGGATGGGCGGCGAGCAGCTCGGGCACGACCGTGACGTGGTCGTCGTGGGCGTGCGTCAGCAGGACGTGGGTGAGGCGGCGGTCACCGACGAGCTCGAGGATCGGGCCGGCATCGTGCGGGGCGTCGATGACGACGCACTCCGTGTCGTCGCCGATCACCCAGACGTTGTTCTCGACCTCCCACGTGCCGCCGTCGAGGCTGAAGGTGCCCGAGGTCGTCGTGTGGTCGATGCGGACGCCGCCCTGCGAGGGCGTGACCCGGTCGCCTGCCGCGTCGGCGCTCACAGCTCGACCACCGATCGCAGGACCTCACCGGCGTGCATCTTGTCGAACGCCGCCTCGATGTCCGCGAGGCCGATCCGCTCGGAGACGAAGGCGTCGAGGTCGAAACGGCCCTGCTTGTAGAGGTCGACGAGCATCGGGAAGTCCCGGCTCGGGAGGCAGTCGCCGTACCAGCTGGACTTGAGGCTGCCCCCACGGCCGAAGATCTCGATCATCGGCAGGGTGACCTGCTGGTCCGGCGTGGGCACGCCGACGAGGACGACGGTGCCGGCGAGGTCTCGCGCGTAGAACGCCTGCTCGTAGGTCTCGGGGCGGCCGACCGCCTCGACGACGACGTCGGCGCCGTTGCCGTCGGTGAGGCTGCGGATCGCCTCGACGGCGTCGGTGTGCGTGCTGTTGACGGTGTGCGTCGCGCCGAAGTGCTTGGCCTGCTCGAGCTTCGCGTCGCTGACGTCGACGGCGATGATCGTCGTCGCGCCGGCCACCTTGGCACCGGCGATCGCGGCGTTGCCGACGCCGCCGCAGCCGATGACGGCGATCGAGTCGCCGCGCCCCACGCCGCCGGTGTTGACGGCCGCACCGAATCCGGCCATGACGCCGCAGCCGAGCAGACCGACGGCAGCGGCGTCGGCCTCGGGCACCTTGGTGCACTGGCCGGCGGCGACGAGCGTCTTCTCGATGAAGGCTCCGATGCCCAGGGCGGGGGTCAGCTCGGTCCCGTCGGTCAGCGTCATCTTCTGCGTGGCGTTGTGCGTGTTGAAGCAGTACCAGGGCTTGCCCTTGGCGCAGGCCCGGCACTGGCCGCACACGGCGCGCCAGTTGAGGATGACGAAGTCGCCCGGGGCGACGTCGGTGACGCCCTCGCCCACGGCCTCGACGTAGCCGGCGGCCTCGTGGCCGAGCAGGAAGGGGTAGTCGTCGTTGATGCCGCCCTCGCGGTAGTGCAGGTCGGTGTGGCACACCCCGCAGGTCTCGATCTTGACGACCGCCTCACCCGGGCCCGGGTCCGGCACGACGACGTCGACGACCTCGACGTCGGCCCCCTTGCTGCGGCTGATGACACCCTTGACGGTCTGCGGCATGTTGGCTCCCTCGGCGTGCGTCCCTGCGGTCCCCTCGATCCTGACAGACCCTCCCACCGCTCGACGCGGGCGGCCTCCCCGTCACCCTCGAGTGAGCGCCCAGCCACACCCGAGTGAGCGGCCGGTCACGTCCGGTGCGTACGCGCGTGCCCCGTCTGGGACGGAGCGCTCACTCGACTGGTGCGAAGCGCTCACTCGACGGGGAGGTGGGGACGACGAGAGCCGTCGCGACGGCGGCGACGCCCTCGCCGCGGCCGGTCAGGCCCAGCCCGTCGGTCGTCGTGCCGCTCACCGACACGGGCGCTCCTGCGGCGGAGGTGAGCACCGCCTCTGCCTCTGCACGGCGGGTGCCGACCTTGGGCCGGTTGCCGACGACCTGGACCGCGATGTTGCCGATCTCGTAGCCGGCCTCGCGCACGAGCCGCGCCGCCTCGGTGAGCAGCATGACGCCGGAGGCTCCGGCGAGCTCGGGGCGCGACGTGCCGAAGTGCGCGCCCAGGTCACCGATCCCGGCCGCCGAGAAGATCGCGTCGCATGCCGCGTGGGCCGCGACGTCCGCGTCGGAGTGGCCGTCGAGACCCCGCTCCCCCGGCCAGCGCAGCCCGGCGACCCACAGCTCGCGGTCGGACCCCTCGGGGGCGTACGCGTGGACGTCGACGCCCACCCCGACGCGCGGGAGCGCCGTCATCAGACGTCCTTCCAGTCGATCGGGCCGCGGTGGATCTTGTGCGGGGCGGCCTGCGCCACCGGCTTGATGACCATCGTGTCGATGTTGACGTGCTGCGGCAGTCCCACGACGAAGCCGACGCACTCCGCGACGTCGTCGGCGACGAGCGGACGGTCGACCCCGTCGTAGACCTTGTCGGCCGCGGCGCGGTCCCCGTGGAGCCGGGTCAGGGAGAACTCCTCGGTGTGGACCATGCCGGGCCGGATGTCGACGACGCGGATGTTCTCGCCGTTGAGCTCGAGGCGCAGGGTCTCGGAGACGACGGACGTGCCGTGCTTGGCCGCGACGTAGCCGGCGCCACCCTCGTAGACGCGCTCACCGGCGATCGAGCTGATGTCGACGATCGTGGCCCGGGAGGAGCGTCGCAGCAGCGGCAGCACGGCCTGGGTGACGCGCAGGGTCCCCACGACGTTCGAGGCGAACATCCGCTCCCACTCCTCGGGGTCACCGTCCTCGACGCGGGTCACCCCGAGCGCGCCGCCGGCGTTGTTGACGACGACGTCGCACCGACCGAGCGACGCGACGCCCTCGGTCACCGACGCCGGATCGGTGACGTCCATGACGAGCGCATGGGCCGAGCCGCCGGCGCCCTCGATGTCGGCCACGACCTCGTCGAGCTTCTCGCGGCGACGGCCGGCGACGACGACGTCGAAGCCGTCGCGCGACAGCCGCCGCGCGATGGCCGCACCGATGCCGGTGCCACCACCGGTGATGAGAGCCGTCGGTCGGGACAGGGCGGTGCTGAGGTCGGTCGTCACGCTGCCGAGGATAGGCAACTCCCGGGTTCGATGCGTGCCGCGGTCACCCGTGACCGCAGAACACCTCGAACGACGGTGGGGCCCGAGCTCGGGTCCGCGGTCGGGTCCGAGGTCAGGAGGCCCCGAGCAGGCGGGCCGCGGCCTCGAGGTCGCTCGGCGTCGTGACCTTGAGGGCCCGTGGGTCGCCCTCGACGACGAGGACCCGCTCCCCCAGCCGCTCGACGAGCCCGGCGTCGTCGGTGGCGTCGCTCGACACGGCGTGGGCGCGCTCGAGGACGTCACGGCGGAAGCCCTGGGGCGTCTGCACCGCGCGCAGGCCGGAGCGGTCGGGGGTGCCGACGACGAACCCGTCGCCGTCGACCTGCTTGATCGTGTCGACGACCGCGGTGCCGGGCACGACCGCCACGGCGCCTGCCGCGACGGCGGCGACCACCCGGTCGAAGACGTCGACCGGCGTCAGGCACCGGGCGGCGTCGTGGACGAGGACGATGTCGACGTCGCCGCCGAGCACCCGCAGACCGGCCGCGACGGAGTCCCCCCGCTCGGCCCCGCCCGGCACGACGGTCACCGGCGTCGCGGACCCGAGCTCACGGCATACGCCCTCGGCGAGCTCGTCGGCCTGCGCCCGGTGGGTGTCGGGGACGACGAGGACGACCTGGGCCACCGCGGCGCACGACAGGACCCCCCGCAGGGCGTGCCCGAGCAGGGGCAGCCCGGCGAGGGGCACGAACGCCTTGGGCACACGTGCCCCCAGACGCGAGCCGGAGCCGGCCGCGACGACGATGACGCCGACGCGACCGGCTCCGGTCTCGTTGTTCAGTGTGCTGCCCTGATCAGGAAGCGAGGACCTCGTCGAGGATGGTCTCTGCCTTCTCCTCGTTCGTCTTCTCCGCGAGCGCGAGCTCGGAGACGAGGATCTGGCGGGCCTTGGCGAGCATGCGCTTCTCGCCGGCCGACAGACCACGGTCCTGGTCACGACGCCACAGGTCGCGCACGACCTCGGCGACCTTGATGACGTCACCCGACGCAAGCTTCTCGAGGTTCGCCTTGTAGCGACGCGACCAGTTGGTCGGCTCCTCGGTGTGCGGCGTGCGGAGCACCTCGAAAACGCGGTCGAGGCCTTCCTTGCCGACGACGTCGCGGACACCCACGAGGTCGCAGTTCTCGGCGGGGACCTCGATCGTCAGGTCACCTTGGGCGACCTTGAGCTTGAGGTAGAGCTTGTCCTCTCCCTTGATCGTGCGTGTGTTGATCTCTTCGATGAGTGCAGCCCCGTGGTGGGGGTACACGACCGTCTCGCCGACCTTGAAAACCATCTGCTGTTTTCCCCTTTCGCGACCTCCAGATTATCACGAAGCTGTGCACATCGCGATCTCAGGATCCGGCATCTGTGCAGGTCAGAGCCACAGTCGAGGCCCGGGACGCGATATGTGACGTCTTGACAGAACGCCGTTCGGCATGCTTCGCGCCAGCCTCGCGGCGACGGATCAGGGCGGCCGAGGCGCCCGTCGGCGGCCGCTGGACATCGCGTCGGAGCCGCGGCCGACGTCGGTTCGGCGGCCCCGCCGAGCCGTGACGGCGGGTGCACGGGTCCGACGAGTCGTACGCCGGTAGGCTGTCGCCCGTGAAGCGTCGATACCCCGCCCTGACCCCCGCGCGTCGCTCGTCCACCCGCCGGGTGTCGACGGTGCTCGCCGGTGTCGCCCTCGCCGTCGTGACGACCGGGTGCCAGGTCAACTCGCCCGTCCAGACCAACACGCCCTACGTCCCGGCCGACGGCGTCCCCGCCGACGTGGGAGAGCTCGCCGTGCGCGACCTCGCGCTCGTCGGTGACGGCAGCGGGACGGTCGTGATCTCCGGCTCGGCCATCAACCTCGGCGAGCAGGACATGACCGTCCAGATCGCGCCCCAGGCCGACCCCAACGCCACGAGCGCGCCCAGCGGCTCGGAGGTGCAGCTCGGCCCGCGCGAGCAGGTCAACCTCGCCGGCAAGGGTCTGCAGCTGACCGACGTCAAGACCAAGCCGGGTGGCCTCGTCCCCGTCACCATCACGTCAAGTGCCGGCGGCACCACCGTCGTCAAGGTGCCTGTGCTCACGGCGAGCGGCTACTACGCCACGGTGACGCCCGCGCCCACCGGCAGCTGAGCCCCACGTCGGGAGACTGCTCCCGATCGTCAGACCGCAGCAGGAGGGCCACGTCTCGTCGCGAGACGTGGCCCTTCAGCCGTACCGAGGCGGCACCGCGGCGGCACCGAGGCGGCCTCTCGACGGCGCGAGGTGTGCGGGGCACGGCCGCCGCACACCGCTCGGCTCAGCCGGCCTCGAACTTGTAGCCGAGCCCGCGCACGGTGACGATGTGCACCGGGTTGGCGGGGTCGGGCTCGATCTTCGCGCGGAGGCGCTTCACGTGGACGTCGAGCGTCTTCGTGTCGCCGACGTAGTCGCTGCCCCAGACGCGGTCGATGAGCTGCATGCGGGTCAGGACGCGACCGGAGTTGCGCAGCAGCATCTCGAGCAGCTCGAACTCCTTGAGCGGCAGCGACGCCGACCGTCCCTGGACGCTCACGGTGTGGCGCTCGACGTCCATCCGGACCGGGCCCGACTCGAGCGTCGAGGGCAGCAGGTCCTCCGGCTCGGCGAGTCGACGCAGCACGGCCTTGACGCGCGCGAGCAGCTCACGGCTCGAGTAGGGCTTCGTGACGTAGTCGTCGGCACCGATCTCGAGGCCGACGACCTTGTCGATCTCGCTGTCCTTGGCGGTCAGCATGATGACCGGCACCGAGGATCGCTGGCGCAGTGCGCGGCACACGTCGACCCCCGAGAGGCCGGGCAGCATGAGGTCGAGCAGGACGAGGTCGGCGCCGTTCTTGTCGAACTCGGCCAGGCCGTCGGGCCCGGTCTCGGCCACGGCGACGTCGTAGCCCTCCTTCTTCAACAGGTAGGACAACGGGTCGGAGAACGACACCTCGTCCTCGACGATGAGAATGCGACTCACTACGGGCCTCTCGGGGTCGGGCAGCGTGGGGCTGGTGGGCTGCTCAGGCAGTGGGGACGTGACTAGGCGTTGACGGACGGGGTCGGACCGGCGCCGCGGGACGGCTCGGCCTCGGGCGCGGCGCCGCGCCCCGCGTCGACCTCGGTCTCGGCCTCGGACTCGGTCAGGGACTCGGAGGGGACGTCGGGCTCGGACGGCGGGAGGGCGGCATACGTCGTCGGATCGGCGGGCGCGATCGCGGCGGAGGCGTTGGCGGCGGGCAGCTCGATGGTGAACGTCGACCCCCGGCCCGGCTCGGACCACACCGACACGTTGCCGCCGTGGTTGTCGGCGACGTGCTTGACGATGGCCAGGCCCAGCCCGGTGCCGCCGGTGGCCCGCGACCGGGCCGTGTCGACGCGGTAGAAGCGCTCGAAGATGCGCTGCTGCTCGTCGGGCGCGATGCCGAGTCCCTGGTCGGTGACGGAGACGTCGATGACACCCGGGCGACCTCGACGCACCATCAGGCCAACACGGGTGCCGCCGTCGGAGTAGGCGATGGCGTTGCCGACGAGGTTGCTGATGGCGGTGGTCACGAGCTCGGCGTCACCCCACACCTCGCAGCCCTCGTCGACGGCCGTCACGATCTCGATGCGGTGCTCGTCGGCGATGAGTCGGCTGCGGTCGGCGGCGTCGCGCGCGCACGCACCGACGTCGATGACCGTCGGGTCCTTGATGACGTCGGCGCCCTGGAGGCGCGAGAGCTCGACGATCTCCTTGACGAGTCGCGTCAGACGCTCGGACTCGACGCTGATCCGCTTCGCGAAGCGCGCGACCGCCTCGGGGTCGTCGTGCGCGTCGAGCACGGCCTCGGCGAGCAGCGAGATGCCCCCGACCGGGGTCTTGAGCTCGTGGCTGACGTTGGCGAGGAAGTCGCGGCGGATCTCCTCGACGCGGGCCGCCTTGGAGCGGTCCTCGACGAGGAGGAGCACGTGGTCGGCGCCGAGGGGCGCCACCCGGGCCGCGACGACGAGACGGCCGTCGCCGATGCCCTTCTGCAGGGTCAGCTCCGCCTCGCGGATGACACCGTCGCGGCGCACGGCGCGGGCGAGGTGGAGCAGCTCCGGGTGGACGAGCTCCTGGCCGCGCACCAGGCCCTGGGCGACGGCGGCGGGTGAGTTGTTGACGACCCGGTCGGACGAGTCGACGAGGATGCCGCTCGAGCGGAGCACTGCGATGACCTCACCGACGCCGGGGGGCAGCGGCGGGGCGGGCGGCGGGGGCATCTCGGCCGCCGTCGAGCGGTCCGACAGGCGCACGGCGACCATCGCCACGCCGCCCAGGGCGAGGCCGGCGATTCCACCGAGCGTTGCCGCTGTCGTCGGGTCCACGACACTCAGCGTACGCATCAGGCCGACAGACTCGGACCACGCGGGACACGCTCGTGCGGAGCGCGAACCCACTGTTCACCTTGGCGTCCCCACCCATTCACGAAGCCCTGCCAACCTCTGCACCAGCGGGGGACGTGACACCGCGAACGTATGCCGTCCCGCGCGCGTCGCGAGTGGCAGGCTGGCTCCCGACACGGCGCCGCCGCACGTCACACCGGTGCAGACGGCAACGCACGACCAGGCACGACCACGCACGACCGGCAACTGACAGGAAGACCATGCGCGACCAGTTCCACGAGGACCTCGACACGATCTCGGACCAGCTCGTCGAGCTGACCCGGCTCGCGGGGTCGGCCATCTCCCGCGCCACGACCGCGCTCCTCGACGCCGACGTCCACCTCGCGGAGTCGGTCATCGAGGCCGACCGCAAGCTCGACGACATCCGCATCGAGCTCGACGAGCTGTCGATCGACCTGCTGGCCCGCCAGCAGCCCGTGGCCACCGACCTGCGCATCGTCGTGACGGCGATGCACATGAGCTCGGACCTCGAGCGGATGGGCGACCTCGCCCGTCACGTCGCCAAGGTCGCCCGCCTGCGCACGCCCGACTCGGCCGTGCCGCCGGAGCTGCGCTCGCACATCCTGCAGATGGGTCAGGTCGCCGAGTCGATCGTCGCCAAGTGCGGGTCGATCATCGCGAGCAAGGACGTCGCCGCGGCCATCGCGCTCGAGAAGGACGACGACGCGATGGACGACCTCCACCGCGAGCTCTTCGCCGCCCTGCTCGACGAGAACACGTCGTGGTCGCGCAGCTCGATCCTCGACCTGACGCTCGTCGGCCGGTACTACGAGCGCTTCGCCGACCACGCCGTGTCGGTCGCTCGCCGCGTCATCTACCTCGTCACGGGTGAGTACGACTCCGAGGTCAGCTACGACCACGAGGACGCCGAGGACGCCGACGTGCTCGAGGCCATCGAGCACGACGCCTGACCGAGCTCCAAGGCAAGCGGGTGGAGGGTTG